>NZ_CP023692.1:2055000-2721250 GCF_008704935.1 Streptomyces vinaceus
GCGAAGACTCCGCGGATGGCGTTGGAGATGTCGCGCTCCGGCGGGACGAAGCCCGGGACCTCGGCGTTCGTCGAGTCCGAGAGGAGGAGGTCGATGCCCTCTTCGCTCAGACGCGCGAAGGCGTGCAGGTCCGTGAGGCGGTTGTCCAGCGGCAGCTGGTCCATCTTGAAGTCGCCGGTGGCGACGACCAGGCCCGCACCCGTGCGGATGGCGACCGCGAGGGCGTCCGGGATGGAGTGGTTGACCGCGATGAACTCGCAGTCGAAGGGGCCGAGGTTCTCGCGCTCGCCTTCCTTCACCTCAAGGGTGTAGGGGCGGATGCGGTGCTCCTGGAGCTTGGCCTCGATGAGGGCCAGCGTCAGCTTGGAGCCGATCAGCGGGATGTCCGGCTTCTCCCGGAGGAGGTAGGGGACGGCGCCGATGTGGTCCTCGTGGCCGTGCGTGAGGACGATGCCCTCGACGTCGTCGAGCCGGTCCCGGATGGACGAGAAGTCCGGCAGGATCAGGTCGATGCCCGGCTGCTCCTCCTCGGGGAAGAGGACACCGCAGTCGACGATCAGCAGGCGGCCGTCGAACTCGAAGACGGTCATGTTGCGGCCGATCTCGCCGAGACCGCCCAGGGGGGTGACCCGGAGGCCGCCCTTCGGCAGCTTCGGCGGCGGGCCGAGTTCAGGGTGCGGATGGCTCAAAAGTATCTCCTCACCACACACGCCACGTACCTCGTCGTAAGGCACGTGGCGCGCATGTCATTCGTGCACTTGCATTCGTCTGTTGTGTTCGTCGTGCTTATTCAGTTGTGAAGTCTGTTGTCAGAGCTGTACCCCGCCGGCGGCGAGATCGAGCTTGAGCTGGGCCGTCTCTTCGGCCGTCAGGTCGACGAGCGGGAGGCGGAGCGGGCCCGCGGGCAGGCCCTGGAGGTTCAGTGCGCCCTTGGTGGTGATCACACCCTGCGTACGGAACATGCCGGTGAAGACCGGCAGCAGCTTCTGGTGGATCTCGGTGGCCTTCTGGACGTCGCCGCCCAGGTGGGCTTCGAGCATCGCGCGGAGCTCGGGGCTGACCACGTGGCCGACCACGGAGACGAACCCGACCGCGCCGACGGACAGCAGCGGCAGGTTCAGCATGTCGTCGCCGGAGTACCAGGCGAGTCCGCTCTGGGCGATGGCCCAGCTGGCGCGGCCGAGGTCGCCCTTGGCGTCCTTGTTGGCCACGATCCGGGGGTGCTCGGCGAGCCGCACCAGGGTGTCGGTGTCGATCGGGACGCCGCTGCGGCCGGGGATGTCGTAGAGCATCACCGGGAGCTCGGTGGCGTCCGCGATCGCCGTGAAGTGCCGGTAGAGGCCTTCCTGCGGCGGCTTGCTGTAGTACGGGGTCACCGCGAGCAGGCCGTGGGCGCCGGTGCGCTCGGCCTGGCGGGCGAGCTCCAGGGTGTGGCGGGTGTCGTTGGTGCCGATGCCGGCGACGACGTGAGCCCGGTCGCCGACGGCTTCCAGGACGGCTCGTACGAGGTCGTTTTTCTCCGCGTCGGTGGTGGTCGGGGACTCGCCGGTGGTCCCGTTGATGATCAGGCCGTCGTTGCCTGCGTCCACCAGGTGGACGGCGAGCCGCTGCGCGCCGTCGAGGTCGAGTGCGCCATCCGCCGTGAACGGCGTGATCATGGCGGTGAGGACCCGCCCGAAGGGGGTCTGCGGAGTCGAGATCGGAGCCATGGGTAACACGCTACTCGCTGCCATGCTCGCGTTGTCCCCTCGGGGGACGTCAAGAGGGTGTGGCTCACGGCACGGGCCGGGAAGGTTGTTGGATCCCGGCACTGCCTGCTCGGGGGTTCAAGCAGTGCCGGGTCCGTTTGATCAGCCTAGATGAACTTTACGAAACGTGGCAATACGGACACTTCGGACTTGACTCCGTACATCTGTACGCCACGGGCTCACCCGTCCCCATCGGGCCGTACCGGCCCTTAAGGGGCGACCCGGCCGTTGGCGTTGTAGGCGGCGTACGTGAGCGGCATGAGCGAGGCCCAGTGCCGCTCCATCTTCTCGCCGACCATCTCGATCTCCCGCTGCGGGAAGGACGGCGTGGTCGCCAGCTCGTGCTGCGTGCGCAGGCCGAGGAAGTGCATGAGCGAGCGCGCGTTGCAGGTGGCGTACATCGAGGAGAAAAGTCCGACCGGCAGGACCGAACGGGCAACCTCGCGGGCCACGCCCGCCGCCAGCATCTCCTGGTAGGCCTCGTAGGCCTGCCGGTACGAGTCCTCCATGACCCGGCCCGTCAGTTCCTGCTGGGCCGCGGTGCCCTCGACGAAGACGTACTTGCCCGGGCGGCCCTCCTGGACCAGCTTGCGCTCGGCGTCCGGGACGTAGAAGACCGGCTCCAGCTCCCTGTAGCGGCCCGATTCCTCGTTGTACGACCACCCGACGCGGTGCCGCATGAACTCGCGGAACACGAAGATCGGGGCGCTGATGAAGAAGGTCATCGAGTTGTGCTCGAACGGGCTGCCGTGGCGGTCGCGCATCAGGTAGTTGATGAGGCCCTTGGAGCGCTCCGGGTCCTTCTGGAGCTCTTCGAGGGACTGCTCGCCGGCCGTGGAGACACGGGCGGCCCACAGCACGTCGGAGTCGGCGGCGGAGTGCTTCACCAGCTCCACCGTCACATCACTGCGGAAGCTGGGTTTCAGGTCTGAAGCGGCGTTCTCGCTCACCGGGGGGTCCTTCCGAACGATCTCTTGGGGCGCGCCCACTCTACGGCGCGGTCCGCGTCCGCCCGTGCAGCTCTCCCACCCCCACGTGCGGCGGATCCGTCACCCCTTCAGCTGATGCCCAGCCATAAAATTTGGTTAATGTCCCGAATTCAGGCACCGATTGGGCGGTTCGTACGTCTTTCCCAGTACACGACATACGCATCCGACACCGCCGCCCCCGGGCCCTGACCGTGAGGAGAGTCGCTCTATGTTTCGCCGGAGCGAGCCCGTCCCGTTCGCCTTCGTCGCCGAGGCCGACCGCTTCCGCAGCAATGTCACTCCGCCGCCGCGCGAGCGCCTGGGCGCGGCCCAGATGGCCGCCCGTAGTCTGGTCGGGCTGACCGTGGTGGCCGGGCTCGTCGGCTCCCTGCTCTTCGGCATGCCGGCGCTCCAGCCCCACCAGGCGCCCGCCAAGTCGCAGCAGTCGGAGGCCTCCGAGGGGCGGTAGCCTCACGGTCTAGCCCAACCGAACGTGCATGTGAGTGAGGTACAGCCGTGCCCCTGCCCTTCTTGACGGCCGACCGCGCGTTGGACGCGCACGAAGACGGTGACGGCGATGAGGTCCTCGCCCACGCCGACCCCGACCGCTGGCGCCGGCCGTACCGGCCCGGGCCCTGGCGGGTGGGCGGCGCCGCCCTGCTGCTCCTGCTGGCCGCGTTCATGCTGTTCGCCACGATGATCATCGCCTTCGCGGGTACCTGGGCCGGCGCCCTCGTCTGCCTGGCCGCCGCGCTCTGCGTGATCGGGTCGGCGCTGCGGATCCTCATGACGGGCGTCTGGGTGAGCCCGTCGGGGCTGCGCCGGGTGTCCTTCCTCCGGACCCGCTCGATCGCCTGGGACGAGATCACCGAGGTCCGTACGGTCCAGCAGCCGGTGCGCTGGCTGGGGCTGCCGCGGACCGTGCAGGGCCAGGCCCTGACGGCGGCCGGGCGCGGCGGCGCGGAGCTGCCGGTGCTGCTGACCGACCACAACGCCGATTTCCTGTCGCGGACCGAGGCCTTCGACCGGGCCGCCGACACGGTGGAGGCCTGGGCCGAGGAGTACCGGGCCGTGCCCGCCTGACGCCGGCGCCCGAAGCCCTGGAAGCCCGTACGGGATCCGCTCACGCGGCCCGTACGGGCTTCCGGGCTTTACGGGCTCCACGGGCCGTGCGGGCCCGGACTCAGGCGGCTAGGCCGTGCGGCGCGGGCCGCCGTGCAGGGCGATGGCCCGCTGCATGGCCTTGCGGGCCCTCGGGGTGTCGCGCGCGTCGTGGTAGGCCACTGCGAGTCGGAACCAGCTGCGCCAGTCCCCCGGCGCGTCCTCCGTCTCGGCCTTGCGGCGTGCGAAGACCTCGTCGGCGGAGTCGCGCAGGATCCGGCCGTACTGGTCCCGCTCCAGCTCGTCGACGGGGAGTCCGCCCTCGGCCTCCAGCTCGGTCGCGAGCTGGTTGGCCCGCGTCACGAACTGCGTGTTCTTCCAGAGGAACCAGACGCCGATGACCGGCAGGATCAGCACCGCGGCACCGAAGACCACGGTCAGTGCGGTGCCCTGCCGGATCAGCATCAGTCCCCGGCTGCCGACCAGGACGAAGTAGACGACCAGGACGGCGGCCGTGAGGAAGTAAGTGATCTTCGCGCGCATGGGTACTACTGCCTGCTCATCAGCCGAGGTCGAGGAAGTTTTCCAGGCCGAACGTGAGGCCCGGGTGCTGCACGACGCGCCGCGCGCCGAGCAGGATGCCCGGCATGAAGCTGCTGTGGTGCAGGGAGTCGTGACGGATGGTCAGGGTCTCGCCCTCGCCGCCGAGGAGCACCTCCTGGTGGGCCAGGAGGCCGCGCAGGCGGATGGCGTGCACCGGGACCCCGTCGACGTCCGCGCCGCGCGCCCCGTCGAGTGCGGTGGCGGTGGCGTCGGGCTGCGGGGCGCAGCCGGCCTCGGCGCGGGCGGCCGCGATGAGCTGGGCCGTGCGGGTGGCGGTGCCGGAGGGGGCGTCGACCTTGTTCGGGTGGTGGAGTTCGACGACCTCGACCGACTCGAAGTAGCGGGCGGCCTGGGCGGCGAACTTCATCGTGAGGACGGCGCCGATGGAGAAGTTCGGGGCGATGAGCACGCCGGTCTGAGGGGAGGCGGCCAGCCAGGTGTCGAGCTGGGCGAGGCGCTCCTCGTTCCAGCCGGTGGTGCCGACGACCGCGTGGATGCCGTGGCCGATGAGGAAGTCGAGGTTCCCCATGACCGACGCGGGGGTGGTCAGCTCGACCGCGACCTGGGCGCCGGCCTCGGCCAGCGTCTCCAGCTTGTCGCCGCGGCCGAGGGCGGCCACCAGCTCCATGTCCTCGGCGGCCTCGACGGCCTTGACCGCTTCGGAGCCGATGCGCCCCTGGGCGCCGAGTACGGCCACCCGCAGCTTGCTGCTCATGCTTCTTCGCTTCCTGTCGTACGGGCCGGGCACCGGCCGGCGGCGGCCTGTGCCCGGCCCCGGGGTGTCAGGGTCTCAGGCCACCGCTTCGCCGAGGCGGGCGGCCTGCTTCTCCTTCAGCGGTCCGATCACCGCGAGCGACGGCCGCTGGGCCAGTACGTCGGCGGCGACGGCGCGCACGTCGTCCGGGGTGACGGACGCGATCTTGGCCAGCATCTCGTCGACGGACATCTGGTCGCCCCAGCAGAGCTCGCTCTTGCCGATGCGGTTCATGATCGCGCCGGTGTCCTCCAGGCCGAGGACGGTGGAGCCGGACAGCTGGCCGATGGCCCGCTTGATCTCCTCGTCGGTGAGCCCCTCGGAGACGACCTTGTCGAGCTCGCCTCGGCAGATCCGCAGTACGTCGTGGACCTGGTTGGGGCGGCAGCCCGCGTACACGCCGAAGAGCCCGGTGTCGGCGAAGCCCGAGGTGTACGAGTACACGCTGTAGGCCAGGCCGCGCTTCTCCCGGACCTCCTGGAAGAGGCGGGAGGACATGCCTCCGCCGAGGGCGGTGTTCAGCACGCCGAGCGCCCAGCGGCGCTCGTCGGTGCGGGCGAGGCCCGGCATGCCGAGGACCACGTGCGCCTGCTCGGTCTTGCGGTCGATCAGCTCGACGCGGCCGGAGGTGCGGATGCGCTTGGTGCCGGTGCGCGGGCCGATCGGCTCGGCGTCGGTGTTCCGCAGGGCGCCGGCCTTCTCGAAGGCCGCGCGGACCTGGCGTACGACCTTGTTGTGGTCGACGTTGCCCGCCGCGGCCACGACCAGGTGGCGGGGGTCGTAGTGCTTCTTGTAGAAGCGGCGGATCCGGTCGGCGCCGAGGGCGTTGATCGTGTCGACGGTGCCGAGGACCGGGCGGCCGAGGGGGGTGTCCCCGTACATGGTCTGCGCGAACAGGTCGTGCACGCAGTCGCCCGGGTCGTCCTCGGTCATCGCGATCTCTTCGAGGATGACCCCGCGCTCGGCGTCGACGTCCTCCTCGCGGATCAGCGAGCCGGTGAGCATGTCGCAGACGACGTCGATCGCCAGCGGCAGGTCGGTGTCGAGCACCCGCGCGTAGTAGCAGGTGTACTCCTTCGCCGTGAAGGCGTTCATCTCGCCGCCGACCGCGTCGATCGCGGAGGAGATGTCGAGGGCGCTGCGCTTGTCGGTGCCCTTGAAGAGGAGGTGCTCCAGGTAGTGCGTGGCACCGTTGAGCGTGGGCGTCTCGTCACGGGAGCCCACGTGCGCCCAGATGCCGAAGGTGGCGGAGCGGACCGAGGGCAGCGTCTCGGTGACGATGCGCAGTCCGCCGGGGAGGACCGTGCGCCGGACGGTGCCGATGCCGTTCTCGCCCTTGAGGAGGGTTTGGGTACGGGCGACGGCCCGCCCCTCCGAAGAGGGGCGGGCCGTCACACGGGAACTACGCGACGTCACTTGTCGGAGTCGTCCTTGTCAGCGTCGTCACCGGCGGCCTCGCCGTCGATCACGGGGATCAGGGAGAGCTTGCCGCGCTGGTCGATCTCGGCGATCTCCACCTGCACCTTGGTGCCGACCGCGAGCACGTCCTCGACGTTCTCCACGCGCTTGCCACCGGCGAGCTTGCGGATCTGCGAGATGTGCAGCAGGCCGTCCTTGCCCGGGAGCAGGGAGACGAAGGCACCGAAGGTGGTGGTCTTGACGACCGTACCCAGGTAGCGCTCGCCGACCTCCGGCATGGTCGGGTTGGCGATGCCGTTGATCGTGGCGCGGGCGGCCTCGGCGGCCGGGCCGTCGGCGGCACCGATGTAGATGGTGCCGTCGTCCTCGATCGTGATCTCGGCGCCGGTGTCCTCCTGGATCTGGTTGATCATCTTGCCCTTGGGGCCGATGACCTCACCGATCTTGTCCACCGGGATCTTGACGGTGATGATCCGCGGGGCGTTCGGGGACATCTCGTCCGGCGTGTCGATCGCTTCCATCATCACGTCGAGGATGTGGAGGCGGGCGTCGCGGGCCTGCTTGAGGGCCGCGGCCAGGACGGAGGCCGGGATGCCGTCCAGCTTGGTGTCCAGCTGGAGGGCGGTCACGAACTCCTTGGTGCCGGCGACCTTGAAGTCCATGTCGCCGAAGGCGTCCTCCGCACCGAGGATGTCGGTGAGGGCGACGTAGTGCGTCTTGCCGTCGATCTCCTGGGAGATCAGGCCCATGGCGATACCGGCGACGGGGGCCTTGAGGGGCACACCGGCGTTCAGCAGCGACATGGTGGAGGCGCAGACCGAGCCCATGGACGTCGAACCGTTGGAGCCGAGGGCCTCGGACACCTGGCGGATCGCGTACGGGAACTCCTCGCGGGTCGGCAGGACCGGCACGATGGCGCGCTCGGCGAGCGCGCCGTGGCCGATCTCGCGGCGCTTGGGCGAGCCCACGCGGCCGGTCTCACCGACGGAGTACGGCGGGAAGTTGTAGTTGTGCATGTAGCGCTTGCGGGTCACCGGGGAGAGGGTGTCCAGCTGCTGCTCCATGCGGAGCATGTTGAGGGTGGTGACGCCCAGGATCTGGGTCTCGCCACGCTCGAACAGCGCCGAGCCGTGCACGCGCGGGATGGCCTCGACCTCGGCGGCGAGGGTACGGATGTCCGTGATCCCGCGGCCGTCGATGCGGACCTTGTCCTTGATGACGCGCTCGCGCACCAGGGCCTTGGTCAGGCTGCGGTAGGCGGCGGAGATCTCCTTCTCGCGGCCCTCGAAGGCCGGGAGGAGCTTCTCGGCGGCGATGTCCTTGACGCGGTCGAGCTCGGCCTCGCGGTCCTGCTTGCCCGCGATGGTCAGCGCCTGGGCGAGGTCGCCCTTGACGGCGGCCGCGAGGGCCTCGTACACGTCGTCCTGGTAGTCCAGGAAGACCGGGAACTCGCCCTCGGGCTTGGCGGCCTTGGCCGCCAGGTCCGCCTGGGCCTTGCAGAGGGCCTTGATGAAGGGCTTCGAGGCGTCGAGGCCGGCGGCCACGATCTCCTCGGTCGGCGCCTCGGCGCCGCCCTTGACCAGGGCGATGGTCTTCTCGGTGGCCTCGGCCTCGACCATCATGATCGCGACGTCGCCGTCCTCCAGGACGCGGCCCGCGACGACCATGTCGAAGACGGCGTCCTCGAGCTCGGTGTGCGTCGGGAAGGCCACCCACTGGCCGCGGATCAGCGCGACGCGGACGCCGCCGATCGGGCCGGAGAAGGGCAGGCCGGCCAGCTGCGTGGACGCGGACGCGGCGTTGATCGCGATGACGTCGTACAGGTGGTCCGGGTTGAGCGCCATGACGGTGGCGACGACCTGGATCTCGTTGCGCAGGCCCTTCTTGAAGGACGGGCGCAGCGGGCGGTCGATCAGGCGGCAGGTGAGGATCGCGTCCTCGGAGGGGCGGCCCTCACGGCGGAAGAAGGATCCGGGGATCTTGCCGGCCGCGTACTGGCGCTCCTCGACGTCCACCGTCAGGGGGAAGAAGTCGAGCTGGTCCTTGGGCTTCTTCGACGCGGTGGTGGCGGAAAGCACCATCGTGTCGTCGTCCAGGTAGGCAACGGCGGAGCCGGCGGCCTGGCGGGCCAGACGGCCCGTCTCGAAGCGGATGGTGCGGGTGCCGAAGGAACCGTTGTCAATGACGGCCTCGGCGTAGTGGGTCTCGTTCTCCACTAGCGTTTTCTCCATTTTCGTCGTCTCCGTCCGCTGCCCGTGTGGCTGCGGACGGTGCGGAGAAGCGCTCCTTGCGTGCGGGCCGGTCTTCGATCGAAGTACCCGGTTCGGTGCCCGTGGGGCTTTCCGGGTACCACTACCGAGGACCGGCGGCCTGGGAGGGCGCTCCTCCTCTTCAGTTGTGCACCTCGTGCGCGTGCACGTTGCGTCCAGACTACAAAGCGTCCGGTACGTCCCGCACGCAGAGCGGGTGCACGTACAGCAAAGGGAGCGGCCCCCGAGGTGTGGGAACCGCTCCCTTCACAGCGTCTTTACTTGACGCCGGCCGCACCGCGGCGGATGCCGAGGCGCTCGACCAGCGTACGGAAGCGCTGGATGTCCTTCTTGGCCAGGTACTGCAGCAGGCGGCGACGCTGGCCGACCAGGATCAGCAGACCACGACGGGAGTGGTGGTCGTGCTTGTGGGTCTTGAGGTGCTCGGTCAGGTCCGTGATGCGCTTGGACAGCATGGCGACCTGGACCTCGGGGGAGCCGGTGTCGCCCTCCTTGGCACCAAACTCGGCGATGATCTGCTTCTTCGTAGCGGCGTCGAGCGACACGCGTACTCCTCGTATAGGTCTTCGTGGCCACCGAGTGCCCCAGGTCGAATTCTCTGGGGATCTTCCGTTACTCGGGAGGCGGGGTCCGCTGAGCGCAGCTTCCAGAGGATTCCGGAGGCGCGTACACAAACGGCCGTCACACAGCGTACCAGGCTGCCGCCCGGCCCCCGTCTCAGCTGGTGAGGGAGCGGGCCCTGGCGTACACGTCCAGCACGGCGAGGGCCAGCGGGACAAGACTGAGCAGTACTGCCGCCTCGGTGAGGTCGAGCAGCCGTCCCCAGAAGGGTGACAGGCCCTTGCGGGGGATGACAAGCGCAATTCCCGCGAGGAGGGCCGCGCCGGCGGCGACGGCCGCGGAGAGCCAGATCGTACGGAGGTCGAGTCCGCCGCGGTCGTGGTACTGGACGAGCTCGCGGACCAGGTCGGCCGGCGGGTGCAGGGCCAGGCCCAGGATCAGCAGGGCGACGGCGGCCAGGCCGGCGACCAGGGTGCACACCACCTGGGAGGTGTAGCGGAAGAGCCGGGCGCGCAGCAGCATGGCCAGCCCGGTGGCGAGCGCCAGCAGCCGGCCCCAGGTGTTGTCGGAGAAGCCGAGGACGGCGGCGGAGCCGACGGCGACCGCGGCGCAGCCGCCGACCAGGCCGAGCAGCATCTCGTGGCCGCGGCGGGCCTGGGCGGCGATGGCCTCGGCGTCGAGGGGGGCGCCCGGGTCGTGCTGCTCCGCGCCGGAGGGGTCGGCGTACGCCTCGGTCTCGTAGCGGTCGGGGGTCCCGGCGTGGTCGACGTACTCGTCGGTCGCGCTCTGCGGGGCGGCGTAGCCGATGGGCAGCCGGGCGAAGCGGGCGGACAGGCCCGGCAGGAAGGCGACGAGGCCGATGGCGACGGGGGCGCAGACGGCGGCGGTCGCGGTGGCGGAGGCGTCGGCGACGATGGCGAGGAAGGTGGCCAGGGTGCCGGTGGCGGCGAGGAAGGTGGCCGCGACGAAGGGCGCGTCGCCGTTGGGGGTGAGCGCGACCAAGGCGACGGAGGCGACGAGGACGCAGGCGCAGCCGAGGAGGAACTGGAGCTTGCCGGGTCCCTGGCCGGCCGCGGCGGCGACGATGCCGGAGCCGGCGATCAGCAGGAGGGGGAGGGCGCCGAGGCCGAGGGCGACGGCGGAGCCGCGGTCGCGGTAGACCCGGGCGCGCACGCCGGCGGCGGCGGTCAGGAGCACGCCCGCGGCGCCGGCGACGATGCCGGGCAGGCCGTGCATGTCGTGGCGGACCGGGTCGGCGTACCAGAGGACGAAGCCGAGCAGGACGAGCAGCAGGGCGGCGCCGATCAGGCCCGCGCCGCGCAGCATGTCGTCGCTCCAGCGGTGGCGGTCGCGGACGACGGCGGAGGCGACGGCGTCGGAGACGTCGTCGAAGACGGCGGGCGGCAGCGAGTCGGCAAAGGGGCGCAGGCTCAGCACCTCGCCGTCGAGGACCTGCTGGGCGGCGAGCGTGCGGGCGCCGTCGAGGACGGTGCCGTCGCGGCGGACCAGATGGAAGCCGGTGGGGGCGCCGACGGGCTGGGTCTGGCCGGTCAGGCGCAGCAGTTCGGGATAGACGTCGGCGACGGCGATGTCCTCGGGGAGGGCGACGTCGATGCGGCTGTCGGGAGCCACGACGGTGACCCTGCAGAAGCCCGTCGTTGCGGCCGTACTCACCTGTGTGACCCCCCTGGTTGGCGAAGCGGGTGCATGCACCGCCGCCTTCGGATGCGCCGTGGATTCGCGGATGCGCATGCTGCGCGGGCCACCCTACCGGGCGTATGAGTGACTGTCGGCAAGTAGGATCACCGTCGCGCAGGGGAGACCCCCTTCGCGCCCGGGACTTGGGGGCGCCGGTTGCGACGTCCCGTCCGTTTTCGAGGGATTGATGCTCCGGTGAGTCAGATCGTCGTCAAACGCCCGCCGCGGTCCTTGCCGCCCGAAGTCCCTTCGGACGAGCTGAGGCTGGAGGCTCCGCCGGAGCTTCCGCGCGGGCAGCAGGAGGGCATGCTGATGCAGCTCCTGCCGATGCTCGGCATGGGCTCGTCGGTCGTCTTCTTCTTCATGCCGGGTGCGGCGCCCTTCATGCGCATCATGGGTGTGCTGATGCTGGTGTCCACGGTGGGCATGGTCGTGGCCCAGCTGGTGCGCCATCGGCGCGGTACGCAGGGGCAAATGGCCGATGTCCGGCGGGACTACCTGAAATACCTCGCGCAGACCCGGCGTCAGGTCCGCAGGACCGCGCGGGCGCAGCGCGACGCGCAGCTGTACCTGCACCCGGCGCCGGAGCAGCTGTGGTCGGTGGTGGCCGAGGGTTCGCGGCTGTGGGAGCGGCGCGTCGGCGACGAGGACTTCGGCCAGGCCCGGCTCGGGCTGGGCGCGCAGCGCCTGGCGACGCCGCTGGTGGCGCCGGACACGGCGCCGGTGGACGAGCTGGAGCCGCTGACGGCGGGCGCGATGCAGCGCTTCCTGAAGGTGCACTCCTCGCTGGACGGGCTGCCGGTTGCGGTGTCGCTGCGGGCGTTCTACCACGTGACGGTGTCCGGGGAGCCTGAGGCGGCGCGCGGGGCGGCGCGGGCGCTGGTGGCGCAGCTGGCGACGCTGCACTCCCCCGAGGACCTGGTGGTGGCCGTGGTGGCGGCGCCCGGTGCGGTGCCGTCCTGGGACTGGACGAAGTGGCTGCCGCACACGCAGGTGCCGGGGCAGGTCGACGGGGCCGGTACGAAGCGGCTGTTCAGCGATGACCTGACCGAGCTGGAGGGGCTGCTGGCGCCCCGGCTGGAGGGTCGGCCGCGGTTCAGCCGGGAGGTGTCCCCGGTCCTGGACCAGCCGCACCTGGTCGTCGTACTGGACGCCAACTCGCGCGGCGGCCTGGTGCCGCCGGACTCGGCGTTCGCGGCGGCCGAGGGGCTGCAGGGCGTGACCATCGTCGAGGTGGTCGCGGGCGAGCTGGACGAGCCGCGCGGCGGTCTGTCGGTCGTGGTGCGGCCGGGCCGGCTGCGGCTGGAGTCGGGGGCGGGGATCGCGTACGAGGGCGTACCGGACACCCTGTCGCTGCCGGCGGCGGAGGCCCTGGCCCGCCAGCTGGCGCCGCTGCGCACGGGCGGCGGGGACGACGACGAACCGCTGCTGGCGAACCTGGACTTCACGGACCTGCTGAACCTGGGCGACGCGGCCTCGATCGACGTGGCGCGCACCTGGCGGCCGCGCTCGGCCGGTGAGCGGCTGCGCGTGCCGATCGGTGTGGGCGAGGACGGCGCGCCGGTGATGCTGGACCTGAAGGAGGCGGCGCAGGAGGGCATGGGGCCGCACGGCCTGTGCGTGGGCGCGACCGGTTCCGGAAAGTCGGAGCTGCTGCGCACCCTGGTGCTGGGCCTGGCGGTCACGCACACCTCGGAGACGCTGAACTTCGTCCTCGCGGACTTCAAGGGCGGTGCGACCTTCACGGGCATGGGGCAGATGCCGCACGTGGCCGCGGTCATCACCAACCTGGCGGACGACCTCACGCTCGTGGACCGCATGGGCGACTCGATCCGCGGTGAGCTGCAGCGCCGGCAGGAGCTGCTGCGCTCGGCGGGCAACTACGCGAACATCCACGACTACGAGAAGGCGCGCGCGGCGGGTGCCCCGCTGGAGCCGCTGGCCTCGCTGGTGCTGGTCATCGACGAGTTCAGCGAGCTGCTGACCGCGAAGCCCGACTTCATCGACATGTTCATCCAGATCGGCCGCATCGGCCGTTCGCTGGGCGTGCACCTGCTGCTGGCCTCGCAGCGCCTGGAGGAGGGCAAGCTGCGCGGGCTGGACACGTACCTGTCGTACCGGATCGGTCTGCGGACCTTCTCGGCGGCGGAGTCGCGGACCGCGATCGGCGTGCCGGACGCCTACCACCTGCCCTCGGTGCCGGGTTCGGGCTACCTGAAGTTCGGTACCGACGAGATGACGCGCTTCAAGGCGGCGTACGTCTCGGGCACCTACCGCTCGGGCGGGCCGGACCTGTCGGTCGGGCTGTTCCCGGTGGAGCGGCGGCCCGCGCTGTTCACGGCGGTGCCGGTGCCGGTCGTGTACGCGGCCCCGGACCCGGCGTACCTGGCGGCGCAGGCGCAGCGGGAGGACGACGCGCTCGCGGACACGGTGCTCGACGTGATCGTGGGCCGGCTGGAGGGGCAGGGGGTGCCGGCGCACCAGGTGTGGCTGCCGCCGCTCGACCAGGCCCCGCCGCTGGACCAGCTGCTGCCGGCGCTGGCGCCTTCGGCGGAGCGCGGGCTGCACGCGGAGGGGTACACGCGGCCCGGCGGGCTCGTCGTCCCGCTCGGCCTCATCGACAAGCCGTTCGAGCAGCGGCGCGAGGTGCTCTACCGGGACTTCTCGGGCGCGGCGGGCCACATGATGGTGGTGGGCGGTCCGCAGTCGGGCAAGTCCACGCTGATGCGGACGCTGATCTCCTCGTTCGCGCTGACGCACACCCCGCGCGAAGTGCAGTTCTACGGGCTGGACTTCGGCGGCGGCAGCATGTCGTCGATCGCCGAGCTGCCGCACGTGGGCGGGATCGCCTCGCGCCTGGACCCGGAGCGGGTGCGGCGTACGGTCGCGGAGGTGGGGGGCATCCTCAACCGCCGCGAGGAGTTCTTCCGCGCGAACAACATCGACTCGATCGGTACGTACCGGCGCCGGCGCGCGGCGGGCGAGCTGCCCGGCGAACCGTGGGGCGACGTGTTCCTCGTCATCGACGGCTGGGGCGGCTTCCGTACCGAGTACGAGGGCCTGGAGCCGGTGGTCACGGACATCGCCTCGCGGGGTCTGGGCTACGGCATCCACGTGGTGATCACCGCGGCGCGGTACATGGAGGTGCGTGCCGCCCTCAAGGACCAGATGCTCAACCGGCTGGAGCTGCGGCTCGGCGACGTCATGGACTCCGAGTTCGACCGCAAGGTCGCGGCGAACGTCCCGACGGGGATGCCGGGGCGCGGTCAGGTCGCGGAGAAGCTGCACTTCCTGGGCGCGCTGCCGCGGATCGACGGCGCGCACGACCCGGAGGAGCTGTCGGAGGCCACGGCCGCCTTCGTGTCGGCGGTCAAGCAGAACTGGGCGGGGGCCGCGGCTCCCGGCGTACGGCTGCTGCCGCGGCTGCTGCACGCGGAGCAGCTGCCCCGGGGCGGGGACCAGCCCGGCCGCGGGCTGGCGATCGGCATCGACGAGACGGACCTGGAGCCGGTCTTCGTCGACTTCGAGAGCGACCCGTTCTTCCTGGTGTTCGGCGAGAGCGAATCCGGCAAGACGAACCTGCTGCGGCTCATCTGCAAGCAGATCGCCGAGCGGTACACCCCGGACCAGGCCCGCCTCGTCGTCGGCGACTACCGGCGCAGCCTGCTCGGGGCGCTGCCGGAGGAGCACCTGCTGGAGTACGCGCCGATGGCGAGCTCGCTGCAGACGCACATGGAGGCGCTGGGCGGGGTCTTCTCCCGGCGCCAGCCGCCGTCGGACGTCACTCCGCAGCAGCTGCGCGACCGCAGCTGGTGGACGGGACCGGACGTGTTCATCGTGATCGACGACTACGACCTGGTGGCGACCAGCCAGGGCAATCCGCTGGCCCCGCTGGTGGAGTACCTGCCGTTCGCCCGGGACACGGGGGTGCGCTTCATCATCGCGCGCAACTCGGCGGGTGCCTCGCGTTCGATGTACGAGCCGTTCATGCAGCGCTTCAAGGAGCTCGGCGCGCAGGGCGTGGTCCTGTCGGGCGACCCGTCCGAGGGGGACCTGATCGGCAACGTGCGTCCCCGGCCGATGCCCCCGGGCCGCGCGTACTTCTCCTCGCGCAAGCGCGGTACCTCCCTGGTCCAGCTGGGCCGGCTGCCGGAGATGTAAGGGAGCGCGCGGAGCGCGGAAGCGGAAGCGGGGCCCGGCCGACCGGGCCCCGCTTCCGCGTGATCGGCGGGAAACGCTCCCCCGGCGGCGGGCGGAGCACCGATAATCGGGTGGGAAGACCGCGGGAGCACCGCACCGCCGAGGGAAAGGCCGCACATGGGCACTCAGCAGGAGAAGGACGAGCTGTACGCGCTCGACATCAGCGGCGTGGAGTGGGAGGGCCCTCCGGGCTCCAGCCCCGACGAGGAGCGGGTCGAGATCGCGCGGCTGCCCGAGGGCGCGGTGGCCATGCGGTCCTCGCTCGACCGGGACACCGTCCTGCGCTACACGGCGGCCGAGTGGGAGGCCTTCGTACTGGGCGCCAGGGACGGGGAGTTCGACCTCGACCGCGGCCCGCGCTGAGTCCCGTACACGGCGAAGAGGGGCGCGCCCGGCCCGGGCGCGCCCCTCTTCGCATGTGGCCGGCCGGGCTCAGTAGGCCTCGGTGAACAGGCGCGAGGCCTTCACGTCGGTGGCCCGGTAGTCGCCCTTGCCCTGCTCGATGAGCTTGGCGACCTGCTCCAGCTGCTTGTGCATGTGGTCGGCCTTGCCCTTGTACTTCCCCTGGAGGGTGACGTACGCCTGGTGCGCCTCACCGTCCCAGGTGTCCGTGACGACCTTCAGGGCCTGGTCCATCTCCTCCAGGTCCGTCATGATCTTCTTCGAGACGACGCGGATGCGGTTCGCCATCTCCTGGACGCTCTCATACCGGACCCGGGTGTGCCCGCTGTCGCCGGACATGTTGTTCTCCTTCGCGCTGAGTTGAGTGGGAGCGACGTGCCGCCGCGAGACCTGGGCGGCAGGTCAGATGCTGTTGAGCCCCGAGCCGCCCTGGCCGGCGCCGGCCTGCACCGTCTTGAACGCCGCGCGCACGTCGTCGTCCTGCGCGTTGCTGAGGTTCTTGGTCTGCGCGACCGCGTTGTGCAGCACGCCGAGCAGACGACGGATCTCGTCGTGGTCCTCATTGACGACCGTCTGGGCGGAGACGAAGCCCGAGGCACCCACACCGGTCCAGCCGGCGCTCACGGTGGCCAGGATGTCGGCCAGCTCGCGGGACTGGGTGGTGACGGCACGGGCCGTCGTCTCGATCTTGTTCTTCGCCTGGACGATCGGATCGTCTGCGAGTCCGAAATTGCTCATCCGAAGCTCCTCACTTCTCAATTCGCCGGCAGAACCGGCGGATTGCGCAGCGGAAGGGAGGTTCCGGGCGCGGATCTGAGCCACGCGCCGCCGGAAATCCCCTCCGCCTCACGCGATCCCCCGATCACATTCGTGAAGCCTGGTGTCACTCTAGCCAGTTCATCTGACAGCCCCAACACCGGTGGGCCGCCACCGTTGATGAACTGTGACGGTTCACTGCAAACGGCCGCGGCGCCGGCGGGCGTCGCGCACCACCGTCGCCGTGCCCGCGATGACCGCGATCAGCACGCCCGCGACGCCCAGAGCGTACGTGCCGAACCGCTCCTCGCGCTCCTGCGCCGTCTCGCTCGTCCGCAGCGCCGCCGCCTCGGGCGCGGCCGCCGGGGGCGGTCCGGGGTCCGGGACGGGCGCCTTGGGGGCCTCGTGGTCCTGGGTGACCGCGCGGACCGGGTCGACGACACCCCAGCCGACGTAGTCGTCACGGCCGTTGACCGAGCGCTCGGCGGTGCCCTGGATCTGCCAGATGATCTGCTGCGGGGTCCAGTCCTCGTGCGCGGCGCGCAGCAGGGCGGCCACTCCGGCGACATACGGCGCCGAGAAGCTCGTCCCGTTGTCGATGCACTGGCCGAAGCCGGGGACGGTGGAGACCATGTCCACGCCGGGCGCGGCGACCCCGATGAAGTCGCCGGGCTGGGAGAACGCGGCCCGCTCGTTGTTGCGGTCCGAGGAAGCCACGGCGAGGACGCCGGGGAAGGCCGCCGGGTACGTCTTGCGCTTCTCGCCGGTCATGCCGTCGTTGCCCGCCGAGGCCACGACCACCACCTTGGCGTCGACGGCCCGCTGGACGGCCTTGGCCAGTTCGGAGTCGGCGGTCAGGGGGACGTCGGTGTCCTGGGAGATGTTGATGACCTGCGCACCCTTGGACACCGCGTGGTCGATCGCCTGGCCGAGGGAGAGGGCGTTGCCCTTGCCCTGCCCGTCGTTCTGCCGGACGGGGATGATCACGGCTTCGGGGGCGAGGCCCACGAAGCCGGTGCCCTCCTGCGGCCGGGCCGCGATCAGCCCGGCGACCTTGGTGCCGTGGCCGACCGTGTCGGTGGTGCCATCGCCCTTGGGGTCGATGAAGTCCTTCCCGGCGCCCACGTCGATGGCCCCGCTGAGCTGCGGGTTCGCCCGGTCGACGCCGGTGTCGATGACCGCGACGCGGACGGGCTTGCCGTTCTTGTCCTTGCCCTTGGTACGCGCCCAGAGCGCGTCGAGCAGCAGCCGCTGCAGGGCCCAGGGGCGGTCGGCGATCTGCTTCTTCATGGGGAAGGTGCACTCGCCGGCGCCCGCGAGGCGCAGGGGGGCCGGTGCGGGGGCGGGCGCGGCGGAGGCCGCGGCCGTACCGGAAAGGGCGACCGCGGCGAGCGCGGCGCTGACGAGCGCGGCGCGCGCGTACGAGGGCGTGTGCATCGGCGGCTTCCTCACGAACCCTGGGGCTGACGGGCCGAGTTGGTGTCCAGGCGCGGCCCCTTCGACAGGAACTCCGACCACGCGATGGGCACCAGGGCCGGGGTGACGCTCCCGTAGCCGAGCCGGATCTGCGCCTGGCTCGCCTCGGGGCGCCCGTCCGCGGCGGCCTGGCCGTTCTGCTGGTCGGGGGCGCCGATCTTCGACTTCTCGGCGTCGCTGTCCCCGTTGGCCTGCACCGCGTACCGCAGGCCCGTGTCGGTGACCAGGAACAGGGCGCCGCCGGCCGTGGTCTGCCGGCCCTGGACCTGCGTGTAGAGCAGTCCCGAGCCGGGCGTGACGTACGCGCTCGTACCGCTGGCGGTGATGTCGATGGGGAATCCGGTGCCGGCCCAGGTGCTCAGCGTCTGGCCGCCCTGCCCGTCGACCGAGCGCAGCACGTTGCACACGGTGTCGCGGGCGCCGCCGCCCTGGGCGCCGGCGTCCGCGGCGGCCGTCGTGTTGATCCGGTCCGCCTTCTTCTGCGGCCACTTGGCCTCGCCCTTGAAGGCCGTGGCGTCCGGGTTGAGGGACTGGAGGTCGACCTCGTGGGGCTTGCCGTGCATGTTGAGGCCGTCGGTCGCGGGCGCCGAAATCAGCAGCCACGCCACGAAGTCGGAGACCGGGGCCACCTTCCCGGGCAGTACGACGTAGTGCTGCGCACCGGAGCCGGTCTGCGCCATCAGCACCATGCCGACCTTGTTGTCGGCGGTGGTCAGGCCCTGGACGTCGGCCTTCGTGCCCGCCGGGACCGGCAGCTGCGGGAAGGCCAGGTCCTCCCCGGTGTTGAGGGTGGCCAGCCAGGACTCGGTGACCTGCTGCGGGGTGGCGCCGCTGTTGCCGACCAGCGCGTTGGTCATCTTGCCCGCGTCCGGGCCGCCTTCGGGGAACTTGTACTTGGTTCCCGAGGCGTCGATCAGGTAGCGCTCCTTGGCGCCGCCCGTGCTCTGCACGTACAGCATCTGCGTGTCGGTGAGCTTGCGGGCGTCGTCCATCAGCCCCGCCTCGCGGTCGGCGAGGACGAACGTCGCGGTCTGCACGGTCTTGCCGTTGCCGCCCGGCGCCTGGCAGACGGCCCACCGCTTGGCCTTGCCCGCGTCCTGCGGGGCCGGCAGCCGGTCGGGCGCGTACGGGATGCCGATGATGGGCCCGCGCGGGGGCTTGCCGGCGTCCAAGACCTTGTCGTCGATCTGGATGACCTTGAACTTCTGCGGATCCAGCAGGAGCCGGGCGGAGGCGAGGTTGAGCACCGGGTGCAGCCGGGTCTGGTCCTTGCCGTTCACCTTCGTCGTCAGCACCACGTACCGGGTCGTCGACTGCTTGCCGACGATGACCTTCGTGCCGGGCTCGTCCCAGCCCTTGGGGGCCTGCGGCTTGAACATCCCCCAGGCACCGAACGCGGCGAGCACGAGCGCCCCCGCCACCAGACCGGGCAGGACCGCGCGCAGCGGCCGCGGCGCGCCTTCCTCGGAGCCCGTGGCGGAAGGCTGGAGGAACGCGGCCACCGTGCGCCGCTTCGCAAAGGTGTACGCGTTGAGTTCATCACGTCGTGATGCCATGACCGCCTGCTTCTCCCCGCACGGCCCGGTCGGTGGTTACGGTCCCCGGGCCTCGATTGTCGGACCGGGCACCTACTATGCCTCTTGACGGAGGGCGGGTTCGGGCCGGGTAGGGTGAGGCCGCCGCTTCCTGCCTTCCGGACCGCGTGAATCCAGGGGTCGTCGGGACATCAGGGCTTGTTGGGGTGGATTGGGGAGATTCCGGGGTCATGCGGCGGGCAGCGTCCGGCTCCGGCACTCACGGGGTACGGCCCTGGGGGTACCTCCCAGCGGTAGCTGGGGGAGAAAGGGGAGGTGGGCGCGTGATGGCCACCGCGACGCAGCCGCAGACGGGTGCGCCCGCATCCGCACGCGGCGGGGTGACGCCGAATCCGAAGTCGAGCCCGGGCCGTTTCGGCCCGTTCCGATTGCAACAACTCGTACTGCTCCAGATCGCCGTGGCCGTCCTGCTGGTGGCCTGGGTCGTGGAGCCGATGCTGCTGGTGCCCGCCGGTGTCCTGGCGCTCGCCCTGGTGGTGCTCGCCGTCGTACGCCGCCACCAGCGCTCCCTGCCCGAGTGGCTCGGCAGCGCCCTCGAACTGCGCTCGCGCCGCCGCCGGGCCGCGTCGTTCACGGTGCCCGCGGGTACCGAGCCGGGCCTGGCACCGCTCGTCGAAGCCGATCCGGCACTGCGCACCCTCACGTTCAGCGACCGCGACCGCCGGCCCGTCGGGATGGTCGGCGACGGGACCTTCCTGACCGCCGTCGTCCAGGTGGACATGGACGCCACCGCGCTGCGGCCCGACCGCGGTGCGCGGCCCCTGCCTCTGGGCCTCGTACGGGACATCCTCGAAGTCGACGGCATCCGGCTGGAGTCGGCGCAGCTGGTGCAGCACACGCAGCCGGCGCCCGCCCCGCACCTGCCGGCCCAGTCGATGGCCACCCGCAACTACGCGCCGCTCCAGGCCGCCACGGGCACCCCGGCGGTGCGGCTGACCTGGATCGCGCTCAAGCTGGACCCGGAGCTGTGCCCCGAGGCCGTCACCGCGCGCGGCGGCGGGCTCGCGGGGGCGCAGCGCTGTGTGGTGCGGGCGGCCGACCAGTTGGCGAGCCGGCTGACCGGGGCCGGGTTCCGGGCCACCGTGCTCACCGAGCAGGAGCTGACGGGCGCCCTGGCGACGTCCTCGTGCGCGAACCCGATGGCGATCACGCAGGCGGGGCGCTCGGCGAGCACCGGCCGGCGGACGGAGGAGACGGCACGGATCTGGCGCTGCGACGACCGGCGGCACACCACGTACTGGATAGCCCGCTGGCCGCAGCTCGGCGGCTCCGGGGCGGCGTCGCTGCCGCAGTTCGTGGCGCTGCTGACCTCGCTGCCGGCGCTGGCGACGAACTTCAGCCTGACGATGGCCCCGGCGGAACGCCAGGGCGTGACGCTGACGGGCCACGTACGGGTCACCGGGCGCAGCGACGAGGAACTCGTCGCGGCCCGCCGGGAGCTGGAACGGACGGCGCGCGGCGTGCGCACCGGCCTGGTCCGGCTCGACCGTGAACAGGTGCCGGGGCTGCTGGCCTCGCTGCCGCTGGGAGGGGCGCGATGAGGGGCGGCTTCGGTCTGATCGGCCCGCGGCGGGAACGGCACGTGGTCCCGGCGGTGGACCTGGACGCGCTGGCGCTGCCCGTCGGGGACGACGGGGTGGTCATCGGCGTGGACGCGGAGGGGCGTCCGGCGGTGCTCGGCATCAACCGGCCGACCCCGTACGAGGTGACGCTGATCGGCGGCTTGTGGACGGCGCAGGTGCTCGCGCTGCGCGCGGCCGCCACGGGCGCGCGGGTGGCGGTGGAGACCGGTCGCGGGCAGGTGTGGTCGGGGCTGGCCCAGGCGGCGGGCGGCGGGCAGCAGTGCGTGACGCTGCACGAGGTCGGCCGGGTGCCCCCGCAGGGCGCGTCCGCGGGCAGTCCGGTGCTGGTGATCCGGGACTGCGGGATGCGGCCGCCGCGCGGGCGCGTGGTGGCGGGGCCGTGGCAGTCGGTGCTGACCCTGCTGCCGTACCTGAGCCCGACGGCGCCGCGGCTGCTCCAGAACTCCTCGCTGGTGGGCGTCCAGCGGGTCTCCCCCGACGAGGCCGAGCAGCTCGGCCGGCTGATGAACCTGCCGCGGGCGGCGGTGGATTCGCTGCCGACGCTGGGCGACGGGGTCACCCTGTGGTGCACCGCGCGGGACCGCCAGTTCGTGATGACCCAGGGCACGGAGGCCGAGACCGGCCTCCTGGGCCCCTCCCGCCGTATCGACTGAGCGGCATCCGGCCCCGCCGGCCGGACCCGGTGACGGTTGCTCAGGAGGCGGCCACCCTGTAGGCAGGACGGGAAGGACGACGCCACCGGTCCGGCCCGCGGGGCACGGCTGCGCGGCCCGTCCCACGGGGGCGGGCACCGGTGTCTGCCCACGCGATTAGGCTGAGCGTGGGCGCGGCGTCGAGGTGGGCGCCGGACCAGTGTTCGACAGACCAGGAGGACCAGTGAGCGGCGATCGGAACGAGAGGCGCGGCGGGACGTGGGACGTCCCGACGGACGATCAGTCCGACGCGGAGCCCGAGGTGACGGGCGAGTTCACCATCGACTACACCCCGCCGGCCTGGTACACGCAGGGCGCGGCCCCGGCCACCGCGGTACCGGGCCTGCCCGAGGGCAGCGGCTTCGAGCCCCACCGCCCGTCGGACGTGGCCTCGCCCCCGACGATGCGGATCGCCCCGCCGGCCCCGCGCACCCCGTCGGACGGTGCGGGCGTGCCGTCCCCGGGCGCGCCGTCCCCCTTCCCGGCCCCGGCCCCCCTGGCCCCTGCCGCCGGCGCCCCGCCGGTCCCGGCGCCCGCAGGCGAGTCCGCCCCGCCCGCGCCGGTCCAGACCCCGGCTGACGCCCCGCCGCCCGCGCCGTTCGCGGCTTCGGCGCCGGCCCCCGTCGCCGCCCCGGCCGACGCTCCCCCGCCCCCGGCCTTCCCGGCACCGGCCGATGCCGCGGAGCCGGCGCCCTTCGCCGCCCCGGCGGACACCCCGCCGCCGGCGGCACCGCCGGCCCCGGGCGACGGCGGCGGAGCTCCCGCCGGCGAGGCTCCCGTACCTGCCGCCCCCGCGCTGCCGGCTCCGGCCGAGGTGCCCGCGCTGCCGGCTCCGGCGCCCTTCGCCGCCGAGCCCTCGGACGCGCCCGGCCCCCTCGTGGAGGCCTCCTTCGAGGCGCCCGCCCCCGTACAGCGGCAGGACACCCCGCCCGACGGGGTGCCCGTCCCGTTCCCGGACCCCGCTCCCGCGGATGCGCGGGAGGAGCCCCAGGACGCCGTCCCCGCCCCGCAGCCGGCGCAGCCCGTCAGCCCCTCGGACGCGGTTCACCCGCCCGTGGGAGCCCCCTTCGGGGGACCCGGGGGCGAACTCCCGGCGCTGCCGCCCGCGTTCCCCGCTACCACGCCGCCCCGGGACGGGTACGGCTTCCCGCCCGCCCCCGGCCCGGCTGCGACGCAGCCCCCGCAGGGGTACGGATTCCCCCCTGCCCCCGGCCCCACCGCCGCGCCCGCGCCGCAGGACGGCTACGGCTTCCCCCCGAACCCCGGCCCCGCCGCGCCGGCGCCTGCGCCCGCGCCGCAGGACGGGTACGGCTTCCCCCCGGCCCCCGCACCGGCGCAGCCGGTGCCTCAGCCCCAGCCGCCCGTCGGCGCGGGCGAGCACGCCTTCCCGCCCGCGCAGCACGCGCCCGTACCGTCGCAGCCCGAGCACCAGCAGCAGCCGTACCAGCAGCCGCAGTACGACCCCCGCGCCGGCGCCCAGTGGCCCGCCGGGCCCCAGCCGGGCCCCCAGCCGCACGACCCGCGCTACCAGCCCGGCCCGGGCACCGGCGGCGGCGCCCCCCTCGGCTACACCGCCGCCGTCGAGCTGTCCTCGGACCGCCTGCTGCGCGGCAAGCAGAAGCCCCGCCCCCAGCGGTCCGGGTTCCGTTTCGGCGGCAAGGCCGCCGAGGCCGAGCGCCTGCGCAAGCTGGAGTTGATCCGCACCCCGGTCATGTCCTGCTACCGCATCGCCGTCATCAGCCTCAAGGGCGGCGTCGGCAAGACCACGACCACCACGGCCCTCGGCGCCACCCTCGCCACCGAGCGCCAGGACAAGATCCTGGCCATCGACGCGAACCCCGACGCCGGCACCCTCGGCCGCCGCGTCCGGCGCGAGACCGGGGCCACCATCCGCGACCTGGTCCAGGCGATCCCGTACCTGAACTCGTACATGGACATCAGGCGGTTCACCTCCCAGGCCCCCTCCGGCCTGGAGATCATCGCCAACGATGTCGACCCGGCGGTCTCGACGACGTTCAACGACGAGGACTACCGCCGCGTCATAGACACGCTCGGCCGCCAGTACCCGATCATCCTCACCGACTCGGGCACCGGCCTCCTCTACTCCGCCATGCGCGGGGTCCTGGACCTGGCCGACCAGCTGATCATCATCTCGACCCCCTCGGTGGACGGCGCCAGCAGCGCGAGCACCACGCTCGACTGGCTCTCCGCGCACGGGTACGCGGACCTCGTCTCCCGCTCGATCACCGTCATCTCCGGGGTCCGCGAGACCGCCAAGATGATCAAGGTCGAGGACATCGTGCAGCACTTCGAGACCCGCTGCCGGGGCGTCGTCGTGGTCCCGTTCGACGAGCACCTCGCGGCCGGCGCCGAGGTGGACCTCGACCTGCTGCGGCCCAAGACGCGGGAGGCGTACTTCAACCTCTCCGCGCTCGTCGCCGAGGACTTCGTCCGCGCCGCCCAGCAGGCCCCCCAGGGCCACTGGGGAGCCCCTCAGCAGCCCCAGCCCCAGCAGCCCCAGGCGTACCAGCAGCCCCCGCAGCAGCCGCAGCCGCAGGGACAGCCGTACGGCCAGCCCCAGGGCCCGTCCCCGTACCAGCAGCCTCCGCAGCCGTACGCCCAGCCCTACCCGCAGCCCGGCCAGCCCTGGCAGCCCCAGCAGCAGCCGCCCCAGTCCCCTCAGCAGCCCCCGCGCGACCCGCGCCTCGGCTGACAGCGGCCGGCGACCGGCGACCGGCGACCGGCGACGGCAAGCAGAAGGGCCCGTACCTCCCCCAGGGGAAGTACGGGCCCTCGTCCGTTCGTCTCAGTGCTCCGCGTCGTACGTCTCGGTCAGCGTCCGCGCCCGCTTCACGTCGTCCGCGATGGCTTGGAGGAGGCCGTCCAGCGAATCGAACTTCGCCATGCCGCGCACGTACGCGAGGAAGTCCACCGTCACGTGCAGGCCGTACAGGTCCAGCCCGACCCGGTCGATCGCGTACGCCTCCACGGTCCGCTCGGTGGCGTCGAACTGCAGGTTCGTGCCCACCGAGATCGCGGCCGGCATCCGCTCGCCGCCCGCCGTGAGCCAGCCCGCGTACACCCCGTCCGCGGGGATCGCGGTGTGCGGGGCCGTCTCGACGTTGGCGGTCGGGAAGCCGAGCTCGCGCCCGCGCTGGGCGCCGCGTACGACCACGCCCTCGACGCGGTGCGGCCGGCCCAGGATCTCGGCCGCGCCCTCCATGTCGCCCTCGGCGACCAGCCTGCGCGCCAGGGTGGAGGAGAACGGCACTCCGCCGCCCGCCGCGCCCCGCTCGACCAGGTCCACGACCTCGACCTCGTAGTCGTACGTGGCACCCAGCTCGCGCAGGAAGTCGACGTTCCCGGCGGCCCGGTGGCCGAAACGGAAGTTCGGGCCCTCGATGACCGCCCGCGCGTGCAGCTTGTCGACGAGCACCTTCACGATGAAGTCGGCCGGGGACAGCTGCGAGAACTCCGCCGTGAACGGCAGGATCAGCAGCGCGTCCACACCGAGCCCGGCCATCAGCTCGGCGCGGCGGTCGTACGGAGCCAGGATGGGCGGGTGGCTGCCGGGGCGCACGACCTCGCTCGGGTGGGGGCTGAAGGTGACGACGACGGACGGGACGCCGAGCGCGCGGGCCTTGGCCACGGCGCGCCCGATGATGAGCTGATGGCCCCGGTGCACACCGTCGTACGAGCCGATGGTGACGACGCTGCGTCCCCAGTCCTGGGGGATGTCCTCCAAGCCACGCCAGCGCTGCACTGTGACCGCTCCTCGCCCGAACCGTGTAGGCCCTGTACTGGTTGCCGATTGCTGGTCTAAGACTGCCATGCCGCTGCCCGGGGCCCCGCATCGGCGTCTGGCCGGGGGCCGCTCTCCGTCATCTCGGGCGGGCGGCGGCCCTGCGGGGAGGAGCGCGGGCGGCGAAAGCGCCCCCTTGCGCTCCCTCCAGTCACTCCGCGCGCCTGCTCGGACGGGTGAATACGGGGGCCGGGCTGGATAGAGACCTACCCGAGGGGGGTCGTGGAGCGGTGAGCGGCAGGCGATGTGCCCTCACCGCTCCACGTCAACGGCGGATCAGGCGAAGACGGCCAGCGACTTGGCCTTGCCGCCCTTGTTCTCCACGAGGCCGAGCAGCACGCCGTCCGGCCCGAAGACCGCCACCGTCCGCCCCGCGGGGTACGCGTCGGGCATGTCGATCCGCACGCCGTTGCCGAGCAGCGAGGCACGCCGGGCGTCGAGGTCCCAGCGCGGGAAGGCCGCGGCCGCCGCCTCGCCGATCGGCATGACGGTGAGCTCCTCCTGGAGCTGGTCCAGGGTCCGCGCCCGGTCGATCTTGTACGGTCCCACCCGGGTGCGCCGCAGCGCGGTGAGGTGTCCGCCGACGCCGAGGTCGGCGCCCAGGTCACGGGCGAGCGCGCGGATGTACGTACCGCTGGAGCAGACGACGGAGACGACGAGGTCGACGACCTTGGTGCCGTCCTCGGCCTCCGCGTCCCGCATGTCGTACACCTGGAACGAGGAGATGGTCACCGGCCGGGCCGGGATCTCGAAGTCCTCGCCGTCGCGGGCGCGCTTGTAGGACCGCACGCCCTTGATCTTGATGGCGCTGACCTTCGACGGGACCTGCATGATCTCGCCGGACAGCTTGGCGATGCCCTGGTCCACGGCCTCGCGGGTCACCGCGGAGGCGTCCGCCGAGGAGGTGATCTCACCCTCCGCGTCGTCCGTCAGGGTGTTCTGGCCGAGGCGGATCGTGCCGAGGTACTCCTTCTCCGTGAGCGCGAGGTGGCCCAGGAGCTTGGTGGCCTTCTCGACGCCCAGGACGAGCACGCCCGTCGCCATCGGGTCGAGCGTGCCGGCGTGGCCGACGCGGCGGGTCTTGGCGATCCCGCGCATCTTGGCGACCACGTCGTGCGAAGTGAAGCCGGAGGGCTTGTCGACGATGACGAGCCCTCCCACGGCCTCCGGCCGGGAGGTGCCCCCCGGCGTCTTCCCTGCGTTGCTGCTCATTCGGAGGCTGCGTCCTCGGCGTCGTCGTCCTCGCCCGGCTTCTTGTACGGGTCGGCGTCACCGGCGTACTGCGCTCCGGAGGACACCTCCCGCACCTGGGCGTCGGAGGTCCGCGCCTTCTCCAGGAGGTCCTCGATGGTCTTGGCGTTCTCCGGGAGGGCGTCCGCGACGAAGGTCAGGGTGGGCGTGAACTTGGTGCCCGCCGCCCGGCCGACCGCGGAGCGCAGTACGCCCTTGGCGCTTTCGAGGCCCGCCGCCGCACTGGCGCGGTCCTCGTCGTCACCGTAAACCGTGTAGAAGACCGTGGCCTCCCGCAGGTCGCCGGTGACCCGGGTGTCCGTGATGGTCACGTGCGTACCGAGGCGGGGGTCCTTGACACCACGCTGCAGCTTCTCGGCCACCACCTCCCGGATGAGGTCCGCCAGCTTCTTCGCCCGCGCATTGTCGGCCACTGGTCCGTCTCCTTCTTATGTCTTGCAGTCAGTCTTCATCACCGTGCAGCCGCCGTCTCACCGACAGCAGCTCCACTTCCGGACGCGCCGCGACCAGCCGCTCGCAGCGGTCCAGTACGTCCGAGAGGAACCCCGCGTCCCCACTGACCAGAGCGACCCCGATACGGGCCCTGCGGTGCAGATCCTGGTCGCCCACTTCGGCCGCGCTCACGGAGAACTTGCGTTGGAGCTCGGCGACGATGGGCCGGACGACAGAGCGTTTCTCCTTCAGCGAGTGGACGTCGCCGAGGAGCAGATCGAAGGACAGAGTCCCCACGTACATTCAGTTCCGGATATCCCGCCGGTGCGGGTTCGGTGGCCTGCCGGCCGTCGCGCGGCAGGGTCACCAGAACCGTACACGCAACGGCCGGGGCCGATCGACGGATATTCCGCCGACCGGCCCCGGGCTTACGACACGGTGCGAACCGCCTCGCGCTTACGCGCGGGGCTTCTCGCGCATCTCGTACGTCGCGATGACGTCGTCGATCTTGATGTCGTTGAAGGAACCGAGGTTGATACCGCCCTCGAAGCCCTCGCGGATCTCGGTGACGTCGTCCTTGAAGCGGCGCAGACCGGAGATGGTGAGGTTCTCGGCGATGACCTTGCCATCGCGCAGGAGCCGCGCCTTGGTGTTGCGCTTGACCTCGCCGGAGCGGATGAGGACACCCGCGATGTTGCCCAGCTTGGACGAGCGGAAGATCTCGCGGACCTCCGCCGTACCGAGCTCGACCTCTTCGTACTCCGGCTTGAGCAGACCCTTGAGGGCCGCCTCGATCTCCTCGATGGCCTGGTAGATCACCGAGTAGTAGCGGACGTCGACACCCTCGCGGTCCGCCATCTGCGCGGCACGGCCGGCCGCACGGACGTTGTAACCGATGACGATGGCGTCGGAGCCCATCGCCAGGGCGATGTCGGACTCGGTGACCGCACCCACACCGCGGTGCAGGACGCGGATGTCGACCTCTTCGCCGACGTCGAGCTGGAGCAGCGAGGACTCGAGGGCCTCGACCGCACCGGACGCGTCGCCCTTGATGATGAGGTTGAGTTCCTGGACCAGACCGGCCTTGAGGACCGAGTCGAGGTCTTCCAGGGACACCCGGCGGACGCGCTTGGCGAAGTTGGCGTTGCGCTCACGCGCAGCACGCTTCTCGGCGATCTGACGGGCGGTGCGGTCCTCGTCGACGACGAGGAAGTTGTCGCCGGCGCCGGGGACGTTGGTGAGACCCAGGACCAGGACGGGGGTCGAGGGACCCGCTTCCTCGACGTTGTTGCCCTTGTCGTCGAGCATGGCGCGCACACGGCCGTAGGCGTCGCCCACGACCATCGTGTCGCCGACGCGCAGCGTTCCGCGCTGGACGAGGACGGTGGCGACGGCACCGCGGCCGCGGTCGAGGTGGGACTCGATCGCAATACCCTGAGCGTCCTGCTCGGGGTTGGCGCGCAGGTCGAGCGAGGCGTCGGCGGTGAGGACGACGGCCTCCAGCAGGGAGTCGATGTGCAGACCCTGCTTGGCGGAGATGTCGACGAACATCGTGTCGCCGCCGTACTCCTCGGCGACCAGACCGAACTCGGTGAGCTGACCGCGCACCTTGACCGGGTCGGCACCCTCGACGTCGATCTTGTTGACCGCGACGACGATCGGGACGCCGGCGGCCTTGGCGTGGTTGAGCGCCTCGATCGTCTGCGGCATGACGCCGTCGTTGGCCGCGACCACGAGGATCGCGATGTCGGTCGACTTGGCACCACGGGCACGCATGGCGGTGAACGCCTCGTGACCCGGGGTGTCGATGAAGGTGATCTTGCGGTCTTCACCGTTGACGTTGGTGCCCACCTGGTAGGCACCGATGTGCTGGGTGATGCCGCCGGCCTCGCCCGCGACGACGTTCGTCTTGCGGATGGCGTCGAGCAGTCGGGTCTTACCGTGGTCGACGTGACCCATGACGGTGACGACCGGCGGACGCGGCATGAGGAATTCCTCGCCGCCCTCGTCCTCGCCGAACTCGATGTCGAAGCCCTCGAGGAGCTCGCGGTCCTCCTCCTCCGGGCTGACGATCTGAACGACGTAGTTCATCTCGTCGGCGAGGAGCTGGAGCGTCTCGTCGGAGACGGACTGCGTGGCCGTGACCATCTCGCCGAGGTTCATCATCACGGCGACGAGCGACGCCGGGTTGGCGTTGATCTTCTCCGCGAAGTCGGTGAGGGAGGCACCGCGCGACAGGCGCACGGTCTCGCCGCCACCGCGCGGAAGCATCACGCCGCCGACCGACGGGGCCTGCATGGCCTCGTACTCCTGGCGACGCTGGCGCTTCGACTTGCGACCGCGACGGGCGGGCCCGCCGGGACGGCCGAAGGCACCCTGCGTGCCACCACGGGCACCGGGACCGCCGGGACGGCCACCGAAGCCGGGACGACCGCCGCCACCGGCGCCGGCCGGGCCGCCGCCGAAGCCGCCGCCACCCGGACGCGGGCCGCCGAAGCCGCCGCCGCCCGCGGGACGCGAGCCGGGACCGGCCGGACGGCCGGCGAAGCCGCCGCCACCGGGACGACCGGCGCCACCACCGGGACGCGGGCCACCGGCACCGGGACCACGGCCACCGGGGCCGCCACCGGGACGGGGACCGGGACCACCGGCAGCGGGACGCTGCGGCATCATGCCCGGGTTCGGACGGTTACCGCCGGGAGCACCACCGGGACGCGGGGCGCCGCCCTGCGGACGGGGCATGCCGCCCGGGGTCGGACGACCCGCACCGGGACCCTGGGGACGCGGAGCGCCACCGGGACCGCCCTGCGGGCGGGGAGCACCCTGGCCGCCGCCGGCGCCGGGGGCACCGGGACGGGGAGCGCCGGCCGGACGGGGCGCCTGCGGGCGCGCCATGCCGGTGGAGCCACCAGAGGTGAACGGGTTGTTGCCCGGACGGGGACCGGCCGGACGGGCGCCCTGCGGGCGCGGGGCCTGGGAGCCGGGACCGGCGGGACGCTGTCCCTGGCCGGGGGCGCCGGCCGGGCGCGGGGCGCCGGGACGGGCGCCGGTCTGGCCGCCCTGGGCGGCCGGACGCTCCGGGCGCTGCTGCGCCGGACGCGGGCCGGGGGTCGCGCCGGGACCGGCGGGACGCTCGGTGCGCGCCGGGGCGGCCGGGGCCGCCGGAGGCGCGGAGAACTCGGTCGCCACGGGAGCCGCCGGAGCGGGCTTCGGGGCGGCCGGGGCCTTCGGACCGGGACGCGGGCCGGGGGCGGCCGGGGTCACCGGGGCTGCTGCGGCCGGAGCCTCCGCGGCGGCCGGCTTGGGGGCCGGGGCGCCGGGCTTCGGGGCAGCGGGACGTGCAACGGCACCCGGGGTGGGGACCCCGGGCTTGGCGGGGGCGGCCTTGCGGGGCGCGCCCGGCTTCGCAGCGGACTTGCCGGCGTTGCCGCCGGGCCCCTGCAGTGCGTCAGTCAACTTGCGTACAACCGGCGCCTCGATCGTCGAGGACGCCGAACGGACGAACTCACCGAGTTCCTGGAGCTTGGCCATGACGACCTTGCTCTCAACTCCGAACTCCTTGGCGAGTTCGTATACCCGGACCTTAGCCACTTCGCTCCTTTTAGGTCCGGGTTACGCCGGACCGTCGCTACTTCATGGGCGTACTCATCGCGTACTCATCGAGTGCTCATCGCAATCTCGACCTACTTCCAACTCGCGAGGTACCTGACCGCACGGGGTATCCGTGCCGTACTACTTCTTACGGTGTCGCCTCGGCCATGACGGCCACGGCTTTGCTCAGTCCGGTCGTGTCGAGTGCTCCCGGGGACCGCAGGGCCCGGGGGAACGCTCTGCGACGGACCGCCTTGTCCAGACAGACCACGGCAGGGTGCACGTAGGCACCCCGGCCGGGCAGCGTACCGCGTGGATCAGGGACGCATTCGTCCCCGACCGCCACGATGCGCAGCAGATCGCTCTTGGCCGCTCGCTCCCGGCACCCCACACAGGTGCGTTCGGGGCATGCGCGGGCTTGCGTCCGGCCAGACACGCCTAAGTCTACCTCCCCGCACCGACCTCACCCCTTCGGGCGAAAAATCGAACGGATGTTGTCGAGATCTGCTGTCTTGATCCTGTCTACCGGCCGGACAGCTCCGACCGGTACCGGATTTATTCCCCGCCCCGGGCCCGGTCGGCGTCCGGGGACACCTCCGTGTCGGGGCGGATGTCGATGCGCCAGCCGGTGAGCCGCGCGGCGAGGCGGGCGTTCTGGCCCTCCTTGCCGATGGCCAGCGACAGCTGGTAGTCGGGCACGGTCACCCGGGCGGAGCGCGTGTCCCAGTCGACGACCTCGACCTTGCTCACCCGGGCGGGTGACAGCGCGTTCGCGACCATCTCCGCCGGGTCGTCCGACCAGTCGACGATGTCGATCTTCTCGCCGTGCAGCTCGGCCATGACATTGCGCACGCGGGCGCCCATCGGGCCGATGCAGGCGCCCTTCGGGTTGAGGCCCGAGCGGGTGGACCGTACGGCGATCTTGGTGCGGTGGCCGGCCTCGCGGGCGATGGCCGAGATCTCGACGCTGCCGTCCGCGATCTCCGGGACCTCCAGCGCGAAGAGCTTCTTCACCAGGTTGGGGTGGGTGCGCGAGAGGGTCACGGACGGACCGCGGACGCCCTTCGCCACCCGTACGACGTACGCCTTGATGCGCAGGCCGTGTGTGTACTCCTCGCCGGGGACCTGCTCCTGCACGGGCAGGATGGCCTCCAGCTTGCCGATGTCGACGAGGACGTTCTTGGGGTCCTTGCCCTGCTGGACGACACCGGTGATGACATCGCCCTCACGGCCGGCGAACTCGCCGAAGGTGAGGTCGTCCTCGGCGTCGCGCAGACGCTGCAGGATCACCTGCTTGGCGGTCGTCGCGGCGATCCGGCCGAAGTCCGACGGGGTGTCGTCGAACTCCTTGGCCTCCTGCCCCTCCTCCAGGTCCCGCGGGTCCTCCGTCGCCCATACGACGACGTGGCCGTTGGTGCGGTCCAGCACCACGCGTGCGCGCCGGAAACTGCCCTCGGTGCGGTGGTACGCGATGAGGAGGGCCGACTCGATCGCCTCGACGAGCAGGTCGAAGGAGATCTCCTTCTCCCGGACCAGACCCCGCAGGGCACTCATGTCGATGTCCACGGCTACGCCTCCTCTTCCTTCTTGTCCTTGCGGTTGAACTCGATCTCGACCCGCGCCTTGGCGATGTCGGTGAAAGCAATGCGGCGGGCGGTCGCCTTGCGGCCCTTCACGCCCGGGACCTCCAGGTCCATGCCCTCGTCGTCCACGTCGAGGATGCGGGCGACCAGTTCCCCGCCCTCCGCCAGCTGGAACTTCACGAGGCGGTCGATCGCCCGTACGTAGTGACGGTGCTCGGTCAGCGGGCGGTCCGCGCCCGGCGAGCTCACCTCGAGGACGTACTCGTCCTCGCCCATCACGTCGGATTCGTCGAGCTTGTCGGAGACCTCGCGGCTCAGCTCGGCACACGCGTCCAGTTCCACGCCCTCGTCGGAGTCCACGATGATGCGCAGCATCCGGCGCTTGCCCGCCTTGGACATCTCGATGTCCTCGAGGTCCAGGCCCTTGGCGGCGACGAGCGGCTCCAGCAATCCGCGCAGCCTGTCGCTCTGGGTGGTGCTCATCCGGGTGACTCCTCGGCCGCGTGTGCTGTTGTGGTTTACGTCGCGTGTCAGGTCAAAGGGTATCCGGTCGCGGAGGGTGTTGCCGTCCGCCGTCGGGACGGGCCCCCGGGTACGGTGATCACACCCTGCCCCGCCACCACCTTCGAGGACGTCGCCGTGCCCTGGACTCCGCCTTCGCGGCCCTCTCGCAGGAGCCTGCTCGCCGGCGCCGCCGGTGCGGCCGGCGCCGCGCTGCTCACCGGGTGTTCCGAGGGGTCCGGATCGCCGGACGCCGACACCGCGGTTCCACTCGAACGGCGGATGCGCGAGACGGCCGTTCGGGAGAGCACGCGCCTGCTGGAACGTTACGACGCCACCTCGGCCGCGCATCCGGCCCTGGCGGCGCGCCTCGCCCCGCTGCGTTCCGCGGTCGCCGCGCACGTCGGGGCGCTGGCCCCGGCGGGCCCCTCGGCCGGCCGGAGTCCGAGCCCCTCCCCGGCCTCGCCTTCGCCCTCGTCCGCCGCGGCCGGGGCCCCCGTGGTGAGCGCCGATCCCGTGCCGCCGGCGCCCGAAGAGGCCCTGACCGCCCTCGCGGACGCCGAGCGGAGCCTCGCCGAGGCGCGGACCGTCACCCTCGCCGGGGCGCCGGGGGAGCTGGCCCGGCTGCTGGCCTCGGTGGCCGCGTGCGGCGCCGTACACGCCTACCTGCTGACCTCGTCCCAGGGAGCCAAGCCGTGACCCCCGAACCCTCCTCCGCGAGCCGCGCCCTGGAGGCGGCCCAGGCCGCGCTCGCCGCCGAGCACGCCGCCGCCTACGGCTACGGGGTCATCGGCGCCCGGGCCGCCGCCGCCCGGTCGGCCGAGGCCCGCGAGGCGTACGGCGGCCACCTCGGCCGCCGGGACGCGCTCGCCCGGACCGTGCGGGAGCTGGGCGGCTCTCCGCGGCCCGCCGAGGCGGCGTACGCACTGCCCTTCGAGGTGCGCACCCCGGCCGACGCCGAGCGGCTGGCCGCCGAGATCGAGGACCGGGTGGCGGGCGCGTACTCCGACCTGGTGCGGGCCGCGGACGGCAAGCTGCGCCGCGAGGCGGCCGACGCGCTGAGCGCCGCGGCCGTGCGGGCGGCACGCTGGCGCGGGGTCGGCGTAGCCTTCCCTGGGCTCACGGAACGCGGAGAACCAGCCCGGACCAGCTGAAAGGGATCACGCACGCATGGCTTTCGAACCGCCGCAGCGGCTTGTACGGGCGCTCGGCGAGACGCCGGATTCGGCGCAGAGCGCGGACTGGCTGAGGCAGTTGCCCCGGCTCGCCGAGGAGGCGCCGGCCCGGCGTGGGGTGCGGGTCCAGCGGGTGCAGGCACCGGGCGGCCGGAGCAGTCTGCTCCTGCTCGTCCACTACGCCGACGGCACCCCGGCCGCGCTGAAGCTGGCTCCCCCGCAGGCCCGGCCCGACCGGGAGCTGGCGGCGCTGGCGCACTGGGGCGGTTTCGGGGCCGTACGGGTCCTCGACACCCGGCACCACGAGGAGGACGGGGCGCTCCTGCTGGAGCGGCTCCACCCGGAGGTGTCGCTGCGCTCGCTCCCGGAGGCGAAGGCCCTGCTGGAGGCGTGCGGAACGCTGCGCAGGCTCTGGGTGGCCCCGCCGGCCGGGCACCCGTTCGAGACGGTGGCGCAGCGCACCGCCCAGCAGGCGGAGCTGCTGCGCAAGGCCCCGGCCGAAGCCGCCGAGCTGGCCTCCGCGGCGCTCGCGGTCCGCGAGGAGCTGACGGCGCTGCCCGGCGAGGAACTGCTGCTGCACGGGAACTTCCGGCAGGGGAAGGTGCTGGCGGGCGAGCGGGCGCCGTGGCTTGCCGTGGGGCCGGATCCGCTGATCGGGGACCGCGCGTACGACCTGGCGCGGCTGGTCCGGGACCGGCTGGAGGACCAGGTCGCCTCCTCGGCGGGGGCGGCGGGAGCCCGGCGCCGGGTGAACAAGCTGGCCGACTCCCTGGAGGTGGACCGGGACCGGCTGCGCGGCTGGACGCTGTTCCGCGCGGTGGAGTCGGGCAACCGCGCCCTGGCCGCCGGCCGCCGCCGCGACGCCGAGCTCCTCCTGGAATTCGCGGCCTGGTTGTAGGGGGGCACGCTTCGGACCAGGGTGGATGCCCCGCCCCCGGCCCGCCGTGGCCCGCCGTGGTCCGCCGTGGTCCGAAAGACGCTCCCTGGGCATACCGTAGATACGGGGTGCCTCGTCGGGGATACCGCTCGGTGCCTCGTGGGAGGCCGTCATGGTCGAGGAACTGGTGGCAGCGGGAATCGGCGCGGCCGTGGGCATCGCGGTGTACGCGGGCGTGGCCGCGCGCGTGGTGCGGCAGTACGAGCGGGGCCTGGTCTTCCGCTTCGGCCGTCTGCGGGAGGGGATCCGGGGGCCCGGTTTCACCATGATCCTCCCGTTCGTCGACCGCCTGCACAAGGTGAACATGCAGATCGTGACGCTGCCCGTGCCCGCCCAGGAGGGCATCACGCGGGACAACGTCACGGTGCGGGTGGACGCGGTCGTGTACTTCAAGGTCGTGGACCCGGCGAACGCGATCATCGAGGTCGAGGACTACCGCTTCGCGGTCTCGCAGATGGCGCAGACCTCGCTGCGCTCGATCATCGGCAAGTCCGACCTGGACGATCTGCTGTCCAACCGGGAGCAGCTGAACCAGGGGCTGGAGCTGATGATCGACAGCCCGGCGGTGGGGTGGGGCGTGCAGATCGACCGGGTCGAGATCAAGGACGTCTCGCTGCCGGAGACGATGAAGCGGTCGATGGCCCGGCAGGCGGAGGCGGACCGCGAGCGGCGGGCGCGCGTCATCAACGCCGATGCGGAACTGCAGGCTTCGAAGAAGCTGGCCGAGGCGGCGGCGGTGATGTCGGAGCAGCCGGCGGCGCTGCAGTTGCGGCTGTTGCAGACGGTGGTGGCGGTGGCCGCCGAGAAGAACTCCACCCTGGTCCTGCCCTTCCCGGTGGAGCTGCTGCGCTTCCTGGAGCGCGCGGCCCCGGCGCCGGGCGGGCCGGAGGCCGCGGCCCCGGCGCCGCCCGGGGTCACCGCGCCCCCGCCTGCGCCCGAGGTCACCGGGGGCGCACCCCGCGCGCAGGACGAACCGGAGAACGGTCCGCGGGACGGGCCGGAGAACGGACCGGAGGCGGACTGACCTAGGCCGTCAGACGGGCGAGGGCCTCCGCCAGGGGGAGTTCCTCGCGGGTGCCCGTGGCGCGGTGCTGGAGTTCGACCACCTCGTCGGAGGAGCGGCGTCCCGCCACCAGGATCCACGGGACGCCGATCAGCTCGGCGTCGGTGAGCTTCACGCCCGGGGACAGCCCCGGGCGGTCGTCCAGCAGGACCCGCAGCCCGGACCCGGCCAGGGTCTCGGCCGCCCGCTCGGCCAGCGCCAGCTGTACGGCCTTGCCCGCCGCCACCACGTGGACGTCGGCCGGGGCCACCGCGGCCGGCCAGGCCAGGCCCTTGTCGTCGGCGGTCTGTTCGGCCAGCGCGGCCACCGCGCGCGAGACCCCGATCCCGTACGAACCCATCGTGACCCGCACCGGCTTGCCCTCGCGGCCGAGCACGTCCAGCCCGAAGGCGTCCGCGTACTTGCGGCCCAGCTGGAAGATGTGCCCGATCTCGATCGCCCGGTCCAGCCGCAGCCCGGCGCCGCAGCGGGGGCAGGGGTCGCCGGGCTCGACGACGACCACGTCGAGGTACTGGTCCACCTCGAAGTCACGCCCGCACACCACGTTCCGGGCGTGCGTGTCGGCCTTGTTGGCTCCGGTCACCCACGAAGTGCCGGGCGCTACGCGGGGGTCGGCGAGGTAGCGGACCTTGCCGAGGCCCTGCGGGCCCACGTAGCCGCGTACCAGGTCGGGGCGGTCGGTGAAGTCCTCGGCGGTCACCAACTCCACGACGGCCGGGGCCAGATGCTCTCCCAGTTTGCCGAGGTCCACCTCACGGTCGCCGGGTACGCCCACCGCCGTGATCTCGCCGTCGACCTTCACCAGGAGGTTCTTCAGCGTCGCCGACGCGGGTACGCCGAGGTGCGCGGCGAGGGTCTCGATCGTCGGGGTGTCGGGGGTGTCGACCTCCTCGATCGCGGGGTGCTCGGCGTCCACCGGGGCCAGTGCGAAGGTCACCGCTTCGGTGTTGGCCGCGTAGTCGCAGGACGGGCAGTCCACGAAGGTGTCCTCGCCCGCCGGGGCGGGCGCGAGGAACTCCTCCGAGGCCGAGCCGCCCATCGCGCCCGAGACCGCGGAGACGATGCGGTGGTCCAGGCCGAGGCGCTCGAAGATCCGCCGGTACGCGGCCCGGTGGAGCGCGTAGGACTCGGCGAGGCCCTCGTCGCTCACGTCGAAGGAGTACGAGTCCTTCATCTGGAACTCGCGCCCGCGCAGCACGCCGGACCGGGGCCGGGCCTCGTCGCGGTACTTGGTCTGGATCTGGTAGAGCATGACCGGCAGGTCCTTGTAGGACGTGCACTGGTCCTTGACCACGAGAGTGAAGATCTCCTCGTGGGTGGGGCCGAGCAGGTAGTCCGCGCCCTTGCGGTCCTTGAGCCGGAAGAGCAGGTCCCCGTACTCCGACCAGCGCCCGCTGACCTCGTACGGCTCCTTCGGCAGCAGCGCCGGGAGCAGCACCTCCTGGGCGCCGATGGCGTCCATCTCCTCGCGCACGATGCGCGAGACGTTGTCGAGGACCTTCTTGCCGAGCGGCAGCCAGGTCCACACGCCGGCGGAGCTGCGCCGGACGTATCCGGCCCGGACCAGGAGCCGGTGGCTGAGGGTCTCCGCGTCGGCCGGGTCCTCACGGAGGGTCTTGGCCATGAGGCGGGACATGCGCTGCACGTGTTGCGATGACATGCCGGGAGGCTACCGGGGCCACCGGGCCCCCCGGAAACCGTTTCAGGGGCGGCGCAGCGGCAGCGGGGCGCCCATCACGGCGTACGGGAGGCTCGCGCTCGGGAAGTGGACCTGGCGGGCCAGGTCCGTGTAGCCGAGGGCGCGGTAGAGCCCGCGGGCCGGGCTCTCGGTGTCGATGGCGGAGAGGATGGAGCGGGGTTCGGCGGCGGCGTCGGTGAGCCGGGTGATGAGGCCGCGGCCGACGCCGCGGCCCTGGAACCCGGGGTGGACGTGCAGTTCGGTGATGACGAACGAGCCGTCGAGCCAGCCGTCCTGGCCCTGGGCCCGCAGGTACGGTTCGACGACGGAGGACCACCAGTACGCCCGGTCGTTGGGCATGCCGTACACGAACCCGGCGAGGGCGCCGTCCGCGGTGAACGCGCCGAGTGCGCGGGCTCCGCGGCAGCCCATGTGGCGCTGCACGATGTAGCGCCGGATGCCGACCTCCTCCTCGCTGAGTCCGAAGGCCACGGCCTGTACGCGCAGGGCCTCGTCCACGCGCTCGGCGAGGTCGAGGGGACCGATGCGGAGTCCGGCGGGCCGGTCGGGGCCGTCGCCCTCGGGGGTAGGCAGCATGCCGCGACCTTACTGGGCACCCCCCGCTCCCGTCCCTGCGCCCCCACGGGTACCGGACACCACGGGGCGATGCGCGCCGCGCCCGGCCGGGAACCCCGGCCGGCGGCGCGTTCGGGTCAGAACAGCACGCTCATGAACGCGCCCACCTCGCGGAAGCCGACGCGGCGGTACGCGGCGCGGGCCGCGGTGTTGAAGTCGTTCACGTAGAGGCTGACCACGGGGGCGACGTCGCGCAGCGCGAAGTCGACGACGGCGGCCATCCCGGTCTCGGAGTGCCCGCGGCCGCGGAACTCGGGGGCCACCCACACGCCCTGGATCTGGCAGGCGCGGGCGGTCGCGGCGCCGATCTCGGCCTTGAAGACGACCTTGCCGTCCTCGATGCGGGCGAAGGAGCGGCCGGTGCCGACCAGCTCGGCGACGCGGGCCTGGTAGAGCAGCCCGCCGTCGCCGGCCATCGGTGAGACGCCGACCTCCTCGGTGAACATGGCCACGCAGGCGGGCATGATCAGGTCCATCTCGTCCTTGCGGATGCGCCGCACGAGCGGATCGGGGCGCACGTCGGCGGACGGCTGCTCGGTGACCATGAGCGGCTGGTGGGAGCGGACGTCGCGGGCGGGCCCCCAGCTGGGCTCCAGGAGCTTCCACAGCAGCCGGGTGGCCTCGGCGGGGCCGACGATGGAGGAGCAGCGGCGGCCGGTGCGCCGGGCCCGGTCGGCGAAGGCGCGGACGGCGTCGGGGTCGGCGCAGACGGGGACCAGGTTGGCGCCCGCGTAGCAGAGGGAGCGCAGCCGGCCGTCGGTGTAGTAGCCCCACATCTCGCCGCCCAGGCGCCACGGGTCGAGTCCGGCGACCTGGACCCGGGAGGTGACGAAGGCGTTCTCGACCGGCTCGCGTCCGAGGACTTCGAGGGCGGCGTCGAGATCAGTGGGCTCAAGGACCCGGGTGGTGGTCTGCGTCAACACTGGGGCCTCACCATACAAGTCTGCTGATCTCCGCACTGTACCCGCCGTCACCTGAGGATGCCTGGTCCCACGGGTCACGAAAAAGCCCCGGCCCCGCCCGCGAGCTGCGGGAACGGGGCCGGGGCCGGTGCGTGCGGGGTGCCGGGCGGGGGCCCGGCGAGGGCCGCTGTGCTCAGACGCCGATGGCGACGGTGGGCTCGCCGGAGGCGATGCCGTCCTTCTCCATCTGCTCGGCGATCTTCATCGCCTCTTCGATGAGGGTCTCCACGATCTTCGACTCGGGAACGGTCTTGATGACCTCGCCCTTCACGAAGATCTGGCCTTTGCCGTTGCCGGAGGCGACGCCGAGGTCGGCCTCGCGGGCCTCGCCCGGACCGTTCACGACGCAGCCCATGACCGCGACGCGCAGCGGGACCTCCATGCCCGTGAGGCCCGCCGTGACCTCCTCGGCCAGCTTGTAGACGTCCACCTGGGCGCGGCCGCAGGAGGGGCAGGAGACGATCTCCAGGCGGCGCGGCTTGAGGTTGAGCGACTCCAGGATCTGGATGCCGACCTTGATCTCCTCGACCGGCGGGGCCGACAGCGAGACGCGGATCGTGTCGCCGATGCCCTCGGAGAGCAGCGCGCCGAAGGCGACGGCGGACTTGATGGTGCCCTGGAAGGCGGGGCCGGCCTCGGTGACGCCGAGGTGCAGCGGGTACTCGCACTGGGCGGCCAGCTGGCGGTAGGCGTTGACCATGACGACCGGGTCGTTGTGCTTGACCGAGATCTTGATGTCGCTGAAGCCGTGCTCCTCGAAGAGGGAGGCCTCCCACAGCGCGGACTCGACGAGCGCCTCGGGGGTGGCCTTGCCGTACTTCTTGAGCAGTCGCGCGTCGAGGGAGCCGGCGTTGACGCCGATGCGGATCGGGGTGCCCGCGTCCTTGGCGGCCCGCGCGATCTCCTTGACCTTGTCGTCGAACTGCTTGATGTTGCCCGGGTTCACGCGGACGGCGGCGCAGCCGGCGTCGATCGCGGCGAACACGTACTTGGGCTGGAAGTGGATGTCGGCGATGACCGGGATCTGCGACTTCTTCGCGATCACGGCGAGCGCGTCGGCGTCGTCCTGCGTCGGGCAGGCCACGCGCACGATGTCGCAGCCGGAGGCGGTCAGCTCTGCGATCTGCTGGAGCGTGGCGCCGATGTCGGAGGTCCTGGTGGTCGTCATCGACTGCACCGAGATCTGTGAGTCGCCGCCGACGGCCACCGAGCCGACCTGGATCTTGCGGCTGACCCTGCGGTCGGCAAGCTTCGTCGGCACGGCCGGCATTCCGAGAGAGATGGCAGTCATCTGCTGTGCAACCCCAAGGTGTGGATCAAGGTCCCGAGATCGGCGGGCTCCAGGCTTCGAGATTACGCCAACCACGGGGCCGTCCACGCATCCGAGGGGCGGGAACACCCGAACGTAGGGAGCCGGGCACGCTTCGTGCCCGGCTCCGTTACGGCTCCCGTACGCCCCTCACACCTGCGGACGTACTAGGTGATCTTGATCGGGTCAGGTGATCTTGATCGGGTTCACCACGTCGGCCACGAGCACGAGCAGGGTGAAGCAGACGAACACCCCGGCCACCACGTACGCGGCGGGCATCAGCTTCGCCACGTCGAACGGGCCGGGGTCGGGGCGGCGGAACACGCGCGCCACGGTGCGCCGGACCGACTCCCACAGGGCGCCCGCGATGTGACCGCCGTCCAGCGGCAGCAGCGGGAGCATGTTGAACAGGAACAGCGAGAGGTTGAAGAACCCGACGAGCTGGAGGAAGAACACCAGCCGCTGCTCGGCAGGGATGTCCAGGGTGGCGATCTCGCCACTGATCCGGGCCGCGCCGACGATGCCCATCGGGGAGTCGGGCTCGCGCTCGGCTCCGCTGAACGCCGCGTTCCACAGCGCCGGGATCTTGGCGGGCAGCTTGAGCAGCCCCTGGACGCTGTTGTCGACGACCTCGCCCATGTGGTCCACGGACTGGCCGAAGGTCAGCGGGGCGATCTCGCTCTTCGGGCTGAAGCCGAGCCAGCCCGCCGTCACGTACTCGCCCTTGACGTACCCGCCGTGGCCGTCCGTCTTGGCGACCTTGTTCTCGATCAGGCTGACCGGGAGGGTCTGCTGCTGCCCGTCGCGGACCACCGTGACGGTGGCGGGGCCGATGGTGTCGCGGATCTGCTTCTGCAGGGCGGCCCAGTCGGTGACCTTGTGGCCGTTGAACGCCACGATCCGGTCGCCCTCCCGGAGCCCGGCGGCCTTGGCCGGGGCGACCGGGTCGCCTGCCTTGCAGATCTCGCGCTTCTCGCTCTGCTGGATGACGCACGGCGAAACGGTCGCGACCTGCGTGGTCGTCTGGTTGATGCCGAAGCTCATCCAGACGCCGAAGAAGATCGCCAGCGCCAGCACCAGGTTCATGAACGGGCCCGCGAACATCACGATCACGCGCTTCCACGGCCTGCGCGTGTAGAACAGCCGCGTCTCGTCGCCGTCCCGGAGCTCCTCGTACGCCGCCGAGCGCGCGTCCTCGATCATCGAGCGGAACGGCGAGGTCGACCGGGCGGTCACCTTGCCGTCCTCGCCGGGCGGGAACATCCCGATCATGCGGATGTAGCCGCCCATCGGGATGGCCTTGATCCCGTACTCGGTCTCGCCCTTGTGCCGCGACCAGATGGTCGGGCCGAACCCGACCATGTACTGGGGCACGCGGATGCCGAAGAGCTTGGCCGTGGAGAGATGGCCGAGCTCGTGCCACGCGATGGAGACGAGCAGCCCGAATACGAAGATGAGTATTCCGAGCACCGTCATGAGTGCTGTCATGCGCGCGCCTCCACGGCGGCCCGGGCCGCCATCTCCTGTGCCCGGGCCCTGGCCCAGGTCTCCGCTTCGAGGACGTCCGCGACCGTCAGGGAAGTTCCCGCGTCCGGCGTCCCGTGCTCATCGACCACGGCAGAGACCGTATCCATGATTGCTGTGAACGGCAGCCGACCGGCCAGGAACGCCTCGACGCACTCCTCGTTCGCCGCATTGAACACCGCGGGGGCGGTGGAGCCCAGGGCGCCCACGTGCCGGGCCAGTCCCACCGCGGGGAAGGCCTCGGTGTCGAGGGGGAAGAACTCCCAGGTCGACGCCTTGGTCCAGTCGAACGCGGGGGCCGCGTCCGGGACCCGCTCGGGCCAGCCGAGACCGATCGCGATGGGTCCGCGCATGTCCGGCGGGGTGGCCTGGGCGAGGGTGGAGCCGTCGGAGAACTCCACCATCGAGTGCACGTAGGACTGCGGATGGACCACGACCTCGATGCGGTCGAAGGGGATGTCGTAGAGGAGGTGCGCCTCGATGACCTCCAGCCCCTTGTTGACCAGCGTCGCCGAGTTGATGGTGATCACGGGGCCCATGGCCCAGGTGGGGTGCGCGAGGGCGTCCTTGACGGTGACCGCGGCCAGCTCTGCGCGGGTACGGCCGCGGAAGGGCCCGCCGGAGGCGGTCACCACGAGCTTGCGCACATCGGCCCGGGTGCCGGCGGCGAGCGCCTGGAAGAGGGCCGCGTGCTCGGAGTCGACCGGGATGATCTGGCCGGGCTTCGCGAGGGCCTTGACCAGCGGGCCCCCGACGATCAGCGACTCCTTGTTGGCCAGGGCCAGGGTCCGGCCGGCCCGCAGGGCGGCGAGGGTGGGCGCGAGGCCGATGGATCCGGTGATGCCGTTGAGGACGGTGTGGCACTCGGAGGCGGCGAGCTCGGTCGCCGCGTCGGGCCCGGCCAGGATCTCGGGCAGCGGCTCCGAAGCGCCGTACTCGGCGTTCAGGGCCTCCTTCAGGGCCGGTACGACGTCTTCGCGGGCGACGGCCACGGTGCGCACCCGCAGCTGCCGGGCCTGCTCGGCCAGCAGCCCGACGCGCCCGCCGGCGGCGGAGAGCGCGGTCACCCGGAACCGGTCCGGGTTGCGCAGGGCGAGGTCGATGGCCTGGGTCCCGATGGACCCGGTGGACCCGAGGATGACGATGTCCCGCCGGCCGGCCGCGGGGTCGAAGAGGAGGTGCGGATCGGCGAGGGGGGCTGGGCGGTCGCTCATGCCCCCCATTGTTGCCGCAACTCAAGGACGCGTGGACACGGAGTCCCCGTCGGTGACCCGCAGGAGCAGGTGCGGGAGGGTTCCGGCGAAGTCGGGGAGGGTGCGGGCCACCCGCCACCAGGCCTCCGGGTCCTCGCCGAGGGCCAGGGCGAACAGCCGGTCCGCCTCGGCCCGGGCGGCGAGCACGGCCTCCGGGCGGTCGTGCCGGTCGGGGTGGTCCACGTCACCGAGCCAGTGGTCCTCGTCCAGGGCCCAGCAGGCGGGCAGCTTGTGCCGGACCACGTCGGCGCCGGTGAGCAGGGACCGGTCCAGGCAGTCCCGTACCCAGCGGATGTCCTCCTGCACGGTCTCCATGGGCACGGCGAGGCTGGCCAGGGCGAGTTCGCGCTCCACTCCCCCGGTCACCGGCCCCTCGGCCGTCGGAGCGAGGTGGCGCACGGCCCTTACGAGGGCCCCGTCGGGCTCCGCGGAGGCATCGGCCGGGGCGGCGGCGGTGGGCGGGGCGGCGGAGGGCGGGGCGGCGGAGGGCGGGGCGGGCAGACTTCCCGCGACCACCGCGGCCACCAGCTCCGGCAGGGGCCCCGCGAAGCCGGGGGCGTGCCGCAGCAGTTCGGCCCAGAGCCGGGGGTCGTCGCCCAGCGGGGTCAGGGCCCGGGTGACGGCCGTGCGCATGCCGGCCTGCTCGGGCAGGGTCCAGCGCAGGCCCGGGCCGGGCGGGAGGTCGCCGAGGATCAGGGTGCGCCGGGCCGGGGCCACGCGGGCGACGAGTTCCTCGTGGGTGAGCAGGCCCATCCGGACGGCGCGTACGGCGGGCCGGTGCCAGGAACGCCCCTCGCGGACGGCGGCGGGGGTGGCGAGCAGCGCCCGGACGCACTCCCTGGGCAGCTCCGCGACGAGCAGCAGCGCCTCGACGGCGCCCGCCGGCAGCGGCTGCCGGGCGTGCTCGGCGGCGAGCTCCGCCGGGTCGAGTACGTACGGCAGGCACAGGACGTCGAGGACGACGCGGGGCCTGCGTATGCCGTGCCGGCGCAGCAGGCCGATCAGCTCCCCGCTGCGCAGGGGGGACGAGGCGGGGTCCCTCCCGAGCTCCGCGCGCAGTACGGGCAGCAGCTCGGGCGGGGTCCGGCGGCGGGCGTAGCGGGCGGGGCCGGGCAGCCCGGGCAGGGGCCTCCCGACGACGCGGGGGTTGCGGGCGATGAAGTGGCGGTCCTCCTCGCGGCCGTGGCGCAGGAGCAGCGTCACGGCCGAGGCGGGGAGCCACTCGTCGCGGCAGAGGTATTTGCGGGTCGGCCGGTCGAGCCGGCCCAGCAGGTCCAGGGCGATGTGGTCCGGTGCGTGGCGCAGGACGTGCGCCACGCACCAGGCCAGCCGCCGGCTGCCCCGGTCTTCCACGGCCGTCGACATCTCTGTCCGCCTTGCCCTCGTGCCGGTGGGCCTACGCCCACCCGTACCCGTGCACCCGTACATCAGTGCGCCTGATGCCGATCCTCTCAGGTCAGCGCAGGGGACGGTGCACGTTTTTGTGAGTCGAGGGGCCGGGAGTGGCGTCCGCGATCCAGGGGCCGTCCCCGGAGGGGTCGAGCACGCCCTCCTCCAGCCAGGTGTAGGTGCCGGAGAGCACGCCCGCGACGACCTTGCGGTCCAGGTCGTCGGTGTTGGACCACAGCCGACCGAAGAGCTCCTCGACGCGGATCCGGGACTGCCGGCAGAAGGCGTCGGCCAGCTGGTAGGCCTCGCGGCCGTGCTCCCCGGAGGCCCGCAGGTGCTCGGCGCGCACGCAGGCCGCGCTCATCGCGAAGAGCTCGGCTCCGATGTCGACGATCCGGCCGAGGAAGCCCTGCTTGGTCTCCATCCGGCCCTGCCAGCGGGACATGGCGTAGAAGGTGGACCGGGCGAGTTTGCGGGCGCTGCGCTCGACGTAGCGCAGGTGGCCGGAGAGGTCGGGGTGGCCGGCCGGGTGGAAGGCCCGGTACGTGCCGGGGACGTGGCCGGGGCCGGTGGCCAGCTTGGGCAGCCAGCGGGCGTAGAACCCGGCGGCTCGGGCGCCGGCCCTGGCCTTGTCGCCGAGCGCCTTCTCGGGGTCGATGAGGTCGCCGGCGACCGACAGGTGGGCGTCCACGGCCTCGCGGGCGATCAGCAGGTGCATGATCTCGGTGGAGCCCTCGAAGATCCGGTTGATGCGCAGGTCGCGCAGCATCTGCTCGGCGGGGACGGCCCGCTCGCCGCGGGCGGCCAGCGATTCGGCGGTCTCGAAGCCGCGCCCGCCGCGGATCTGCACGAGCTCGTCGGCCATCAGGCAGGCCATCTCGCTGCCGTAGAGCTTGGCGAGGGCGGCCTCGATGCGGATGTCGTTGCGGTCCTCGTCGGCCATCTGGGAGGCCAGGTCCACGACGGCTTCGAGGGCGAAGGTGGTGGCGGCGATGAAGGAGATCTTGGCGCCGACGGCCTCGTGCCTGGCGACCGGGCGGCCCCACTGCTCGCGGACGGCGGACCATTCGCGGGCGATCTTCAGGCACCACTTGCCGGCGCCGACGCACATGGCGGGCAGGGACAGCCGGCCGGTGTTCAGCGTGGTCAGCGCGATCTTCAGGCCGGCTCCCTCGGCGCCGATGCGCTGCGCGGCCGGCACCCGGACCCGGTGGAAGCGGGTGACGCCGTTCTCCAGGCCGCGCAGGCCCATGAAGGAGTTGCGGTGCTCGACCGTGATGCCGGGGGAGTCGGCCTCGACGACGAAGGCGGTGATCCCGCCGCGGTGGTTCTCCGACTTCGGGACGCGGGCCATCACCACCAGCAGGTCCGCGACGACCCCGTTGGTGGTCCAGAGCTTCACCCCGTCGAGGACGTACGCGTCCTCCCCGTCCGGGACGGCGGTGGTGGCCAGGCGCGCCGGGTCGGAGCCGACGTCCGGTTCGGTCAGCAGGAAGGCGCTGATGGCGGTGGTCGCGCAGCGCGGCAGGAAGGTTTCCTTCTGCTCCTGCGTGCCGAACATCTTCAGCGGCTGCGGGACGCCGATCGACTGGTGCGCGGAGAGCAGGGCGCCGATGGCGGGGCTGACGGAGCCGACGAGGGCCAGCGCCTTGTTGTAGTACACCTGGGTGAGGCCCAGGCCCCCGTACTTGGGGTCGATCTTCATGCCGAGGGCGCCGAGTTCCTTGAGCCCGCGCACGGTCTCGTCAGGGATCTTGGCCTCGCGCTCGATGCGCGGTCCGTCGATCTCGGTCTCGCAGAACGCCCGCAGCCGGGCCAGGAAGGCCTCGCCGCGCCGGACGTCCTCGTCCGCGGGCATCGGGTGCGGGTGGATCAGGTCCAGCCGGAAGTGTCCGAGGAACAGCTCCTTGGCGAAGCTGGGCTTGCGCCAGTCCTGTTCCCGGGCCGCTTCCGCGACCTGCCGTGCCTCGCGCTCGGTCACCTTGGGCTGTACGGGCTGTGTTGCGGACATGAGCGGGCTCACCTCGCCGCAGGAGTCGGTGGTACCGGCCTACTGGCCGGTGCTACCTGTGAGTCGTACCCAATCCGCGCCCGCGGGAAAAGGGGGACGGCCGGAGCCCCCGCACAGTAGGCTCCGGCCGTCGGCTTTTTGGCCGTACGAGAATCAGATGTCGAGGCCGGTCAGGACCAGGACTCGCTCGTACGTGTAGTCGTCCATCGCGTAGCGGACACCCTCACGGCCGACACCCGACTGCTTGACGCCGCCGTACGGCATCTGGTCGGCGCGGTAGGACGGCGCGTCGCCGACGATCACGCCGCCGACCTCCAGCTCGCGGTGGGCGCGGAACGCGGTCTGGATGTTCCGGGTGAAGACGCCGGTCTGCAGGCCGAACTTCGAGTCGTTGACGGCGGCGAAGGCCTCGTCGGTGTTCTCGACCTTCGTCAGCGTCAGCACCGGCCCGAAGACCTCCTCGACGGCGAGGGTGGTGTCGGCGGGCAGGTCGGCGATGACGGTCGGCTCGTACGAGGCACCCTCGCGCTTGCCGCCGGTGAGCAGCTTGGCCCCGGCTGAGACGGCCTCGTCGACCCAGGACTCGACGCGCTTGGCGGCGTCCTCGGAGACGAGCGGGCCGACGTCGGTGGCGGAGTCGGACGGGTCGCCGGTGACCTGGGCCCGGACCTTCTCGACGACCTTCTCGACGAGGCGGTCGTAGACGGAGGCGTCGGCGATCACGCGCTGCACGGAGATGCAGGACTGGCCGGCCTGGTAGTTCGAGAAGGTCGCGATACGGGTCGCGGCCCAGTCGAGGTCGGCCTCGGAGGACCAGTCGTCCAGGACGACGGCGGCGGCGTTGCCGCCGAGCTCCAGGGTGCAGTGCTTGTGGGGCACCGACTGCTGGATGGCGTAGCCGACCTTGTCGGAGCCGGTGAAGGAGATGACGGGCAGGCGCTCGTCCTTGACCAGGGCCGGCATCTTTTCGTTGGCGACCGGCAGGACCGACCAGGAACCGGCCGGGAGGTCGGTCTCGGCGAGCAGCTCGCCCAGGATCAGGCCGGAGAGCGGGGTGGCCGGGGCCGGCTTCAGGATGATCGGCGCGCCGACGGCGATGGCGGGGGCCACCTTGTGGGCGCACAGGTTCAGCGGGAAGTTGAACGGCGCGATGCCGAGGACCGGGCCCTTGACGAAGCGGCGGGTCAGGGCGAGACGGCCGACGCCACCGGCGTCGGTGTCGAGGCGCTGGGCCTCTCCGCCGTTGAAGCGGCGGGCCTCCTCGGCGGCGAAACGGAACACGGACACCGCACGGCCGACCTCACCGCGGGCCCACTTGATGGGCTTGCCGTTCTCGGCGGAGATCAGCTGGGCGATCTCCTCGGTGCGCTCGGCGAGCCGCTTGGACACGTGGTCCAGGGCGGCGGCGCGGACATGGGCGGGAGTCGCGGAGAATTCTGCGGTCACGGCGTACGCCGCGGCCACGGCCTCTTCGACCTGGGCGTCGGTGGGCACGCTGACGGTGCCGACGAGCCGGTTGTCCCACGGGGAGTGGACGTCGAAGCTGTCCTCGCCGGTGGCCTGGCGGCCGGCGAGCCAGAAGGCGTGGGTGGAAGTCATGCGAATCCCGGCCCTTCGAGTGTGTGCGGGGTCCTTGTCCCCTCCACCGTAGGACTCCGTCCGGGTTTCGGTGATTAGCCGGGGTGGAGTGTGCGCAGGCGCGGCCGCGCCGCTTTGTCAGTGTCGGCGTCGGTGTCCGTCCCTCGGCTACGCGGCGGGCGAGGTGGCCTTCAGGGCGAGCCACAGCTCCATGCGGACGTCCGGATCGTCGAGGGAGCGTCCGAGGATCTCCTCGACCCGGCGCATCCGGTAGCGCAGCGTGTGCCGGTGCACCCCGAGGTCGGACGCCGCCGCGTCCCACTGCCCGTGCCGCGAGAGCCACGCCCGCAGCGAGACCTCCAGGTCCCCGCGCCCCTTCTTGTCGTGCTCGCGCAGCGCCCGCAGCGTGCCGTCCGCGAAGGCCCGTACCGCCTCGTCCGCGAGCAGCGGAAGCACCGACCCCGCCACCAGGTCCTCGTGCTCCACCATGGGCCGCCCCCGCCGCCGGGCCACGGCCAGCGCCTGGGCGGCCTGCTTGAACGCCGCCGCCACCCCCGAGGCCGCCGCGGCGGCCGACAGCCCGACCACCAGCTCGTCCGGCTCCGGACCGGTCGCCTCCCGCCCGCGCCGGGCCTCCAGCGCCTCCGCGTGGTCCACCGACGCCTGCACCGCCGCGCCCCCGTCGGCCGCCAGCACCACGAGCCGCCCCTCCTCCGGTACGACCAGCAGCGCCTCCCCCGCCCGGGCGGCCGCCGACTCCACCGCGTCGGCCAGCAGCGCCAGCCCCTCGGGCTGTGCGGTGCCCGCCAGCGCCGGCTCGGCCACGATCAGCCGGAACGGCGCCTCCAGCAGCGCCCCGTACAGGTCCCCGGCCACGGCACGGGCGCGCTCGGGCTCCCCGTCCAGGAGCATCCGCAGCACGGCCGCGCCCAGCCGCGACTCGGCGTCGTGCAGCGACTTCGACCGCTCGGTGGTCAGGGTCAGCAGCGCCACCGCCGAGTGCACCGCGTACCGCTCGGCCGTGCCCAGCGGCGCCCCCGTGCCGACGGCGAGCGCGCCGCGGGCCCGCCGGCCCGTCCCGAGCGACTGGAGCTCGACCCGGTCCTCCGAGCCGCCCACCACGGCGCTCGCCGGCGCCGGCCGCTCGCGCAGCCGCTCCACGTCGGGGGTGAGCCGGGCGGCCCGCCGCGCGGCCCATTCCGGGGCGGCCGCGACCACCGCGCCCGAGGTGTCGTACAAGGCCGCCCAGCCGTGCACGTGCGCCGCCAGCTTCGCCAGCAGCTCGGCGGGCCCGTCCGCGGAGAGGGCGGCCCGGGTCAGCTCCCGCTGCGCCTCGAAGCCGGCGGTCACCGCGCGGTACTGGTCCGCCGCCAGCGCCGCCGAGACGGCCTTGCTGATCGCGAGGAACGGGGTCCTGCGGGGCACCTCCAGCAGCGGCAGGTCCTCGGCCCGCGCGGCCTCGACCAGGGCCTCGGGGACCGCCTCGTAGTTCACGCCGACGGCGAAGCCGATGCCGACGACCCCGGCCGCGGCCAGGCGGCGTACGTACCGGCGCATCTCCTCGGGATCCTCCGCGTCCAGCTTCATCGCGGTGATCAGGAGCAGCTCGCCGCCCTCCATGTAGGGGACGGGGTCGGCGAGCTCGCTGACGTGGGCCCAGCGCACGGGGGTGTCGAGACGGCCCTCCCCCGCCCGGACGCTGAGCTTGAGCGCCGAGTGCTGGACGAGTGAGGCGAGCGTGAGCGGCATCGGGTACCAGGGGCCTTCGGGGAGGGAGGGGTACGACGGAAAGGAGAAGCGGGGGAACTTCGCCTTGTCGTATGAACGACTCCCCTCGATTCTGCCACCTCGTACGGTTCGGCTCAGCCCGTCGCGCTCAGCCTCACCAGCAGCGGAGCCGCCCGCTCCCCCTGGACCGAGGTCAGCGAGAGCACCGCGTGTCCGGGCGGTACGGCGTGCGCCAGATCGGAGGCCGACCAGCGCTCCCGCTCCACCTGCCGCACGGTGACCGCGTCCGTGGTCACGGCCTTGCCGGTGACCAGCTTGCGGAAGGCGTGGATGGCCCGGGTCAGCGGCTGGTCGGCGAAGACGGTGCGGTGGGTGACGTCCCGCGTCTCGACCCATTCGGTGCCCCAGGCCTCGGCGAAGCGCTTGCCGTCCCAGGTGGTGACCCCGGAGAAGGCCATCCGGCAGCCGACCGCCCCGAGCAGCGGGGTGCGCAGCGCCTCCGGTACGTCGTCCAGGGTGCGCAGCGTGAGCAGGACGCCGGCGTTGGCCGAGCGCAGCCGCTGGAGGCCCCGCACGGTCTGCGGGGTCAGGGTGTGCGAGGCGTCGTCGAAGGCGAGGAACGCGAACAGGGACCGGTCGGCGCGGGCGGCGGCGGAGGCGTTGAACTGCGCGAGCAGCAGCCGGGCCAGGATCCGGGAAGCGTCGGCGTGGCCGCGCTCGGGCAGGTCGATGCGGACGCGCAGCGGGTGCTCCAGGGCGCGCAGCGAGAAGGGCCTGCCCTGGCCGGTGGTGTCGAAGAAGCCCGCGAAGGCGGGCCGGTCCAGGAGCGCCACCCGGTCGGCGAGGGCCGGCCCGGGATCGCCGTGGGCCCCGTGCTGGCGTTCGCGCGCGTCGAGTTCGCGGAGCATCACGTGCTGCCCGGCGTCTTCGAGCGCGGTGCGCAGCCCGTCGAGGGCGCCGGGCACCCGGTCGAGCAGTTCGCGCAGCTCGGGCACGGCGGGGAAGCGCCCGTACGCCGTGCGGAACGGGCCGAGCAGCTGGGCGAGGGCCGTCGCGGCCCGGCGTACCTCGATGCCGGGGACGTCGCCGACGAAGGCCTCGGCGAGCAGTGTGGCCGCCTCGTCGGCGTCGGTGGTGCCGCCGTAGAGGTCGAGGTCGTAGACGGATTCGGGGTCGCCGACCCGGACCACGACGTCGTACGCGGTGTCCGGGCCGAGCTGGGCGCCGGCCGGGGCGACGGCGATGACGGCGGCCTGCCCGGCCAGCGCCTGGAGGGCGAGCGATTCGACGACGGGCCGCACCAGCTGCCGGGTCTTGCCCGCGCCGGAGGGGCCGACGGCGAGCAGCGAGGTGCCCAGCACGGCGGGGTCGAGGGCGAGGCGGGTGCCGCGCCGGCCGTACGGGTTGCGGGCGCTGTCCTCGACGGTGCCGAGCAGCACCTGCCGGGCGAGCAGGTCGTGCCGCGCGGCCCGGACGGGCAGATCGCGGGCGCCGGAGGGGTGGACGCAGGCGCCGGCGCCCTTGTCGCGCACGGAGTCGGCGAAGGCCACGGCCCGGGAGGGGTCGGCCCGTACGGACTCCCAGGCGCGCGTGATCCGCGCGTAGTCCACGTCGTTCATCCGGCCGGACCCGGCCTCGGCACCGAGCCGGTCGGCGATCTCCCCGAGCCCGGCCCCCCGCAACTGCGGCCAAGCGGCGGGATCGTCGGGCCCGCCCTCCTCGGGACGGGCCGGCACGGCGGCCTGCACGGCCTGGACGGCGCGGCTGCGCAGCAGCCGGCGGGCCAGCTCCGGCCAGCGGCCGAGCCGCCCGAAGCCGACGACCAGGGCGGCGACGACCAGGCCGTACCAGATGTACGAGGCGACCACGGAGGGCATCGTGCCGGCCCAGGAGTCGGGCGTGAACATGTAGAGCGGCCAGAGCCAGAAGCCGCCCAGGTAGCCGTTCCAGAGGAGGGACCACAGCAGCAGCCCGGCCAGCAGGGCGATCAGCGCGCCGCTGATCAGCTGGCGGGTCGGGGTCCGCTCGGGCTCCTCGGCCGCGCGCGGTGCGTGGCCGTACGTCCACACGCCCGGGCCGTCGGAGCTGCGCGGGGTGCGCAGCCAGTCGGCGAGCGAGGGGCCGGGGCCGGCCGGGGCGTGGGCGGGCTTCGGCGGGAGGCCCGGCGGCGGGCCCGCGGGCCGCGGGACGTGCCCGGCGCGCGGCGGCCGCTTCTCGTCCGTGCCGTACGTGCCGTCGGTGTCCATGAAACCCCTGCCCCCTGCCCGTGCCTGCGCTGCGTCGCTCAATGTAGTTGCCCGCAGGCGCCCGTGGGCCCCGTACGAGCCGCTGTCTCCGCAGCGTCCACAAGACAGGCGGCGGCCGCTTCCTATGGCCGTCACGGACAAGGACACGCGGGCACCACTCCCGAACGGAGCATGCCGTACCCCCTCCCCCGGGCCTAGCCTGCGGACAAAGACACAAGTGCGTCCGAAAACACCCCCCAGGAGCCCTCTATGACCGCTGTCCCGCAGGAGCGCAAGATCGTCACCGCGATCCCCGGCCCCAAGTCGCAGGAGCTGCAGGCCCGCCGCCTGCAGACCGTGGCCGGTGGCGTGGGCTCCGTGCTGCCCGTCTTCACGGCCCGCGCGGGTGGCGGCATCATCGAGGACGTCGACGGCAACCGTCTGATCGACTTCGGTTCCGGCATCGCCGTGACCTCCGTCGGCGCCTCCGCCGAGGCCGTCGTGCGCCGCGCCTCCGCGCAGCTCGCCGACTTCACCCACACCTGCTTCATGGTCACGCCGTACGAGGGCTACGTCGAGGTCTGCGAGGCGCTCGCCGAGCTGACCCCGGGCGACCACGCGAAGAAGTCGGCGCTGTTCAACTCCGGCGCCGAGGCCGTCGAGAACGCCGTCAAGATCGCCCGTGCGTACACCAAGCGCCAGGCCGTCGTCGTCTTCGACCACGGCTACCACGGCCGTACGAACCTGACGATGGCGCTGACCTCGAAGAACATGCCGTACAAGAACGGCTTCGGCCCGTTCGCCCCCGAGGTCTACCGCGTCCCGGTCGCCTACGGCTACCGCTGGCCCACCGGCGCCGAGAACTGCGGCCCCGAGGCCGCCGCCCAGGCGATCGACCAGATCACCAAGCAGATCGGCGCCGACAACGTCGCCGCGATCATCATCGAGCCGGTCCTCGGCGAGGGCGGCTTCATCGAGCCGGCCAAGGGCTTCCTGCCGGCGATCGTGAAGTTCGCCAACGAGAACGGCATCGTCTTCGTCGCCGACGAGATCCAGTCCGGCTTCTGCCGCACCGGCCAGTGGTTCGCGTGCGAGGACGAGGGCATCGTCCCGGACCTGATCACCACCGCCAAGGGCATCGCGGGCGGTCTGCCGCTCGCCGCCGTGACGGGCCGCGCCGAGATCATGGACGCCGCGCACGCGGGCGGCCTCGGCGGCACCTACGGTGGCAACCCGGTGGCCTGCGCCGGTGCGCTGGGCTCGATCGAGACCATGAAGGAGCTCGACCTCAACGCCGCGGCGAAGAAGATCGAGTCCGTCATGAAGACCCGCCTGACGGCCATGCAGGAGAAGTACGACATCATCGGCGACATCCGCGGCCGCGGTGCGATGATCGCGATCGAGCTCGTCAAGGACCCGGTCTCCAAGACCCCGTTCCCGGAGGCGGCCGGCGCGCTCGCCAAGGCGTGCCACGCCGAGGGCCTGCTCGTCCTCACCTGCGGCACCTACGGCAACGTGCTCCGCTTCCTGCCGCCGATCGTCATCGGCGAGGACCTGCTGAACGAGGGCCTGGACCTCATCGAGGCGGCGTTCGCGGCCATCGGCACGGACGTCTGAGCTAGCTTCCGAACACAGGAGCCCGCCCCTACCCCCGGTAACGGGCAGGCGCTGTGAAGAAGATGTGGGGGGCCGATGGCAGGAGCGCGTTCCTGCTGTCGGTCCCCTTTTCGCTGCCGTACGGTTTCTGCAGATGAGTGAGACACCCCGCTCCCGGGAGACCGGGGGCGACACCAGTACCGGGCTTCCCCAGCGCCGCACTGGGCCTGCGTTCGCGCACACTCCTCACCGATCGGACGGCCGTTCGCCCCAAACCCCCCGGGGCGCTCGGCAACCCGATCCGGGCGGCCGTCCCGGAACCACCCCCCCTGTTCCGGGACGGCCGGCCATTCTCCTCCTCCTCCTCTCCCTGCTGGGGCTCGCCCTGACGACCTGGCAGGTCCTGGTGTCGGGTCCGCTGCTCACGCCGGACGAGCGCCTCAGCCGCGCCCTGGTCCGCACGGTCCCCGACTCCGTCACCGAGCGCCTCTCCGACCTCGGCAACGTCCCGGTCGCCGTACCCGTCCTGCTCCTGGCGATGGCGTACTCCGTCCGGCGCTCGCGCGCCTGGGCCCCGGCCTTGACGGCCGGGCTGGCGATGGCGCTGGTCCCGGCCGTGATCGTGCCGCTGAAGGAGTGGACCGCCCGCCCGGGGCCCCTGGAGCCGTGGGCCGCCGGCTACTTCCCCTCGGGCCACACGGCGACGTCGGCCGTCGCCTACATCGGCGCGGCCCTGCTGGTCTCCCCGTACGTGCGCCGCCCGTGGCCGATGGCGCTCGCGCTCCTCCTGACGGCCGCCACCGCCACCGGCCTGATCCTGCGCGGCTGGCACTGGCCCGTTGACGTCCTGGCCAGCTGCTTCCTGTGCACCCTGCTGCTGGTCCCCGTCGCCCACACCGTCCGCCGCGCTGTCAGGCCCCCCGCCTAGCACCGACCACGCACGTGGGGATGTCCGGGCGCTCGGGCGACCAGGGCGGCCGCGCCGGAGTCCGGTCGGACTCCGGCTCGGACCGCGCCCGCTAGCCGCCGAAGTAGGCGTCGAAGTTCTTCGAGAACTCCCAGGCGCCGAAGCGGTCCCAGTTGACCGACCAGGTCATCAGGCCGCGCAGGGCGGGCCAGGTGCCGTGGGTCTGGTAGGTCCCGCAGTTCGTCTTCTTCGTCAGGCAGTCCAGCGCCTTGTTCACCTCGGCGGGCGGGGTGTGTCCGTTGCCCGCGTTGGTGGTGGCCGGCAGGCCGATGGCCACCTGGTCGGGGCGCAGCGGCGGGAAGACGCGTGCCATGTTGCCCGCGACCGGGAAGCCGGTGAGCAGCATGTCGGTCATGGCGATGTGGAAGTCGGCCCCGCCCATGGAGTGGTACTGGTTGTCGAGGCCCATGATCGAGCCCGAGTTGTAGTCCTGGACGTGGAGCAGGGTGAGGTCGTCGCGCAGGGCGTGGATGACGGGGAGGTAGGCGCCGGCGCGGGGGTCCTGGCCGCCCCAGGGGCCGGAGCCGTAGTACTGGTAGCCCAGCTGGACGAAGAAGGTCTCCGGGGCCATGGTCAGGACGAAGCCCGGGCCGTACTTGGCCTTCAGCGTCTTCACGGCGGCGATCAAATTGGTGATCACCGGGGTGGTGGGGGCGCGGAAGTCGGTGTCCCCGGTGGCGAGGGAGAGCGAGTGGCCCTCGAAGTCGATGTCGAGTCCGTCGAGCCCGTACTCGTCGATGATCTTGCTGACCGAGGAGACGAAGGTGTCGCGGGCAGCCGTGGTGGCGAGCTGGACCTGGCCGTTCTGGCCGCCGATCGAGATCAGCACCTTCTTGCCCGCCGCCTGCTTGGCCTTGACGGCCGCCTTGAACTCGGCGGCGGACTCCACGTTCGGGCATTCGGCGACCGGGCAGAGGGAGAAGCGGATGTCCCCCGAGGTCACCGAGGTCGGTTCGCCGAAGGCGAGGTTGATGACGTCCCAGGAGGCCGGGACGTCGGCCATCCGCACGTAGCCGGATCCGTTGGCGAAGCCGGCGTGGAGGTAGCCGACGAGGGCGTGGGCGGGGAGGCCGGGTTGGCCCGGGTCGCCTCCGCCGCTCGTCGTGGAGGCGGAGACGGCGGCGCTCTTCGCGGACTCGCCGGCCGCGTTCACCGCGCTGACCTGGAAGGTGTACGAGGTGGACGCGGTGAGCCCGGTGACCGTCGTCGAGGTCCCGCTGACGCTCACGGGCGCGGCGCCGCCCCGGTAGAGCGTGTACGAGGTGGCGCCGGAGGCGGCCGACCAGGAGAGGTTCAGGCTGCTCGCGGTGGCTCCGGACGCGGTCAGGCCGGTGGGGGCGGCCGGGGGCTGGGGCTGTCCGGGTCCGGTACCGCCCGGGTCGGGGCCGACGAGCGTGACGTCGTCCGTGAGGTGGGCGCCCTGGCCGTACCAGCCGTGCGTGTAGACCGTCACGGAGGTGGTGGCCGTACCGGTACGGAAGGTCGTGCTCAGGTGCTTCCAGGCACCCGGGGTCTGCGTCCAGGTGGACACGTCGGTGGTGCCGGTCCCGGCCGCGCCGAGGTAGACGTACGGGCCCTGTACCCAGGCGGCGAGCGTGTACGTCGCGTCGGGCTTGACGGTGACGGTCTGGGAGCAGCGGGCGTTGTCCTGGCCGGCCGGGGTGGCCTTGAGGGCGGAACTCCCGCCGTGGACGGGGGTGGTGACGACGGCGCCGCTCCCGGCCGAGCAGCTCCAGCCGTCGAGTCCGGCTTCGAAACCGCCGTTGCGGGCGAGGTCGGCGTCGGCCGCCGCGGCCGGCGGGCCCGCGGCGAGGAAGGCGGCCACCGCGAGGGCGGCCGCGGTAAGCAGTGACATGGGTCTGCGCACAACTGCCTCCGGAACATGGGGGGATGGAGCCAGGCCGCCGGGGATGCGGCAGCGGCGCCCAACATGGTCCAGACCAATACCCTTGTCAAGGCTTCCGGCCTTCCCGCCCCGCCACCCGGGCCGCCGCCTCGTGCATCGCGAGCTCCAGCAGCACCGGGTCCGTGAGCGTCCCGCTGCCGTCCGGGGCCACCAGCCAGTGCACCCCGCCCGTGGTCCGGCCGGGGTACGGCACCACGATCCAGGTCCCGCGCCCCGCTCCCCGTACGCCGGTGCCGAGCCAGCGCGAGGCCGTACCCGGGGGCACGAAGAAGCCCAGCCGAGGTGTCGATGTGCGGCTCCGCCGCGTGGCGCCGGAATCGGCGAGCACCGGGCCGGGCCGGTCGAGGAGCTGGGTCAGGACGTCGAGGGCGGCCTGCCCCAGCTCCCCGGGCAGGATCAGCACGTCCCACTGCCGGCCGGCGGGCAGCAGGGCGACCCCGAGGGGGTTGCGCTCCCACTCCCACCGGCAGGCGTCGGGATCCGGGGCCACCGACACGAGCCATTCCACCGCGGTCTTGATCTCCGAGCCGTGCATCGCCCGGCCTCCGTTCTCTCGGGTGAGGGTTCCTCACCGGAAGAGAGCGGGGCCGGGCCCTGCGATGACGCGGGTTTCGCCACCCCGTGGTGGTGAAGCGGCTCACGGTGTGAACCGCGGCGCGCGCCGGGGCGCGGCGAGGGCGGCCGGTCAGCTGTCGAAGCCGAGACCGAACTTGTCCATGACCTTCAGCCACAGGTTGCGCCGGCCGCCGCGGGCGTCGGCGCGGGCCAGGGACCACTTGGTGAGCGTGATCCCGGTCCAGGCGAAGGGTTCGGGCGGGAAGGGCATCGGCCGCGACTTCACCATCTCCAGCTCGGTGCGCTCGGTGCGGGCCCCGTCGAGGAGGTCCAGCATCACGTCGGCACCGAAGCGGGTGGCGCCCACCCCGAGCCCGGTGTACCCGGCCGCGTAGGCGACCTTGCCGCCGTGCGCGGTGCCGAAGAAGGCCGAGAAGCGCGAGCAGGTGTCGATGGCCCCGCCCCAGGCGTGGCTGAACTTGATGCCCTCCAGCTGCGGGAACGCGGTGAAGAAGTGCTGCGCGAGCTTCAGGTACGTCTCGGGGCGGTGGTCGTACTCGGAGTCCAGCTTCCCGCGGTAGGGGTAGATGGCGTCGTAGCCGCCCCACAGGATGCGGTTCTCCGGGGTGATGCGGAAGTAGTGGAACTGGTTGGCGCTGTCGCCCAGGCCCTGGCGGTTGTTCCAGCCGATGGCCTTCAGCTGGTCGGCGGTCAGCGGCTCGGTCATCAGCGCGTAGTCGTAGACGGGCACCGTGAACGGCCGGATCCGCTTGACCAGCGAGGGGAAGATGTTGGTGCCGAGCGCCACGCGGCGGGCGAAGATCCGCCCGTACGGGGTGCGCACGGCCATCCCGGCGCCCGAGGCGGCCAGGGACAGCCCCCGGGTGTTCTCGTAGATCCGCACGCCCAGCGACAGGCAGGCCTCCTTCAGGCCCCATGCCAGCTTGGCGGGGTTGAGCATGGCGACCCCGTCGGTGTCCCACAGGCCCGCGAGGAACGTCGGCGAGTCGACCTCGGCGCGCAGCTCCTCGCGGTCCAGCCAGCGCGAACCGCCGGCGAGGCCCAGCTTCTCGGCCTCCTCGTACAGCTCGCGCAACTCCTCGACCTGGTGCGGCTCGGTGGCCACGTCGATCTCGCCGGTGCGCTCGAAAGCGCAGTCGATGCCGTATCGGGCGATGGCCGCCTCGATCTCGTCGAGGTTGCGGGCGCCGAGCTCCTCCAGCTTGGCGAGCTCGCCCGGCCAGCGGGCCATGCCGTTGGCCAGGCCGTGCGTGAGGGAGGCGGCGCAGAACCCGCCGTTGCGGCCGGAGGCGGCCCAGCCCGCCTCCTTCGACTCGATCAGGACGACGTCCCGGGCGGGATCGCGCTCCTTGGCGATGAGCGCGGTCCACAGTCCGCTGTAGCCCCCGCCGATGACGAGCAGGTCGCAGGCCTCGTCGGAGGTCAGCGCCGGCTGCGCGGCGGGCTTGCCGGGGTCGTCCAGCCAGTACGAGACCGGCAGCGCTTCGGAAAGGGATTGAGCAACACTTCGCATGGCGACTGGGGCCATGTCTTCCAACTCCCTACAGAGTTACTTGGGCTGTGCGTTCTTGCGGCGGTTGCCGACCATCTGGCCGACGAGCACCACCAGCACCGCGATGACGAACATCGCCGTACCGATGACGTTGATCTGTACAGGCGTACCGCGCTGGGCCGATCCCCACACGAACATGGGGAAGGTGACGGTGTTGCCCGAGTTGAAGTTGGTGATGATGAAGTCGTCGAACGAGAGCGCGAACGAGAGCAGCGCGCCCGCCGCGATACCGGGCGCCGCGATCGGCAGGGTCACCCGTACGAAGGTCTGCACCGGGCCCGCGTAGAGGTCGCGGGCGGCCTCCTCCAGCCGCGGGTCCATCGACAGGACGCGCGCCTTGACGGCGGCGACGACGAAGCTGAGGCAGAACATGACGTGGGCGATCAGGATCGTCCAGAACCCCAGCTGGATGCCCATGTTCAGGAACAGGGCGAGCAGCGAGGCGGCCATCACGATCTCGGGCATCGCCATCGGCAGGAAGATCAGCGAGTTCACCGCGCCGCGCGCCCGGAAGCGGTAGCGCACCAGCGCGAAGGCGATGGCCGTGCCGAGGACGGTCGCACCGAGGGTGGCCCACACGGCGATCTGGAGCGACAGGGACAGCGAGCCGCACAGGTCCGCGACCCCGCAGGGGTCCTTCCAGGCGTCGAGCGAGAACTCCTGCCAGGCGTAGTTGAACCGCCCGGCGGGGTTGTTGAAGGAGAACACGGTCACGACGACGTTCGGCAGGATCATGTACGCGAGCGTGCCGAGGCCGAAGATGACGACGAGATTGCGCCGGAGCCAACGCATCAGACCAGGTCCTCCGTCCCCGCTCGGCGGATGTAGATGGTGACCATGATCAGCACGATGGCCATGAGGATGAAGGACAGCGCGGCGGCCGTCGGGTAGTCGAGGATGCGCAGGTACTGCGACTGGATGACGTTGCCGATCATCCGGGTGTCCGTGGAGCCGAGCAGCTCGGCGTTCACGTAGTCGCCGCTGGCCGGGATGAAGGTGAGCAGGGTCCCGGAGACCACGCCCGGCATGGAGAGCGGGAAGGTCACCTTCCGGAAGGTGGTGGAGGGGCGGGCGTACAGGTCCCCGGCCGCTTCGTGGAGGCGGGTGTCGATGCGCTCCAGCGAGGTGTAGAGCGGAAGGATCATGAAGGGGAGGAAGTTGTACGTCAGACCGCAGACCACGGCGAGCGGCGTGGCCAGCACCCGGTCCCCCTGGGTCATCCCGAGCCAGCTGGTGACGTCCAGGACGTGCAGGGTGTTGAGGACCTCCACCACCGGGCCGCCGTCGGCGAGGATCGTCTTCCAGGCCAGGGTGCGGATCAGGAAGCTGGTGAAGAAGGGGGCGATCACCAGCACCAGCAGGAGGTTGCGCCAGCGTCCCGCCTTGAAGGCGATCAGATAGGCCAGCGGGTACCCGAGCAGCAGGCACAGCACGGTCGCGGTGCCGGCGTAGAGCAGGGAGCGCAGGAACTGCGGGTAGTACTCGGTGAGGGCGTCCCAGTACGTCTGGAAGTGCCAGGTGACCTTGAACCCCTCTTCGAGGGAGCCGGTCTGCACCGAGGTGGAGGCCTGGTAGATCATCGGCAGGACGAAGAACACCAGCAGCCACAGGATGCCGGGGAGCAGCAGCCAGTACGGGACCAGCCGCTTGCGCAGGGACGGCTTGTGGACCGGGGGGTCGGTGGCGGCCACGGCCTCCGGCGGCGCGGCGGTGGCGGTCATGCGCCCTCCTCGACCGTCTCGATGCCGGCGTCTATGTCCTGCGCGGCGTCCAGGCCGAAGGTGTGCTCCGGGTTCCAGTGCAGGACCACCTCGGCGCCGGGGACCAGGCGGGCGTCGCGCTCGATGTTCTGCACGTACACCTCCAGCTCCGGGCAGACGGGGCTGTCGATCACGAACTGGGTGGAGACCCCGATGAAGGAGGAGGCGGCTATCGTGCCGCGGACCGTGTTGCGGCCGGCCGCGACGGTGTCCTCGTCCTCCGCGTGGACCAGGGATATCTTCTCGGGACGCACCCCGACCAGCAGTTTTCCGCCGGCCTTGGGCGTGGTCGAACATCGGGCCGCGGGCAGCCGCAGCTTCGCACCCGCGGAGCCGACCACGACCTCGGAGCCGCCCGCCTCCAGCACCTCGGCCTCGATGAGGTTGGAGGTGCCGAGGAAGTTGGCGACGAAGGTGGTCTTCGGGTTCTCGTACAGCTCGGCGGGGGCGCCGAGCTGCTCGACGCGGCCGCCGTTCATCACGGCGACCGTGTCGGCCATGGTCATGGCCTCCTCCTGGTCGTGCGTGACGTGCACGAAGGTGATGCCGACCTCGGTCTGGATGCGCTTGAGCTCCAGCTGCATCTGGCGGCGCAGCTTGAGGTCGAGGGCGCCGAGGGGCTCGTCGAGGAGGAGTACCTGGGGGTGGTTGATCAGCGCGCGGGCGACGGCCACGCGCTGCTGCTGGCCACCGGAGAGCTGGTGGGGCTTGCGCTGGGCGAACTGGCCCAGCTCGACCAGCTCCAGCATGTCCTCGACCTGCTTCTTGACGGACTTGATGCCGCGCCGGCGCAGTCCGAAGGCCACGTTCTCGTAGATGTTCAGGTGCGGGAAGAGCGCGTAGCTCTGGAACACCGTGTTGACCGGGCGCTTGTACGGCGGCAGCTGGGTGACCTCGCGGTCGCCGAGGCTGACCGTGCCGGTGGAGGGCTCCTCCAGGCCGGCGATCATGCGCAGGGTGGTGGTCTTCCCGCAGCCCGAGGCGCCGAGCAGGGCGAAGAAGGAGCCCTGGGGGATGGTGAGATCCAGCGGGTGCACCGCGGTGAACGAGCCGTAGTGCTTGCTGATCCCGGCGAGGCGGACGTCGCCGCCCGCGGTCTTGTCAGTCATGGGCCTGGGCCTTCGGTGGTGGTGTCGTCGGAAGGGTGCGGGGCGCGGGTGCCGGTACGGAGGGGGTCGGTCAGGCTCCGATGAGCTTGGCGAACTTCTCTTCGTAGGCGGTCTCTTCCTCACTGCTGAGGGAGCGGAAGGCGTGGGCCTTGGCCGCCATCGCCTTGTCCGGGATGATCAGGGGGTTGTCGGCGAGCGCGGGGTCGATCTTCGCGAGGTCTTCCTTGACGCCTTCGACGGGGCACACGTAGCTGATGAACGCGGCCAGCTGGGCGGCGTTCGGCGGCTCGTAGTAGAAGTCGATCAGCTTTTCGGCGTTGGCCTTGTGCCGGGCGTGGGCGGGGACCAGCAGGTTGTCGCTGGAGGTGATGTAACCCGGCGCCGGGATCGCGTACTTGATGTCCGGGTTGCCGGCCTGGAGCTGGATGACGTCGCCGGCCCAGGCCAGGCAGGCGGCGATGTCGCCCTTGTCGAGGTCCGCCGTGTAGTCGTTGCCGGTGAAGCGGCGGATCTGCTGGGTGTCGACGCCCTTCTGGAGCCGTCCGACGGCGGCGTCGAAGTCGGCGGTGGTGAAGTTGGCGGGGTCCTTGCCCTGGTCGAGCAGGGTCATGCCGACGCTGTCGCGCATCTCGGTGAGGAAGCCGACGCGGCCCTTGAGGGAGGGGTCGTCGAGCAGCTGCGTGACGGAGTCGACCTTCTTGCCTTCGGTGGCCTTCGCGTTGTAGGCGATGACGGTGTCGATGCCGGTCCAGGGGTAGCTGTAGGAGCGGCCCGGGTCCCAGTCGGGGTTGCGGAACTGCGGGATCAGGTTGGCGTAGGCGTGCGGGAGGTGGGAGGGGTCCAGCTTCTGCGCCCAGCCGAGCCGGATGATGCGGGCGGCGAGCCAGTCGGTGACGACGATCAGGTCGCGGCCGGTGTCCTGGCCGGCCGCGAGCTGCGGGCGGACCTTGCCGAAGAACTCGACGTTGTCGTTGATGTCCTCGGTGTACTTGACCTGGATCCCGGTCCGCTTGGTGAACTCCTCCAGCGTGGGGTGGGACTTCTCGTCGTCGCTGGTGTCCATGTACTCGGTCCAGTTGGAGAAGTTGATCTCCTTCTCCTGCTCCGAGTGGTCCTCGGAGGCGACGGCCGTGTCGCCCGCGCGCTTGGCCGGCGGGATGCCGCAGGCGGACAGGGAGGCCAGGCCGCCGAGGGTGAGCGCTCCGACTCCGGAGGCGCGCAGCAGCGAGCGGCGGGTGAGGGCGCCGCGCCCGCCGGTGATGCTGCGCCGTATCGCGGCGAGTTGCGCCGCCGAGAGGCGGTCGGGCTCGAACTGCTCCATGAGCTGCCCTTTCGGGAGGGGTGGCGCCGCTGGTCAGGCGGCCGGCTGCCACTCGGCCGAGGCCGTGGACGGTTAGATGCGGTCCCCGAAGATGGTGCGGTGCCAGTCCTTCGCGGCCACCGCGGTGTTGTCGTACATCACGTGCTTGACCTGCGTGTACTCCTCGAAGGAGTAGGCGCTCATGTCCTTTCCGAAGCCACTCGCCTTGTAGCCGCCGTGGGGCATCTCGCTGATGATCGGAATGTGGTCGTTGACCCAGACGCAGCCCGCCTTGATCTCGCGGGTGGCGCGGCCGGCCCGGTAGACGTCGCGGCTCCAGGCGGAGGCGGCCAGTCCGTACGGGGTGTCGTTGGCCAGCTCGATGCCCTCGTCGTCGGTGTCGAAGGGCAGGACGACGAGGACCGGTCCGAAGATCTCGGACTGGACGACCTCGCTGTCCTGGGCGGCGCCGGAGACGAGGGTGGGCCGGTAGTACGCGCCCTCGGCGAGCTCGCCGCCCGGGACCTCGCCGCCGGTGACGACGGTGGCGTAGCCGCGGGCGCGCTCGACGAAGCCCGCGACCCGGTCGCGCTGGGCGTGCGAGACCAGCGGCCCCAGGTCGGTGGCCGGGTCGAAGGGGTCGCCGAGGCGGACCGTCCCCATCAGTTCGGCCACGCGGGCGACGAAGGCGTCGTGCAGCGGGCGCTGGACGTACGCGCGGGTGGCGGCGGTGCAGTCCTGGCCGGTGTTGATCAGGGAGGCGGCGACGGCGCCGTGGGCGGCGGCCTCCAGGTCGGCGTCGTCGAAGACCAGGAAGGGCGCCTTGCCGCCGAGCTCCAGGTGGAGCCGCTTGACGGTGGCGGTGGCGATCTCGGCGACGCGCTTGCCGACGGCGGTGGAGCCGGTGAAGGAGGTCATCACCACGTCCGGGTGGCCGACCAGGTGCTCGCCCGCGTCGCGGCCGGCGCCGGTGACGATGTTGACCACGCCGTCGGGCAGGCCCGCGTCCTTGGCCGCCTGCGCGAACATCAGGGAGGTCAGCGGGGTCAGCTCGGCCGGCTTGAGCACGATCGTGTTGCCCGCGGCGATCGCCGGAAGGATCTTCCAGGCGGCCATCTGGAGCGGATAGTTCCAGGGCGCGATGGATCCGACGACCCCGATTGCCTCGCGGCGTACGTAGGAGGTGTGGTCTCCTGAGTATTCAGCTGCCGCCTGCCCCTGGAGGTGCCGTGCGGCGCCCGCGAAGAAGGCGGTGTTGTCGATGGTCCCCGGTACGTCGAACTCGGTGGACAGCTTGATCGGCTTGCCGCACTGGAGGGATTCCGCGTACGCGAAGTCCTCCGCCTGCTCGGCCAGCACGGCGGCCAGCCGGTGCAGGGCGTCGGAGCGCTCGCCGGGGGTGGCCGCGGACCAGGCGGGGAAGGCCCGCTTGGCGGCGGCGACGGCCTCGTCGACGTCGGCGGTGGAGGCCAGCTCGTACGTGAGCACCTCCTCGCCCGTGGCGGGGTTGACGATGGTGTGCGACTGCCCGGACGTACCGGACCTCAGCTGTCCGTCGATGTACTGCGCGCCGTCTGCGAAGCGGTCCTTGACCTGGAAGCGATTACCCATGACGCTCTCACGCTCTCCGTAGCTTCAGCTCGAATTGAGTGCCGATCCTGGCAGAGGTGTTCCCCACCGCCAAGTGATTCCGTTGTTGCCTTTTGATTACGCGACGGAATCGGTCGACCATGTGTCGAGGCACGTCCCAAATCCCGTACGAAGTGTCAGTGGCGACTGCCAGACTCGCGTGCATGGAGAAGATCGACAAGTTGATCGAGCAGGTCAACCGTGGTGAGCGGGTGAAGTACCTGCCGTTCTGGGGGCACCGGCCGCGCCCCGACGGGGCGCTCGGCCCGAGCTGTCTGAGCCAGTGGTGGCCCTCGCCCTTCACCGTGGGTGATGTCCGGTACGACACGGCCGAGCACTGGATGATGGCCGGCAAGGCCCGCCTGTTCGAGGACGCCGAGGCGGAGCGGATCGCCCTGGGGGCGAAGACCCCGGCGGAGGCCAAGAAGGCCGGTCGGCTGGTGCGCGGCTTCGACGACGCGATATGGGCGCGGGAGCGGTTCGCGCTGGTGGTCGAGGGCAGCGTGCACAAGTTCGCGTCCACCCCCGAGCTGCGCGCCTACCTGCTGGGCACCGGGGACCGGGTCCTGGTGGAGGCCAGCCCGATGGACCGCGTCTGGGGCATCGGACTGGCGGCGGACGACGAGCGGGCGCTGGACCCGGCCCGCTGGCGCGGGCTGAACCTGCTGGGCTTCGCGCTCATGGAGGCGCGCGAGCGGCTGCGTACGCGGGCCTAAATACGTGGCGGGCGGGCGAGCGGGCCGCCTACGGTGGGTCTCGTCCAGGTGCGCAGGCGAGACCTACTTCCACTCTTCATGGGCAGGTCGCGGGTTCGAGTCCCGCCACCGGCTTCCGGGCCGGTGTAGCTCAGTTGGCAGAGCAGCACGTGGTTTCGCCGACCTCGATCTCTGGACACCCACGTCACGCACCTCCCGGTGCGCGGGCTGCGGCTCCTTCTTTCGCAGAGAATCCCAAGCCGCCGCCACCTTGATCTCGGGAGGCCGCGTGCGGGACGCCCGGTGCGCAGGCGACGGTTACTTGGGGGACCAGGAGGTCGCGGGTTCGAATCCCGCCCGGCTCCGGCCGGTGGAGCAGCTCGGTGGCTCGCCTGGATATAAGTCCGTCACCGACTCCGATCTCGGGCATCCCGCACGTCACGCCTCCCCCACGTTCCACTGAATTCGGGGGGATTCACCATGGCTCGCTTCAACCTGCGCGCACCCAGGAAGGCATCCGCCGCCGCGGGGCCCGTCTCGCCCGTGCGCTCCACCGGCCGCCGCGCCGACAACCACCAGGGCGGCCGCGGTTTCGTCCGCGACGCGCGCTCCGAGCTGTTCCTGCTCGCCGTCGCCAACTTCGTCACGCAGCGGACCTTCTACGAGAGCGGCGAGGCCCGCGACGACCGGTTCGCGGCCCTCGTGCGCCGCCTCGCCGTCGAGGACCCCGCGTGGACCGCGGGTCTTCTGGGCTGGCTGCGCGGCGACGGGAACATGCGCACGGCCTCGCTGGTCGGAGCCGCCGAGTACGTGAAGGCGCGGCTCGACGCAGCAGCCACCGGCGGCCCGTCCAACCGCGCGGTCGTGGACTCCGTACTGCGGCGCGCGGACGAGCCCGGTGAGCTGCTGGCCTACTGGACGGCGACGTACGGGCGCAGCGTCCCCAAGCCCGTCAAGCGCGGTATCGCCGATGCCGTGCGCAGGCTCTACTCCGGTACCTCGCTGCTGAAGTACGACACCCCCTCCAAGGGCTTCCGCTTCGGCGACGTGCTGAACCTCGTGCACGCCTCCCCCGACCCCGCGAAGCCCTGGCAGGGCGAGCTGTTCCGGTACGCCCTCGACCGGCGGCACCACCCGGAGACGGCCGAGGTGCCCACCGGCGACGCCACCCTGCGCGCGCACCGGGAACTCATGGAGCTGCCGGTGGCGGAGCGGCGGGCCGTGGTGACCGCGCCCGACGGGGCCGAGCGGCTCGCCGCCGCGGGCATGACCTGGGAGGCCCTGGCCGGCTGGCTGCAGGGGCCGATGGACGCGGCCGCCTGGGAGGCGGTCATCCCGTCCATGGGCGCGATGGCCCTGCTGCGGAACCTGCGCAACTTCGACCAGGCCGGCGTCTCGGACGCGGTGGCCGCACGGGTCGCGGCGAAGGTGTGCGACCCGGAAGTCGTCGCCCGGTCCCGGCAGTTCCCCTTCCGCTACCTCGCCGCCTACCAGCACGCGCCCTCGCTGCGCTGGGCGTACCCGCTGGAGCGGGCGCTCGGCCACTCGCTGGCCAACGTACCGGCCCTGCCGGGCCGCACGCTGGTCCTCGTGGACCGCTCGGGGTCGATGTGGGCCCGGCTGTCGGACCGCTCGGAGCTGAACCGCGCGGACGCGGCGGCCGTCTTCGGCACCGCGCTCGCGCTGCGCGCCGAGGAGGCGGACCTGGTGCAGTTCGGTACGGACAGCAAGCAGGTTCCGTACGCGCGGGGCGAGTCCGTACTGAAGGTGCTGGAGCGGTTCGAGGACCTCGGCGGCACCAACACCACGGAGGCCGTGCGGCGGTACTACAAGGGGCACGACCGGGTCCTGATCGTCACCGACGAGCAGGCGGCGTACCACCACGGCGGCGACCCGACGGCCCTCGTCCCGGACGAGGTGCCGGTGTACACCTGGAACCTGGCCGGGTACCGGACGGGCCACGCACCCTCCGGCTCCGCCAACCGGCACACCTTCGGCGGGCTCAGCGACGCGGCCTTCCGGATGGTCTCCCTGATCGAGGGCGGCCGGGACGCCGACTGGCCGTGGGCGGCGTAGGCCGCCACCCCCGCAGGGACGGACGGCGCCTGCGGACGGACAGGGCCGGGAGCGGGCACGTGCTGCCCGCTCCGGGCCCTGTGCCGTGGTGTGTCTCGGGCCCGTGCCCGGGCCCGCTCCGTCAGACGCGCTCGCGCACGTGCGTGTGCGAGGACGAACCGCCGCCGTAGTCGTAGTCGTCGTCGTAGACCGAACCGGAGCCGCTTCCGCTGCCACCGAGCAGGACGCCCGCGATGACGAGCCCGATCATCAGGAGGCCGATCACGATGCCGATCGCGCCCAGGATGATTCCGGCCAGTGCCATCGGGCCGTTGTCGGCCTCGCCGCGCTGGGCCTTCTTGCGGCCCAGGATGCCGAAGACGAGCGCCGGGATGCCGAACAGCACGCCCAGGTAGCAGGTGACCACACCGATGATGCCGAGGACCATCGCGGTGATCCCGAAACCGTTGCTCTTCTGCGGGTAGCCGGGGTAGCCCGGGTATCCGGGGTACCCGGGATACCCGGGATAGCCCTGCTGGCCGGGATGGCCGTACCCCGGCTGCGCGGGCGGCGGTCCGGGGTACGCGTAGCCCCCCGGGTCCGGCTGCGCCGGGTAGCCGTACGCGGGCGCCGCCGCACCCGGCGCGGGCAGGGGCGTGGGCGTCGGAGCCGGTGTCGGCGCCGGCCCGGGTATCCGCTCCGGCGGGGTGTCGCCCCCCGGCATCCCCGCGATCGTCGGCTGGTCGTGCACGGACGGCGGACCCGACACCCCCGGTGTCGCCTGCGGCTTTCCGAGCTCGACCGCCGGCCGCTCCGGCGGCGCCCACGGGTCCTTCGGCTCGGGGCTCTGATCGGTCATGCGGCGCCCCCCTCTCGTACGCCCATGCTATGTGCTGTCACCGACAGTCCCTGAGCTGCCTACGATGAAGCCCGATCTGTCCGCACCCGCGTCCTCCCGGAGGCTCCCTCATGCCCGACCTGAACCCCTTCATCGCGGGGCTCCCCAAGGCGGAACTCCACGTCCACCACGTCGGCTCGGCCTCCCCGCGCATCGTGGCCGAACTCGCCTCCCGCCACCCCGACTCCAAGGTCCCCACCGACCCCGAGGCGCTCGCCGACTACTTCACGTTCACCGACTTCGCCCACTTCATCGAGGTCTACCTTTCCGTCGTGGACCTGGTCCGCACCCCCGACGACGTACGCACCCTCACCTACGAGGTCGCCCGCGACATGGCCCGGCAGAACATCCGCTACGCCGAGCTGACCATCACCCCGTACTCCTCCACCCGCCGCGGCATCGACGAGAAGGCCTTCATGGAGGCCATCGAGGACGCCCGCAAGGCCGCCGAGACCGAGCTCGGCGTCATCCTGCGCTGGTGCTTCGACATCCCCGGCGAGGCCGGCCTGGAGGCCGCCGCCGAGACCGCGCGCCTCGCCGTCGAACTGCGCCCCGAGGGCCTGGTCTCCTTCGGCCTCGGCGGCCCCGAAATCGGTGTGCCGCGCCCGCAGTTCAAGCCGTACTTCGACGCCGCCCGCGCCGCCGGCCTGCACAGCGTGCCGCACGCCGGCGAGACCACCGGCCCGGAGACCATCTGGGACTCCATCCGCGAGCTGGGCGCCGAGCGCATCGGCCACGGCACCAGCGCCACGCAGGACCCGGAGCTCCTCGCCTACCTCGCCGAGCACCGGATCGCGCTGGAGGTCTGCCCGACCTCCAACATCGCCACGCGCGCCGTGACCGACCTGGACCGCCACCCCGTCAAGGAGATGGTGCAGGCGGGCGTGCTCGTCACCATCAACAGCGACGACCCGCCGATGTTCGGCTCCGACCTCAACAACGAGTACGCGGTCGCCGCGCGCCTCCTCGACCTCGACGAGCGCGGGCTGGCCCAGCTGGCGAAGAACGCCGTCGAGGCCTCCTTCCTGGACGAGGCCGGCAAGGCCGCGATCATCGAGGAGATCGACACGTACACCTCCGCCTGGCTGGCGCGCTGACGCCTGCGGACAATGGGTGCCATGCGCACCCTGACGGCCGTCGGTCACCGCGGCGATCCCTACCGTGTCCGCGAGAACACCCTGCCCTCGATCCGCTCCGCCTTCGCACGCGGAGCGGACGCGGTGGAGATCGACGTACGGCTGACCCGCGACGGGCGGCCGGTCCTGCTCCACGACGAGACGCTCCAGCGGCTGTGGGGCCACGACGTGCGGCTCGACGCCGTCACGGCCCCGCAGCTGGAGGAGCTGACGCAGGGCGGGGTCCCGACGCTGCGCGAGGCCCTGATGGCGGCCGGCGCGGGCCGGGTGATGATCGACCTGCCCGGAGCCACGGCCGAGGCCGTGCGCACGGTCGTCGGCCAGGTCCGGGAGTGCGGGGCGCGCGACCGTACGTACTACTGCGCGGGCCCCGACACGATGCTGGCCGTGCGCGCCGCCGATCCGGGCGCCGAGATCGCGCTGACCTGGACCACGCTGGCGCCGCCGCGCCGGGTGCTCATCGACGCGGTGGCGCCGTCCTGGCTCAACTACCGCTTCGGACTCGTGGACCGGGAGCTGACGGACGCCCTCCACCGCGAGGGCCTGCTGGTCTCGGCGTGGACCGCGGACACCGCCTGGGCGATGCGCAGGCTGATCGCGGCCGGGGTGGACTCCGTCACCACCAACCGGCTGGACGTGCTGGCCCGCGTACGGGTCGAACTCGGCGTACCCGGGCGGTGATACGGGCCTGGGGGGAGCGGATCCGGCGGGCGGATCCGCGGTGGCGGGACCTCGGGCTGACGCTGCTGGTCCAGGTCGCGACGACGATTCCGTTCGTCGTACCGCGCGATCCGCTGGACTCGCCGGCCACGTGGCCCGCGTACGCGCTGACCACGCTCGGCAACGTGCCGCTGGTGTGGCGGCGGCGGGCGCCCGTGGCGGCGATCTTCGGGATGGTCGCGGCGGGGACGCTCTACACCCTCGCGCTGGACGGCCCCGGCCAGCCGCTGCCGTACGCCCCGCTGATCGGCGTGTACACGATGGCCCTGCTGTGCCCGGCGCGGGTGCGGATCACGATGGGCGTGACCCTGACCGCTCTGATCCTGGCCTCCGTGGCGCTCAACACGGGGACGGCGAGGGAGTTGCTGTTCGCGTTGTTCGTCTTCGCGGCGGCGTACGCGCTGGGGCGGCTCCAGTACACCCGGCAGGCGTACACGGAGGCGGTCGAGGCGCGGGCCGCGGAGCTGGAGCGGGCGAACCGGATCGAGGCGGAGCAGGCGGCGGCGCGCGAACGGGCCCGCATCGCACGGGAGATGCACGACGTCCTCTCGCACGCCGTCAGCATCATGATCGTCCAGGCGGAGGCCGGTCCGGTGGCGATGCGCAGGGCCCCGGAGCGGGCGGAGGCGGCCTTCGACGCGATCGCCGAGACGGGGCGGGACGCGATGGCCCAGCTGCGGACCATGCTGGGGGTGCTGCGGGCGGACCCGGCGGCGCGGTCGCAGGCCGCTCCGCGGTCGCCGCAGCCCGGGATCGAGGAACTGCCGGGACTGCTGGAGCGGGTCCGCGGCAGCGGGCTGCGGGTGTCGTACGAGCGGACGGGGGCGGTGCGCGCGCTGCCCGCGGCACTGGAGGCGACGGTGCACCGGGTGGTGCAGGAGGCGCTGACGAACGTGGTGAAACACGCCGGGGCGTCGGCGGTGTCGGTACGCCTGGAGTACGGGGCGCGGGCGCTCACGGTGACGGTGACGGACGACGGGCGGGGGCCGGGACCCGCGGCCGCGGGCGGCGGTGCGGGCGGTGGTGCGGGTGGCGGCGCGGTCGGTGGGCACGGGCTGATCGGGATCCGGGAGCGGGCGGCGGCGCACGGCGGAACGGCGCACTACGGCCGCGGCCCCGGTGGCCTGGGGTTCTCGCTGCGCGTCGTCCTTGTAACCTCGCCGCTGGAGGTGGGGAGTTGACGATCCGTGTGGTGGTGGCGGACGACCAGGAGCTGGTGCGCAGCGGGTTCGCGATGATCCTGGACGCGCAGGAGGACGTCGAGGTGGTCGCGGAGGCCGGGGACGGCGCGGCCGCGGTGGCGGCGGTGCGGGAGCTGCGGCCGGACGTGGCGCTGCTGGACGTCCGGATGCCGGTGCTCGACGGGATCGAGGCGTGCCGGGCGATCACGGCCGGGAGCGCGTGCCGGACGGTGATGCTGACGACCTTCGATTCGGACGAGTACGTGTACGAGGCGCTGCACGCGGGGGCGAGCGGGTTCCTGCTGAAGGACGTGCGGCGGGACGATCTGGTGCATGCCGTACGGGTGGTGGCGGCGGGCGATTCGCTGCTGGCGCCTTCGGTGGCGCGGCGGCTGATCGAGGAGTACACGGCGCTGACGGCGCGGCCGGCGGCCGCGGGGGCGCTGCCCGCGCGGGGGCTGGAGGTGCTGACGGCGCGGGAGCGGGAGACGCTGCTGCACCTGGGGCGGGGGCTGTCGAACGCGGAGATCGCGGCCGCGCTGGTGGTGAGCGAGCACACGGTGAAGTCCCATGTGGGGAACGTGCTGGCGAAGCTGGGGCTGCGGGACCGGATCCAGGCGGTGATCTGCGCGTACGAGACGGGCCTGATCGGGATCGGGGGTGCGGCGGGGAGCGGGGTCGGAAGCGGGGCTGGCTCGGAGGTATCTCCCTCCGGGGAGTGAGAGGGGGGTGGGCTCCTCCCTCGCGCAGGTGAGTTGTCGTACCGGCGAAGACCCCTCTCGGGGGTGATCCGCGGGAACCCCTGTGACCTGCAGCATTGAGTCATCGGGGCCGCTGGGGCCCTGGGTGGCTCACAGGGGGTTCCCGCCATGGACGTACGTACGCGCACACTGATCGCCACCGCTTTGGCCCTCGGTATCGCGGCCGGGCCGACTGCCGCCGGCGCCGCTCCGGCGCCGGCTCCGGCGTCCGGGGCGGCGGCCGCGCGGGTGTCGGCGGGGGCCGAGGCGCCGCCCCTCTACACGAGTCCGCCCGATGCGGCGGCGTTGCGGAAGGCGATCGCGGGGGTCGGGGCCGACAACAAGGACGCGACGGCCGCGCTGGTCCGCGTCGGTGGTACGAGCGGCCGGTGGTCGGGCGGTGCGGGCGTGGCCGATGTCCGTACGGGGCGCAAGGCGTTCGAGGAGGCGCGGTTCCGGGCGGGTTCGGTGACCAAGACCTTCACGGCGGCGGTCGTCCTCCAACTGGCCGCCGAGGGCAAGGTCGATCTGGACCGGCCGGTGCAGCAGTACCTCCAGGGGCTGCTGCCGTCCGGCCCGGGCGGCTTCGAGCCCATCAGCGTGCGTCAGTTGCTGAACTACACGAGCGGCATCCCCGCGGCCGAGGGCCCGGGGGACTCGTTCGAGGCGCAGTACGCGCACCGGTTCGACGTGGTCGATCCGCATGCGCTGATCGCCCGAGCGGCGGCCAGGGGGCCGGAGTTCCGGCCGGGCGAGCGGCAGCACTACCTCAACATCGACTACACGGTGCTGGGCGTACTGATCGAGAAGCTGACGGGCACGTCGTACGAACAGGCCCTGTCCGCCCGCATCCTGAGGCCGCTGGGCCTGCACCGGACCTCGGTTCCGTCGCCCGCGGAGAACCGGATCGCGGGCCCGCACCACCACGGCTACCAGGCGGTGGCGAAGCCGGGTGGCGGGACCTCGCTGGTGGACGTGACGGAGTGGAACTCCTCGTCCAACTGGGCGGCCGGGGACCTGATATCGACGACGGCGGACCTGGAGAGGTTCACCGAGGCCCTGTTCGCCGGGCGGGTGGTGCCGAAGGCGCAGCTGGAGGAGATGTTCACGGTACCCGCGGTGACCGACTTCGAGTCCGGGGAGGACGCCGTGCAGACCGCGGGGATGAAGCGGTTCGCCTTGGCGGACGGCACGGTGGTCTACGGCAAGACCGGCTCTCGCTTCGGGTACAGCACCGTGATCGGCGGAGCCCGCGATCTCTCGCGGACCCTCGTCTACTCGGTCAACTCCACCGACGCCAAGGGCCGGGACATGAACCAGGTGGCCTACGGGATCGTCGCGGCGGCCTTCGCCCGCCAGTCCTGACCCGGCATGGCTTCCAGGCGCTTGATCATGCGGCGGAGCACCATCAGGGGGATCACCCCGAACACCCCGAAGGACATGTCGATCAGGCTCCACCCGAAGGGGATGCCCCGGATGGGGCCGCAGATCAGGGCGAGGGGGATCACGCCGGCGCAGGCGATCATGCCGGCTTCGACGATCCAGACGTTGCGGACGGGGTCGCGGTGGACCCCGTAGAAGAAGACGGCGATCACCAGGTGGGCGAAGGCGAGCCAGTCGGTGCCGTAGAGGAGGAAGGGGTAGTCGGCGTCGGCCCGGTCCAGCCCGTCACCCACCCGCCGGAGCCACTCGTGGGACACCAGGGAGTTGGCCCAGCGGACTTCGCCGACGAGGGGGAAGGCGGTGAGACCGCTGAGCACGAGGCAGACGATGAACAGGACCAGCCAGGCACGGATCCGCCGCTGAAGGGCGCTTCTCTCGCTCATGGAAGGAAGCGTACGCCGGTTTCTGAACACGTTCAGCACATTTCCTGAACGCGTTCAGTTCTACGCCGGATCGTGATCGTTCCCGTCGGCGTCGGGTGCTCAGAGGCCGACGATGGCGTTCCAGCGCTGGGCGAGGGAGCGGCGCTCGGCCGAGGAGATGTCCCGGGCCACGACGAGCCGCTTGCGCATCTCCGCGTCGGGGAAGATCAGCGGATTCTCGGCGAGCCCGGCGGTCTCCTTGTCCTCGGACGCGGCCAGGACCTCCCGGGCGGCCGGGACGGGGCAGACGTAGTTGACGGCGGCGGCGAGCGCGGCGGCCACCTCGGGGGCGTAGTAGTAGTCCACCAGGGCCTCGGCGTTGGCCTTGTGGCGGGCCAGGTTGGGGACGAGCAGGCTCTCCGCCCACAGCTCGGCGCCCTCCTCCGGGACCACGAACTCGATGTCCGGGTTGTCGGCCTGGAGCTGGATGGCGTCTCCGGAGTACGCCTGGCAGGCCAGGACGTCGCCCTTGCTCAGATCGGAGGTGTAGTCGTTGCCGGTGAAGCGGCGGATGTGCTTCTTCTTCACCATGCTCTCCACCTGGTCGCACATCCGGTGGAAATCGGACTCGGTCCACCGGGTGACGTCCACGCCGTTGCCCTGCATCAGCAGGGCGAAGGACTCGTCGAGGCCGGAGAAGAGGGTGACCTTGCCGGCTAGGTCCGGCTGCCACAGGTCGCCCACGGACTTGATCTCCCGGCCGAGCGCCTTGCGGTTGTAGGCGATGCCGGTGATGCCCGACTGCCACGGGACGGTGTGCAGGCGGCCCTCGTCGAAGGCGGGAGAGCGCAGCTGCGGGTCCAGGTGGGCGGCCACGTTGGGCTGCGCCGAGCGGTCCATCTTCTGGGCCCAGCCCAGGTGGACGAAGCGGGCGGCCATCCAGTCGCTGACGACCACCAGGTCGTGGCCGGTCTCCTGGTGGTTCATCAGGGCCGGGCTGACCTTGCCGAAGAACTCGTCGTTGTCGTTGATCTCCTCGGTGTACCGGACCTCGATGCCGGTCTTCCCTGTGAACGCGTCGAGCGTGGGCCGGCGCTCCTCGTCCTCGTCGTCGGTGTCGATGTAGAGCGGCCAGTTCGAGAAGGCGACCCGCTTGTCCCCCTCGGAGCGGTCCGGGCCTCCCCGCCGGTCCTCGGGGACGAACGCGGCGGGCACACCGCAGCCGGTCAGGGCCGCGAACAGGCCGGCGGCACCGAGGCCGCGCAGCGCGGCGCGGCGGGAGAAGGCGGGTTCAGGCATGGGCAAAGCCTCGGGGAACGGAGGAGGGCGGGCAATAGACACATTGTCTATTGCCCGCCCTCTCAAGCCCCTTCGGTGATCGATGTGATCTCCGTGGCGACCGATCAGCCGTCGAGCGAGGTCATCACGTGCTTGATGCGCGTGTAGTCCTCGAAGCCGTAGGCGGAGAGGTCCTTGCCGTAGCCGGACTTCTTGAACCCGCCGTGGGGCATCTCGGCGACGAGCGGGATGTGGGTGTTGATCCACACGCAGCCGAAGTCGAGGTTCTTGGACATCCGCATCGCGCGGCCGTGGTCCTTGGTCCACACGGAGGAGGCGAGGGCGAACTCGACGCCGTTCGCGTACTCCAGGGCCTGGGCCTCGTCCGTGAAGGACTGGACGGTGATGACGGGGCCGAAGACCTCGTTCTGGATGATCTCGTCGTCCTGCTTGAGGCCCGAGACCACGGTCGGGGCGTAGAAGTAGCCCTTGTCGCCGACCTGGTGGCCGCCGGCCTCGACCTTGGCGTGCGCCGGGAGGCGCTCGATGAAGCCCGCGACCTGCTTGAGCTGGTTCGGGTTGTTCAGCGGGCCGTAGAGCACGTCCTCGTCGTCCGGGGCGCCGGTCTTGGTGTCGGCGGCGGCCTTGGCGAGGGCGCTCACGAACTCGTCGTGGATGGACTCGTGGACGAGCACGCGGGTCGCGGCGGTGCAGTCCTGGCCGGCGTTGAAGTAGCCGGCGACCGCGATGTCCTCGACGGCCTTGGCGATGTCGGCGTCCTGGAAGACGACGACCGGGGCCTTGCCGCCGAGCTCCAGGTGGACGCGCTTGACGTCCTTCGAGGCGCTCTCGGCGACCTGCATGCCGGCGCGCACCGAGCCGGTGATGGAGGCCATCGCCGGGGTGGAGTGCTCGACCATGGCCTTGCCGGTCTCGCGGTCGCCGCACACGACGTTGAAGACGCCCTTGGGCAGGACCGAGTCGATGATCTCCGCCATCAGGACGGTGGAGGCCGGGGTGGTGTCCGAGGGCTTGAGCACCACGGTGTTGCCCGCGGCGATGGCCGGGGCGAACTTCCACACGGCCATCATCATCGGGTAGTTCCACGGCGCGACCTGGGCGCACACACCGACCGGCTCACGGCGGATGATCGAGGTCATCCCGTCCATGTACTCGCCGGCCGAGCGGCCCTCCAGGAGACGGGCCGCACCCGCGAAGAAGCGGATCTGGTCCACCATCGGCGGCAGCTCCTCGCTGGCCGTGAGGCCCAGCGGCTTGCCGGTGTTCTCCGACTCGGCGGCCACGAGCTCGTCCGCGCGCGCCTCGAAGGCGTCCGCGATCTTGAGCAGGGCCTTCTGGCGCTCCGACGGGGTGGTGTCGCGCCAGCCCGGAAAGGCGGCCGCCGCGGCGGCCATGGCGGCGTCGACATCGGCCTGGCCGGAGAGCGGGGCGGTGGCGTACACCTCGCCGGTGGCGGGGTTGACCACCTCGGTGGTCCGTCCGTCGGCGGCGTCCTTGAACTCTCCGCCGATGTAGTTGCGCAGACGACGCAGTTCGGTGGTCACTCCAGCCACACTCCTGATCACATGTCCAACGATTGAGACGAATCCCAATCCTAGCCCCTCGGCGGACGCTTTCGGCAGGGCCAGACGCCACCAACTACGAAATCGGTGAGATCCACGACGCCAAACAACGGATTTCATCGATTCCGTCTTGCGGAACAGACGACTCCTCGTGCACAGTGAGGTCGTGGTCAGTCGAAGCGCAGATTCCAGGAACAGACAACCGTCCCCTTCGGTCGATGCTGTGTCCCTGGCGATCATCGAGCAACTGCAGGAGGACGGTCGCCGTCCCTACGCAGCGATCGGCAAGGCCGTCGGCCTGTCGGAGGCTGCTGTGCGCCAGCGCGTGCAGAAGCTGCTCGACCAGGGCGTCATGCAGATCGTCGCCGTCACGGACCCGCTCACCGTGGGCCTGCGGCGCCAGGCCATGGTCGGCATCAACGTCGAGGGGGACCTCGACCCGGTGGCCGACGCACTGACCCAGATGGCCGAGTGCGAGTACGTGGTGATGACCGCGGGCTCGTTCGACCTGATGGTGGAGATCGTCTGCGAGGACGACGACCACCTGCTGGAGACGATCAACAAGAAGATCCGCGCGCTCCCCGGCGTGCGATCAACCGAGAGCTTCGTTTACCTGAAGCTCAAGAAGCAGACCTACATGTGGGGAACTCGATAGCCCGTGAGCCAGGACCTCTCCAAGACCGCGTACGACCACCTGTGGATGCACTTCACCCGCATGTCGTCGTACGAGAACTCCCCCGTCCCCACCATCGTGCGGGGTGAGGGCACCTACATCTTCGACGACAAGGGCAAGCGCTACCTGGACGGTCTCGCCGGACTGTTCGTGGTCAACGCCGGTCACGGCCGCAAGGAACTGGCCGAGGTCGCCTACAAGCAGGCGCAGGAACTCGCGTTCTTCCCCATCTGGTCGTACGCGCACCCCAAGGCCGTCGAGCTCGCCGAGCGCCTCGCCGACTACGCCCCGGGCGACCTGAACAAGGTCTTCTTCACCACCGGTGGCGGCGAGGCCGTCGAGACCGCCTGGAAGCTGGCGAAGCAGTACTTCAAGCTGCAGGGCAAGCACACCAAGTACAAGGTCATCTCGCGTGCGGTCGCCTACCACGGCACCCCGCAGGGCGCCCTGTCCATCACCGGTCTGCCGGCCCTGAAGGCGCCCTTCGAGCCGCTGGTCCCCGGCGCGCACAAGGTGCCGAACACCAACATCTACCGCGCCCCGATCTACGGCGACGACCCCGAGGCCTTCGGCCGCTGGTGCGCCGACCAGATCGAGCAGGAGATCCTGTTCGAGGGCGCCGACACCGTCGCCGCCGTCTTCCTGGAGCCGGTGCAGAACGCCGGCGGCTGCTTCCCGCCGCCGCCCGGGTACTTCCAGCGGGTCCGCGAGATCTGCGACGAGTACGACGTGCTCCTCGTCTCCGACGAGACGATCTGCGCCTTCGGCCGCCTCGGCACGATGTTCGCCTGTGACAAGTTCGGCTACGTGCCCGACATGATCACCTGCGCCAAGGGCATGACCTCGGGCTACTCCCCGATCGGCGCCTGCATCGTCTCGGACCGCATCGCCGAGCCGTTCTACAAGGGCGACAACACCTTCCTGCACGGCTACACCTTCGGCGGGCACCCGGTGTCCTCCGCGGTGGCGCTCGCCAACCTCGACATCTTCGACAAGGAAGGCCTCAACCAGCACGTGCTGGACCACGAGGACGCCTTCTTCTCGACGCTGAAGAAGCTGCACGACCTGCCCATCGTCGGCGACGTCCGCGGCAACGGCTTCTTCTACGGCATCGAGCTCGTCAAGGACAAGGTCACCAAGGAGTCCTTCACGGACGAGGAGACGGAGCGCGTGCTCTACGGCTTCCTCTCCAAGGCGCTCTTCGAGAACGGTCTGTACTGCCGGGCCGACGACCGCGGCGACCCGGTCATCCAGCTGGCCCCGCCGCTCATCGCGGACCAGGGCACCTTCGACGAGATCGAAGGCATCCTGCGCTCGGTGCTCACCGAGGCATGGACCAAGCTGTAAAGAGCAGTGCCTGACGAGCAGTGAATAGTCCGGACCACACGGCCCGGATCCCCCGTTCGAGTGAGAACGCGGGGGTCCGGGCCGTGTGCTGTCACCATCCAAGACGTTCATCTCTTTACATCTCAGTGCGGCGCCAGTGACCGAACGGGTTCCGCTTCGTTCCCCCGGACGGAGGTGTACGCCATGGTGGCTCCACCGGACAACGCCCCACCGGACAATGACGTCCTCTGGGCACGGTCCGTTCACTACTCCCACGGAGGTTCACCGGGCCTGATCGGGGTCTCGGTGGGCGTCCGCCAGGGCGAGGTCCTGGCCCTGACCGGCCCGCGCGGCAGCGGGAAGACCACCCTGCTGCGCTGCCTGTCCGGACATCTGGTCCCCGAGCAGGGCGAGATCTGGTTCAACAGCGTGCCCGTCCACACCATGGGCCCCGTCGCCCGCGAACGGCTGCGCCGCGACCGCTTCGGCTGGATCGGCCCCGATCCCCAGCTGCTGCCCGAGCTCAAGGTGTGGGAGAACGCGGCCCTGCCGCTGCTGGTATCCGGCGCCTCCCACCGCACCGCCAAGGCCGCCGCCTGCGAATGGCTGGACCGGCTCGACATCGGCGCCTTCGCCCGCAAGCGCCCCGGCGCGCTGACCCGCGCCGAGTCCCAGCGGGTCGCGCTGGCCCGGGCCCTGGTCAAGGAGCCCTCGGTGGTCTTCGCCGACGAGCCCACCGCCCCCCTGCACCGCGCCGAGCGCGCCCTGCTCCTGCGTACGCTCACCACCGCGGCCCGCTCGCACGGGATCACCGTGCTGCTGGCCACCCACGACGAGGAGAGCGCGGCCGTCGCCGACCGCCGGGTCGAACTGCTCGACGGGCGGCCCGCCGCGGCCGCGGCCGCGGCCGCCGACGGCGCCCTCGGTGCGAACGGCGCCGACGGTCCTTCCGACGAGACCCCGGAAGGCCAGGCCGCGTGCTCGCTCTCCGCCTAGCCCGCGGCTCCCGCCCGCTCGTCCAGCTGCGCCGGCTGCTGGTCTCCGCCGCCTGCGCCGCGACGGGATTCCTCCTGCTGTACGTGCTCGCGGAAGCCACCGACCGGCCTGCCGGATCGTTCCCGCGCCTGCTGTGGGCGCTGGTTCCCCTCGCCGTCACCGTGCAGTTCGCGGTCGCCGTCGCCCGGACCGACCCCGCGACCCGGCCCCGCGAAGGGCTGGACGCCGTCGGGCTGGGCCCCGTACGGCTGCTCCTCGTCGCCGTGGTCTCCACCGCCGTCGCGTGCACCCTGGGCAGCGCCCTGGCCCTGGCCGCCTTCCTGCACCTGCGCGGCGAGCTCACCGGCCTGCCCTTCGACGGAGCCGCGGCCGGACTGCTCCACGCCGACCGGCCGCTGCCCGTGGCGGCCGCCCTCACCCTGCTGGCCCTGATCCCGCTGAGCGCCTGCGCCGCCACCGCCCTCGCCCTGCGCCCGCACGCGCCGCCGGCCCCGCAGACCGCCCTGCCCTGGGGCATCTCCCTCACCGCCTGCGGACTGGCCGTCGAGGCGTACGCGGGCCCCGGCGGCGCCGGGATGCCGGCCGGCTGGGCCCTCACCGCCGTCGGTCTCTCCCTCGCGGGTCCCGGGCTCGCCTACGCCTGCGGAGCGCTGGTCCAGGCGGCCCGCCCCGGCGCGATGCGGCTGCTGGCCGGGCGGACCCTCCAGGAGGAGGCACCCCGGCTGGGCCGCCCCCTCGGCGTCCTGTGCGCGGTCGGCGCGGGGGCCCTCACCGCCGCGGCCCTGCGCGAGCGCGGCGGCCTCGGCGTCCCGCTGGGCCCGCTGACCGGGCCGGCCTGCGCCCTGGTCGTCCTGTGCGCGGCCGCGACCCTGGTCACCCGCGCCGTCGAGGTGCGCCAGGACCGCTCGGCCGCGCGGACGGCACTGCGCGACATGGGCGCCCCGGGCGGAGTCCTCCGTACGGCCGCGACCTTGCGCGCCACCGCGCTGGTGGCCGTCTGCGCGCCGGTCGTATGGGGTGTGGCGCAGCTGACGTCGCTGGCATTGACCCGCTGACCCGGGCAGCCCTTAGGGTGGGCCGAATGGTCAACGGATACATCGACACCGAGATCGAGACGCTCGCCGAGTTCGACCGGGTCGCGGCCCGCGGCTCGCTCAGCGGCTACCGGGTCCAGTCGGTCAACCTGATGGAGCGCACGTTCGCCCTCCTCTCCGCCGACACCTCCGCGGCCGTCTTCCTCGGCTGCGCGATGGAGCCCGACGCCTCGGCGAAGGTGCGCGCGGACGGCGCCCTCGTCTTCCCGCCCGTCCCGGACCTCCCCTTCGACCCGTACCGCGGTCTGCTGTACGGCGCCGACGAGCTGTTCGCGGGGCTGGCGGACGGCTACGAGACCACCCCGGACGCCCAGTCGTACGCCTGGTTCCAGGAGTCCAAGGCGGACGGCGACATCTTCTCCTCGATGCTGCGGTCGATCCACGACGACGCGGTCTCCGACGCCCTCGACGAACACCTCGCCGGCGCCCGGGTGGTGGGCGTCATGGGCGGCCACGCGATGGCCCGAGGCGGCCTCGACTACCAGGGCGCGGCAGAACTCGGCCGCGAACTGGCCCGGTCCGGACTGACGGTGGCCACCGGCGGCGGCCCGGGCGCGATGGAGGCGGCCAACCTCGGCGCCTACCTGGCGCCCGCCCCGGACGAGGCCCTGGCGGAGGCCCTGGAGATCCTGGCCAAGGCCCCTTCGTTCGTCCCCTCGGTCTCCGACTGGGCGCGGGCGGCCTTCGCCGTACGCGACCGCTGGCCCGGGGGCGGCGACTCCGTGGGCATCCCCACCTGGTTCTACGGGCACGAGCCGCCGAACGCCTTCGCCGGCCACATCGCCAAGTACTTCGCGAACGCCACCCGCGAGGACGGGCTGCTCGCCCGGTCGAACGCGGGCGTCGTCTTCCTGCCGGGCGCTGCGGGCACCCTCCAGGAGATATTCGACAACGCGACGCCGAACTACTACGGGTCGCGGGGCGAACCGACCCCGATGGTGCTCGTCGACCGTACGCACTGGACCGAGCACCTGCCGGCGTGGCCGCTGCTCCAGGCGCTGGCGCGCGGCCGGGCGATGGAGTCGCGGATCGCTCTGGTCGACTCGGTGGACGAGGTCCCCGCCGTGCTCGCGGCGATGGACGTGAAGAACTAGACGAACCGGAGGGCGGTCCGAGGCAACTTCCCGGCCCGATCACACGTCTGCCCTAGGTAATCAAAACGCAAAACCTGCCAGACGTGAACGGAGCCCTCGGTGCTCATAGGCCTGCTGACCGCGATCGCGGCGTCCATCTGCTACGGCACGGGATCCGTCCTGCAAGCCGTGGGCTCCCGCCGGGCGGCCCGGACGACCCCGGCCGCCGCGGGGGTGACCGCGCACGGTGGCCCGAACCTCTCGTCCACCGCCAAGGCGGCGATGACATGGGAGTTCATCGTCGGCACCATCCTCGACTTCGTCGGCTTCGGGCTGGGTGCGCTCGCCGCCCGGCTCCTGCCGCTGTTCCTCTCCCAGACGGTGATCAGCGCCAACCTGGTGATCACGGCCGTGCTCAGCGTCAAGATGCTGGGCATCCGGCTGACCCGTAAGGAATGGACCTCGATCGGCGTCGTCTGCGCGGCGCTGGTGCTGCTGGCGACCGCCGCCGGCCACGAGGGCGGCCACCACGCCCCCATGTCCACGCACTGGTGGCTGTTCGCGGTGACCCTGCTGATCATCGCGGGCGGCACGGTGGCCGTCCGCCTCCTCGGCTCCCGGGCGGCGATCCTGGCCGGCCTGCTGTCGGGGCTCGCCTTCGGCGCGCTGGGCGTGGGCGTACGGATCCTGGACGGCATCGACCCGTTCGACCTGGGCACGCTCCTCGCCGACCCGGCCCTCTACGCCATCGTGCTGGCCGGCGTGGGCGGCATGTACCTGCACACGGTCGCCCTCCAGATCGGCTCGGTGAACGGCGCGACGGCCGCGCTGGTCGTCGGCGAAACCGTCCTGCCGGGCGCGATCGGCGTCCTGTGGCTGGGCGACGCCTCCCGCCCGGGCCTGGCCTGGCTGGCGGTCCTCGGCTTCGTCCTGGCCGTCGCGGGCGCGGTGGCGGTCGCCTGGTACGGCAACCACGAGGGCGCGCAGGCCCCGGCGCAGGAACCGGCTCCCGCCGGCGTCTGAGGCGGCGGGGACGAGCCCGGGCTCCCGGCGGCCACGGCTACGCCGCCGGGAGCACGACCACCTCGGCCGGCGAGAAGGCCACCGCGACCCGGTCGCCCACCGTCGGCGCCCCGGCCAGCCCGCACTCCGCCTCCAGCTCCGGCCCCGCCTCCGGCCGCAGCCGCAGTGCGACATGCGTCCCGCGGAACGTCCGCGCGAGCACCTCGCACCGCAGGCCGGCCGCCGCCTGCACCACCCCGGCGGGCCGGATCAGCAGGTTCTGCTCCCCCTGCGGCGACCCGGCCGGCACCCGCACCTCCCCCCACGCCGTCACCGCGGCCCCGCCGGCCACCACGGCCGGGATCACGTTCTCGAAGCCGAGGAACCGCGCCACGAACTCCGAAGCCGGCCGCTGCCACACCTCCAGCGGGGTCCCGGCCTGCGCGATCCGCCCCTCCCGCATCACCACCACCCGGTCGGCCAGCGCGAAGGCCTCCCCCTGATCGTGCGTGACGGCCAGCACGGTGGTCCCGAGCCGGGAGAACAGCTCCCGCAACTCCACCACCAGCCGCTCCCGAAGCCCCCGGTCCAGCTGGCCCAGCGGCTCGTCCAGCATCAGCAGCCGCGGCGACGGCGCCAGCGCCCGCGCCAGGGCGACCCGCTGCTGCTCACCGCCCGACAGCGAGGCCACCGGGCGGCCCTGGGCCCCCGGGAGCCCGACCAGCTCCAGCAACTCGGCGACCCGCTCCTCGTACGATCCGCGGCCTGGCCTCCCGGCCGAGCCCCGCATGCGCAGCCCGAACGCGACGTTCCCGCCCACGTCCCGGTGCGGGAACAGCTGGTGGTCCTGGAACATCAGGCCCACCCCGCGCCGGTGCACGGGCACCCGCGCCTGGTCCGCCCCGCCCAGCAGGACCCGCCCCGCCGAGACGGGCTGGAGCCCGGCCACCACCCGCAGCAACGTGGACTTGCCGCTTCCGCTGGGCCCCAGCACACACACGACCTCGTGCTCGGCGACCTCCAGGTCGACCGCGTCCACGACGGCACGTTCACCGAAGCGGACCGACACCCCCGCCAGTTCGAGCAACGTCATCAGAACTCTCCCGAGGTCTTGTCGGGCCGCAGGCGCTCCAGCACCAGCAGGGCCGCCGCGCACACCAGCATCAAGATCGTGCTCAGGGCCATCGCCTGCCCGTAGTTCATCTCACCCGCCCGCCCCAGCAACCGCGCCACGGCCACCGGCAGCGTCGGCCGGTCGGGCCGGGCGATGAAGACGGTCGCCCCGAACTCCCCGAGCGAGACGGCGAAGGCGAATCCGGCCGCGATGAGCAGCGCCCGCCGCACCAGCGGCAGGTCCACCTCCCGCCAGGCCCGCAGCGGAGACGCCCCCAGCACGGCGGCGGCCTCGCGCAGCCGCCCGTCCACGGCGCGCAGTACCGGCAGCATGGTCCGTACGACGAACGGCACGCCGACCAGCGCCTGCGCGAGCGGCACCAGGATCCACGAGGTCCGCAGGTCCAGCGGGGGCTCGTCCAGGGTGATCAGGAACCCGAAACCGACGGTCACCGCCGAGACCCCCAGCGGAAGCATCAGCAGCGCGTCGAACCCGCGCACGAACCGGCCCCCGCGCCGGGTCAGCGCCGCCGCCGCGAGCCCCCCGACAGCCAAGGCGATGGCCGTGGCGGCGAGCGCGTACTGGAGGGAGTTCCAAATGGCCTCCAGCGGCGGCACCAGAAACGTTCCGCCACCCGCGCCCACGTCCTGGAGCGCCCGGTAGAACCCGAACCCGTACCCGCCCGGCGCATCGAGGGAGCGCTCCACCAGCACCGCCAGCGGGGCCACGATCAGCAGCGCCACCGTCAGCAGCACCCCGCCCAGCAGGGCGCGCTGCCCCGGCCCGCGGACCCGGTGCGCGGTCCGCGCCGGATCGACGAGCCGCAGGGCGGTCTCGCGCCGGCGCACGGTCCAGGCGTGGATACCGAGGATCAGGCCGACCGCCGCGAACTGGACCATCGTGAGGACGGCGGCCGTCGGCAGGTCCAGCAGCTGCGCGGTCTGCCGGTAGACCTCCACCTCCAAGGTGGCGTACGAGGGCCCGCCGAGGATCTGCACGACGCCGAAGGAGGTGAACGTGAACAGGAACACCATCAGCGAGGCCGCGGCCACCGCCGGCCCGAGCGCGGGCAGGGTCACCCGCCGCCAGGCGGCGAACCGTCCGGCGCCGAGGACCCGTGCGGCCTCCTCCTGGCGCGGGTCCAGCTGCGCCCACAGCCCGCCGACCGTCCGTACGACGACGGCGTAGTTGAAGAAGACGTGCGCGAGCAGGATCGCCCACACGGTGGTGTCCAGCCGGACGCCCCACACCTCGTCCAGCAGCCCTCCCCGCCCGACCAGCGCCAGGAACGCCGTGCCGACGACCACCGTCGGCAGCACGAACGGGACGGTGACCACCGCCCGCAGCAGTTGCTTGCCGGGGAACTCGAAGCGCGCGAACACGTACGCGCCGGGGAGTGCGATCAGGAGCGTGAGCGCCGTCGACGCGAGCGCCTGCCAGGTGGTGAACCAGAGCACGTCGGCGATGTCGGGCCGGGCCAGCACCTCGCCGATCCGGCCGAACTGCCATCCCTCGTCGGTCTTGATCCCGCGGCCCACGATCGCGGCCACGGGATACGCGAAGAACAGCCCGAAGAAGGCGAGCGGCACGGCCATCAGCAGGAGCCGGACGGCCGTGCCGCGCGCGCTCTCGCGTGCTACTTCACGACGAGCGAGGACCATGCCTTGACCCACTGCTCACGGTTCTTGGCGATCGTCTCGGGAGCCACGTTCTCGGGCTTCTCGATGACCACGCCGTGCTTCGTGAACAGCTCCGGCAGCTTCGCGTCCTTGACCACCGGGTTCACGAACATCTGCAGCGGCATGTCCTCCTGGAACTTCTTGCTCACCAGGAAGTCGAGGAGCGCCTTGCCGCCCTCCTCGTTCTTCGCGCCCTTGAGCAGGCCCGCGAACTCGACCTGGCGGAAGCAGGTGCCGGTGGCCACGCCCGTGGGGGCCTCGGCCGGCTGCGGCTCCCCGTACAGGACCTCGACCGGCGGGCTGGAGGCGTACGAGACGACCAGCGGCCGGTCGCCCTTGGCCTTCTTGCCGCCCGCGGAGCCGGAGAAACGCTCGTTGTAGGCCTGCTCCCAGCCGTCGACGACCTCGACGCCGTTGGCCTTGAGCTTGCTCCAGTAGTCCTTCCAGCCTTCCTCGCCGTACTTGCCGACGGAGGCGAGCAGGAAGCCGAGGCCCGGCGAGGAGGTCGCCGCGTTCTCGGTGACCAGCAGGTTCTTGTACTCCGGCTTGACCAGGTCGTCCAGCGTCTGCGGCGGGGCGATCTTCTTGTCGGCGAAGTACGCCTTGTCGTAGTTGACGCAGATGTCGCCGGAGTCGACCGGGGTGACCCGGTGCTCCTTGTCGAGCACGTACTCGGGCTTCACGTCGGCCAGGCCCTTGACCTCGTACGGGGTGAAGATGCCGTTGTCGAGGGCGCGCGAGAGCAGCGTGTTGTCCACACCGAAGAAGACGTCGCCGCGCGGCGAGCCCTTGGTGAGGATCTCCTGGTTGAGGGCGGCGCCCGCGTCCCCGGACTTCAGGACCTTGACCGTGTAGCCGCTCTGCTGCTCGAACTCCTTGAGGACCGTGTCGGTCACGTTGAAGGAGTCGTGCGAGACGAGCGTGACCGTCTTGGACTTCGGCGCGCCGCTCTCGCCGGAGGCGGACTCGTCCTTGCCCCCGCCGCCGCAGGCGCTGAGCGTGGCGACGCCGAGCGCGGCCGCGAGCGCGGCGCCCGCGAACTTCTTGGTGGTGCTCACTGGTGATTTCCTCCTGGGATGACCAGGAGAAGACGCGGCCCTGCCCGGCGCTCCGTGCGAGCGGTCGCCGGGCAGGGCGCAACAGCTTGAGTGATGACCGAACTTCCTACCCCGAATGACCGGGGCGAGGTTCAGAGGGTCTGCGGATGACGGTTACCGCACTCTCAGCGCTGTGGCGCTCCCCTGTCGGAATATGCAATTGGTTCGGCCACAGGGTACCCCGTGGCCGAATCGGGCCCGCGGGCCCGATTCGGCCCGCGGAAACCGCGGGCTAGCGCTCCGAGGCGGCCAGCTGGCCGCACGCGCCGTCGATCTCCTGGCCGCGGGTGTCCCGGACGGTCACCGGCACGCCGTGGCGGGCGATGGCCTCGACGAAGGCCTTCTCGTCCTCGGGGCGCGAGGCGGTCCACTTCGAGCCCGGCGTCGGGTTCAGCGGGATCAGGTTGACGTGGACGCGCTTGCCCTTGAGCAGGCGGCCGAGGAGGTCACCGCGCCAGGCCTGGTCGTTGATGTCGCGGATCAGGGCGTACTCGATGGAGATCCGGCGGCCGGACTTCTCGGCGTACTCCCAGGCCGCGTCCAGGACCTCGCGGACCTTCCAGCGGGTGTTCACGGGGACGAGGGTGTCGCGCAGCTCGTCGTCCGGCGCGTGCAGCGAGACCGCGAGGCGGCACTTGAAGCCCTCGTCGGCGAAGCGCAGCATCGCCGGGACCAGGCCGACGGTGGAGACGGTGATGCCGCGCTGCGACAGTCCGAGGCCGTCGGGCTCGGGGTCGGTGAGGCGGCGGATGGCGCCGACGACCCGCTTGTAGTTGGCCAGCGGCTCGCCCATGCCCATGAAGACGATGTTGGACAGCCGGGCGGGGCCGCCGGGGACCTCGCCGTCGCGCAGCGCGCGCATGCCGTCGACGATCTGGTGGACGATCTCGGCCGTGGACAGGTTGCGGTCCAGGCCGGCCTGGCCGGTGGCGCAGAACGGGCAGTTCATGCCGCAGCCGGCCTGCGAGGAGATGCACATGGTGACCCGGTCGGGGTAGCGCATCAGCACGGACTCGACGAGCGTGCCGTCGTGCAGCTTCCACAGGGTCTTGCGCGTGGTGTCGTCGTCGCACGAGATGTGCCGGACGACGTTCATCAGCTCGGGCAGCAGCTCCTGCTGGAGCTTCTCGCGCGAGCCCGCCGGGATGTCGGTCCACTCGGCCGGGTCGTGCGCGTACCGGGCGAAGTAGTGCTGCGAGAGCTGCTTGGCCCGGAACGGCTTCTCGCCGATCGCGGCGACCGCCTCGCGACGCTCCTCGGGGGTGAGGTCGGCGAGATGCCGGGGCGGCTTCTTCGCTCCGCGAGGGGCGACGAAGGTGAGCTCTCCCGGGACGGGACGCGGGGCCATGAGTGGTACTCCTCAAGTCTTACGAACCCTGGGCGGGCGATCTCCGGACACGCGCGGGGTCAACGTGATGGCACGACCGGTGCCCGGAGAGCTCACGGGTCCATCCCCGCAGACGCGGAGAAAGCGCGCCACTTGCCAGTGGCGCGCTTTCCAGGATAACCCGGGCGGCTCAGCCGGTGCCGACGAAGGCGGCGAGCAGCAGCCACACCACCGGGGCGGTCGGCAGCAGGGAGTCGAGGCGGTCCATGATGCCGCCGTGGCCCGGGAGCAGCGTGCCCATGTCCTTGATGCCCAGGTCCCGCTTGATCATCGACTCGCCGAGGTCACCCAGCGTGGCGCTGACCGCGACCGCGAGACCGAGTAGCAGACCCTGCCACCAGGCGCCCCCGTCGATCAGGAACTCCATGCACAGCGCGCCGGCCGCCATCGCGAAGGCCACCGCGCCGAACAGCCCCTCGCGGGTCTTGCCGGGGCTGATGCGCGGCGCCAGCTTGGTCTTGCCGAAGCGCCAGCCCACCGCGTACGCCCCGGTGTCGCTGACCACGGTCAGCAGCAGGAACGTGACCACGCGCTCCGGACCGTCGTCGGCGGTGAGCAGCATCGCGACGAACGTGGCCAGGAAGGGCACGTAGAACGCCGCGAAGACACCCGCGGTGACGTCCTTGAGGTAGTCCTCGGGCGGTTCGGTCATCCGCCAGACCAGGACCGCCAGCGCGGTCAGGGCCATGGCCACCCAGGCGCCCTCGGCCCCCCGGACGTATCCGGCGATGACCATGGCGGCGCCGCCGACCGCGAGCGGGACGAGCGGCGCCTTGATGCCCTTCTTCTCCTGGAGCCGGGAGGTCAGCTCCCACAGGCCCACGACGACCGCGACGACGATCACGCCGACGAAGACCGCCTTGACGATGAACAGCGAAGCGAAGATCACCGCACCGAGGCCGACACCGACCCCTATGGCGGCACGCAGGTCTCGCCCCGCCCGCTTCTTCGGCGGGGGCGTGGCGTCCTGCGGTGCCTGCGAGGGCGGGGGCGGGGGGCTGGGCATGGGCTCCTGCGGCAGCGTCTCGGCGCGGAACGGGGGGCCGCCGTCGGTGGCGGCCCCCCGATCGCGTGCTTCCCGGTCGTCGAAGTCACGGCCGGCGGCATCGGGCACGATGGGCATGGGCCGAGTGTGCGGGCCCACCAGCGCATCGTATGCGGGACCCGCCGGAACCGGCTCCGTGGCCCAGGGAGAGTCGTTCATCAGACCTCGAGGAGCTCGGCTTCCTTGTGCTTGAGCAGCTCGTCGACCTGCGTGACGTACTTCGCGGTGGTGTCGTCGAGCTCCTTCTCCGCGCGGCGCACCTCGTCCTCGCCGGACTCCTTGTCCTTGACGAGCTTGTCGAGGGAGTCCTTCGCCTTGCGGCGGACGGCGCGGATCGAGACCTTGGAGTCCTCGGCCTTGGTGCGCGCGACCTTGATGTACTCCTTGCGGCGGTCCTGCGTCAGCTCGGGGAAGGTCACCCGGATGATATTGCCGTCGTTGCTGGGGTTGACGCCCAGGTCGGAGTCCCGGATCGCCTGCTCGATGTTGCGCAGGGCGCTCTTGTCGAACGGGGTCACGATCGCCATGCGCGGCTCGGGCACCGAGAAGGACGCGAGCTGGTTGATGGGCGTGATGGCGCCGTAGTAGTCCGCCACGATCTTGTTGAACATCGCCGGGTGCGCACGACCGGTGCGGATCGCCGCGAAGTCTTCCTTGGCGACGACGACGGCCTTCTCCATCTTCTCCTCGGCCTCGAGGAGGATTTCTTCGATCACCACGTGCTCCTGCATGTCAGATATGGATGGTTCAGGCGGGCGGGGCGGGCTCGGCCGAGCGGGGCCGGGCCCGGCGTCGAGACGCTCAGGCCCGGGTGCCCTGGTCGCTCACGAGCGTGCCGATCTTCTCACCCTTGACGGCGCGGGCGATATTGCCCTCGGCGAGCAGCTCGAAGACCAGGATCGGCAGCTTGTTGTCGCGGCACAGAGTGATGGCGGTGGCGTCGGCGACCTTGAGGTCGCGGGACAGCACCTCGCTGTACTCCAGCGCGTCGAACTTCACCGCGTCGGGGTTCTTCTTCGGGTCGGAGTCGTAGACCCCGTCGACGCCGTTCTTGCCCATGAGCAGGGCCTCGGCGTCGATCTCCAGGGCCCGCTGGGCGGCCGTGGTGTCGGTGGAGAAGTACGGCATGCCCATGCCGGCGCCGAAGATCACGACGCGTCCCTTCTCCAGGTGCCGTACGGCGCGCAGCGGGATGTACGGCTCCGCGACCTGACCCATGGTGATGGCGGTCTGCACACGGGAGTCGATGCCTTCCTTCTCCAGGAAGTCCTGGAGGGCGAGGCAGTTCATGACGGTGCCGAGCATGCCCATGTAGTCGGACCGCGCACGGTCCATGCCGCGCTGCTGGAGTTCGGCGCCGCGGAAGAAGTTCCCGCCGCCGATCACGACGGCGATCTCCGCGCCGTCACGGACCACCGCGGCGATTTCGCGCGCGATGGCATGGACGACGTCGGGGTCGACGCCCAGTCCTCCACCACCGGAGAAGGCTTCGCCCGACAGCTTCAGCATGAAGCGGCGGCCCTTCTTGTCGTGGTCGCTCTTGTCGTCGGAAGCGGTGTGGGGGTCCACGCCCTGATTCATGGAGATCTCCTCGTGCACATACGAAGAAGGCCATTGCCGGTGGGTCCTCGCGGTTCCCTCTACGGCAATGGCCTCCTCGTCAGATCTGCGGTCGTTCCGCGCGCACGCGGACGACTGCTTCAGACCCTACCGGGGTCCGGTGTCCGTCGTTGTAAGGACGGACTCAGATGCCGACCTTGATGCGCGAGAAACGCACCAGGGTGACACCGGCCTCGTCCAGAACCTTCTGGACGGACTTCTTGGCGTCCAGGGCGTACGCCTGGCCGAGCAGCGTGTTGTCGCGGAAGAAGCCGTTGACACGACCCTCGACGATCTTCGGCAGGGCGGCCTCGGGCTTGCCCTCCGCGCGGGTGACCTCTTCGGCGACGCGGCGCTCGGACTCGACGACCTCGGCCGGGACGTCCTCGGCGGACAGCCACTTCGGCGCGAACGCGGCGATGTGCTGCGCGACGCCGCGGGCGACCTCGGCGTTGGGCTTGTCCAGCTCGACCAGGACACCGATCTGGAACGGCAGGTCGGGCATGGTGCGGTGCATGTACGCCGTGACGTAACCGCCGGTGAACTGCGCGAAGCGGTCCAGGACGATCTTCTCGCCGAGGTTGGCGTTCGCCTCGTCCACGAAGGCCGTGACGGTCTTGCCGGGGGCGATCTCGGACGCGAGGAGCGTCTCGATGTCGGCCGGGGAGGTGGCGGCGACGTGCGCGGCCAGCTCGTTGGCGACGGCGAGGAACTTCTCGCCCTTCGCGACGAAGTCCGTCTCGCACTTCAGCTCGACGATGACACCGGAGGTGTTGTCGTCGGCGATGAGGGACACGACGGCACCGTTCTCGGCGGAACGGCCCTCGCGCTTGGCGACGCCCTTCTGACCCTTGATACGGAGCGCCTCGACGGCCTTGTCGACGTCACCGTCGGAGTCGACCAGCGCGTTCTTGCAGTCCAGCATGCCGGCGCCGGTGAGCTCGCGGAGCTTCTTGACGTCAGCGGCGGTGTAGTTCGCCATGAGTCTGTGATTCTCTCTCGAAGTCGTAGATCTACGGGTGAACGGCGGAGGAGACGCGCTCGTGGCGCGGCTCCCCCGCCGTCATCGTCCGTGCTGCGAGTGCCCGGCGGATGAACGCCGGGCTCTCTCAGAGGGTCAGGCCTGCTCGGCGTCGGCGGCCGGAGCCTCGACGACGGCCTCGGCCGCGGGGGCCTCGACAGCGGCCTCGGCCGGGGCGGCCTCGGCGTCGTCGGCCTTCTTCTCGCCCTCGAGCAGGTCGCGCTCCCACTCGGCGAGCGGCTCGGCGGCGGCCTTCTCGCCCGGCTTCGAGTCACCGGTCGCAGCGCCGGAGCGGGCGATGAGGCCCTCGGCGACGGCGTCGGCGATCACGCGGGTGAGCAGGGTGACGGAGCGGATCGCGTCGTCGTTGCCCGGGATCTTGTAGTCGACCTCGTCGGGGTCGCAGTTGGTGTCGAGGATCGCGACGACCGGGATGTGGAGCTTGCGCGCCTCACCGACGGCGATGTGCTCCTTCTTGGTGTCGACGATCCAGACGGCGCTGGGAACCTTCGACATCTCGCGGATACCACCGAGGGTCTTCTCCAGCTTGGTCTTCTCGCGGGAGAGGACCAGGAGCTCCTTCTTGGTGAGACCCGAGGCGGCGACGTCCTCGAAGTCGATCGCCTCAAGCTCCTTCAGACGCTGGAGGCGCTTGTAGACGGTGGAGAAGTTGGTGAGCATGCCACCCAGCCACCGCTGGTTGACGTACGGCATACCAACGCGCGTCGCCTGCTCGGCGATGGCCTCCTGGGCCTGCTTCTTGGTACCGACGAACATGATGGAGCCGCCGTGGGCGACGGTCTCCTTGACGAACTCGTAGGCGCGGTCGATGTACGACAGCGACTGGAGCAGGTCGATGATGTAGATGCCGTTGCGCTCGGTGAAGATGAAGCGCTTCATCTTCGGGTTCCAGCGACGGGTCTGGTGACCGAAGTGGACGCCGCTTTCCAGCAGCTCCCGCATCGTTACGACGGCCATGGCCATCTCCTTGGTTTCTCGGTTTGGTTCCTGACGCCCCACCGCGCCCTGCCCCCGTCGAAGGGGACCGAGAGACGCTTCCACCTGGCCTGAGCGGCTGGTGCTGGGGCGTGCGAAGTCGACCCGGTGACCCGGATCGCCGTAAGAAGTGTACGGGACCGGGCGGTATGCCAGGTGACGCCGTTGTCCACACCCGGCCGGTTGTCCACAGGCCCGCTCACGCAGCGCGACCGGACGGCAACCTGGACGGCATGACGACACTGCTGCTCACCCTGCTCCTGACCCTCGCCCAGGCACTCGCCCCGGGGGCCCGCCCGCTGCCGCCGCCCCTGGTGGTGACGCGCTGGTGGGACCCACCCCCGACCCCGTACGCGGCAGGGCACCGCGGGGTGGACCTGGCCGCCCCGGTGGGCGCCGAGCTGAGGGCGGTGGGCCCGGGCCGAGTGCACCACGCGGGACAGGTGGCCGGCCGCGGGGTCCTGTCCCTGACCCTCCCGGGCGGCCTGCGCACCACCTACGAACCGGTCCGGCCGCTGGTCGCCGAGGGCGAGGAGGTCACGACGGGCCAGGTGGTGGCCGTCCTCACCGAAGGCACGCACTGCACGGCACCCTGCCTCCACTGGGGCCTCCTGTCAGGCACGACGTACCTGAACCCGCTGACCCTGCTCCCCCACCCGACACCAAGGCTCCTGCCACTGACCCCGGCGGACGACTGAGGCGCGTTCGGGGGGAGGGGGCGGGGCGGGGGCGGGGGGGCGGGGTGGGGGGCGGGGGGGAAGCCCCCCCGGTCTCAGCCCCTCACGCCCCGGAGGGCCATGGCCACGGCCGCTTCCGTCACCGCGCCGGGGTCTTCGGCGGCGCCCAGCTCGATGCGCCGCACCGCCGCGTCGACGACACCCTGGAGCAGCATCGCGGCGAGCCGGGGCTGCTCGTGCCCGAGGGCGCCGAGCGCCTCCACGATCATTGCCACGAGTCCCCCGTGAGCGGCGCGGATCTTCTCCCGCGCGCCCGCGTCCAGCTCGCTGGCCGAGATCGCGACCACCGCCCGGTGGCGCCGGTCCCCGACGAGTCCCAGCTGGCTGCGCACGTATGCCTCGACCTTGGCCTCCGGCGACTCGGCCCGCTCCATGGCCGCCTCGATCTCGGCGGCCCACACCGGGAAGTCCACGGCGCACAGCTCTTCGACCACGGCCGCGCGGGAGCGGAAGTATTCGTACACGGAGGACCGGGCGAGGCCGGTGCGCTCCGCCAGGGCGGGGAAGGTCAGCGCTTCCGTCCCGCCTTCGGACAGCAGGGAGCGTGCGGCGTCCAGCAGGGCGCCGCGCTGCATCGACCGGTGCTCGGCCACGGAGGCCGCTCGAATCCTGGGCACAGGTCCACTCTACGGAGGTGCCGCAAGCTCATCGTCCGACATCCGCCAGCTTGGCCCGCAGTTGGAGGACCGACTTGGTGTGGATCTGGCTGACCCGGCTCTCGGTGACGCCGAGCACGTTGCCGATCTCGGCCAGCGTGAGGCCCTCGTAGTAGTAGAGGGTGACCACGGTCTTCTCCCGCTCCGGCAGGGTGTTGATCGCCCTGGCCAGGAGTCTGCGCAGCTCGCGGTCCTCGGCCACCTCGACCGGGTTGTCGGCCGCGGTGTCCTCCAGGGTGTCCATCAGCGAGAGGCGGTCGCCGCCCTCGCCCCCGACGTGCAGCAGCTCCTCCAGGGCGACCACGTTGGCCAGCGACAACTGACTGAAGACGGCGTGGAGTTCCTCCACGGCGATGCCCATCTCCCGGGCCACCTCGTGCTCGCTCGGGGTGCGGCGCAGCTGGGCTTCGAGGGTGGCGTAGGCCCGCTCCACGGCCCTCGCCTTCTGCCGGACGGAGCGCGGGATCCAGTCCAGGGCGCGCAGCTCGTCGATCATCGCGCCCCGGATGCGGGTGATCGCGTACGTCTCGAACTTGATGGACCGGTCGATGTCGAACTTCTCGATGGCGTCGATCAGCCCGAAGACCCCGGAGGAGACGAAGTCGGCCTGTTCCACATTGGGCGGCAGGCCCACACTGACCCGGCCGGCGACGTACTTGACCAGGGGCGAGTAGTGCAGGATCAGCTGCTCCCGCAGCCGCTCGTCGCCGCTCTCCTTGTACGAGCGCCACAGCACGTCGAGGGACGAGGGCGCGGTGGTCCGCACGCTGCCGCGGGCAGCGGGGGGCACCGCAGCGCGGTCAGACCCTGAGGTGTGCTGGGGCATGCTTCGCCTTTGCCGGAGCGGGATTCCTTGGGAGCGTAGCGTGACGGAAGTGTCGCGGTGCGCGAAGAGTACGGGATCGCGCAGGGGCGCCGGGGCGTCCTGACTCGCGCGGACGACCCGGGACCGGCGCCTGGCGCTCGGTCCCGGCGGCTGCCACCGGGGAGACCTCGTCTCTCATCGGCTTCACTCTTTCACCGGAACACCCCAGGTCAATGACCGCCTCGCCGGGCGCCGCCGGTTTGTGTGCCTCCTTCAGGTGATTGTGTGGTCAACTGCCAGCCCTCGCCCTGCCGTTCGACGAACCCCAGAGAGTGAAGTTCGTACAGTCTGCCGATGACTTCATCGGTGCCGGTGCCCGCGGCGAGGGCCACGTCGTCGGCGTGGGCGGGGCGGCCGGCGGGGAGGGCTTCGAGCACGCGCAGGGTGTCGCGGTCCAGCAGGTCCCGGGCGAACACCGGCCCGCGCCGCTCGGGGGCCAGTTCGCCCATGCCGCCGACGAGCTCGACGACTTCCGCGGCGTCGGTGACGAGGACGGCTTCGCCGCGCAGCAGTTCGTGCACGCCGCCCGAGAGTCCGCTGGTGGCCGGTCCGGGGACGCCCATGGTGAACCTCCCGAGCCGCTGGGCCCGTCGGGCCGTGACGAGGGAGCCGCTGCGGTGGGCCGCTTCGACCACGACGGTGCCCCGGGTGAGTGCGGCGATGACGCGGTTGCGCAGCACGAACCGGCTCGGGGTCGGGTGGCTGCCGGGTGGCAGCTCTCCCAGGACGATGCCCTGCCCGGCGATCCGGCCGAGCAACTCGGTGTGGCCGCGCGGGTAGGCGATGTCCACGCCGCAGGCGAGCACGGCGGCGGTGGCGCCGCCGGAGGCGAGGGCCCCGCGGTGGGCGGCGCCGTCGACCCCGTAGGCCGCCCCCGAGACCACCACCCAGCCCCGTTCGGCGAGTCCGGCGGCGAGGGTCTGGGCCATGTGGGCCCCGTACGGGGTGCAGGCGCGCGCGCCGACCACGGCGACGGAGCGCAGCGCCCAGGTCCGCAGGTCCGGCCGGCCCCGCAGCCAGAGTCCGATGGGCCGGGCGTCGCCGAGGTCGTCCAGCTGGGTCGGCCATTGCGGTTCCGTGTCAAGTTGCAGCGTGTTGCCCCGTCCCATCGCCAGGCTCCAACATGCACCCCAGCCTGACCAGGGGTGGACTGGAAGAGAGGACTCTCTCCTGGTTGAGGGAGGTGCGCGATGTCCGACCCGAATGCTCAGGCGGAGGCGCGATCACAGACAAAGGTTCCTTGCAAGGCCGAACACTGCGGGCGAATGATGCCGAAGCACGGTTCATGCGATTGCGGCTGGCGTCGAGGATTCGCTGTGACGACGACACCAGGGCCAGATGGACGCTTGTATTTCGAGCCGGAGAACCCGAAGAAGAGGATTCGGAACGAGGGGCTTGCAGCGTCCGTGCTTGGAACGATCTTCTTCGTGATTGGCGTCGCCGGAGGCGGAGTAGGGCTCCTCTTGATCGGAATACTCTGCGCCGCTGCCGGAGCGACCACTCTGAAGATCACCGAGATGGGCACTGTCTGGGTGGGGTTGAGCGACGAGGAGCGGGCTGCTGCTTGGCCCGGCCGGGTGGCCGGCTGGGTCCCGCTCGCCTGCGTCGTCATATGGATCGGCCTCATGGCCTTCGTCGGAAATATGGTGGGTCGTCGCTGAGGCAGGAGGTGTCGGTCTGGACTGACCATGACCTGCCGGGATGGTTAGTGAAGCCCGCCCAGGATGCCTCCTGGTAGGGGTGACAGGTCCATCACCACTCCCGCGTTCACCGGCTGTCGGGTCGGATGAGTCCTGCCGACGATCAGCACTGGGCATCGAAGACGCAGGCTCTCAAGCGCGTGGATCGTAGCCACGTCCGCTTCATCGACCATGAGGAGTCCGACCTCTGCAGAGGCCTTGACAAGCCGTTTGCGCGAGCGCCTATCGAGCTGGAAGGCAGTCGGAGACCAGGCAGCGTGAAGGTAGTGCACTTCCTTCCCCTGCTGACGCAGTGCTGCGTCGATCCACTGGAGGGCAACCGTCTTCCCGCAGCCGGCGGGACCAACGAGCATGTGCAGACGGTTCCTGCTGCGTGCATCCGCATCGAGGACGGCATCCGTCAGCCTGTAGCAAACTTCGGATTGCCCCACCCGACCGACCATCGTCCCGCTGGCTTCCAGGCGGTCCCAATAGCTGGGTCGGCCCGTAGGCAACAGATCACCAAAGCTCAGCTGGCCGTCGGCAGCGCGCCGCTGAGCTCGCAGCACCCAGCGGCTCTTGGGCAGTGCCAGGAACTTGCCGGTGGCGACGATCAGCCGCGACAGCTTTCCGGGCACTTCTTCCAGTTCGGCAAGCCATTCCTCTGAATAGCGCTCGGCAACTGCCGCATCCCCGAGACGCCGAGCGGTCCATTGCACCAAGCGCTTGGCGAGCCAGGGGCACCAGTCGCCGAGTTCTGTCAGCAGCAGCGGAAGCACTACCGCCGTCACGACGGCGATCACCTGCGAACTCATCGTCCCCCCTCCATTCCCGGACGGAGGATGCCGGAGATGAGAGGGCTCCCGGTCCGCCGCCCTCGCCGCTCCGCCAGAAGAGTCCGTGCCTGGCCCATGTGGTCGGGATTGACTCGGTAGAAGCGCCGCCGCGGCCCTCGGGCGTCCGAGTCCTGCTCCCACTCGCTCAGAATCCAGCCGCAACCTTCGAGCCGCATAAGGATGGGGACCACGCTGCCGCTGGGGCGGCCCGTCAGTCTTGCGATCTTCAGTCCGTAGAGCTGTTCATCGCCTGACAAAAGGGCTTCGAGCACGTCCAGCGTCGCGTCGGTCACCCTGAAGGGATAACTCATACCTCAAACTCTAGCTAACTAGAGATAGGGCGTCCAGGGGCCTCTGGGGGTCGGGACGACGTTGCGTCGGCCATGGCCCTTCCTCAGAGAGAGGCGACTCACCCAGCTGAGGACCCCTGGTGATCTACCGTCGCCGCGGCGGCACCAAGGTCAGCGCCGACTAGCGACGGGGCAGGGGAACGATGCGGGCGCCCTTGGCCTCGTCGGCGGCCTCTCGAAGGGGGACCCTTCAAGGAGCTCGGCTTCGATGCCGGGTGTTGAGCCGAAGGGCAGCCCTGGGCTGCCCCCTGGGTAGATCAGAGCTACCTGGCCTCGTTCCACTTCTCGAGCTGCGCTGCGATCCTCGTGTCCTTGCGGAGCTTGTCGGGGGTTCCAGTGAAAGCCCGGACGTGCTCAAGCAGAACGCGGTCCTCCCGCTCAGTGAGCTTGGGCGCCACGAGCTCCACAAGCTCGACCCACTTCGCCTGGGACAGCGTGACTCCGAGCTTCGGGATGATCGACGTGAAGGCGAAGGACCGGAGCGCGTATGCGGCCTGCGGTCCATCGAACCGCTTGATGAGCTCGATGTAGTACGGCTCGGCATTCCAGGCGGTGCCGTAGCCATTCGTCAGGAAGACGTCCACGAGCGTGGCGACGTAGGGAGCCGTCAGGAGCTCGGGAACCTCGCCGTGGCGGCCGACGACATCGCGGAGGCGCCGCGCGACCGGCGGCTCCTCGTAAAAATTCACGCCCGGCGCTCGGTGCGCCCGCATGAGGTCGTCCAGCGCCTCCTGGATCTCCACGAGCCGATCGGACTCGGGAAGGTAGGCAGCTCCGCCGTCGACCAGCTCCAGAAGCTCCTTGGCCCGGTCGGCCCGGGCCTTGTCCGCGTTGGCTCGGAAGCGCGCGAGCTTAACCCCAAGCTCGCGACGGGTGTCCTCACTGACGAAGGGCCAGAGCTCGGGCCAGAGCAGACGGACGTTGTCCAGGACATGTGGGTCCGCGGTGGGCGGGGTGTAGATGCCGAAGAACCCGTTGGCCAGGTTGTTGGCCTGGTCCTGCGGGAGCCCACTGAAGAAGGTAGCCGCGTTCTTCAGCTCGGCCTCGGCGAGCGCCGCCGCCTTGACGTTGTGGAGAAGCCTTCCGATCTCCGCGACGACAGGCCGGGTCTTGAGCTGCATGACCTCGCGGATGCAGGTCTGCAGCCAGTCCGCGAGTTTCAGGCCGGTCAACCTCTCCACGTTCGGGTGTGCGGCACTCGCGTGGTTCCGCATGTAGTTGATGTGGCTCAGCTGCTGGTGAGCCACATCGCTGATGAGCTGGATCTTCTTCGCGGCATCCAACAGCGCGGCATCGTTGATCTTCGAGAGGTCATCGCGAGTCTGAAGTGCCTCCCGACGGGCTGGGTCGGCCTCGGCGAGGTCGAAGAAGTAGGCCACGTCAAAGTCCGCCACCCTGTCCCGCAACTGGGTGATCGTCTCGTCCCAGAGGTAGCTCAGGGCGGCGTCGAACAGGCCGGCAGCTCCGGCGAGGATCATCTTGGATATATAGGGGGATCGGGCCAGTTGCTTGGCGTCGAGCTCTCCGAGGATGTCCGGGGTGTTCTTGATCAGGACGTGGCGGTCCCCGGCGCTGACGATGATGTTGTCAGTCGGCAGACCCCACTCCTCGAGAACCGCCAGCATGAACTCTTCGAACGCCACCAGATCAGCGCGTGCGGCGCTCACCAGATCCCTCCGCTCGGTGGGTGCGGGCAGGTTCTGCGGGGCGTCAGCGCTCACGGAATCTCCATTCGTGGGTTGAGGCAGCCCTCCCCGGGATCATCAGTGACGGCAACAGAAGCACGCCCTTCCCGGCGAGGCCCCCGAAGGTATCCGCTCAGCACCTCGGCGAGCACGCTATTTCCCCAACCCGCAAGACGGTCGATGCCCTGGCGCCGTCCTGGCGGACCCGCCTCGTCAAACGCTCTGGGTATGGCCGCATGGCCTGGGGACGGCCGTCCGCAGGCCACGGGTTGGGGAGGGGCTCAGGGGCGGGTCGAAGACTCGGGCCGAATGCTGCCGGCCTCCCGTTGTCAGTGGTGTCTGGCACGCTCTGGCAGTGTGACTACTGAGGGTGGGGACCCTGATCCGGCCGAGGTCCGGACCAGGCTCGAGCGCGAGTTCGTCGCCAACCGGTCAAACCCGGGGGTTCGACTGGCGGATATGAACTGGTCAGATCATGATCAATGCCGATGGCGGTGCTCGAATGAAGGGTGCGGCCACGAGTGGACCACTCGGTTGGTGTTCCGTAGCCGACGCAGACGGCCAACGGGCTGTCCAGCGTGTTCGCGCAGGCGGAACCGGGCTCCCGGTCCTGGCGAGTCGCTGACCGAACTGAACCCAGACCTCGCGAAGCAGTTCCGCAGAAACCTGACGCGCCCGGATCGCGGCCCTGAGACTCTGCGCACTCAGAGCCACGATCTCTGTGAATGGGAATGCCGCCAGGGTCACAAATGGGAAGCAACCGTGTCCAATAGGACCAATGGGCGGGGGTGTCGTCGTTGTAGTGGTCACGGCCGCTCACTCTTCGAGTACAAGGTGGCCATGCTCGTCCAGGCGGCCTCCGGCATCGGCGTTGAGGTGGATCACCGCCTCCGTCTGCCCGGCCGCAGTGAAGACGCCTTCGATCTCTTCCTGAAGGAACTAGATCTGCTGATCGACCTGGATCCGGCGTGGACCCATAGTGGGCAGGACAGCCTGGCCCGCGACACCGCCAAGACACAAGCCACGCTGTCTGCCGGCCGCCGTCTGGAGAGGATCCGAGAGAGGGGACTTCCGTCGCTGCCGATCTCTCGGATCGCGCACTACGAGGCCGGCCCGGGGGTAGATCCCGCGGACTGGGCTGAGGCCGTGGGATATGTCGTGCGCAGGCGGGGCCACCCCTGGAAGGACCTCGACCCCGTTGAAGTCATCGAAGCTCTGTCCGAGGCGGGCCGCCTCTGGCAGGAAGACCTCGCAAAGCCGAAGGTCTCAGCGCTCGATGCAGCTCCTCACCTGGAGCGGGAGTTTGTTGAGAACCGGACCAATCCCGGTAGGGGACTCGACCAGATGCCGCCAGGATGCAACGACCTGTGTGCCTGGCGGTGTCTGGCGCCTGGCTGCGGCAACAAGTGGGAAGTGCCACTCCACGTTCGAGCCCTTGCCGGCCGTGGTTGCCGGAAGTGCGGCTGGAAAAGAACCGGGGCGGCTAACAGCCGACCCGGCCCCGGCGAGTCCCTCGCGGAAGTGAACCCGACTCTGGCCGCCGAACTGATTGAGGTCATCGACCACCCGAGGTGGACCCCTAACGATCTTCTGCCCAACTCGAACAAGGTGTGCTTGTGGAGGTGCCGGGAACCCGAGTGTGGCTCCGAGTATCGATGCCAACCCAGCCAGCGCACCAGCCAGGGAAGGGGTTGCCGTGAGTGTGCCCGCAGGCGATCCACCGCAGGCAGAACGCGCCCGAAGCCGGGCAAGTCCCTTCATGACGAGTTCCCAGAGATCGCAGCAGAGCTGATCGAGGTCATCGACCATCCCGGGTGGACCGCGAGCGATCTGCGGCCAAGTTCCGCGAAGCCCTGCCGCTGGCAGTGCAGCCATCAGAGCTGCCCGGGTGCCTGGGAAGCCACTCCCGACCAGCGCACCCGTCGTGGTGGAACTGGTATGCGGTGCCCGCTGTGCCACCCTCGACGGAAACCGCGGGGAAGTTCGTGACGAGCATGCAGCGGAAGGGACGCGCATAGCTGCCGAACTGGCACGAGCAAGCCTCTGGACACCTGGGGCATGCGGAAGGGGCCGGCCCGTTGGGGGTCGGTCCCTTCCGCATGGGGGTGTTGGTCAGAGGCTGCCGAGGGTGCGGGTGATCCAGTCGGCTTCGCTCCACTGGTCGGTGTTGAGGGTGTCGCGGGCGTCGATGACCTTGGGGCTGTTGGTGCGAGAGACGAGCCGCTTGGGGTCGATTGTGGAGTATTGGTGCCACTCGGTGAGGTGCGGTAGCAGATCCGCGTCCTCGACGGCGGGTGGTTATACCTGTGCGCTGGGGCGCGGCATCGTCACCGTCGGTATCTCGAAGGTGGCTCTTTTGTGAGCGATCGATCAGTGATATCCCTAGTCGCAGCCGCTGCAACGGCGACCGACCGGGCTGCACGAGGGGGGAACGTGTCGGATCAAACCCTGGCGCCACGAAGCGGTCCTGCCGAACCGCCGCTGGTGCTCAAGGGTCCGGGGATGCAGTTTCCGTACATGCCGAGCCCCAAGGCGCTTGTCTTCGGGTACGACCCGGACGAGTTCGAGGAGTTCGTCAAGGAGTGGGTCCCGGCTCTTCAATCCGCGTATGTGCGGGTGGAGCGCCAGGGCGGCAGCGGAGACCACGGCATCGACGTTGCCGCGTTCCGCAGCACGCAGGGTCTGGAGGGGCCGTGGGACAACTACCAGTGCAAGCGCTACAAGAACGCCTTGAACTGGAGTACTGCCGCAGGTGAGATCCGCAAGATGTTCGTCGGTGTGGTGCTTGGGCACTTCGTCCTTCCCACCCAGTACGTCTTCGTCGCGCCGGCGTTCGCCCGCGGTCTGCGTGATGCGCTAGCGAAGCCGACTCAGACTCGTACGAAATTCCTTACGGAACTGACCGACACGAATGATGAGATCATCACCCGGCTGACGGCCGATCAGCAGCAGGCAGTGGCCCAGCTGGCCGAGCAGACGGACTTTGCGATGTTCGTGCCAGTCGACATGGATCAGATGCTTGAGCAGCACAAGACCACCCCGCAATGGGTCACGCGGTTCCCAGACGTACAGCGCGAGCGCCCAGCCGTCATGCTGCCTCCGGACGAGCACGGTCCCGAGGAGGCCCGCTACGTTCAGCAGCTGGTGCGGGTCTATGCCGAGCGGTGGAAGGGTGACGTCGCAACCCTGGAACTGATTGCGCAGCACCCCACGGCCGGTGATCACATGCGTCGGCAGCGCGAGGCGTTCTACAGCGCCGAGTCGTTGCGCCGCTTCGCTCGGGACGCTTACCCCGACGGACACTTCAATGCGGTCATGGACGACGTCCACACGATTGCGGTAGAGGTGGGCGACAAGCGCTTCGAACTTGGCTGGGACCGCCTGCAGGCGGTCCTGGAGGCCGCCGGAGTCATGGCGCTGACGGAGACAGTTCTAGCCCGGTACGTGAGGCCCCTGGACCGCAAGGGGGTATGCCATCACCTGGCGAACGAAGGCCGACTGCACTGGTGTGAGGAAGGAGGAGCCGCATGAACCCGCTCAATAGCCCGCTGGAGATCAGCGTGCGAGCCCTGGTGCTCCTGGCAGAGATCCACCCCGAGCCCCTCGACCTGGCACAGCTGGCCCTCCTTGACCACGCCGTCCTCCACAGCGGCGACCTCGACGGCCCTCCCTCCCTGCACCCTTCCTTGCCCGGGCACTCTGGTGAGCTGGGCATGAAACGCACCGTTCTGGAACAAGCGCTGCTGGTCCTCATTCGTGCCGGGCTCGCCGGCGTCGAGGCCGACGAGACGGGACTGGTCTACCGAGCCACCGAACGCGGGCCCGCTTTCGTCGACATCCTTGAGGCCCCCTACGTGGGGCGGCTGCGCGAGCGCGCCGAGTGGGTCGTGCACCACTGGGCTCCCGACACCGACGTAAGACAGGCCACTGCGGAACTCATCAGTGGCTCCCTGTCCGCATCCGCGACATTCGAGGGCCGCCGTGAGTGAACTGCAGCTGACCCATCTCACCTACTGCGGACCCAACCTCCCCCCGGCGCAGATCGTCTTCGGCCCGGAGCTGACCGTCATCTATGGCACCTCCGACACCGGCAAGTCGTTCATCGTGAAATCGATCGAATACATGCTGGGCGGCGCCGACCTGGCGATGGTCCCGGAAGGCGACGGCTACACACAGATCCTTTTGGGTCTGCTCATGCCGGATGGCAGCCCGCTGACGCTACTGCGAGCCCCTGACAGCAACAGCATTTTCCTCTACCGCTCGGATCTGCGTGATCTTGTGATGGCCACGCCGGATGCGTCGGTGACAGCGGTTCACAACGCTCGCAGCCGCAACAGCCTCTCCATCCATCTTCTGCGCGCGCTCGGCTTGGACGAGGTCCTGATCCGCAAGAATGAAGCTGGCGGCACCCGCCCCCTCGCGCTGTCCGATTTGCTGCACCTGTCGCTAGTCACCGAGAAGCGCATGATCGGTGACGTCCCGCCGGTGCTGCGTACCGGGACCGCCAGCACGCGGACCGCGGAGCTGTCCGTCATGCGATTCCTGGTCACCGGAGAAGGCGACCCAGCCGTGGACACCGGCCTCAATGCCGGGCAACGCCGTGTCCACAAGGGGCAGGTACAACTGTTGGATCAGCTTGTCCTCGACCTGTCGGCCAAGCTCGTTACGCAGGAGAACGAGCGCCAGCTCCGCGACCGGCTCATCCGGATCCGCACCGCGCTGGACGAGCAGTCCGCACCACTGCGCCAGGTCAACGAATCCCACCGCGAAGCGGTCGACTCCCGCATGGAAACCGCCCGGGAACTGGCTGCCCTAGATGAGCGGCTGACCGAGGTCAGTGACCTGCTGGGCCGCTTCAAGCTGTTGGAGGCCCAGTACCGCTCGGACCTGGAACGGCTGGCCATGGTCAACGAAGCCGGCAGCATCCTCGGCTACTTCAAGGTCGGCACTTGCCCGTTCTGCGGCGCCGAACGCGAGCACCAGCAGGCCAACCACCGGGTGGAGGAAACCACCCAGCTTCACATCGCCGTCCAGGCAGAGGCAGCTAAGACGACCGCGCTGCTTGCCGACCTACTGCCCACCATCGCCGACCTTGACGGCGAGCAGACAGCTCTGATCAGCCGCCGGGTGGAGGCGCAGTCCGACATCGGCGTGTGGGACCAGATCATCGCCGACCTGGAAGGCGGTATCGCCGCGCTGCGCTCCAATGTCGAAGAGCTGGTCGAGGAGCGCTCCGTCGTCGAGCGGGAACTGGAGCTGCAGACTCGCATCGCGGAGCTCGACGACAAGAAATCCCGCCTGGTCGGTGAGGGGGCCGTTGTCACTACACGCCCGACCCAGCACATCCCGACCGCGACGGTGGGAGCCTTCGACTCCATCCTCCAGCAGACTCTCAACGCCTGGCAGGTACCGGCGGCTGACCACGCCGAATACGACCAGTACTACGCCGAGATCCGTGCGGGCGGCCGCAAGCGGATAGAACGCGGCAAGGGGATGCGCTCGGTCCTGCACTCGGCGTTCACCACCGCGCTGGCTCGCTTCTGCATGGACCGGGACTTGCACCATCTCGGCTTCGTCGTCTTGGACTCACCTGTGGTCACCTTCCGCGACCCGGAACCCGACGACATCGACGATGTGGAGCTGACCTCCACCGTCGTGGACCGGTTCTATAAGGACATGCTGTCCTTCCCCGGCCAGGCCATCATCATGGAAAACGGCGACCCTCCCACCAAGGTGCTCTCCGAAGCCGTCACCTACCACTTCACTGGAACGGCAAGCGGCGGCAGAGCGGGCTTCTTCCCCGCGTCCATGCGTTAGCAACGGGCCAGAGGAGGCTGACCAGGGCATGGTCAGGTTCAGGGGTGGCCGAGGGCTTGGGGCACCCGGCCAGTCGGTAGGGGACGTCTTGTCTGCGAGTTGCCTGAGATGGCCGTAGGCAGGCACCTTCTTGGTCCTTGCCGCGCCGGTTTCTCGGCTTTGTCTGGAATTCAGCCCCTTCCGCCCCTGTCGGCCTGCGGCGAATGACGAACACTGGGCCGTGACCAGCGCGAATGCCCGGTCACGGCCCCGTGGTGGTGAGGGGCTCAGGGGCGGCCGAGGGCGCGGGTCATCCAGCCGGCTTCGCGCCACTGGTCGGTGTTAAGGGTGCCGCGGGCGTCGATGACCTTGGGGCTGGCAGCCCGGGTGACGAGCCGCTTGGGGTCGATGGTCGTGAAGTGGTGCCACTCGGTTAGGTGGAGGAGGAGGTCCGCGTCGTCGACGGCGGCGATGGGGTCTTCGACGTAGTCGAGTTCGGGGTGGAGCTTGCGGGCGTTGTCGAGGGCCTTGGGGTCGGTGACGGTGACGGTGGCGCCGAGGTCGTGGAGGGCCTGGGCGACAGCGAGGGCGGGCGAGTCGCGGATGTCGTCGGTCTCAGGCTTGAAGGCGGCGCCCCAGACGGTGATCCGCTTCCCGCGCAGGTCCGTGCCGAGTTCCTCGTGGGCGAGGTCGATGACGCGCTGGCGGCGGCGGGCGTTGACGGCGGCGGCTTCGCGGAGGATGCCGACAGCCAGGCCGGCGTCGAGTTCGTCAGCGCGGGTCACGAACCCGGCAAGGTCCTTGGGCAGGCAGCCGCCGCCGAAGCCGAGGCCGGGCCGCATGCCGTGGCGGCCGATGCGGTGGTCGTGGCCGAGGATGTCGGCGAGCTCGGCGACGTTGGCGCCGGAGGCTTCGCAGACCTCGGCCATCGCGTTGATGAACGAGATCTTCGTGCCGAGGAAGGAGTTCGCGGCGCCCTTGGCAAGCTCGGCGGTCGCCCAGTCCGTGACGATCGTCGGCGTCCCCGACTCGATGATCTTCTCGAAAGCCTGCCGCAGCAGGGCCTCGGCCCAGGAATGCGTGGTGTTGAAGCCGAGGACGAGCCGGTCGGGGCGGAGGGTGTCGTCGACCGCGAAGGACTCGCGAAGGAACTCGGGGTTCCAGGCGACCTCGACGAGGTCCCCGGCGGGGGCGTACTCACGCAGGAGTTCGGCGACGCGGGGTGCGGTGCCGACGGGGACGGTGGACTTGACCGCAACGACGGCCGGGGCCTTCAGGCCGGGGGCGAGGCGGCGGACGGCGTCGAAGAGGTGGGTGAGGTCGTAGGCGTTGCTGCCGGCCTGCGGCGGGGTGCCGACGCCGATGAAGTGCAGGTCGGCGAATTCGGCCGCATCGGCGTAGGAGGCGGTGAAGCGGAGCCGGCCGGTCGCGGTGTGTTTGGCGAGGAGGCCGTCGAGGTCGCGTTCAAAGAACGGGGCCCGGCCGGAGTTGAGGGTGTGGACCTTGTCGATGTCGGAGTCCATGCCCAGGACCTCGTGGCCGAGCTCGGCCATGCAGGCGGCGTGGGTGGCTCCGAGGTAGCCGCATCCGATGACGGTCATCTTCATGCTCGGGGTGTCCCTTCGGGTGGGGCCGCCGCTGGCGGCCCCACCCTTGCCCCGCCCGGAAAGGGCGGGGTGATCAGGAGGGCCTGGCGGCCAGATAGCGGTAGATCCCGTCCCGGATGAACGGCGGGATCGTGAGGATGTCGAGGTAGTCGGGGGCGAAGAACTGGAGCTTGACGCCCTCTGCGAGAAGGAGATCCGTCTCGTCGCCGTCCCAGAAGCCGGAGAAGAAGGTGATGATCTGCCCGGAGCCGCGGTGGTCGGTGACCTCGAACAGCTCGGTCAGGTTCTCCGGGATCAGGCCCGCTTCTTCGTCGAGTTCGCGGATGATCGCGTCGGCAGGGGACTCTCCGGGGTCGCAGCCGCCGCCCATGACGGACCAGTGCGCGGGCCAGGCGATCTCGGGAAGGTCATCGCGGAGGTGGAGGAGGAGTTCGCCGCGACGGTTGGTGATGATCGCGACGGCTCCGCGGGCGGCGGCCGGCTCCTCGATGGCGGTGTTCTCGGAGTGCATTCCCTCACCGTAGTAACGGCGTTAGGGATCACGCGGCAGCCCTCACCGTCTGGTCCGAAAACCATGCGGCTGCCATGAGGGCCTGCATCCGGGTGCGGTCGAACCGGCCGCCGGGCTTCAAACCCCCCTCGAGGAGGCGGCGGAAAGCGTGCGGGGCGTCGGTGAGAGCCATGCGGATCTGGGTATCGGCCCAGGCCGCGAGGTTGCCGTTGAGCCAGGAGGGGACCGGGGAGGCGAAGCCGAGCTTGTCGCGGCTGGCCCAGACCTCGCGGGGCAGGCCGAGTGACTTCGCGGCGTCCCGCAGGATCCGTTTGCCCTGGGCCGGATCGGTGATCTTGTAGTCGACGGGCAGCCGGTAGGCGAACTCGACGAGGTCGCGGGCGAGGTAGGGGGACCGGCGTTCGAGCGCGTAGGCGGAGGCGAGTTTGTCGCTGGTCATCACCAGCGGCCTCCAGGCCGTCGCCAAGTCCGCCAGCGTCAGGCCGCGGGCGAGATCCCCGCCCGCGCGGGCCATCGCGTCGGCGACGAGGTCGCGGAGACGGCCGTCGGGGTCCGGGCCCCGCAGGATCAGCCGGGTCACCGCCTCCGCCGGGTCCAGGGGCTCGCCGGCCGCGTGCATGAGCTTGGCGGCCAGCGGCCGGTAAGCGTCCAGGCCGGCGCTCATGACGGCGTCGGGACCGAAGAGGACCAGGGCCTGGCGGACGTAGCCCATCAAGAACTCGTCCGGCCCAAGCCCGCCGATTGCGACCCGCAGGCCGAGGTCGGCGATCTTCCGGTAGGCCATGTGCTCGGAGAAGGTGGACGCGTTCCCCATCGGGTAGTCCAGGGCCCGCATCATGTGCGGCAGAGCGGTGGTGAAGTCGACGTGGTCGGGCTCGACCACCACCAGCTCGGCCTTGATGTCCCGCGCGATCACGGCGGCGGTGAAGGACTCGTCCAGGCGGTCCTGCCCGGGGTAGCGGACGGTGACGCAGACCGGGGGCCGCATCAGGTAGGCCAGCACCGCCGAGTCCAGCCCGCCGGAGAGGAGGAGGGCGAAGTCGCAGGCCGGGGCCCTGAGCGGGATCTGCTCGGCCAGGATCGTGGAGAACCTGGCCAGGGCCTCGTCGTAGGTGCCGGCGTAGGGGGCCCGGTCCTCCAGGTGCCACCAGGTCATCTGGTCGATCGAGCCGGTGGTGACGTCGAAGGACAGCAGGGTGGCCGGGGCCAGCAGCTGGATCCCCTGAAACGGTGTGTCGACCCCGGTCGGGGTCTCGATCGCGGTGACCTCGGGCCGTAAGACCAGCGGGGCCGGCCCGTAGCCAGTCAGGGTGGTGACCTCGGAGGCGAACGCGAGCCGGCCGCCGTCCAGCCGCCAGTAGAGCGGCTTCTCCCCGAGCCGGTCGCGGGCCAGGAACAGCTTCGCGGTCCGCGGGTCGTAGACGGAGATGGCGAACATGCCGTCCATGCCGTCCAGGCAGGACGGGCCGATCTTGGCCCAGGCCCGCAGCAGGAAGTGGGCGTCCGACTCCCGCTCGCTCACCTCGATGCCCCAGGCGGCGGCCTGCTGCCGCCAGTTGTAAATCTCCCCGTTGAAGGCCAGCAGGATGCCGGTATCCCGGTCCAGGTAGGGGCCGGGCATGGCCTGCGGGTCGACGATCAGGAGGGTGTTCATGGCCAGCACCGCCCGCCCGTCCCGGGCGGCGGTGTGCATGGTGCCGTCCGGGCCGCGGTAGTGCTGCGAGTCGCCCATGGCGGCGACGGTCTTCTCGTGCCGGATGGCGTCGCCTCCGGCCAGTCCTGCGATTCCGCACATCTGGTTCACCCCCGAGCGTGAAGTCGTGGTGCCTGACGGCGGTCGCCGCCGGGAGTCCCTTCCTGGCGTCCCGGCGGCGGCCTGTGCCCTCATCACACCTGCCGGGCCGTCATGCCTGGGAGGGCTCGCAGGGGGGCTCACAACTCGCAAAGCAGGTTCACCCAGGGTCCGCAGGGCAATACCCTCGGTGGCTCCAGACGCGGGAAGGCGAACAGCCTCCCCGTGCCCTGCCGGAATGCGTACGGCTGGAAATGCCCAGTCGACGCGGCCTGGCTCGTGGCGTTTCCTCGTCGGCAGCCCTGTTGCTGACCTGGTGGAAAAGGGGATCGGGTGGCGTCGACCAGCCGTCGGAAGCGTCCGCCGAACGCGGACCTGGACCGGCTCATCGAGACCTGCGGTGCGAGCCACAAGTCTCTGGCCCTGCGGGTCAACCAGCTCGCCCAGCAGGCCGGGCTGGAGACGGATTACTCGCATACCTCCATCGCGAACTGGTGCCAGCGGGGCATGATCCCCAAGTGGCCGGTGCCCACGTTCCTGGCGCAGGCGATCGCCGAACGGCTGGGCCGTCCGGTGGCGCTTGGTGAAATCGGTATGGGCGATGCGGAGACACCGGACGCGGATGTGGGGTTGGATTTCCCGCGGGACCGTGCTGATGCGGTCCGAGTGGCCACGTCGTTCTGGAGTTTCGTGAACCGCCGCGACTTCTTAACCGGATCCGGCTTCGCCGTGTCTGCGTTCAGCACCCCCGTGACCCGCTGGCTGGTCACCCCCGCCGACGAGGCCGCCGACCTCGCCGGCGGCAAGAAGCAGGTCGGCCGGGCCGATCTGGAAGAACTCCGGGACGCGGCCGACGAGGCCCGCCGCTGGGACTCCAAATACGGCGGCGGGAACTGGAAGGCCAATTCCGTCACCGTCTGCCTCCAGGAGAGGGCCGCCCCGCTGCTGCGGGGCTCCTTCACCGACGCCGTCGGCCGGGACCTGTTCTCCGTCACCTCCGAGCTGTCCCGCCTCGCCGGGTGGACGGCCTTCGACGTGGGCCAGCACGATGTCGCCCAGAGGCACTTCATCCAGGCCCTCCGCCTGGCCCGGGCGGGCGGAGACGTCCAGCTGGGCTGCTATGTCCTGACCACCATGGCCATGCAGTCCCTGCTGCGGGGCTTCGGCTCCGAGGCCATCGACATGGCCCAGGGAGCCTTCGAACGGGCCAAGGGCCAGGCCGCCCCGCGGGTTCTCGCGTTCACCAAGCTCATCGAGGCCCGTGCCCATGCCCGCGAGAGGGACGCCAGGGCCGCCTCACGGGCCCTTGCGGCCTCCGAGGACCTCCTGGGCCAGGCGGACGCCGCCAGCGGCTCAGAACCCGCCTGGATCGACTTCTATCACCACGCGAGGCTGTCGGCGGACGCCGCCGAGGTCTTCCGAGACCTGAAGAACCCCAAAGCGGCCCTCGCCTGGAACCAGCGGGCCGCCGCGATGCCGTCCGGGGTGTTCACCCGCTCGGTCGGGATGCGGCTCGCGATCGTGGGAACCGCCCACCTCCAGGCCCGCGACCTCGACCTGGGCCTCGACCTGGGCAACCGGTCCGTGGACATTCTCGCCCGCGTCCAGTCCTCCCGGGCCAAGGACTACGTCCGCGAGTTCAACACCGCCCTCGCCCCCTGGCGGCGCGAGCCGGCCGTCCGCGAGTTCATCCACCGCACCCGCACCGAACTCGGCGTCGCCGCCTGAAGCCGCGCCTGGATGGCGTGGCGTCATCAGTCCCAACCCAACTCGATCGGAAACCCCTGAACGATGTATCTGCTGAACCGCTTCGACGACCACAGCAAGATCGGTGAGGTCTCCAAAGAACAGCTCCAGTTCCTCATCGACCACCTTTCGGATGACGAGGAACCAGGGATGTACGTCGACTCCGACGTCCTTAAATCCCTCGTCGCCATCGGGGCCGACCGGATGCTCATCGGCATGCTGGAGAATTCCCTCGGCCACCACTACTGGATGAGGTTCACCTGGTGCACCAAGCCCCCGTTCCAGCCGTTGATCCAGGTGGTGCCTGCCACTCCTGGCCGTAGAGGCGGCCGGGCCTGACGCGGATCCGCGAGTTCATCCACCGCACCCGCACGGAACTCGGGGTCGCGGCCTGATGCCCTCAAGCAGGCCGCCGGTCAGCGCTGGTGCAAGACCCTCACCACTCCGTCCTGACCGGCGGACTCCCGCAACTGGTGGTTCTCCACTTCCAGCACCTGAATGACACGGACCAGCTGTTTCACCTGGGTCTGAAGTTGATCGCATTCTTCGCGGGCCTTCTTGAGCCGCGCCGTGAGCTCGTTGTTGTTCCGCTTCAGAGCGTCGGCGGCCTTCGGCTGGACGTCCTGGGCCCTGATCAGGGCATAAAACAGATCCTTGAGGCCGGTGTGCTTGTGGGTGAGCTTGTTGCGCCGCAGCCCGGCCTCTTCGGCCAGGGACTTCACCGTCAGCTGGCCGTCGGACCGCAATGGGATCCCGACGAGCAACCGGACCATCGCGTCCGTGATCGCCTGGATCTCCGCCGCGTCCTGCGGGTTGTCCGGGTTGGCCGCGGCGGATGCCTGGGCCAGCACAGCCCCGACCGTCTGGGCGATGCTCGCCGTCGCGGCGGGCTCGGTGGTGGACTGGGTCTGGGTCATTCACGCCTCCTCAGTGGTCAGGGCGGGCTGGTGGCGCGTCGCGCCGTGCGACTCGATGATCAGGTCGAGCTTTTCGATCCGTTGCTCCAGGCGCAGGGCCACGGGCTGCGGACTCAATCCGTCGGCGAGTTCTTCGGCCAGCTGCTGCTTCTCCGCTTGCGCGCGCTTGATATGGGTGTCGGTCCGCGAGATGTTCGTGCAGGCCGGGTTGCAGCGGTTGAAGCTCGGGGTCCGCAGGCCGGTCCCCCGGCCGAGATCCGGATCGCACAACGCCTTGAAGGGGTCCAAGTTGCAGGTCAGGAGTGCGTTCTCGCTCTCGTAGACACGCAACCGCGGGTTGGCCTTCAGCGCGGTGTGCTGGCGCCGGGTGAGGAAGCCTCCCCCGTAGGCCGCCCGGAACTCCTGGGCGGCGGCCAGATAGCGGCCCGCGGCCGGGCCGCTGACTCCTTCTCCGGCGTCAAGCCGGTCACCCGCCTCGGCCAGGGTCTCGGCGACCGCCAGGCTCTCCTCGAAGTCCAGGACGCTGAGCATGTCGAACTTGCTGCGGCTCCCGTACGACTCTCCCATGGAGGAGCCGACGTGGCCGTACTGAAGCCCCAGGGCGATGCGCCCGCCCGGCCGCCGGTAGATGAACCACGCGACGGTCCTGCGGAACCGCCCCAGCGTCAAGCTGTTCTGGGGATCGGGCGGGATCACCTCGTGATCCCGCCCGTGGGCGGCGGCCAGCCCGTTCGCCCAGGCCATCAGGTAGCCGATCCGGTCCTTCACCCAGCCGGTGCGGATGGCCTCGCCGTGATGCGCCGAAGGCCGGCGCTGCTTGCTGATGCTGGAGGGGAACAGCAGGGTCTCGTCGTGTGCCTGCTCGACTGCCTCGATGGCGCGGTGGACCAGCTCGATCACGGTCCATGGCTCGGGTCGCATCTCGCCCTCGGGGACGGTGTTGCCGTCCTCGTCGGTGACACCCTTGAAGTGCCGCCCGTTGACGCGGTAGCGGATGGTGCCGTCCCCGCGTGTCTCACGGTGGGCGCATCCACGCTCCAGATGGAGGACTTCCTCCTGCCGCATTCCAGACAAATACGCTATGACCACCAGCGAGGCAGTGACCAGATGCAGGGTCAGATCCTTGACCTCGGCGAAGTCGACGCCGTCCGTCCACCGCTTGCTGTCGATCCTTCCGGTCACCGGGATGTCCAAGAACGCGCCACTGCCGAACTCCAGGTCCGCCCACGCCTCCGGGTGATCGCGCATGAAGTTGGCGACCTGCGACTTGTGGATGCCCAGCGTGCCCGCGATGAACGTCTGGTTCACCCCCGGCCGCTGACCCCGATCGTGGCCGGTGCGGGCGAGCGTGGCCTTCGCGCGGCGGTCAGCGACGGAGTCGGCATAGACCGGGATCGGCCGGCCCGTTGCCCTCAGGTCCGCGAAATATCGTTCCAGCACACCTCTGGCCGGCCCCGCCACTGCAGCCGGAATACGGGCCAACAGGCGCCGGTGTTCCGCGATGGCGGCCAGGATGTCCGGCGCGAGATCGGTGACGACACGCAGGGACCAGACCAGGAGAGGTGACATGGTCGCCGGGTGGATCACCTCCGTCGTGTTCTCCCCCCGGCCGCCATCGTTCTCACCGAGGAAGTCCGTAAGCTCAGCACCGGGGTCGTCCCACGGGGGCATCACCAGCCGGTCCTGCGGCAGCAGAAACGGCGCGTAGGCCCAGATCCGAGTGATCGCGAGCAAGACGTTTCTGTCGTGGGCATACGTCCTGCCCTTCGCGGCGATCATGGACGCAAAGTCCTCCGTGACGGCCCGGTCGACCTGGTCGAATTCGGTCACCTGCCGCTCGACCAGCCAGCGTGTGAACTCCCGCCATGCCTTCGCCGCGTGCTGGACCGTCCCCGCCGCTATCAAGGGGCGGGATGTCGTGCGGGCGCGTCGCAGCAGCACGTCCGGGGTCTCGATGTTGATCACGGCCCATCCGATGCGCCGCAATGACGCCTGGAAGGGCTCCGGGAAGGTGTCCCAGTCGATAAACTTGGTCTCACCGGTCTGCTTGTGTTCCATGTCCGACAAGGTCCAGCGCCGGTCGCCGAACACGGAGACGCGTGCGAGGTCGATGCCCGGCCGAAGCCGCCCGACGGGGATGACCGGCGTGTCGTCTGACGGGTCCACCAGCCTGATGCCGGCGAATATGGGTGCGGCTGCTTCACCGATCATGGGTCGAGCCTCCTTTCGAGCATGCGGTCGACCAGGTTGCGGTCGTGGTCGCTGAGCGTGGCCAAGAGCGCGGGGCGGGCTTCGGCGGGGCAGTGCTTGTCGAGCAGGTCGGCGACCCGGGCATGGTGGGCGGCCCAGTCCTGGAGCCAGGCGGACTCGGTTGCCACCGAACGCTGGGCTTCCAGGGCCTGGTGGAGGTAGATGATCCGCGGCAGGTGCCGCCCTGTGGCCAGAGCGTTGGGGCAGGCGAAGCACAAGAGGAATGACACCGAGCACGGACCCGACGGGGTGAAGGGGCTGTGCTCGAAATCCGTGCAGGCGGCGACCGGGGTGTCCAGGAGTCCGCTGACGACTCCCTGGGCGGTCTCGGTCCCGATCCCGGTCTGCTCGGCGATCTCCTGGGCATCCGGCTCCCGGCTGCCGTCGTCTTCGACGATCACACGCATCTGCACCTGGGCTCGGGCTTGGGCAACGGCGGCGCTCAGGGCCTCGGCGACGATGACGGCGGCATCGTCGCGTACTCCTTGGTCCTGCATGAGGTAGACGTCGCGGTGGACGGTCTCGGTGTTGTTGCGCGGTCCGCCGTGGATGACCTGGACCGAATGGCGGACGGTGCTCGTGGCCACTCTTGGAGGGAAGTCCGGATCGGCTGCTTCCTGCTGGCGGACCCAGGTCCTGATCGCCCAATCCAGCCCTCGGCCGTCGGTAAACGGCCCACGGACCTTCGCTGCACCAGGTGTGATCCGGCGGGCCAGGAACAGCGAGGTAGAGGGCGTCCCCAACTGCTCCAGGGTCGCCCGTGCCTGGGCGGACATGTCGAGGACCTGTTGCATGGCCTGGCCCGCACTGCCTTCGCCGGCGTTGACCAGGTTGTTGGTGTTGTGGCGCCGTCCCCGGCGCCGGGGCTTGTCGGTGGCAACGTGGTGGACTGCAGGCTCATCGGCGTTTTGGTCCGCGTTCGGCCAGTACGTGGGGATCTCCATCTTCTCCAGCACCGACATGTTCCACGCTTCGTGGCAGGCCAGCAGGATCGCGGCAGCCCCCATTTCCGTGGGCGTTGGGAACAGCCGGGATATCGCCCGGCCGAAGCCCTCCTTCACGATCACCTTCTTGACGCGGTCCGGCATCTGCCCGCAGGGCAGGCGCGGGGCGTCGGCCGTGCGGGCCATGTGGTCCAGCAGCTCGCCCCACCGAGCGTCCTCGTCCTCCAAGTCCGCGGCACCGGCCCGCCACCGTTCCAGCAGGGTGACGTTGTCCGCGATCCGCAAACGGGCCGTTCTGACGGTCTTGGCCGCCGCGGACCGGATCACCTTCAGTTCCGCGCGGGAGTACCCGGTCTTGATCGCTGGCTTCTTGCGCCGGATGCGGGCGGTGACGGCGTTCTTCGTCGCCTCCGGCAGCGACTCGATCTCTGCGAGCAGGACGCCGACGGCGGCCCGGTCGACGCTGCCCGTCAGCCGCCACTGCTTCCAGTGGGAAACGGTGAACTGGGCCATCGAGGCGATCGGGGGGGCGAGTTCCGCCGCCCAGGCTATGAACGTCTTCAGCCCTTTGGCCCGGGTGCGGTAGGTGTCCTCACTGCCCCAGTGCCGCAGGCCTCGGGCGGCGAAGGCGGCCACGAGCTCACGCTTCATCTGCTCGGGCCCGGGGCTGTCGGTGAAGTCGTAGACGCCCAGCGACAGCCCGCCCTGGTTGACGGGCCGGACGATCAGCCCGGAGGCGTCGAGGGCCTGAGGCCGCCGGTAATCCGCTGGGGGCAGGACCGCCCCGCGCTTGCGGGCCGTCACGCCGCATCCACGATCAGGCCGGTGCGGGCAGCAAGGTCAGCCAGCAGTTCCTCGTTGCTCGGGTTGTCCTCATCGTTCAGAAGCGACTCAAGTTGCAGTCCACGCAGCGGCTCAAGGTAGACCTCCCGCGTTGTCTCCTCCGAGGCATGTCCCAGCAGGTCCTTCACCATCACCCATACATTTCCGTAGATGTCTTCGTAGTTCCGACGCTGAGCCGGGTCCAGGCCCAGACGGCGATCCAATGCGCGGTTGAGTGCGAGCAGAACGCGAAGAGCCATCGAGTGCCGCAGCATGTGCGGTGTGGCCCATACGCCCAGGTCATGGGCCTGGCAGCGATCGCTGGCACGCTCGAAGACCTTGCTCCAGCCGCGGTAGCGCATCGGCAGACCGGACTCCGCCAGCCACACCATCGCCGGTTCCAGCCCGTCTTCTCCCCGGACGAACAGCAGCAGCCGCTGCCGGTCGGTCAGCGTGTCCAGATGGGCCCGCCCGCCCTGGCCGCTCGTCTCCGTCCAGCGAACCAGCCCCCGCCTGGAGACTTCCTCGACGATCCGCCGGCCCTCGACCTGCTCGTAGAGCCCACGGTGCTGAGCCCGGCGGACTGCTTGGGCCCGCGTGGTGATCCGGTAGGTCTCCACGCCCTGCAAGGCCCCATGGCTGGCGTAGAAGAAGCGACCGGCCCGCTTGGCGACCGCCTTCGCCACGTTCCCGGCGTAGTAGCGCCGGTCCCCGAGTGGGGGCAGTTCGGCCGTGAGCAACGTGCCCGACTCCCGGCGCCGAAGCCCGGTGGAATAGACAAGATCCGCGAAGGCGGTGTCCCGGCCATCGTTGCGACCCCGCCAGCTCTCGTCCTCAAGCCCGCTTGGCAGCAGGCCCCCGAGCCCCACATCACGCCACAGCCGGTAGGCGCGGGGCGTCAGCCACTTCACGTTGGAAGCGCGTACGTCCTTCGGCGCCAGCTCGGCGACCTCGGCTATCGCGCCGTCGCGGGTCACGACCGAGCGGGTCCGGACGGGGCTGACCTGCATGTACTGACGTTCGACAGCCAGGTCATAGAACAACCGCATTGCGGCCAGCTCACGACCCCATTTCGAACCACCGATCAGGCTCGGGTTACCGGCTCCACGCAGCCGCCAGTCCTCCCAGTCCTCAAGATCTTCGGCTGTTGCCTGGTCCCAGTTCAGACCTCGTTGCCACAGGAACGTGAAGAACAGCCGGAGATCCGTCACGTACGACTCCTGCGTGCCCAAAGCCTTCACCGCGAAGCGCCCGCGCCGGAAGATCTCGGTCATTCGCGCGTCGACCCGGCCCAGAGGCGAAAGCAAGATCGGCTGCCGGTCCCGGAACCCCAGCGCCCGCTCACGCTCACTGAGGTCCTCCCACGCGGCGAGAGCATCCGCTCCCGAACCGCTGGGTGTACCGCCGTCGCCCACCCAATACAGACGCCACTCATCCACAACACAGACCCCCACACGCGCAACACGACCTTGGGCAACACGCGAACTGTAAACAGAACTCGGCGGAGCCGGGGCAGACGAACCGGCCGCCGCTGCGGGCGGCGGTCGCCAGGTCCCGTCGGGGGTCGGCGAGCGCGGCCCGTCTGCGATAGCCGGCGAGCCGCTGCTCGCTCACCCCGGTCAGGGCCGCCGTCTCGCTGTCCTGGCCGGTCAGCAGCCGTATCAGCCGGACGGGGCCGTGCTCGCGCAGCCATCGCCCGCCGGTTTCGTCGCCGGGCTCCAGTACCCGTGTCAGCGCGGCCCGGGCCAGCACCTGGGGATCGGGCTCGGCGCCGGTCCCGGGCCCGCTCTCCGGTCCGGTCGCGGCGTCGGCCGGTCCGGCGGGGGTCATGTCCCTGCTCCCATGGCCAGGGCCGCGCCGCGGGCGATGCCGGTGCGCAGTTCCAGGGCGACGGCCACGTCCAGGGCGTCGGGGCGGTCGCGGCCGCGCAGGTCGGCCACGGTCCAGGCGACCCGGAGCACCCGGTCCAGTCCGCGGGCGGTGAGCAGTCCGCGCTCCAGGTCCCGTTCGGCCTGGGCGAGTGCCCCGGGGGCGGCTTGCCAGCGGGTGCGCAGCTCGTGCCCGGGCACTTCGGCGTTGAGCCGCCACGGGGTGTCGGCGAGCCGGGCCGCGGCGCGGTCCCGGGCTTCGCGCACCCGGTCGGCGACGGCGGCGGTGCTCTCCCCGCGGCCGCCGCGCCCCAGCAGGTCGGAGCGGGTGACGGGCTCGGCCTCGACCCGCAGGTCGACCCGGTCCAGGAGGGGTCCGGACAGCCGGGCCTGGTAGCGCCGGATCACCGAGGCCGGGCATTCGCATCCGGCCCCGAGGAGGGTGTGGCGCCCGCACGGGCAGGGGTTGGCCGCGAGGACCATGAGGAATCTGGCCGGCAGTCGTACCACCCCGGCGGCCCGGGCGATGACCACGTGCCCCGATTCGAGGGGCTGGCGCAGCGCGTCGAGCGCCTTGGTGCTGAATTCGGCGGCTTCGTCGAGGAAGAGCACGCCTCGGTGGGCCAGGGAGACGGCGCCCGGCCGCGGTACGCCCGCTCCGCCGCCGACCAGGGACTGCATGGTCGCCGAGTGGTGGGGTGCGCAGTACGGGGGCCGGGCGACGAGCGGTTCGCCGGGCGGCAGGACCCCGGCGACGGAGTGGACGGCCGTGACCTCCAGGGAGTCCTGCCGGCACAGCGGCGGGAGGATCCAGGGGATCCGCTCGGCCAGCATGGTCTTGCCGGCTCCCGGGGGTCCGCTGAGGAAGAGGTGGTGTCCGCCGGCGGCGGCCACTTCCAGGGCGCGGCGGGCGCCGTGCTGACCGGCGACGTCGGAGAGGTCGGGGAAGTCCGGGGTGTCGCCCTCTTCTGCCCGGTTCCGGTCGCGGGAGATTCCGGTGCCGATGCCCGCGCCGGGGACCACCAGTCCGGCCAGCATCGGGTCGGGGCGGCCCGGGGGATCCGGTGGTTCTTCCGCGGGGACCTCCCCGCCGGTGAGGACCGCGATCAGCTGGCGCAGGCTGCGGACGCCGAGGACGCTGACGTCGGGTACGAGCATGGCTTCGGTGGCGCACTGCTGGGGCACCACCACGTTCCGGTATCCGGCGTCGGCAGCGGCGAGGACCGCCGGCAGGATGCCCCGTACCGGCCGCACCCGGCCGTCCAGCCCCAGTTCCCCGATGAGCACGAGGTCGGCGATGGCGGCCGGGTCGACCACTTCGGCCGCGCCCAGCACGGCCGCCGCGACGGCCAAGTCGAATCCGGCGCCCGATTTCGGTACGGAGGCCGGGCTGAGCCCGACGGTGAGTTTCTTCTGCGGCCAGGTGGCGCCGGAGTTCACGACGGCGGCCCGTACCCGGTCGCGGCTCTCGGTCAGGGTCTTGTCGGGCAGTCCGACCAGGGTGAAGGCGGCGAGTCCGGGCTCCAGGTCGGCCTGGACCTCCACCACCACCCCGTCGACGCCGACCAGGGCCACCGAGCAGGCTCGTGCGAAGCCCATCACGCCACCCCCCGGACGTGCTCGACCACGGGCGCGCCGCGCCGGGGCAGCAGGACTCCGACGAGGTCGATCCGTACTCCGCCGGGGGGTGGTCCGCCGTGGTCGGCGAGCCATCGCCCGGCGAGTCGGCGCAGCCGTTCGGCCTTGCCGGGCCGGACGGCGGCCATGGGGTGTTCGAAATCGCCCGCGCGGCGTGTCTTGACCTCGCACACGACGAGGGCGTCCCCGTCGCGCGCGACGATGTCGATCTCCCCGCTGCGGCACCGCCAGTTCCTGGCGATCACCGTCATCCCGGATTCGGCGAGCCGTCGCGCCGCGAGCTCCTCGCCGTACCGCCCCAATGCCTGCTGTGCCACGCCCTTCGCGTTCATCGGGCACCACCTCCGCCCCGACGATCCCGCGGCCCCGCCCACCTTGTGGATCTTGGTGGACAGTCGGGGCGTTGTGGACAACCCGCTCACCCGTGCGGGTGAATCCGGGGAGGCCGGGGGCGGTGGGCGCGCGGGCGGCGCGCAGGCGGCGAAGGGCCGGGCGTCAGCTGCCCGGCAGTTCGAGGTCGCTCTTGTTGAGCTCCTCGATGTTCACGTCCTTGAAGGTCAGCACCCGTACCTGCTTCACGAAGCGGGCCGGCCGGTACATGTCCCACACCCAGGCGTCGGCCATGGTGACCTCGAAGAACACCTCCCCCTGGACCGAGTGCACCTGCATTTCGTAGTCGTTCGTGAGGTAGAAACGACGTTCGGTCTCGATCACGTACTTGAACAGCCCGACGACGTCGCGGTACTCGCGATAGAGCTTCAGCTCCATCTCGGTCTCGTACTTCTCGAGGTCCTCGGCGCTCATGGCATGTTCCCCTTCAGCCGTGCGTCCCCCTATTGTGCGCCAGGCCCCTGCGCCCCTAAACGATTTCCGGGGCCAGGACCACCGGCGTACCCGGGGGACCGTCGTCGAGCAGCGTACGGAGCAGCTCGGCGAGTCTGGTCGGATACACCGTCTCATGGGCCGAGAGAAGTTCCTCGGAGGTCCACCACCTGGCACCGCTGACGCTGCGCCGCTCCAGCTCGGTGAGGCCGCCCATGTCGGTCCGTGTCCGCGTGGTGCGGGCCAGGTAGTACCACTCGTCCTGCTCCCAGCGCCGCCCGTCGAACGGGAAGGAGCAGTACCGGTGCCACAGCACGGGCCCCAGCTCCACCTCGGTGATCCCCGTTTCCTCGGCGAGCTCCCGCAGAGCCGCCTGTTCCCGGGTCTCGTCGCCTTCGAGTCCGCCGCCCGGGGTGAACCACCAGTGGTCCGCGGGATTGTCCGGTTCGAAACCGTGGAGCAGCAGGATCCGGTCCGCGGGGTCCAGCAGGATCACCCGGGACACCTGGCGGGGGCCGCCGGCGGCGGCCGCTTCAGCGGGCACCCGCCGGCTCCCGTCGCCGCCGGCGCCCGAGGATCCGCACGAGGGGCCCGTACGCGGCCCCCAGCAGCACCAGGGCGGCTCCGGCCGCCACCGCGGCCAGCTGGAGGCGCAGGGGCCCCGGCTTCGAGGTCCCGCCGGGCAGGGAGGCGTACGTGGCGGGCCGCTCCAGCATCTTCACCGTGGGCCAGGCGAGGGCGTCGACCCGGGCCTGGACCGCGGACCGGGGCACGGTGCCCTGGCCGGCCTCCTGGAGGTGGGAGCGGGAGTCGAGGGAGGCGGCGCGCTGGTCGCCCAGCAGGAAGAGGTTGCCCTCGGGCACCTTGACCTCGAAGGGCGTGTCGGAGGCCGGGACGGGCCCGGCGGCCGCGGCCTCCGGGGCGAGCTCGGTGTGTGCGAGGTACGTCTCGTCGAGCTCCTGGCCGTTCACGGTGAGGCGGCCGCCCGCCCCGCAGCACTTCACGGTGTCGCCGCCGACGGCGACGACGCGCTTGACCATGGGCGAGTCGCTCCACAGGTGGTCGGTGAACACGACCACGTCGCCGCGCCGCACCTGACCGCCGTCGATGCGCTGGGCGATCACGCGGTCCCCGGGGTTCACCGTGGGCATCATCGAGTCGGTCGGCACCGTGTACGGCCGGTAGGTGAAGGCCCCCCAGGCGAAGGCGCCCAGGAAGAGGACGAAGCCGACGGCCACGGCGACTCCCGACAGCACGTTGCCGAGACCGCCGCGGCCGTCCTTGCCGCCGCGTGTTGCTCCGGTACCGCGTATGCCCCCGGTACCGCTTGTCCGCGTATTCAGCGTTTCGCCCATTGCAGCGCCCCACACTTCCGGGATCGACGACCTGGGCGGCACCCTACCTGCCGGTAGTCCCGCCGGTCAGCCTCCGCCGGCGCCACATGACGACCGGAACCGCTCCGGCGAGACCCAGCGCGGCCGGACCGAGCCCGACGGGCGCCAGCCCGGCGGCCCCGAGACCCATGGCGGTCGCCTTGGTCTGGTTCCCGATGCCCGGCTGGTCGAAGGTGTCCGGGATGGGCAGGGTCGCCCAGCGGGTGATCGGCCAGGCCACGACCACGGCCCGCCCGACGACCTTGTCGACCGGCACGAAGCCCTGGGTGGAGTCCTGCATGTGGTAGCGGGAGTCCTGCGAGTTCTGCCGGTGGTCGCCCATCACCCAGATCTTGCCCTTGGGGACCGTGATCGGACCGAACGGGGCGTCGTCGCACGGGGTGTTGCCCGGGTAGATGTACGGCTCGTCGAGCTCCTTGCCGTTGACGACGACCGGTCCGCCCTTCTTGCACTCGACCGTGTCACCGCCGATGGCGATGGTCCGCTTGATCAGGTCCTTCTCGTCCGCGGACGGCATCAGGCCGATCTTGCTGAGGACCTGCTGCGCGAAGTTGGGCTCCGGGGTGGGCTCCCCCGCCAGCCAGCTCGCGGGGTCGTGGAAGACGACGACCTCGCCGCGCTCGGGCTCCGAGCCGAACCACGGGGTCAGCTTGTCCACGAGCACCCGGTCGCCGCGCTGCAGGGTGTTCTGCATCGAGTCGGAGGGGATCGAGAACGCCTGCACCAGGAAGGTCTTGATCAGCAGGGCGAGCAGCAGGGCGATGCCGATGAGGAGCGGGAGCTCCTTCCAGAACGAGCGGTGCGGCTTCGCCTCGGCACCACTGTCCTCGGCTTCGCGCTCGGCATCGTCCGGCCGCTCCTCGCCTTCGTCGCGTCCGGATCGCGCGCCTACCGCCACATCCCCCACATCCACTCCTCAACCTCGCAGATCGCCGCCCGCGCCGAATCGGGCACGGGCCCTCCCCTCCCTTAACGAGCGGGAGTTCCCTAAGGCGCGGGAGACCGAGGACACACTATGCGAACGGCGGGCCCCGGCGGCGCCCCCGGCGGCCGCGTCGCCCGCTCGGGGCCGGATCGGGGACCGAACGGAAGGTCGCCGGCTGTTCGAGCTTGCGCCAGTGGTCGAACGGCCATGCGATGACGACGGCCTGTCCGACGACGCCGTTCTCGTCGATGGTGCCGTCGAAGGCCTCGTCGAGGTGGTAGCGGGAATCGGCCGAATTGGCGCGGTGGTCGCCCATCACGAAGAGCCGGCCCTCGGGGACCTTCACCTCGAACCGGATTTCGGAGGGTGCGTTGCCGGGGCTCACGTACGGCTCGTCGAGCGCCGTCCCGTTGACGGTGACGCGGCCCTTGGCGTCGCAGCACACGACGGTGTCCCCGCCGACGCCGATGACCCGTTTGATCAGGTCCTGTTCGTCGGCGGAGGGCAGCAGGCCGATGAAGGTCAGCGTTTCCTTGATCTGCTTGACGCCGACCGGGTCCTCGGGCGGGCGCGCGGCCTCGCCCTTGAGCCAGCCGCCGGGGTCCTTGAACACCACGACGTCGCCGCGCTCGATCTCGGAGCCGAACCACGGGGTCAGCTTGTCGACGAGCACGCGGTCGCCGATCCGGATCGTCTGCTCCATGGATCCGGACGGGATGAAGAAGGCCTGGACGAGGAAGGTCTTGAGGACGAGCGCTATGCACAGCGCCACGATGATCAGCAGCGGTACCTCGCCCACCCGGCGGGTACGCCGGCGCCGCTTGACCCGGCGCGCCAGCCGGCGCCGCTCGGCCCGGCCGCCGGTCTCGGCCGCGACGGCTCGCACCTTGGCCCCCCGCTGCGGCCCGGGCTCCCGTACCGGCGGTTCGGGGACCGCGGCGGGCTCTGGCTCTGGCTCGCGCAGGGGCCGGGGCTCGCGCCGGGGCTCGGGGCCGCCGCCCGGAGTCTCGGGTGCGCGCCAGAACGGGGGGGCGGGCGGGGGCTGGGGCGCCCGCCGCGGCTCGGACTCCGGCTCCGGCTCCGGCTCGGGGACCCGGCCGCCTCTCGGCCGCCCCCGGCTACCCATGACCGCCGCCGGAAGGCGCCGCGGAGGCGGGAGCCCCGGAAATGGACCCCCAGCGCGAAACCGGCCAGCCGATCCGGTCGGCCCGCCCGATCACCTTCTCCACCGGCACCATCCCCCCGCCCGGTTCCCCCAGGTGGTCCCGGGAATCCCGGGACTGGGAACGATGATCACCCATGACCCACAGGGTCCCAAGGGGCACGACGATCCGGAAGGGCACCTTCGAGGGCGCGTCTCCGGGATACAGGTACGGCTCCTCCACGGCGACCCCGTTCACCTTGATGCGCCCGCCGGCGTCGCAGCACACCACGTCGTCCCCGCCGACACCCACGACCCGCTTCACGAAGTCGGTCTCGGAGGGCTCGCCGATCCCGAGCGCGGCGGCCGCACCGTGCAGGGCCTCGCCGACCGGGTTTCCCTCGGCGCTCTCCCGTACGAAGGACCCCGCGCCGTCGAAGACCACCACGTCCCCGCGCCGGGGCTGTTCACCGAAACGGTACGCCAGCTTGTTCACCAGCACCCGGTCCCCGACCCGCAGCGTCGGTTCCATCGACCGGCTCGGGATCAGGAAGGGCTGTACGACGAAATTGCTGAGCAGCAGCAGGAAGCACGTGCAGAGCACGCCGAGCACGGCGGCGCCCCGCAAGGTCAGGAAGGCCCGCCACCCGGGCAGGGCCCCGCGCCCCCACAACGCAGAACGCGGCCGCCCCTCCCCCGTTTCGGGGGAGGAGTGGCCGCGCTGTGTGAGCTCTGCTTCGGTGTCCATCGAGAGGGAGCCTATCCGGCCGCCTCCGGGACCCGGAGAGGAGATCAGCGGTCGCGCTTCTCCTTGATCTTCGCGGCCTTGCCGCGGAGCTCACGGAGGAAGTACAGCTTGGCGCGACGCACGTCACCGCGGGTGACGAGCTCGATCTTCTCGAAGATCGGGGAGTTCACCGGGAAGGTGCGCTCGACGCCGACGCTGAAGGAGACCTTGCGAACGGTGAAGGTCTCGGAGACGCCAGAGCCCTGGCGACGGATGACAACACCCTTGAACTGCTGGATACGGGAGCGGTTGCCCTCGATGACGCGGACGTGCACGTTGATCGTGTCACCCGGGCGGAAGGCCGGGACGTCGGAGCGGATCGAGGCGGCGTTGACGCCATCGAGCAGGTGAGACATGTTCTTCGTCTGCTTTCTTCGCACGACGCCACAGGCCGCCGGTGCGGGTTTCCGGAGAGAATTCGGGAGCCGCGTCACGCGTCGGACGACTGTCCCCCTGTGGCAGGGGCGTCCGCGAGCACACAGCAGGCGCCTATTCTTCCACGGCCTCCGGCCTACGCCAAAATCGGCCGTCGGGGGCGGGCCGCCAGCCCAGGATGCTCAGGATCTCGCGGTCCTTCTTGTCGAAGGCGGAGGCCTCGCAGCGCTCGATCAGGTCGGGGCGGTTGCGGGCGGTACGGCGGAAGGCCTCGTCCCGGCGCCAGCGGGCGATCTTGCCGTGGTGGCCGCTGAGCAGGACGTCCGGGATGTCCCGGCCGCGCCACTGCGGGGGCTTCGTGTAGACCGGCCCCTCCAGCAGGTTCGCCATCTCGCCGGGCGCGAAGGAGTCGTCCCGGTGCGATTCGGCGTTGCCGAGCACGCCGGGCAGCAGCCGGGCCACCGCCTCCGTGACCACCAGGACGGCGGCCTCGCCGCCCGCCAGCACGTAGTCGCCGATGGAGACCTCGTAGACCGGCATGCGCGTGGCGTACTCGTCCATGACGCGGCGGTCGATGCCCTCGTACCGGGCGGGCGTGAAGATCAGCCAGGGCCGCTCGGAGAGCTCGACGGCCAGTTCCTGGGTGAAGGGGCGGCCGCTGGGCGTGGGGACGACCATGACCGGCCCGCGCGCGCCGGACTCGTACCCGTCGGCCAGGGCGGAGTCGAGGGCCTCGCCCCACGGCTCGGTCTTCATGACCATGCCGGGACCGCCGCCGTACGGGGTGTCGTCGACCGTGTTGTGCCGGTCGTAGGTCCAGTCCCGCAGGTCGTGGACGTGTACGTCGAGCTGCCCGCGGGTCCGCGCCTTGCCGACGAGGGAGACGTTCAGCGGCTCCAGGTACTCGGGGAAGATCGTGACGACGTCGAGACGCATCAGGCGTCGCCCTCGGGCTCGGCGTCGCGCGTGGAGACGATCTCGGCGCGGTCGTCGATCAGCCCGGGCGGCGGCGTGATGACGCAGCGCTGCTCCTCCAGGTCGATCTCGGCGACGATCTCCTCGACGAAGGGGATCATCACCTCGGTGCCGTCGGGGCGCTCCACGATGAACAGGTCCTGCGAGGGCAGGTGGGAGATCTCGGTGATCCGGCCGATCTCGGTGCCGTCTTCGAGTACGACGTCCAGGTCCATCAGCTGGTGGTCGTAGTACTCGTCCTCCTCCTCGGGGAGTTCGGTCGGGTCGACGTCGGCGATCAGCAGGATGTTGCGCAGCGCCTCGGCGGCGGTGCGGTCCTTGACGCCGGCGAAGCGGAGCATCAGCCTGCCGCTGTGCACGCGGCCCGTCTCGATGGTCAGCGGACCCGCCGACGCCGGTTCGGTCCGCAGTACGGCGCCGGGCGACAGCCGCAGCTCCGGCTCGTCGGTCCGCACCTCGACGGTGACCTCACCCTTGATCCCGTGGGCGCGGCCGATCCGCGCGACTACCAGCTCCACCAGTTTCTCCTGTTCAGACGACGACGGGCCGGGGCGGGCACGAATGCCCTCCCCGGCCCGTGCCGGTGATTCACGTTCTCGATGAACCAAGTCTCAGCGGACCTGGTCCACGTCGACGAGGTCGACGCGGATCCCCCGGCCGCCGATGGCGCCCACGACGGTACGCAGGGCACGTGCGGTGCGGCCGTTGCGGCCGATCACCTTCCCGAGGTCGTCCGGGTGGACCCGGACCTCAAGCACCTGCCCACGACGCAGGTTGCGCGAGGCGACCTGCACTTCGTCGGGGTTGTCCACAATGCCCTTTACGAGGTGCTCAAGAGCCTCCTCGAGCATGATCAGGCCTCGGTCGACTCGGCGGCGGCCTCAGCCTCGTCCGCCTTCTTGTCGGCCTTCTTCGCCTTCTGCGTGATGGCCTCGCCCTTGGTCTCGCCGATGCCCTCAAGGGCCTTGGCGAACTCGTCGAAGGAGCGGCGCTTGCTCTCCTTCGTCTCCGGCTGCAGCAGCGGCGCGGGGGCCGGGAGGCCCTTGTGCGCCTGCCAGTCACCGGTCAGCTTCAGGATGGCGAGCACAGCCTCGGTGGGCTGGGCGCCGACCGACAGCCAGTACTGCGCACGCTCGGCGTTGACCTCGATGCGCGACGGGTTGTACGTCGGGTGGTAGATACCGATCTCTTCGATCGCGCGACCGTCCCGACGGGTACGGGCGTCGGCGACGACGATGCGGTAGTGCGGCTGGCGAATCTTGCCGAGGCGCTTGAGCTTGATCTTGACTGCCACTGGAGTGGTGTCTCCTGAACTTGACGTGGTTGGGCACATGAGATGCCACGTGGGGTTGCGGTACTCGGGTGCCCGATGGACGCGTCAGCCGGAGGAGAGAGGGGTCCTATGCGACTGTCGAGTACAGCTAGCCATTGTGCCACATGCCTGCGGCGCTTCTCGCGGGGAGTCCGCCGGGCTCAGGAAGCGGCGGCGGAGAGGGCCACCTCGGGGATGCGGAACGGCTTCATGCAGCCGCCGCACACGATCGGCGCCTGGGCCAGCACGGAGGGGACCACCCGCACGTTGCGCCCGCAGTCGCAGACCGCCTTGACGCGGACACCGCCACCCGAGGAGCCGTGCCGGGCGGCCGGCCCGCGGAAGCTGCGCTTGGTGTCGGCGGCCGTCGCGGCCGTATGCGCCTTCAGTGCGCGCTGCAGCCGCTCCATGGTGGGACGGTAGCGCTTCTTCGCCTCGGGATTGAGCGAGACCAGCGAGAAGCCGCTGCTGGCATGCGGCTCGTCGGAGTGGTCCAGCCCCATCTCCTCGGCGATCGCGAGGAATCTGCGGTTGTGGTAGCGGCCTGCCCGCGAGGTGTCGCGTACTCCGCGGGCGGCGGCGATGCCGTGGACTGCCTCGTGCAGCAGTCGCTCGAAGGAGAGCTCGGCGCCGCAGGCGGACGAGGACTCTCCGATCAGGGACTCGGGCGCGGCAAGGTCAGGCAGCTCGGGGTGGTACCGCTGAATGTCGGCCCACGCCTGCGCCAGCTCTGCGGCGAGAACAGGTGGTGTCGTGCTCACGTCGTGACAACGAGCCGGGGTGCCCCGGTGTTCCGATTCCGGGCCATTCCAAATTTTTTGCACGTACCAGTCAGTTCAGTCTCATGCGTCCTGACGAGGACGGGTGGGCCGATCCCAGGAGGACTCGGTACGTAACGTCGACCAAAAGGCCCGGCCCCGGCGCACGGCTCGTGCCGTGCGCCGGGGCCGGGCCCTGGTCGGCCGGTGGCGATCAGTACGAGCGCGCCACGACGGCGAGGGTACCGGGGGCGTCGTCCGCTTCCGGAACCGACCCGTCCTCGGCGATCAGGCAGCGTACGGAGACGGCCTGCTCGGCCAGCTTGGCCTCGCCCTCGGGGCCGAGGTCCGCCCACGGGATCCGCGCCCAGCCGCCCGCGACGGCGGCCTCGGCGGCCTCCTCGATGGTGGAGACGTCGGAGGTGCGGGCGATGCGGCGCTCGCGGGACTCGCGCAGCAGCTGCGCCTGGTCCTCCTCCAGCACCTTGGGCAGCAGGGCGGCGAGGTCGGAGATCTGCACGGCCTCCTTGCCGCCCGGGATCCGGCGGGCCAGCATCGCGGTGCCGGCCTCCAGGTCGCGGGGGCCGATCTCGACGCGCACCGGTACGCCCTTGAGCTCCCAGTCCACGGCGCGACGGCCGAAGGGGGTGTCGACGCGGTCGTCCACGTGCACGCGCAGGCCGGCGGCCTTGAGCTGCGCGCCGAGCTCGCGGACCTTGGTGACGGCCTCGTCGCCCTTGATCGCCATGACGACGACCTGGACGTGCGCCAGGCGCGGCGGGACGCGCAGGCCGTTGTCGTCACCGTGGGACATGATCAGACCGCCGACCATGCGGGTCGAGACGCCCCACGAGGTCTGCCAGACGAGCTCCTGCTTGCCTTCCTTCGACAGGTACTGCGTGTTGAAGGCCTTGGCGAAGTTGGTGCCGAGCTCGTGGCTCGTGCCCAGCTGCAGGGCCTTGCCGTCGCCCATCATGCCCTCGAGGGTGAGGGTGTTGATGGCGCCGGCGAAACGCTCCTTGGCGGTCTTGCGGCCGAGCACGACGTCGATGCCGAGCACGTTCGTCATGAAGTCGCCGTAGACGTCCGTGTGGATGCGGGCGGCGTAGTCGCGGGCGTCCTCGTACGTGGCGTGGGCGGTGTGGCCCTCCTGCCAGAGGAACTCACTCGTACGGAGGAACACGCGCGGGCGCATCTCCCAGCGGACCACGTTGGCCCACTGGTTGATGAGAAGGGGCAGGTCGCGGTAGCTCTGGACCCACTTGGAGAAGTAGTCGTTGATGATCGTCTCGGAGGTGGGCCGGACGACGACCGGCTCTTCCAGCTCCTTGCCGCCGCCGTGCGTGACGACCGCGAGCTCGGGGGCGAAGCCCTCGACGTGCTCGGCCTCGCGGGTCAGGTACGACTGGGGGATGAACAGCGGGAAGTACGCGTTCTGGGCGCCCGCGTCCTTGATGCGCGCGTCCATCTCCTGCTGCATCCGCTCCCACAGCCCGTAGCCGTACGGTCGGATGACCATGGTGCCGCGTACCGGACCGTTGTCGGCCAGCTCGGCCTTGTTGATCAGATCCTGGTACCAGCGGGGGAAATCCTCCGCCTGGGGGGTGAGAACGGGTGCCTTTGCCATGGCGCGAATGGTACGGCGCCGGGCACTCGATGCGTGAATCGGGTGGCGCACTCCTCTGGACGCGGGGGCGAATGGGGAGTTCTCTGAACAACGGGGGCCAGGGGGCGACAAGGAATCAGGAGCGCTCTTTCGATGACACCGACGCCGACGGCGACGCTCGTCGCCCGTGACTGGGCGGAGATCCAGGAACGGATGCTGGTACCGCTGTACGAAGCGGTCTACGACCGGCTGGAGGTCGGGCCGGGCGACCGGCTGCTCGGCCTGGACTGCGGGTCCGGGCTGGCCCTGCTGCTGGCCGCGGGCCGGGGAGCCGCCGCCACGGGGGTGGAGGCGGATCCGGCGCGGCGGGCGCTGGCGCGCGAGCGGCTGCTGGAGGTGGTCCCGGCCGCTCCGGACGGCCCGCGCCCCTACGACGTGCTGCTGGCCTTCTCGCCGTCCGCGGCGGCCCTGGACGCGGCGCTGCCCGCGGTACGGCGGGGCGGGGCGGTGGTGCTGGCCGACTGGGGGCCGACGGAGCGGTGCACGGTGCCGGCGGTGCTGGGCGGGGGTCCCGCGCCGCGGGACCTGGACGCGGCGGTGGCGCGGGCGGGGCTCGCGCCCGACGGTTCGGGGCGGGTGTTCTGCCCCTTCGGGTACGCGGACGTGGACAGCGCGGTACGGGGGCTGCTGTCGACGGGGCTGTACGAGTCCTCGTCCGATCCTGCGCAGGTCGAGAAGGAGCTGGCCGAGGCGCTTCACCCGTACGAGCGCCCGGACGGCACCGTGTGGCTGCCGAACATCTTCCGGTACGTGATCGCCCGCGTGCCGTAGGGGGCGGCGGGCGCGGGCGGCGGCTCCGCCCGCCGCCCGGTCTCCTCGGAGCCCGCTACTTCGCCTCCTTCGAGAGGCGGGGGATGCCCGCGGCCTCGTAGGCGGCCGGCTCGTCCAGGGTCTCGTTCGCCAGCAGGGCCTCGGTCAGCGCGTCGAGTTTCGGCCGGTGTTCGCGCAGCAGCCGGCAGGCCTCCGCGTAGCACTCGTCGACGATGCGGCGCATCTCGTGGTCCACCGTGTCGAGGGTGGCGGGGGCCGCGAGCAGCCCGTACGGGCTCTGCGCGTCGGCCGGGATCGCGGTGAGGCGGCCGACGCGCTCGCTCATGCCCCAGCGGCCGACCATGCCGCGGGCGAGGTTGGTGACCTGTTCCAGGTCGTTCTCGGCGCCCGTGGTGATGACGTCGAAGACGACGTGTTCGGCTGCCATGCCGCCGAGGGCTCCGATGATGCGGCCGCGGAGGTAGTCCTGCGTGTAGGAGTAGCGGTCGGCGTCGGGGGTGGAGAGGGTGACGCCGAGCGCCCGGCCGCGCGGCACGATCGTGATCTTGCGGACGGGGTCGGCGCCGGGCTGGAGCATGCCGAGCAGGGCGTGGCCGCTCTCGTGGTAGGCCGTGCGGCGGCGTTCCTCCTCCGGCATGACCAGCGACCGGGCCGCGCCGAGCTGGACCTTCTCCAGGGCGTCCATGAAGTCGGCCTGGGTGACCTGGGTCTGCTTGCGCCTGACGGCGAGGAGGGCGGCTTCGTTGGCCAGGTTGGCGAGGTCGGCGCCCGTCATGCCGGGGGTGGTGCGGGCCACCTGGTCGAGGTCGGCGTCGGCGGCGAGGGGGATGTCCCGGGTGTGGATGCGCAGGATGGCCTCGCGGCCGGCCCGGTCGGGGGGTGAGACGGAGACGGTGCGGTCGAAGCGGCCGGGGCGGGTGAGTGCGGGGTCGAGGACGTCGGGGCGGTTGGTGGCGGCGAGGACGACGACGCCCTCGGAGCCGGAGAACCCGTCCATCTCGGTCAGGATCTGGTTCAGGGTCTGTTCGCGCTCGTCGTGGCCGCCCATGGCGGCGCCGCCCCCGCGGGCCCGGCCGATGGTGTCGATCTCGTCGATGAAGACGATGGAGGGGGCCACCTTGCGCGCCTCGGAGAAGAGTTCGCGGACCCGGGAGGCGCCGACGCCGACGATCATCTCGATGAACTCGGAGGCGGAGGCGGAGAAGAAGGGCACCCCGGCCTCTCCCGCGACCGCCCGCGCCAGCAGGGTCTTGCCCGTGCCGGGCGGTCCGGCGAGCAGGACCCCGCCGGGCATCCGGGCTCCGAGGGCCCGGTACTGCCCGGGGTTCTTGAGGAAGTCGACGACGTCGTTGAGTTCGCCCTTGACCTCGTCGATGCCGGCCACGTCGGCGAAGGTGGTGCGCTTGCCGCCTTCCAGTTCCACGGGTTTGGGCGGCTGTTTGCGGCCGAGGCCGCCGACGCCGCCCATGGCCGAGCCCATCCGGCGGGCGATGAACACCCACAGGAGGACCAGCAGCAGCATGGGGGCGAGCGAGATCAGCAGATTGGCCAGGAAGCTGCGCTGGACGACGACCGGGGAGGCCGTGACGACGACGTTGTGCTTGCTGAGGTTGGCCCACAGGTCGTCGTCGGCGAAGGCCGGCCGCTGGGTGACGAACTTGGTGTAGTCGCCCTTGTCGCCGTCGGGGAGCGGCTGTTTGTTCTTCAGCTCGCCCTGGATGGCGTCGCCCTTGGAGTAGATCTTCGAGACGTTGCCGTCGGCGACCTGTTTGCTGAACTCGGTGTACGAGACGGTCGGCTCGTCGCCCTGGTTGAAGTAGGACAGGGCCACGTTGGCGAGCAGGAAGACGATCAGTGCGGCGAGGACGAGTCCGCGCCAGCCCCCGGGCATCTTCCTCTTGGGCGGCGGCGTCGGCGCGCCCTCGGAGCGCCAGGGCGTGTCGGCGCGGTCGCGAGGCGGTACGGGGGTGGGGCTGGGCACGTGGCCTCCTTACTGCCGTCCTCGTGGCCGACCATAAGGGACAAATCGCACCTCGGCGCCTCCAGGAGGTACGCGAAGGGGCCCTGACCGCATGATCCGGTCAGGGCCCCTCGCGGACGGACCGCGCTTACTTCATGAACTTCTTGAACTCGTCCGGAAGGTCGAAGTCCTGGCCGCCCTGGCCACCGCCGGCGGGAAGGCCGAAGGGGCTGCCGGTCGCGGGCGGGGCGCTCTGCGGGCCCTGCTCGCGGCGGGCGGCGGCCGCCGCCTCCTCTTCCTTGCGCTTCATCGGGTTGCCGCTCTTGCGCTTGCCCTTGGCCTGCTTGATCTGCTTCTTCTGCCGGCCGGGGCCGCCGCCCATCCCGGGGATGCCCGGCATGCCGGGCATGCCGCCGCCCTGGGCCATGCGGGACATCATCTTGCGGGCCTCGAAGAAGCGCTCGACGAGGTTCTTGACGGCGCTGACCTCGACGCCGGAGCCCTTGGCGATACGGGCGCGGCGCGAGCCGTTGATGATGTGCGGGTCCTGGCGCTCGGCCGGGGTCATCGACTTGATGATCGCGGCGGTGCGGTCGACGTCGCGCTCGTCGATGTTGTTGATCTGGTCCTTGATCTGCCCCATGCCGGGGAGCATGCCGAGCAGCTTGGAGATGGAGCCCATCTTGCGGACCTGCTCCATCTGGGCCAGGAAGTCGTCGAGCGTGAACTCCTTCGGGCCCTTCTGGAGCTTGGCCGCCATCTTCTCGGCCTCGGCCTGGCTGAAGGTCTTCTCGGCCTGCTCGATGAGGGTGAGCATGTCACCCATGTCGAGGATCCGGCCCGCCATGCGGTCGGGGTGGAAGGCGTCGAACTCGTCCAGCTTCTCGCCGTTCGAGGCGAACATGATCTGCTTGCCGGTGACGTGCGCGATGGAGAGCGCGGCACCGCCCCGCGCGTCGCCGTCGAGCTTGGAGAGCACGACGCCGTCGAAGCCGACGCCGTCGCGGAAGGCCTCGGCGGTGTTGACCGCGTCCTGGCCGATCATGGCGTCGACGACGAAGAGGATCTCGTCGGGGCTGACGGCGTCGCGGATGTCGGCGGCCTGCTGCATCAGCTCGGCGTCGATGCCGAGGCGGCCGGCGGTGTCGACGATGACGATGTCGTACTGCTTGGTGCGGGCGTACTCGATGGAGTCCTTGGCCACCTGCACCGGGTCGCCGACGCCGTTGCCGGGGGCGGGCGCGTAGACCGCGACGCCGGCGCGCTCGGCGACGACGCTGAGCTGGTTGACGGCGTTGGGGCGCTGGAGGTCGCAGGCGACGAGCAGCGGGGAGTGGCCCTGGCCCTTGAGCCAGAGGCCGAGCTTTCCGGCGAGGGTGGTCTTACCGGCACCCTGGAGGCCGGCGAGCATGATCACGGTGGGCGCGGTCTTGGCGAAGCGCAGCCGCCGGGTCTCGCCGCCGAGGATCGAGACGAGCTCGTCGTTGACGATCTTGAGGACCTGCTGGCCCGGGTTCAGGGCCTTGGAGACCTCTTCGCCGCGGGCGCGCTCCTTGACGTTGGCGATGAAGGAGCGGACGACGGGGAGGGCGACGTCGGCCTCAAGGAGGGCGATACGGATTTCCCGCGCCGCAGCGTCGATGTCCTGCTCGGAGAGGCGGCCCTTGCCCCGGAGGGACTTGAAGGTCGCGCTGAGGCGGTCGGAAAGCGTATCGAACACGGTGGTCGCGATTCCTCGGGTCGGGGGCGTGTGGTCGCCCCCCAGGGTATCGGGCCCTCCCCCTGTCCGGGGACCCGCCCGTTCCCGGACAGGGCGGGGCCTTCGGGTCAGCGCAGGGCGGCCTCCAGCGCGGCGGCCAGGGCCGTGGCCGCGGCGGGCGGCAGCGGTTTGCCGTCGGGGTCGACCACGTACAGGGAGTCGACCGCGTTGGCGCCCAGCGTCGAGACGTGCGCGCTGCGCACCCGTACTCCGCGGGCCTCCAGCGCGCGCCCGATCCGGTGCAGGAGGCCCACCGCGTCCGGGGCCCGCACCTCCAGGACCGTCGCCAGCGAGGAGACCTCCGGGACCACGGTGATCCGGGGCGGCGGCGGGACCACCCCGCGCCGCCGCGGGTACGCCGCCTCGCGGTCGGCCAGCTTCGCCGGGACGTCCAGCGAGCCGTCCAGCGCCCGGATCAGGTCCGTGCGCAGCCGCGCCGCCTCCGGCAGTGACCCGTACTCCGCGGCCACCCTCCACCGCAGGACCAGTACCTCGCCGGCCAGGTCCGCCAGCTCCAGCGAGCGCAGGTCCGCGGCCCGGACCGTCAGCCGGTGCAGGGCCAGTACGCCGGCCACCGCCGGGAGGACCCCCGGCTGGTCCGGGACCGCCACGACCAGCTCGACGCCGACGGCGTCGTCCTCCTCCGGGCGCGCGTGCAGCGCCAGGACCGGCTCCCCGGTGCGCAGCGCCTCCACGGCGAGGCGCTCCTGTTCGGTCGTGGGGATGGCCTGCTCCGCCGGGACCGGCGGCGCCCCCCGCAGCACGGAGGCGACCCGGGCCACCAGGTCCGCCACCAGCGAGCCCCGCCAGGTGCTCCACGCGGCCGGACCGGTGGCCAGCGCGTCCGCCTCGGTCAGCGCGTGCAGGATCTCCAGGGTGCCGGTCGATCCCACGGCCTCGGCGACGGCGCGGACCGTCGCCGGGTCGTCGAGGTCGCGCCGCGTCGCGGTCTCGATCAGCAGCAGGTGGTGCCGTACGAGCACGCCGAGCACGGCGGCGTCCCGCTCGTCGAAGCCCACGCGTACGGCCACGTCGTGGGCGATGGTCTCCCCCGCCACCGAGTGGTCCCCCGGCCAGCCCTTGCCGATGTCGTGAAGCAGCGCGGCCATCAGCAGCAGGTCGGGCCGGCCGACCCGGCGGGTCAGGGCGGAGGCCCGTACCGCCGTCTCCACCAGGTGCCGGTCCACGGTCCAGGTGTGCACGGGATTGCGCTGCGGCCGGCACCGGACGCGCTCCCAGTCGGGCAGCAGCCGCGTGATCAGCCCCTCGGCCTCCAGGGCCTCCCAGACCGCGACCGTCGGCTCCCCCGCCCCCAGCAGGGTCAGCAGCTGCTCCCGGGCCTCGGCCGGCCACGGCACGGGCAGCGGCTTCGCCTGCGCCGCGATCCGTCGTACGGCGTGCAGCGAGACGGGCAGACCGGCCTGCGCGGCCGCCGCCCCGAAGCGCAGCGCGAGCACCGGATCCCGGTCGGGCCGGGCGGCCAGCGCCAGGACGGCCTCGCCGTCGGACTCCACGACCCCCTCGGCGAGCGGAGCCCGCTCGGCCGTGGCCCCGCGCGTGCCCAGCAGCCCGCGCAGCCTGGGCCGGGCCGCCCGGGCCCGCAGGACCCGTCCGACCTCGCGCCAGGTCACGTCGCCGGCGTAGGCGATGACCCGGGCGGCCTCGTAGACCTCGCGCAGCAGGGCGTCCGCGTCGAGCAGGCCCAGCCGGGCGGCGACCTGGTCCTGTTCCTGGAGCGCGAGCCGGTCGGTGGCCCGGCCGGTGACCAGGTGCAGGGCGTCCCGCGCGTCCAGCAGCCGCCGCCGGGCCTCGGCCAGCCCCTCGCGCGGGGCGTCGGCCAGCCAGGACGCGGCGACCGCCCGCAGCGCGGTGGCGTCGCGGAGCCCGCCGCGGGCCTCCTTGAGGTCGGGTTCCAGCAGGAAGCGCAGCTCCCCGGCCCGCTCGGCGCGCTCCCGGCACAGCTCGTGCAGCTGCGGGAGCCGCTTGGCGGCCTGGTTGCGCCAGTCGGCCAGCACCGAGGTGCGCAGGCCCGCGAGCAGGCCCGCGTCTCCGGCGACGGGCCGCGCGTCCAGCAGCCCCAGGTGCACCTTGAGGTCCTCGGCGGCGGTCTTGCGGGCCTCGGCCGGGGTGCGCACCGAGTGGTCGAGGGCCACGCCCAGGTCCCACACGGGGTACCAGACGCGGTCGGCCAGCGCGCTCAGTGCCCGCGGCTCGGCCTTGCCGTCGTGGAGCAGCAGCAGGTCGAGGTCGCTGCGGGGGGAGAGTTCGGCGCGCCCGTAGCCGCCGACGGCGACGAGGGCGGCCCCCCGTACGCCGCTCTCCCGCAGGGCCGTGGTGAACAGGGCGTTCAGCCAGCCGTCGGTCAGCCCCGCCAGCGCGGAACGCCGCGAAGGCCCGGACCGCGACTCCTCCTGGAGGAGTCGCAGCCGGGCCGCGGCGTACCCGCCGGGTACCGGGGCGGACGGTTCGTCGGAATCACCCGTCATGGTCTCTTCGACGCTCGTCACCCAGGAGCTCCCGTCGCCTACAGCGCTTCCGCGCCGCGCTCGCCGGTGCGGACGCGGATGATCGCGTCCACGGGGACGCTCCAGACCTTGCCGTCGCCGATCTTTCCGGTACGGGCGCCCTGGACCAGGACGTCCATGACCGATTCGGCGTCGTCGTCCTCGACGACCACCTCGATGCGGATCTTCGGTACGAGGTCCACGGTGTACTCGGCGCCGCGGTAGACCTCGGTGTGGCCGCGCTGGCGGCCGTACCCGCTGGCCTCGGAGACGGTCAGCCCCTGGACCCCGAACCGCTGGAGGGCGTCCTTGATCTCGTCGAGCCGGTGCGGCTTGACGATCGCGGTGATCAGCTTCATGCGTCAACCTTCTTGCTCGCGGCGGCAGCGGGGGCGTGGGCGGCGGTGCTCCGGGAGGAGGCTCCGCCGCCGGCTCCGCTGAAGTCGTATGCGGTCTCGGCGTGCTCGACCTGGTCGATGCCGGAGACCTCGTCGTCCTCGGTGACCCGCATCCCGATCGTCTTGTCCAGGAGGAAGGCGAGGACCGCGGACACGACGAGAGAGTAGGCGAGGACGGAGAAGACCCCGATGGCCTGCTTGCCGAGCTGTTCCAGGCCGCCGCCGTAGAAGAGGCCGGCCGCGTCGGACTGGACCCCGCCGGTGGCGAAGAAGCCCACGAGGAGCGAGCCGATGACCCCGCCGACGAGGTGGACGCCGACGACGTCGAGGGAGTCGTCGTAGCCGAACTTGTACTTGAGGCCGACGGCCATGGCGCAGACGAGACCGGCGATGGCGCCGATGGCGATCGCGCCGAGCGGGGAGCAGGAGCCGCCGGAGGGGGTGATGGCGACGAGGCCCGCGACCGCGCCGGAGGCGGCGCCGAGGGTGGTGAAGGAGCCGTGGCGCAGCTTCTCGTACGCGAGCCAGGCGAGCATGGCGGCGGCGGTGGCGACCTGGGTGTTGACGAACATGACCGCGCCCACGCCGTCGTCGTTGCCGAGCCAGGAGCCGGCGTTGAAGCCGAACCAGCCGAACCAGAGCAGACCGGCGCCGAGCATCACGAGCGGGAGGCTGTGCGGGCGCATGGGGTCGCGCTTGAAGCCGACGCGCTTGCCGATGACCAGGATGACGCCGAGGGCCGCGGCGCCGGCGTTGATGTGGACGGCGGTGCCGCCGGCGAAGTCGATGACGCCGAGCTCGAAGAGCCAGCCGCCGGCGCCCCAGACCCAGTGGGCGACGGGGAAGTAGACGACGGTGACCCACAGGGCGCTGAACAGGGCCCAGGCGCTGAACTTCACGCGGTCGGCCAGGGCGCCGCTGATCAGGGCGGGGGTGATGACGGCGAACATCAGCTGGAAGACGGCGAAGACGTAGACCGGGATCGTGTACCCGTCCCACAGCTCGGTGATGCCGATGCCGCTGAGGCCGACGTAGTCGGAGGACCAGCCGATGAGGCTGCCGGAGTCGGTGCCGAAGGCGAGGCTGAAGCCGTAGAGGACCCACAGGATCGTGACGATCCCGAGGCTGATGAAGCTCATCATGAGCATGTTGAGGCTGCTCTTGACGCGGACCATGCCTCCGTAGAAGAAGGCCAGTCCCGGGGTCATCAGCATGACCAGGGCGGAGCAGATGAGCATGAACCCGGTGTTCGCGGCAGAGAGCGTCGGGGCGTCTGCCGCGAGGGTCGTGATGGCTGATGCCATCGGCGTCTCCTCGTCGTCGGTACGTTCGCGTGCGGGCGATCGTGAAAACCTGAGCGGCGCAAGGCGTAAGGCCGGGGGGTGGGGGCCTGGGGGCTGGCCGGTTATTGGCCCTGAGATTCGCGCAGGCCGGTTTCCGGCGGCGCCGCTGGGTGTTTCGCAGCCGTGACGAAGAGGTCGGCTGTGTTACGCGTCCATGAACGGGACCGGGACGCGAGCCGGCCGCGGCAGTACCCGGGAGACCTGGCTGGGGGAGCCTGATCGGGCTTCACGGGGTGACTGCCGCGGCCGGGGCCTTCGGGGCGGCCGCGGGGCCGTCAGACGGCCTCCGCGGCCTCGGGGAGCCGGGAGGCGAGCTCGTCGGTCAGCCGGACCACGTCGGCGACGTCGCCGTACTCACGGGCGGCAGTGTCGACGGTCTTGCGGATCCGCGTGTTGACCCGTTCCGAGCGCACCTTTTGCGCCACCTTCAGCGCGCGGTCGACGAGGACGACGGCCTGCTCGGGCTCGCGCCGGAGCAGGTGCACGGTGGCCATGCCGATCAGGTTGAGGCCGTAGGAGCGCTGGTGCTCCTCGTCCTTCTCGAAGAGGTCCACGGCCCGCTGCATCACGGGTTCGGCGAGCGAGGCGTACATGGGGCTGCGCCCCGCCACGTACGCCAGGTCGCGGTACGAGTGGGAGTTCTCGCCGTTGAGCTCGGCCTCGGAGAAGAACCGGATCCAGTCGGGCTCGGGCTCGCCGCCGAAGTCGACGTCGGAGAAGGTGTCCTCGGCCATCCGGACGGCGCGCTTGCAGCGGCTGGGCTGGCCCATGTTGGCGTAGGCGCGGGCCTCCATCGCATACAGCATGGCCTGGGTGCGCGGGCCGGCGCAGTCGCGGCTGCCGTACTGCGCGAGGTGGATGAGTTCCAGGGCGTCCTCGGGGCGGCCGAGGTGGATCATCTGGCGGCTCATGCTGGAGAGGATGTACGAGCCGAGCGGCTTGTCCCCGCCCTCCTTGGCGGCGTGCAGCGCGAGGACGAAGTACTTCTGCGCGGTGGGGTGCAGGCCGATGTCGTAGCTCATCCAGCCGGCCAGTTCGGCGAGCTCCGCCGCGACCTTGAACAGGCGGCGCATGACGGGGGCCGGATGGTTCTCCTGGAGCAGGTCGGTGACCTCGTGCAGCTGGCCCACGACGGCCTTGCGGCGCAGTCCGCCGCCGCACTGGGCGTCCCACTGGCGGAACATGACGGTGGTGGCTTCGAGGAGGCCGAGTTCCGGTTCGGAGAGCCGGGGCGGGCGGTGGCCGCTGAGGGCGCCGGGCGCGCCCGCCTCGCGGGGGCCCGGGTCGGCGGCGGTGACCGGGACGAGCCAGCGCTGCATGGGCTCGATGAGGGCGGGGCCGGCGGAGAGGGCGAGGGAGGTCCCCAGGAAGCCCCGGCGGGCCAGCATCAGGTCACTGCGGGAGAACTCACCGAGCAGTTCGACGGTCTGCGGCCCGGCCCAGGGCAGGTCGACGCCGGAGACGGAGGGCGTCTGGTGGGCGGTGCGCAGCCCGAGCTGCTCGATGGCGACGACGGAGCCGAAGCGCTCGGAGAACAGCTCGGACAGGATCCGCGGGACGGGCTCGCGGGGCTGCTCGCCGTCGAGCCAGCGGCGCACCCGGGAGGTGTCGGTGCTGATGTGGTGGGCGCCCATCTGCCGGGCGCGCCGGTTCACCTGGCGGGCGAGCTCGCCCTTCGACCAGCCGCTGCGGACGAACCAGGAGGTCAGTTGCTCGTTGCGGGCCGCGGAGCCCTGGACCTCCGGCTCCGCGCTCGTTCCGCTTGCGCCGTTGCCGCTCACTGGAACGCCCCCATCCACTCAGCCTCTTCACACGAAACCCTGGCTGGAACGGCGAGCGCCGCCACGGACCTTCACAGGTCCTCCACACGTTGCCTCCGGCATAACCACGGACGGCCCGCCTTCGGGGTTTGGTGCACTGAAAGTAATCCTACGATCACCCCCTCGGCGAGGTTGATTCCAGAATCGCCACCATTCGCCACCCCTTTGAATGAACTAGCCACCCGCCAGGCGCGATTCACTTGACACCGAGGCGAAAACGATCGGATGGACGGGAGTGCGGCGGGGGCGCGCGCGGCGAGGAGTGCGCCGGGCAGCCACTCCGGGCACCGGGTTCGCCCCGGGCCCCGCATCCCGTCCCGCCGTCGTCGTAACCACCTGCGCGTCCGACCCGTTGGAGGGAGCATGGGCATGGGCTTCACGATCGGCGGCAGCCGCAGCACCAAGGAGTTCCGTTCCGGCACGCGTCGCCGCGGCCGGACGTCGGAGTGCACGGCCGTCGCGGAGTACACCGGACTATGGGGCTGGGACGTGGTCCCCGGCGCCCGCGCCGCGGCCCCCGCCCGCGGCTGCTCCTGCGGTCATACGAATTGCACCGCACCGGGGGCGCATCCGCTGCCCCTCGCTCCGACCGTCCCGGCCGGCGCCACCCTCGACGAGGTCACCGAAGCCTGGAGCGGGTACCCCGGCGCGGCGGTCCTGCTCCCCGTCGGCCGCACCTTCGACGTCATCGAGGTCTCGCAGGAGGCCGGGCGCCGGGCGCTGGTCCGGCTGGAGCGGATGGGCCTGCCGCTCGGGCCGGTCACCGCGACCCCGGACGGCCGGGCCCAGTTCTTCGTCGCCCCGGGCGCGGCCGCCGAGCTGCCGCAGCTGCTGTACCGGATGGGCTGGGACGACGCCGACCTCGACCTGCGCGCCCTGGGATCCGGGGCCTTCCTGACGGCCCCGCCCTCCGACCACGCGGGGCTGGGCCCGGTCGGCTGGCTGCGCCCGCCCGCCCTGGACTCCGCGGGCGGCCCGCCGCAGGCCCGGCTGCTGCTCGGCACCCTCGCGTACATCTGCCACCGGCTGCGGCGCTAGTACGCGCCCTTACGACGGCGCCCGTGCGTACGACGGCGCCCCCGGGTTCCGGCCGGAACGCGGGGGCGCCGTCGTGCGTACGGACTCGCTCAGTCGCCGATCAGGGCGTCCACGAACGCCTCCGGCTCGAACGGGGCCAGGTCGTCGGCGCCCTCGCCGAGGCCGATGAGCTTGACCGGGACGCCGAGCTCGCGCTGGACGGCGACGACGATGCCGCCCTTGGCGGTGCCGTCGAGCTTGGTGAGCACGATGCCGGTGATGTCCACGACCTCGGCGAAGACGCGGGCCTGGGTCAGGCCGTTCTGACCGGTGGTGGCGTCGAGGACGAGCAGGACCTCGTCCAGCGGGCCGTGCTTCTCCACGACGCGCTTGACCTTGCCGAGCTCGTCCATGAGGCCGGTCTTGGTGTGGAGGCGGCCGGCAGTGTCGATGAGCACCACGTCGGCACCCTCGGCGATGCCCTCCTTGACCGCGTCGTAGGCGATCGAGGCCGGGTCCCCGCCCTCGGGGCCGCGGACCGTACGGGCGCCCACGCGGTCGCCCCAGGTCTGGAGCTGGTCGGCGGCGGCGGCGCGGAAGGTGTCGGCCGCGCCGAGCACCACGGAGCGGCCGTCGGCGACGAGCACGCGGGCCAGCTTGCCGGTGGTGGTGGTCTTGCCAGTGCCGTTGACGCCGACGACCATCACGACGCCCGGGGTGTCGGTGCCGCTCTCCGTCTTCACGGCGCGGTCGAAGTCGGTGCCGACCAGGGTCAGCAGCTCCTCCTTGAGCAGGGTGCGCAGGTCCGCGGGGGTGCGGGTGCCGAGCACCTTGACCCGCTCGCGGAGCCGGTCCACGAGTTCCTGCGTCGGTACGACACCGACGTCGGCGATCAGGAGGGTCTCCTCGATCTCCTCCCAGGTGTCCTCGTCGAGGTGCTCCCGCGAGAGCAGCGTGAGCAGCCCCTTGCCGAGCGAGTTCTGCGACCGGGCGAGGCGGGCGCGCAGTCGGACGAGGCGGCCGGCGGTGGGCTCGGGCACCTCGATCTCGGGGGCGGCCGGTGCCTCGGGCTCGGCGACGACGGCGGGTGCCTCGGGAGCCGCAGCCTCCGCTTCGGGGAGGACGACCTCCTCGATCGTGCGGCGGGGCTCTTCCGCCGTCTCTACGGCGTCCTCCCCCACCTGCGGTTCGGCGGGCGGGGCAGTGATGGTCGGCGTGCTCGGCGGTGCCGGGGGCGGCAGCTGCTTCTTCTTGCGGCTGCTGACCACGAGCCCGCTGATCGCGCCGACCGCGACCAGGGCGATGACTACAGCAAGGATGAGGATGTCCATAACCCGTCCAGTATCGGCCACGGCGGCCCCGGACCCCGGACTCCTGCGGTTCCGGCCGGGCCGTAAGGCTCCATTTGTGGACTTCGCAGCACATCTACGATGATGGGCGACTTACCCGTACACCCTGCCCACCGGAGTACCGCATGCCTGCCGAGCCCGCCGACGGCGCGATACGGACGCCGAACGCGACGTCCGCCCCGACGCCCGCCGAGCCGTCCGCCGAGACGTCCGTCGAGACCCGCGGCCTGGAGCCCGTCCCCGAGGGCGAGCGCACCGGGCGGGTCCGCGAGCTCGTACCCACCTGGGTCGCCGCCAACATCAGCGTGCTGCTGCTGACCATGGGCGCCGGTCTGGTGATCTTCAACAAGCTCAACATCTGGCAGGTGCTCGTCGTCGCGATCGCCGCGCCCGTCGTCTCGTACGGGCTCGTCGGGCTGATCTCGATCGCCGGGAAGCGCGGCGGCGCCCCGGGCATGGCGCTCTCCCGCGCCGTGTTCGGCCAGCGCGGCAACCTCTTCCCGGGCGCGCTGATCTGGGTCGCCCGCTGGGGCTGGGAGACCATCAACGCGGTCAGCGGCGCCTTCGCCATGCTCACCGTGCTGGACCTGCTGTTCGGGGTGCGCAAGAACACCGCCCTGATCGTGGTGACGCTGGTGCTCTTCGTCGGCTGCACCTTCCTGGTGTCCGGCCTCGGCATCAGCGCGCTGCGCGTGTGCTCGACCTGGTCGACGTACCTCTTCGGCGCCTTCAGCGTGCTCGTGCTCGGCTATCTGGTCGTGGAGAGCGACTGGTCCGCCGTCTTCGACAAGCCCGCCGGCTCGACGGCGATGATGATCGCGGGCATCGGCACCATCGCCGCGGGCGGCATCAGCTGGGTCCCGTCGGGCCCCGACTTCACCCGCTACCTGCCGCGCACGGCCTCCGCCAAGGGCATGGTCGGCGCGACGATCGGCGGCGCGGCCGTCGTGGTGATCCCGATGGTGCTGATGGGCGCCGTCATGGCGGTGGGCACCCCGGACCTGGCCACGGCCCAGGACCCGGTCTCCTTCATCGGCAACCTGCTGCCCGCCTGGATCGCGGTGCCGTACCTGCTGATCGCGCTCGTCGGCATGCTGCTGATCAACTCGATGTCCATGTACTCGGCCGGATTCACGGCGCAGACCCTCGGCATCAAGGTCCCGCGCGCGGCGGCGGTCAGCGTCAACGCCGTCATCAGCCTCGTCTTCGGCTTCCTGCTGATGGTGGTCGCGACCAGCTTCTTCGGCTCCTTCATCTCCTTCCTGACGCTGCTGGCCGTGGCCTTCTCCGCGTGGATCGGCGTCTTCGGCGTCGACATGCTGCGCCGGACCTCGTACGACGGCGCGGCGCTGCTGGACACCACCCGCACCAGCGCCTACTGGTACCGGGGCGGGTACGCCTGGCAGGCCATGACCGCCTGGGGCCTCGCCCTGGTCGTGGGGCTGCTCTTCACGAAGGTCGACTGGTTCGGCGGGCCGCTCGCCGGCACCTGGATCGGGCGCAACGGCCTGGGCTGGGCCGCCGGCATCGTCACCTCGGGCCTGCTCTACGCCGTACTGCCGCGCACCGCGGCTCCCGCGGCCCCCGCCGCCGGGGCCGAGGAGCCCGGGCTCGTCGCCGCCGGATCCCTGTCCAACTGACGCCACGTCAGCTAACGTCCCCCTTCGCCCGCGCACCCACATCCGGCGAAGGGGGACTCCTCCATGCCCATCACCGTGGCCCGGTTCAATCTCGTCGATCCGAACGGCACCCCCGAGAGCCTCTCCGCCCGCTACAAGGCCGCGCTGGAGATGGCGAAGTACGCGGACGACCGCGGCATCGACACCGTCCAGACCGAGGAGCACCACGGCACCGCCAACAACTGGCTGCCCTCGCCGTTCGCCTTCGCGGGCGCGGTCTTCGGCGCCACCCGCCGGATCGCGGTCACCGTCTCGGCGATCATCGGCCCGCTGTACGACCCGCTGAAGGTGGCGGAGGACATCGCCGTCCTCGACCTGCTGAGCGGTGGCCGCCTCGTCACGGTCGCGGGCATCGGCTACCGGCCCGAGGAGTACGAGCAGCACGGCGTCGAGTGGGGCCGGCGCGGCCGGCTCCAGGACGAGCTGCTGGAGACCCTGCTGCGGGCGTGGACCGGTGAGCCGTTCGAGTACCGCGGCCGGACGGTACGGGTCACCCCGCGGCCGTTCACGCAGCCGCACCCGCTGCTCCTGGTCGGCGGCAGCTCCAAGGCGGCGGCCCGGCGCGCGGCCCGGCTGGGCCTGCCGTTCTTCCCCAGTGCCCACCTGCCGGAGCTGGAGGCCTACTACCAGGCGCAGCTCGCGGAGCACGGGACGGAGGGCTTCTGCATGATGCCCGCGGCCGAGACCCCGCTGCTGCACATCGCGGAGGATCCGGACCGGGTGTGGGCCGAGTACGGCGACCGCTTCCTGCACGAGGCGGGCATGTACGCCTCCTGGCAGTCGAAGGACATCCTCAGCGCCGTACGGTCGGGGGCGCGCTCGGTGGCGGAGCTGCGCGCGGAGGGCGTGTACCGGGTGCTGACCCCGGACGAGGCGGTCGCGTACGCCCGGGGCGCGGGCGAGGCGGGGAACCTGGTGCTGCACCCGCTGTGCGGGGGGATGCCGCTGGACGAGGGCTGGCGCAGCCTGCACCTGCTGTGCGAACAGGTGCTGCCCCGGCTCAAGGACTGAGCGGGGGCAGCACCTGTCGTGAGAGGAGAGGGGGTGTTGGCGGGGGTGGTTACCCCATCTCCTCCAACGCCTTGCCCTTGGTCTCCGGCACCCATTTGAGGATGAACGGGATCGAGAGCACGGCGAAGAACGTGTAGATCATGTAGGCGCCCGAGAGGTTCCAGTCGGACAGCGACGGGAACGTGACGGTGATGACCCAGTTGGCGATCCACTGGGCCGCGGCAGCCACACCGAGGGCGGCGGCGCGGATGCGGCCCGGGAACATCTCACCCAGCAGCACCCAGACCACCACGCCCCAGGAGAGGGCGAAGAAGAGGACGAAGAAGTTGGCCGCGACGAGGGCGGTGATGCCCTGCGCGTGCGGCAGGGAGATGTTGTCGCCGGTTCCGGTCTTGAACGAGAACGCCCAGGCCGCCGTGCCCAGCGACAGCGCCATGCCCACGGAGCCGATGAGGGCGAGCGGCTTGCGGCCGAGCCGGTCCACGAAGATCATCGCGATCACCGTGCCGACGATGTTCACGACCGAGGTCTCGAAGGAGTACAGGAACGAGGAGCTCGCGTCGATGCCGACCGACTGCCACAGCGAGGAGCTGTAGTAGAAGATCACGTTGATGCCGACGAGCTGCTGGAAGACCGAGAGGCCGATGCCGATCCAGACGATCGGCAGGAAGCCGAAGCGGCCGCCGAGCAGGTCCTTGAAGGTGGACTTCACCTCGGAACGCATCGAGTGGTCGATCTCGCGGATGCGGGCGTCGGCGTCGATGCCGGAGCCCTCGACCTCCCGCAGGACCTCCTTGGCCTTGTCCGTGCGGCCGACCGAGACGAGGAAGCGCGGGGACTCCGGGATGGCGAAGGACAGCAGGCCGTAGAGCACGGCCGGGACGACCATCACGCCGAGCATCCACTGCCAGGCTTCCAGGCCGCCGATCTCGCCGCGCTGCTCGCCGTCGGCGAGGTTGAGGATGCCCCAGTTGACCAGCTGCGAGACGGCGATGCCGATGACGATGGCCGCCTGCTGGAAGGAGGCGAGGCGGCCGCGGTAGGCGGGCGGGGAGACCTCGGCGATGTAGGCGGGGCCGATGACCGAGGCCATGCCGATGCCGAAGCCGCCGATGACGCGCCAGGTGGCGAGGTCCCAGAGGGCGAACGGGAGGGCCGAGCCGATGGCGCTCGCGGTGAACAGGAGGGAGGCGATCTGCATGCAGCGGATACGGCCGATCCGGTCGGCGATGCGGCCGGCGGTGGCGGCGCCGAGGGCGCAGCCGATCAGGGCGGCGGCGATCACCTGGGCGAGTGCGGCCGATCCGACGTCGAAGCGGTCGCGGATGGCCTCCACGGCGCCGTTGATGACGGAGCTGTCGTAGCCGAAGAGGAAGCCGCCCATGGCAGCGGCCGCGGTGATGAAGATGACGTGGCCGAGGTGGTCGGGGTGGGACGCGCTTCCACCGCCTGACGCGGGTGCGTTCGCTGTGCTGGTCAAGGTGCGCTCCTGGGCCCGGCGGCGACGGCGGGCTGTGTGGGGTCTCGTTGTTGCTTGCTCGTGTTCCTCTAGTGGCGCACAGCAAACTGCTTGCCACCACCTGAACGTCAACACGGCACAGCAGAGCCTATGGCTTCACTTTCTGAAGTCAATAGGCGAGATGAACCCGATTCTTCACAGAGCTGACCCCGAAGCGATCGACAGTTGTGTTCATTAAGTGAAGTGAAGGGCTCAGCGAAGCCGTTGGCTGATGACCTTGGAGACGCCGTCGCCCTGCATGGAGACGCCGTAGAGCGCGTCGGCGACCTCCATCGTCCGCTTCTGATGTGTGATCACGATCAGCTGCGAGCTCTCCTGGAGCTCCTCCATGATCCGGATCAGCCGCTGCAGGTTGGTGTCGTCGAGCGCCGCCTCGACCTCGTCCATCACGTAGAAGGGGCTGGGACGGGCCTTGAAGATGGAGACCAGCAGGGCGACGGCCGTCAGCGAGCGCTCCCCTCCGGAGAGGAGGGAGAGCCGCTTGACCTTCTTGCCGGGCGGCCGGGCCTCCACGTCCACCCCGGTCGTCAGCATGTTGTCGGGGTCGGTGAGGATCAGCCGGCCCTCGCCACCGGGGAACAGCCGCGAGAAGACCCCCTCGAACTCCCGGGCCGTGTCCCGGTACGCCTCGGTGAACACCTGCTCGACGCGCTCGTCGACCTCCTTCACGACCTGAAGGAGATCGGCCCGGGTCTTGCGCAGGTCCTCCAACTGCTCGCTCAGGAAGCGGTGGCGCTCCTCCAGCGCCGCGAACTCCTCCAGGGCGAGCGGGTTGACCTTGCCGAGCTGCTGGTACGCCCGCTCGGCCGACTTGAGCCGCTTCTCCTGCTGCGCGCGTACGAAGGGACCCGGCTCGGCGGCCTCGTCCGGAGCCTCCCCCTCGGCGGGCGGGCTCGGGGGCACCGGCTGGTCCGGCCCGTACTCGGCGACGAGGGCGGTCGCCTCCATCCCGAACTCCTCCAGGGCGCGCGACTCCACCTGCTCGATGCGCAGCCGCTTCTCGGCGCCGAGCACCTCGCCGCGGTGGACGGAGTCGGTCAGCTTGTCGAGCTCGCCCTTGAGGTCGCGGCCGCGGGTCCGGGCCTCGCCGAGTTCCCGTTCGCGCAGGCCCTTGGCGTACTCGGCGGCGGCGCGCTCCTGCTCGGCCCGGCCGAGCGAGACCTCCAGGTGCGCGAGGAGCTGGCGGGCCCCGTCGGCGACGGCGCGGGCGACCTCGGCCTCGTGGCGCAGCCGGGCGCGGCGGCGCTCGGCGCGGGCCCGGGCCTCGCGCTCGGCGCGGGCGCCGCGGTCGAGGGAGTCGGCCCGGCCGGCCAGTCCCTTGACCCGCTCCTCGTGGGTCCTGAGCTGCAGCCGGGCCTCCATCTCGGTCTGGCGGGCGTTGGCCCCGTCGGCGGCGAGCCGGTCCCGTACGGCGGTGTCGGGCTCCTCCTCCACCGGCATCTCCTCGGCGATGGCCAGCCGTTCGGCGCACTCCTCGACCTCGGCCAGCGCCTGCTCCAGCGCCTCCTGGGACTTGGCCGCGGCGGCGGCGCTGCGCTCGGCCTCGCCCGCCGCGCCCTTCGCCTGCCCGGCGAGGCGCCCGAGCTGCTGCGCGACCCCGGCCCGGGCCTGCTCCCCGGCCCGTCGCCGCTCGCCGATCTCCTCGACCCGTGCGACGAGCTCGCCCCGCAACGCCTGGGCGCGATCCCGCGCCGCGGCGCCGTCCGCGCACTCGCCGTCGAGGCGCACCAGTTCGGCGTCGGCCTCGTCGACGGCGGCCTGCACCTCGATCAGACTGGGCGCCCCGGCGGACCCCCCGTGCGCGAGGTGCGCGCCGAGCACGTCCCCGTCCCGGGTCACGGCGACGAGCTCGGGCCGCGCCGTGACGATCCGTTCGGCCTCGTCGAGGCTGCCGACGACGACGTACTCCCGCAGCACCCACTCCGCCGCCCGTACGACCCCGGCGTCCCCCTGCACGAGCCGGCCGGCGGGCACGGCGCCCGGGGCGGAGTCACACGAGGCGGTGGAGGGGGAAGGCGAAGGCGCGGGGTGGGCGAGGACGCCCCGTGGCGCGGCACCCTCGGCCGCACGCTCCCCCGCGGCGGAGGCCGCGGCCGCGGGGCTCGCCGGCGTCGCGGCCTCGACTGTGCGGCCCGCCGGTGTCGCGGCCTCGGCCGAGCGCCCCGCCGGGGACAGGGCGTCCGCGCCGGTGGCGGCCTGCCCGGGGAAGGGCGTCCCGGGCGCCGAACCCGCCGGGGGCCCGGCATCCGTGGCGCCCGCGGCCGCGTCCCGTCCCGGGAGGGGGGCCGTGGCCGTACCGTGCGCCGGATCGGCGGCGTCATCCGCGCCGCCGCCCGCGGCGACGGCCTGCCCGGGGAGGGCGAGGGCGGACGGCGGGCCCGCCGGGGGCCGGGCCTCGCCCCGGTCCGGGTCCGGGATCCCGCCCCGCTCCGCCGCGGTCACGGCATCCGGAGCGGCGGCCGCCTGCCCCGGGAGCGGCAGGCCGGCGGCCGGCTCCGCGGCGGCGGGCCGGGGCCGGAGGGCGGCCGGGGGTGCGATCAGGAAGGCGGCCCGGCCGGCGTCCGTCTCCCTCAGGTGCCGGATCGCGCCGGCCGCGGCCCCCGGCGAGGACACCGCCAGCGCATCCGCGGCCGCGCCCAGCGCCGCCGCGACGGCGACCTCGTACCCCGGGGTCACCGTCAGCCGCTCCGCCGCCGGCCCCAGCAGCCCCGCCAGCCGCTCCCGCGCGGCGAGCAGCGCCCCCGTGCCGTCCTTCCTGCGCAGCCCGAGCGCCAGTGCGTCGCGCCGCGCCGACACCGCGGCCCGGTTCTTCTCCGCGGCCGCCACCGCGTCCCGCGCCTGCGCCAGCGCGGCCTCCGCCTCCGCGAGCTGCGCCCGCGCCGTCGCGTACTCCTCGTCCACCGCGGGGTCTTCGAGCCCGCCGACCTCCTCGGCCAGCGCCTCGTACTCCGCCTGCGCAGCGACGGCCCGGGACTCGGCCGCGTCCCGCGCCGCCACCAGCCGGTCGATCTCCGCCTGCGCCGCCCCGGCCCGGGACCGGGCCGCGCCGAGGCGCCCCGTCAGCCGCGCCAGCCCCTCCCGCCGGTCGGCGATGGCCCGCGCCGCGTCCCGCAGCCGGCGCTCCTCCGCCGCCAGCGAGCGCTCCAGCTCCGCCCGGTGCTCGACGGTGTCCTCCAGCGCCCGCGAAGCCGCCTCCAGCGCGGCCGTCAGCTCCGCCTCCTGCTCGCGGATCCGCGCCGCCTCCCGCTCCATGTCCTCCGGATCGCGGCCCCGCCGCTCCTCCTCCGGCGCCGCCGAGGCCGACTTGACCCGCGCTTCGGCCAGGGAGGCCGTTCCCCGTACCCGCTCGGCCAGCTGGGAGAGCTCGTACCAGGTCTGCTGCGCCCGCTGGAGCCGCGGCGTCAGCTGCCGCACCGTTTCCTCAAGCTCCGCCTCGCGCCGCAGGGCCTGGCCGAGCTGCGCCTCGGCGGCCTCCTTGCGCTCCTTCAGCGCCGCCTCGTCCGCGATCTCCGCGTCGAGCGCGCCCCGCAGCGTCACCAGGTCGTCGGCGAGCAGCCGCAGCCGCGCGTCGCGCAGGTCCGCCTGGATGACGGCGGCCCGCCGGGCCACCGCCGCCTGGCGCCCCAGCGGCTTCAGCTGGCGCCGCAGTTCCTCGTTGAGGTCCTGCACGCGCGCGAGATTGGCCTGCATCGCGTCCAGCTTCCGCAGCGCCTTCTCTTTGCGCTTGCGGTGCTTGAGTACACCGGCCGCCTCCTCGATGAAGGCGCGCCGGCCCATCGGATCGGCGTGCAGGACGGAGTCGAGCTGGCCCTGGCCGACGATGACGTGCATCTCGCGGCCGATGCCGGAGTCGGAGAGCAGCTCCTGGATGTCGAGCAGCCGGCAGGTGTCCCCGTTGATCTGGTACTCGCTGCTGCCGCCGCGGAACATGATCCGCGTGATGGTGACCTCGGCGTACTCGATCGGCAGGGCGCCGTCGGAGTTGTCGATGGTCAGTGACACCTCGGCCCGACCGAGCGGCGGCCGCCCGGTGGTGCCGGCGAAGATGACGTCCTCCATCTTGCCGCCGCGCAGGGACTTGGCCCCCTGCTCCCCCATGACCCAGGACAGCGCGTCCACCACGTTGGACTTGCCCGAGCCGTTGGGCCCCACGACGCACGTGATACCGGGCTCGAAGCGCAGGGTCGTTGCGGAGGCGAAGGACTTGAAGCCACGCAGGGTCAGGGACTTGAGGTGCACGCCGCCGGACTCTACCTTTCGCGTTCGGTTTCACCCATGAAGGTGCAGGGCACAACCGACGTTAAAGGAGGCGTCCCCCCACCTGGCCCAACAAGAAAGAAGGGACGCCGAAGCGTCCCTTGCAGATCATGCGGGGCTGGAGTCGAGCGACGAGTAGAGCGGGATCAGGTGAGCGCAGGCTCCGCCTGGGGTACGTCGATGTCGATGCGGTCCAGCAGCGAGTCTCCGTGCTGAGCGGCGGCCGCGTTCAGCGCGTCGTTTTCGGACTGAATCCGTACGAGCTCGGACTCAAGGTCCTGGACGCGCTGCTGAAGCCGTCGCATCTCGGCGAGGAGTCGCGGGTCGGAACCGCCGACGTAACCGAGAAGCGCCTTTGCCATGATGGATGGTCCTCCACACTGAGTGACCGACCGAAGCGGTGTGGGTCGTGAGGGAATCGCACCCGCGGATGTCCGGCAGCGACTGTCAGTCACTGCGCTTACTAGTACCAGCACTGCCAAACAGCTCAGGTGCGCGGGGCTTCCAGCGTCTCACCAAAAAGTTTGACGGTCAACACGATCACGCCCCGTATCGGCGGGCGGCCCGGTTCTCCCAAGGGACCTGGAGATCATCCGCTCTTTCGAGCCTTCCACGGAACGCCGCGTCCGGCAACGGGTCGACGGCGGAACGTGCAGATCCGGCCGGGTGCGGACCGTCCGGAGGTGTGATCAGTACATGATCATCCGATCGGTCAACGGATCGCGAACCCGTCGTAGCCACCGCGCGGTGTGCCCCAGATCTCTGTCACTCCGTCCACCCTCCCGGGCGTGTCGGCGGAGCGCAGCCAGTCGAGCAGCCGGTGGCAATTCTCACGTTGACCTTCGGCCACCACCTGCACTCGCCCGTCGTCGAGGTTGAGGGCGAACCCGACGACCCCGCCGATCTCCAGCGCATTGGCCCTGGTGAACCAGCGGAAGCCCACTCCCTGTACACGACCGCGCACCCACGCGGTCATGCGGACATCTTCGTTCATGCGTGAACGCTAACGGGGCGCGGAGTTCCGCCCCACATCGCCCCGGCGCCCCATCGCGTACAGTCGCGCACCAGTGAACTCACCCATTTGGGTGAGTAAGGGATGATCTTGAGCCGCAAGGAAGGCACGTCTCCGATGGGACGCCACCGACTTCACGCCGCGCCGGTCCGCGACGGCAACCGCCGCACCCTCGTGCGCACCGCCCTGCTCGGCGGCGCCGTGGCCGTGGTCCTCGGTACGGCCGCGGTGACCACCGGCATGGTGCCGGTCGGCACTTCCTTCCCCTATGTCGGTGTCAACGCCGCCGACACGGCAGAGAAGACGCGGGCCGGGGCCGCCGCCTCGCCGGGCCCGGCCCCGGCGACCGAGCAGCAGGGCGGCCTCGCCAACCTCTCCGGCCGCGCCTCCGCCGGCCCCGACGCGGGCACCCCGACGCCCTCGGCCTCCCCCTCCGCGTCGGCCTCCCCTTCCCCGTCGGCCCCGCCGAGCCCCTCCGCCCCGGCCGCGCCCCCCGCTTCCCCCACGCCCTCCGCCTCCGCGCCCGCCTCCCCCAAGGTGCAGGCCAAGCCCCAGGCGAAGCCGGAGAAGAGCCCGCTGCCGGCGCCGGTCCCGGTCCCGCCCAAGACGGCCGCCCCCAAGCCGCCCGCCCCGCCGGCCGCGACCCCCGGCGCCGGCCCGGCCGCCGACGAGGCCGCCGTCCTCACCCTGGTCAACCAGGAGCGCGCCCAGGCCGGCTGCGGTCCGGTCCGCGCGAACCCGCCGCTCGCGGCGCTGGCCGCCGCCTTCAGCAAGGACATGGCCACCCGCGGGTTCTTCGACCACACCGACCCCGACGGGAACTCCCCGTGGGACCGCGCCACCAAGGCGGGCCTGGCCGGTCTCGGCGGCGAGAACATCGCCCGCGGCCAGGGGGACGCCCAGGCGGTCATGAACGCCTGGATGAACAGCCCCGGCCACAAGGCGAACATCCTCAACTGCGAGTTCCGCACCCTCGGCGTCGGCGTGTACGTCGCCGACGGCGGCCCCTGGTGGACCCAGGACTTCGGCTTCTGACCGCAGCCCAGCCCGCACCCGCGGCCACGACCCCGCTTACCGACCGAAAGCGCCCTCTTATGGACAGCGCTGTACGGAGTTAAGCTGGTCGGCATGGAAACAGAGCTGCCCTTCGACGCCTTCGCGCGCGCCTGCCCCTCCCGGCAGACCCTGGAGCACGTCACGGGCCGCTGGGGCAGTCTCACCGTGGGCGCCCTGCGCGACGGCTCGTGCCGCTTCAACGAGCTGCGCCGCAAGGTCGACGGCGTGAGCGAGAAGATGCTCTCCCAGACCCTCCAGGCGCTGGAGCGCGACGGCATCGTCCACCGCGAGGCGCAGCCGACGAACCCCCCGCGCGTCGACTACGAGCTGACCCCGCTCGGCGTCGAGGTCGCCGACCGGCTGCTCGCGCTCATCCACTTCCTCGAAGGCAGCATGCCCGAGGTCATCGGCGCCCGGGAGTCCTACGACGCCACGCGCGGCGGCCGCTGACAGCGCGGGCAGAAGTAGCTGGACCGGTTCATCCACGGCCGCCGCCGCATGGGGGTGCCGCACCGCCGGCAGGGCTCGTCCTCGCGCCCGTAGGCGTCGAGCGAACGGTCGAAGTAACCGGACTCGCCGTTCACGTTGACGTACAGGCTGTCGAAACTGGTGCCGCCGACGTCGAGGGCCGCGTTCATCACGTCCCGCACGTGGCCGAGGAGCTCCGCGCTCCGGGGGCGCGTCAGCGTGCCGGTCGGGCGCTCGTAGTGCAGCCGCGCCCGCCACAGCGCCTCGTCGGCGTAGATGTTGCCGACCCCGCTGATCAGGGACTGGTCCAGCAGGGCCCGCTTGACGGTGGTCCGCTTGGCGCGCAGCGCCGCGTGGTAGGCGGCCTCGTCGAAGAGCGGGTCCAGCGGGTCCCGGGCGATGTGCGCGATGACGTCGGGCAGCCCGTCCGGCGTGTTCTCGTGGAGCGAGAGGCCGCCGAAGGTGCGCTGGTCGACGAAGCGGAGCTCGGTCCCGGCGGCGTCGTCGAAACGCATGCGGATGCGCAGGTGCTTCTCGTCGGCGGCGTCCTCGGGCTGGACGAGGAGCTGTCCGCTCATCCCGAGGTGCCCGAGCACCGAGAGGTCCCGCCCCTCCAGGGGCAGCCAGAGGTACTTGCCGCGCCGCTGCGGAACGCCGATCGTCCGGCCCGTCAGCCGGGCGGCGAAATCGGCCCCGCCGGCCGGGTGACGGCGTACCGCGCGCGGGTGGAGCACCTCCACGGCCTCGACGGTCCGTCCGGCCACCCAGCGCTCCAAGCCCCGCCGTACGACTTCGACTTCGGGCAGCTCGGGCACGGGGGTCCTCCGGGGGCGATGCGGTCGTGGTGCGCTGTTGTCGCTCCCGGCGAGCGTACCGGCCCCGCCCGCCGCCCCCGGAAACGGGTCCGCCCGCCCCTGCACGGCGGCAGGGGCGGGCGGGATGTCCCGAAGGAAGGGGCTCAGCCGTTCGGCGTCGGGCCGGCGGGCGTCGGCGACCCGCCGTCCTCGGCCGCTGCCGGCACCTCGGCATCGGCCTCGGCGGCGGCCGGAGCCGCCACCGTCACCTGGGCGGCGGCGGACGCCGCGGCTTCCGCCGCGATCCGCTCGTCCGCCTTGGCCCGGATCCCGCGCCATGCGGACTCCGCGGCCTGCTGTTCCGCTTCCTTCTTGCTGCGGCCGGTGCCGGTGCCGTACGAGACACCACCGACGCGGGCGGCAGCGGTGAAGGTCTTCTCGTGGTCCGGACCGGTCTCGGTGACCAGGTACTCGGGCACGCCGAGCCCTTCGGCCGCCGTGAGCTCCTGGAGACTGGTCTTCCAGTCCAGGCCGGCCCCGAGGTTCGAGGACTTCTCGATGAGCGGGTCGAAGAGCCGGTGGACCAGCTCCGAGGCCGCGTCGAGGCCCTGGTCGAGGTAGACCGCGCCGATCACCGCTTCAAGGGTGTCGGCGAGGATGGAGGCCTTGTCCCGGCCACCCGTGCCCTCTTCACCCCGGCCGAGCCGGATGAAGGAGCCGAGGTCGAGGCCGCGCCCGACCTCCGCCAGTGCGCGCGAGTTGACCACCGCGGCCCGCAGTTTGGCCAGCTGGCCTTCGGGGAGGTCGGGGTGGGTCGTGTACAGCGTGTCCGTGACCACCAGGCCGAGCACGGAGTCCCCGAGGAACTCCAGGCGCTCGTTGGTGGGCAGACCGCCGTTCTCGTACGCGTACGAGCGGTGGGTCAGCGCACGCACCAGAAGGGCGGACTCGAGTCGATACCCGAGCCGCCCTTCCAGAAGCGTGTGGGACGAGGCCGCGTTGTTACTGTCTGCCTGCTTCTCAGCGTTGGACAGCTCAGACATTGCGCCTCTCACCAGCCGCTCAGACCTCGAGGACCTGGCGCTTGTTGTAGGTGCCGCAGCTCGGGCACGCGATGTGCTGGAGCTTCGGCTCCTGGCAACGCTCACACGAAACCAGGGTGGGGACCGCAGCCTTCCACTGCGACCGGCGGTGGCGCGTGTTGCTGCGCGACATCTTCCGCTTCGGAACAGCCACGGCTACTTCTCCTGCTTCTCGGCGGCGCCCTGAACTCCGTCAGAGGCAGTGCCGCTCATGTTGTCCTTCTCGCCGTCCTGATCGGTCACGACGAGTCCTTGCAATGCCGCCCAACGGATGTCGACGGCGTCATGGTGGTGGTCCGGGTCGTCGTTCAGGCTGAGCCCGCAATCGGGGCACAGTCCGAGACAGTCCTCCCGGCACACCGGCTGCATGGGCAGTGCGAGCACCACCACATCACGCAGCACGGGTTCGAGGTCGAACAAGCCGTCCTCGAGGAAGAGCGTGTCCTCGTCGTCCTCGGCGTCGTCGGCCGGCTCCGCCTTTGCGCGGCTCCGGTCGTCGGCGTCAGGGTACGAGAACATCTCCTGGAAGTCCGCCTTGAGCTCGCGCTCGACGGACTCCAGACACCTTACGCACTCCCCCACGGCCGATGCACGGGCGGTGCCTGTGACAAGCACCCCTTCCATGACCGACTCCAGGCGGAGGCTGAGCTTCACCGGGGCGCCTTCCGGCACTCCGATGACCCCGGCGAGACCGAAGTCCGCCGGCGCCGCGATCTCACGGGACAGCCGCTGCATGGCACCAGGACGCCGACCCAGCTCGTGCGTGTCGAACACGAGGGGGTTGCGGTGGTCGAGGCGGGTATTCAGGGCCGTTCCTGCTTTCACAGATCGCTGAAGATCAAAAATTCCGCCACATGTGGGCAGCATGGATCGCGGTGCATACGCGCGACCGAAGAGCCAGGATACCCGGCGCTTCGCTCTGAGCCCAATCCTGGTGGACGGGCGCCTCAGCGACCCTGTTCGTACTGGCGCAGCTGGTCCAGATTGATCATGCTCGTGTCGAAGAAGCTGGTCTCGTCGAGCGCGGGCTGCTGCGGGTGCGCCTCGTGCTGGCCCGCCTGCGGCTGCTGCTGGTACGCCGCATAAGGGTCCGGCTGCTGCTCGTAGCCCAGCGCCGCGTACGGGTCCGGCTGCTGGAGCTGCTGCTGGTAGGCGTACGGGTCCTGGTAGCCGTACGTGTCCTGCTGCTGGGGCTGCTGGTAGCCGTACGCGTCGTACGCGGGCTCCTGGGCCTGCGCCGGGATCACGGGGGCCGCGGGGGTCATCGGCGCAGCCGGCTCCGCCAGGCCCGCCAGGAAGTCCGCGTCGCTCGCCGAGCGGGACTGCTGCGCCCCCGCCGCGTCCTGGGCGGCCATGTGCGCGCCGAGGTCGTCGGTGGGCACCCGGCCCAGCAGCTTCTGCCGGCCCCGGCCGACCGCCTCCAGGGTCTTGGAGAGCACCGCCTCGAAGGTCGCCAGCTTGGTGTCCACGTACGCGTCCGCCTGCTCGCGCTGCGTCTGCGGATCGTGGCTGCGCTCGGGCGCCTCGGCATCCGGGTAGCCCTGCTCGTCGAGGCCGGGACCGCGCCCCAGGAGCTTCTCGCGGCCGCGGTCGACGGAGCCGATGGTCTTGGTGAGGACGACCTCGAAGTTCGCGAGCTTGCTGTCGACGTAGTCGTCGGCCTCGGCCCGGATCTCCTCGGCCTCCCTGCGGGCGTCCGCCAGGATCCGGTCCGCCTCGGCCTGCGAACGGCGCGCGACCTCGGTGTCGGAGATCAGCGAACCGCGCTGGGCGTGCGCCGACTCGATGATCCGCTCCGCCTCGCGGCGGGCGTCCTCGACCATCTGCTCGCGGCCCCCGATGAGCTCCTGCGCCTGCGCGAGCGAGCCGGGCAGCGCCTGGCGCACCTCTTCGAGCTGCGCCAGCAGCTCGGCGCGGTTGATCACGCAGGAGGCCGACATGGGCATGGACCGGGCGCCGCCGACGGCCGCGACGATCTCGTCGAGCTTCTTCTGCACGTCCATGGGGGCTCGCACTCTCTCGGCCTCGGGCGGTTCCTGAGACGGACGGGACGACTGTAAGGCCACCGGGCGGGCACCCGACAGCGGACTGAAGGCCCGTCAGCCCGTCAGCGGTCGGCGAGCCGCGCGGTCAGTGCCGCGTGCACGTGCGGCGGCAGCAGGTGGGCGACGTCGCCGCCCCAGGTCGCGACTTCCTTGACCAGGGAGGACGACAGGAAGCTGTAGGTGGGGTTGGTCGGCACGAACAGCGTCTCGACGCCCGAGAGCCCCATGTTCATCTGGGCCATCTGGAGCTCGTAGTCGAAGTCGCTGACGGCGCGCAGGCCCTTGACGATGGCCGGGATGTCGCGCTGCTTGCAGAAGTCGACGAGCAGTCCGTGGAAGGACTCGACCTCGACGTTGCCGTAGTCGGCGGTCGCCTCGCGGATCAGCTCGATCCGCTCCTCGACGGTGAACAGTCCCTGCTTGGACTGGTTGATCATCACGGCGACGTGTACGACGTCGTAGAGCCGGGAGGCCCGGCCGATGATGTCGAGGTGTCCGTTGGTGATGGGGTCGAACGACCCGGGACAGACGGCTCGGCGCAACTTGGGTCCCTCGCTCTCCGATGCGGGCATCATGAGTCTTCGCAGGTGTCGGCGGCGCGACCGTACCAAAGGGTGCCTTCGCCGTACTTGCGGGAGCGCAGCGGCTCGAAGCCCTCGGGCCAGGGGAAGGCCCCGCTCCTCGTACTGCGCTCCACGGTGACGAGCGCGTCGCCGGTGAGCCAGCCATTGGCGCGGAGTGTGAGGAGGATCTCGCCAAGATCGTCGTGGCCGACGGCGTACGGCGGGTCCAGGAAGACGACGTCGTACGGCTCCGTACCGGCCGGGACCGCCACGATCTGCTCCGCCTTGCCCGCCCGGAACTCGGCGCCCGGCAGGCCCAGCGCCTTGATGTTGTCCCGGATCGCCTTGGCGGCCTTGGCCTCGGGCTCGACCAGCAGCGCGTGGGCCGCCCCGCGGGAGAGGGCTTCCAGGCCGACGGCGCCCGAGCCGGCGTACAGGTCGAGCACCCGGGCGCCCTCGACGCCGTGCAGCGACTCCCAGGTCGAGAACAGGCCTTCGCGCATCCGGTCCGAGGTCGGCCGGGTGCCGGTGCCCGGGGGCACGGTCAGCCGTCGCCCGCCGGCGCTGCCGGCGATCACGCGGGTCATCTGGGGTCCTTCGGTACGACGGTGATGGCTACTGCGGAGTTCAACGATAGGTCGTACCGCTCGGGGCGGCCCCGGGCGGTACCGGGCGGCGGCCTCCTCAGCCCTTCTCCAGGTACTGCTCCCGCTCGGTGTCCAGCAGGGCCTCCAGGGCGCTGCGCAGCCCCGGCAGCCCCTCCAGCTCGGGGTCCTCGGCGACCACGCGGGTGGCCTCCTCCCGGGCCTGGGCGATGACCTCCTCGTCCTCGATGACCGCGAGCATGCGCAGCGAGGAGCGCACGCCCGACTGGGCCTGGCCCAGCACGTCGCCCTCCCTGCGCTGCTCCAGGTCGATGCGGGAGAGCTCGAAACCGTCCAGGGTGGCGGCGACGGCGGCGAGCCGGGCCCGGGCGGGGCTCGCCTCGTGCATCTCGCTGACCAGCAGGCACAGGCCGGGTGCGGAGCCCCGGCCGACGCGGCCGCGCAGCTGGTGGAGCTGGGAGACGCCGAACCGGTCCGCGTCCATGATGACCATGACGGTGGAGTTCGGGACGTTCACCCCGACCTCGATGACGGTGGTGGCGACCAGCACCTTGACCTCGCCGGCGGCGAAGCGGCGCATGACGTCGTCCTTGTCGGCCGGGTCCATCCGGCCGTGCAGCACCTCGACCGGGAGCCCGGCGAGCGGCCCGCGCCGCAGCTGCTCGGCGATCTCCAGTACGGCCAGCGGCGGCCGCTTCTCGGCGTCGTCCTCGGCGGAGGCCTTCTTCTTGGGGTCGTCCTCCCCGTCGCCGATGCGCGGGCACACCACGTACGCCTGGTGCCCGTTCTCCACCTCCTCGCGCACCCGCTCCCAGGCCCGGGTCAGGAAGTGCGGCTTGTCCTTGGCCGGTACGACGTGGGTGGCGATCGGGGAGCGGCCGGCGGGGAGCTGGTCGAGGACGGAGGTCTCCAGGTCACCGAAGACGGTCATCGCGACGGTACGCGGGATCGGGGTCGCGGTCATCACCAGCAGGTGCGGGGGCTGCTTGCCCTTGGAGCGCAGCGCGTCGCGCTGCTCGACGCCGAAGCGGTGCTGCTCGTCGACGACGACCAGGCCGAGGTCGTGGAACTGCACCTTGTCCTCGATGAGGGCGTGCGTGCCGATGACGATGCCGGCTTCGCCGGTGACCAGGTCGAGCAGGGCCTGGCGGCGCGCGGGCATCCCCATGGAGCCGGTGAGCAGCACGACCTTGGTGCCCCGGTCGGAGCCGCCGAGCATCCCGCCTTCGGCGAGCTCGCCCATCATCTCGGTGACGGACCGGTGGTGCTGCTGGGCGAGCACCTCGGTGGGCGCGAGCATGGCGGCCTGCCCCCCGCAGTCCACGACGCCGAGCATGGCCCGCAGGGCCACCATCGTCTTCCCGCTGCCGACCTCGCCCTGGAGGAGCCGGTGCATGGGGTGGTTCGTGGCGAGGTCTTCGAAGATCTCGCGGGAGACGGTCTGCTGGCCGTCGGTGAGGGTGAAGGGGAGTTTGGCGTCGAAGGCGTCGAGCAGGCCGTCCGGCGCGGGGCGGCGGGGGACGGCGGGGAGCTGGGAGTCGGCGTGCCGGCGGCGGGCCAGGGCGACCTGGAGGACGAACGCCTCGTCCCACTTCAGACGTTGGCGGGCGTCCTCGATGTCGGCCTTGGTGCCCGGCCGGTGGATCTTCAGCAGGGCCTCGGTGAGCGGGACCAGTCCGCGGCCCTCGCGCAGGGCCTCCGGCAGCGGGTCCACGGCCTCGTGGGCGCTGGGCAGTACGGCGTCCACGCACTTGGCGATCTTCCAGGACTCCAGCTTGGCGCAGGCCGGGTAGATCGGGATCAGCTGGTTCGCGAAGGCGGTCGCGGCGTCGCGGTCGGAGGCGTCCGCGCCGAGCGGCTCGTACGCGGGGTGGGAGAGCTGGAGCTTGCGGTTGAACATGCCGACCTTGCCCGCGAACATGGCGCGGGTGCCCGGCAGCAGGTCCTTGTGCGGCTTGTGGACGCCCGCCCCGAAGAACACCAGCTGGAGGCGGCCGCTGCCGTCGGTGATGGTCACTTCCAGCCGTTTGCCGCGGCCCCCGTTGAAGGTCAGGATCCGGGCGTCGGCGACCTGGGCGACGACCGTCACGTGCTCGTCGATCTGGTCGGCGAGCTCGGCCAGCGAGGTCAGCTCGCCGCGCTCGGCGTAGCGCCGCGGGTAGTGGTGCAGCAGGTCCAGGGCCGTGTGCAGGCCGAGCTGCTCGGCCAGCACCTTGGCGGTGGCGGGGCCGAGCGTCTTCTTGAGGTCTTCGTCGAGCGCGGGCACGCCTTCATTGCACACCATGGCGCCGACAACCCGGCTATTCGACCCCGATGAGGAGCGGCGCCGAGTACCGCCCGCCGCGGTAGGTGACCGTGTCCACCGCCAGGTGCCCGTGCTGTACGTACGCCTCCAGGCGTTCGGCGAGGGCGTCGGGCACCTCGGGCCCCAGGACCAGGGTGACGAGTTCGCCGCCGGAGCCCAGCATCCGCTCCAGGACCGCCCGGGCGGTCTCGTCGAGGGCCGAGCCGATGACGGCGACGTCCCCGTCGATGAGCCCGAGCACGTCCCCGGCCTGGCAGATGCCGGCGGAGGTGAAGGACTGCCGTTCGGCGACGGCGAGTTCCCCGTAGCGGGTGGCGCCTGCGGCCGCGGTCATGGCGACCACGTCCTCGTCGAAGCTGCCCTCCGGGTCGTGCACGGCGAGGGCGGCCAGGCCTTGGACCGCGGACCGGGTCGGGATCACCGCCACCCGTACGCCGTCGGCGCGGGCCTGTTCGGCGGCGGCGGCCGCGACCGCGCGCTGGTCGGCCCCGCCGGGCAGCAGCACGACCTCGCGGGCGTGCGCGCGCCGGATCGCGTCGACGAGCGCGGCGGTGTCCGGGGCCTCGCCGGGGCGGGCGAGCACGGTGGTCGCGCCCGCCTCCCCGCACAGTCCGGCCAGCCCCTCGCCCGGGACCACGGCGACGACGGCCCGCTGGACGCGCTCCCCGCGCGCCCGGCGCCGCTCGTCGCCGAAGTGGGTGATGCGGATCCGGTACGGCCGGCCGGCGACCACGCCGGCCTCCACGGCGGCGCCGGGGTCGTCGACGTGGACGTGGACGTTCCACAGTCCGTCCCCGCCGACCACCACCAGCGAGTCCCCGAGCCCGTCGAGGCGCTCGCGCAGCCCGGCCACGTCCGGCTCGGCGGCCTCCAGCAGGTAGATGACCTCGTACGCGGGCCCGCCCCGCTCCTCGGCCTCGCAGGGCCGCGGCGGGTGCGGTACGGGCACGGCCCGGCCCCGTACGGCCTCGGCGGCGGGCTCCCGGCCGGACAGCGCCTGCCACAGGGCCCCGAGTACGGCGACGAGCCCGCAGCCCCCGGCGTCGACCACGCCCGCCCGGCCCAGCTCGGCCAGCTGCCCGGGGGTGTCGGCGAGGGCCGCCCGGGCCCCGTCGTAGGCGGCCAGGGCCACGTCGGCGGCGCTCCCGGCGGCCGCCCCGGCCGCTTCGCCGGCCCGGGCCGCGGCCGCGGCGACGGTGAGCATCGTGCCCTCGACCGGGTGCGCGACGGCCCGGTAGGCCTCCTGGGCGGCCCGGGTCAGCGCCTCGGCCAGGAGCCGGCCGGGCCCGCGCCCGCCGGGCTCGTCGCCGAGCACCTCGGCCACGCCGCGCAGCAGCTGCGCCAGGATCGTCCCGGAGTTCCCGCGGGCGCCTATGAGGGCGCCGTGCGCGTAGGCCCGTACGGCGTGCGACAACGAGGCGTCCCGTGTGGTCTCGCTCACGCCCGCGGGTGGTGCCGCGAGCGCCTCGGCCAGGGCGCGGTCCGCCGACTCCGCGGTCAGGTAGAGGTTGGTTCCGGTGTCCGCGTCCGCGACCGGGTAGACGTTGATGGCGTCGATGTCCTCGCGGGCCCGGCCCAGCGCGGCCACGGCCAGCGAGCTCCAGGTGCGCACCGCTTCGGCGTCGAGCTCGTCGGGGCGCTGCGGCTGCGGCTCGTGCTGCACCGGGCGTTCCTCCTTGTGCGGGCCAGGGTTCACCGCAGGGTAACCAAGGACTGCCGGGTGTCAGGGGCCCCGGGCGGGATCGGTGGCGGCCATGGTAGTTTTCTTGGACGGACGCAGTCGTTGTATGCTGCTCCGGTTGCCCGATGAGAGTCGGGCCAATTCCCCCGGCAAACCACTCAGACTTCCTCAGACTTCTGATCCGGTGCGCCGGATTTCACTGTAAGTGCATCTGAAGTCTTTGGAGTGACCTGTGGCTGCCAACTGCGACGTTTGCGCCAAGGGGCCGAGCTTCGGCAACAACATCTCCCACTCGCACCGCCGCACCTCGCGTCGCTGGAACCCGAACATCCAGCGCGTTCGTGCCATGGTCAGTGGGACGCCGAAGCGCCTCAACGTCTGCACCTCGTGCATCAAGGCCGGCAAGGTCTCGCGCTGACGCCAACCGTCGTAGCGCAGCCCTTTCCGGTTGCCAAGAAGGCCGGTCCACCTAGTGGACCGGCCTTTTGCCTTGCCTGGACCGACCGGGCGTGAGGAGGACCACCGCATCACGTGATGCGGTGGTCCTCTGCCGTTGCGCCGTCCCCGTCAGCGGTTCCACTGCCAGGCGTGGTCCACGGGGCCGATGCCCGCGCCGAGCGCGAAGCCGGCCGCGAGGGCGCCGCTCACGTACTCCTTGGCCTCCATGGCGGCCTGCGGCACGTCCTGCCCCTTGGCGAGCCCCGCGGCCAGGGCACTGGCGAGCGTGCAGCCGGTGCCGTGGGTGTGCCGGTTGCCGTGGCGCGGGGCCCGCAGCCACAGCAGCGTGTCCCCGTCGGTGAGCAGGTCGGCGGCCTGGTTCCCGTGGGCGGCCAGGTGCCCGCCCTTGATGAGCGCCCACTGGGGCCCGTACGCGAGGACGGCGTCGGCGGCCCGCCGCATGTCGTCCTCGCTCTCCACCACCACACCCGTGAGCTGGGCCACCTCGTCCAGGTTCGGGGTGGCCACGGTGGCCCGCGGCAGCAGTTCCTTGCGTACGGCGTCCAGGGCCGAGGCGGCGAGCAGCGCGTCCCCGTGCTTGGAGACCCCGACCGGGTCCACGACGGCGGGGGCGGAGGTGGCGGCGAGCAGTTCGGCGACCGTTTCCACCAGTGCGGTGGAGGCCAGCATCCCGGTCTTGACGGCGTGGACGCCGATGTCGTCCACGACGGCCCGGTACTGGGCCTTCACGGCCTCGGCGGGCAGTTCCCAGACGCCCTGCACCCCGAGGGAGTTCTGCGCGGTCACGGCCGTCACCACGCTCATCCCGTGCACGCCGAGTGCCAGCATCGTCTTGAGGTCGGCCTGGATCCCGGCGCCACCGCCGGAGTCGGATCCGGCGACGGTCAGGCACAGCGGTGGCGCGTCGGTCATCTGGGGGTCTCCTCGATGGACGGGTCGGAGCCGAAGTGGTCCCAGCCGCCGGTGCTGGTCCAGGGAGCGCCGTCCACGGTCACCTGGGGCAGCGCGGACCGGTTCAGCACCTCCCCGATGACCTTCCACCGGGCGGGCAGTTTCACGTCGGGCGGGAAGGTCGCCACGATGGCGTGATCTTCCCCTCCGGTGAGCACCCACTGCAAGGGGTCGACCCCGACGGCCTGCCCGATGTCGTGCATCTGCGTCGGGATGTCGACGGCCGCCGAGCGCAGGTCGATCCGTACCTTGCTGGCCTCCGCGATGTGCCCGAGGTCGGCGATCAGGCCGTCGCTGACGTCGGTCATCGCGGTGGCGCCGAGCCCGGCCGCCGCGGGGCCCGCGTGGTACGGGGGCTCGGGGCGCCGGTGCGCCTCGACGAAGGCCCGCGGGGAGCGGAACCCGCGCGAGAGCACGGCGAATCCGGCCGCGGACCAGCCCAGCCAGCCCGTGACGGCCACGACGTCGCCGGGCTGGGCGCCGGAGCGCAGCACGGGCTCGTGGTTGCGCAGGTCGCCGAGGGCGGTGATGGCCACGGTGATGGTGTCCCCGCGCACGACGTCGCCGCCGACCACGGCCGCGCCGGCGACCTGGCACTCGTCGCGGATGCCGTCCATCAGCTCGGTGGGCCAGGTGACCGGCAGCTCGGCCGGGACGACGAGGCCGAGCAGCAGCGCCGTCGGCACGGCGCCCATGGCCGCGATGTCGGCGAGGTTCTGCGCGGCGGCCTTGCGGCCGACGTCGTACGCGGTGGACCAGTCGCGCCGGAAGTGCCTGCCCTCCAGCAGGATGTCGGTGCTCGCCACGACCCGCCGGTCGGGGGCCGACACGACCGCGGCGTCGTCGCCCGGTCCGAGCCGGACCGCCGGGGTGGTGGTGAGCCGTGAGGTGAGCTCTCGAATGAGCCCGAACTCCCCCAGCTCGCCCACAGTGCCCTTCATCGCTGTGCCCCTTCTTGCCCAGTCCGCTTGCGGTCGCGAGCCGTCACAGCTCTGGGTACCGTCAACAGATACGTCAACTTCTGCTCTCCGTACGCCCCGCCGTGCGTGGCGCCGTGCCCCCGGGTCTCCCCGTGGTGCTCGGCGACGCGGTACCGTGGCGTCCCTTCTTCCCCGGGCCCACCCGAATCCCTGGGCCCACCCGAAGGTTAGGGGAATCGATCCTCGTGGCCGCCCTGGAGGTTCCGTGGTACAGGCGTACATCCTTATCCAGACCGAGGTGGGCAAGGCGTCGTTCGTCGCCGAGTCCATCAGCCAGATCCCGGGGGTGATCCAGGCGGAGGACGTGACGGGCCCGTACGACGTGATCGTGCGCGCCCAGGCCGACACCGTCGACGAGCTCGGCCGCATGGTCGTCGCCAAGGTGCAGCAGGTGGAGGGCATCACCCGCACCCTGACCTGCCCGGTGGTCCATCTGTAGCCCCCGTCTACTCTTGGCCGGTGATGACCCTCCACCGCCGGCCCCTGCGTCTGCCCGTCCTGGTCGCCGTACTGGCCCTCGCGGGCTGTGCCCCGGGTGGTTCCGGAACCCGGGTGGACCCGCCGCCCACGCCGCCCGCCGACGTCGCGGGGTTCTGTGCAGCGCTGCACGAGGAACTCCCCGAGACGGTGGCCGGCCTGGCGCGGGTCGAGGCGGTGCCGGAGTCGGATCTGACCGCCGCGTGGGGCGGCTCGGCGATCGTACTGCGGTGCGGTCTCCCCAAGCCCCCCGAGATGGCTGATCCCCGGCAGGAGGGCGTCGAGGTCAACGGCGTCCGATGGCTGCTGGAGAAGGTCCCCGACAGCGCCGGCGGGGGGTTCCGTTTCATCACCGGCCTGCGGCTCGCGTACACCGAGGTCCGGGTCGACAAGGAGCATGCCACGGACGCGGGGATGCTCGTCGGGCTGTCCACGGCCGTGGCCAGGACGGTCCCGGAGGGCATCTCCTCGTACTGACGGGAGCCCTCCCGCCCCTTCGCACACCGACCGCCCGCCGGGAATCCCGGCGGGCGGTCGGCATGTACGGCGTTCGGGGCCGCGCGCTGCGGCTAGCGCAGGCCCGTGGAGCGGTTCAGGGCCGCCTGGATCAGGCGGTCCACCAGCTCCGGGTACTCGATGCCCGACTCCTGCCACATCCGCGGGTACATGGAGATCGGGGTGAAGCCCGGCATCGTGTTGATCTCGTTGATGACGAACGTGCCGTCCTCGGTGAGGAAGAAGTCGGCGCGCACCAGGCCCTCGCAGGACGCGGCGTCGAAGGCCTCGACCGCGAGCCGCTGCACCTCGGCGGTCTGCTCCGGGGTGAGCGGGGCGGGCACGATCCCGGAGGCGGAGTCGATGTACTTCGCCTCGAAGTCGTAGAAGTCGTGGCTGGAGACCGGGGGGATCTCGGCGGGCACGCTCGCGCGCGGACCGTCCTCGAACTCCAGCACCCCGCACTCGATCTCGCGGCCGCGCAGCAGCGCCTCGACGATGATCTTCGGGTCGTGGCGCTGGGCCTCGCGGATCGCCGCGTCCAGGCCGGAGACGTCGTCGACCTTGGTGATGCCGATGGAGGAGCCGGCCCGGGCGGGCTTGATGAAGAGCGGCCAGCCGTGCTCGCCGGCGAAGTCCAGGATCCGCGCCTTGGCGGCGTCCCGGTCGGCTTCCCACTCGCGGGGCCGGACGGTCACGTACGGGCCGACGGGGAGGCCGAAGGAGGTGAAGACCCGCTTCATGTACTCCTTGTCCTGGCCGACGGCCGAGGCGAGGACGCCCGAGCCGACGTACGGGATGCCGGAGAGCTCCAGCAGGCCCTGCAGGGTGCCGTCCTCGCCGTACGGGCCGTGCAGCATCGGGAAGACGACGTCGACCTCGCCCAGGGCCTTGGGAACGGCTCCCGGCTCGGTGTAGACGACCTCGCGGTTGGCCGGGTCGACGGAGAGCACGACGGCGCCCTCCTCGGAGTCCGCCAGCTCCTCGACGCTCGGGAGCTTGCGGTCGGCGATGGCCATCCGCGCGGGCTCGTCGGCGGTCAGCGCCCACCGGCCGTCCGTGGTGATGCCGATGGGCAGCACCTCGTACTTGGACCGGTCGATGGAGCGCAGCACGGCGCCCGCGGTGACGACCGAGATGGCGTGTTCCGAGCTGCGGCCGCCGAACACGACGGCCACGCGGGGCTTGCGGCCCTGCTGCTCAGGGGTCTGGGGGAGGTTCTCGCTGCTCATATCGCCACGACGATACCCGGTCGGGCGTCCGGAAAGGAGTCAGCGGCGTTCCGGTTTGGCGCTGCGTCCCATCAGTTCCTTCAGTGCGACCAGCGGCGGCTTGCCGTGGTGGACGATGTCGACGACGGTGTCGGTGATCGGCATGTCCACCCCGTGGCGGCGGGCCAGATCGGCCACCGACTGGCAGGACTTGACGCCCTCGGCGGTCTGCTTGGTGACCGCGATGGTCTCCTCCAGCGTCATGCCGCGGCCGAGGTTGGTGCCGAAGGTGTGGTTGCGGGAGAGCGGCGAGGAGCAGGTGGCGACGAGGTCGCCGAGGCCCGCGAGACCGGAGAAGGTCAGCGGGTCGGCGCCCATGGCCAGGCCCAGCCGGGTGGCCTCGGCGAGGCCGCGGGTGATGAGGGAGCCCTTGGTGTTGTCGCCCAGGCCCATGCCGTCCGCGATGCCGACGGCGAGGCCGATGACGTTCTTGACCGCGCCGCCGAGCTCGCAGCCGATGACGTCGGTGCTCGTGTACGGGCGGAAGTACGGGGTGTGGCAGGCGGCCTGGAGGCGCTGCGCGACGGCCTCGTCGGAGCAGGCGACGACGGCGGCGGCGGGCTGGCGGGCCGCGATCTCACGGGCCAGGTTGGGGCCGGTGACGACGGCGACGCGCTCGGCGGGGACCTTGGCCACCTCCTCGATGACCTCGCTCATGCGCTTGGCGCTGCCGAGTTCGATGCCCTTCATCAGGGAGACGAGGACGGCGTCGGCGGGCAGCAGGGGGGCCCATTCGGCGAGGTTGCCGCGCAGGGTCTGCGAGGGGATGGCGAGGACCGCGAAGTCGGCGCCGGCCGCGGCCTCGGCCGGGTCGGTGGTGGCGCGCATGTTCGCGGGGAGCTCGACGTCCGGGAAGTAGTCCGGGTTGGTCCGGCCGGTGTTGATGGCGTCGACGACCTCGCTGCGGCGGCCCCACAGGGTCACCTCGCAGCCCGCGTCGGCGAGCACCATGCCGAAGGCCGTGCCCCAGGAGCCGGTTCCGAAGACGGCCGCCTTCACGGGACGTGTCACTTGTGGTCCTCCCCCGCGGCCTTGCGCCGCTGTTCCAGCCTGGCCTTGCGATGGTCGTACGGCTGCTCCGGCGCCTTCTCGCCGCGCAGCTCCTCCAGCAGCTCCGTGATGGCCGCCATGATGGTCTCGGTGACCTCCTTGAGCACGTCCGGGGTGGGTTCCCGGTCGTAGAACCCGGAGAGGTCCACGGGGGGTCCGGCCAGCACCTGGAGGGTCTTGCGCGGGAACAGGCGGACCTTGTTCTCCTTGGCGTACGGAGGCATGGCGAGGTTCGCGCCCCACTGGGCCACGGGAATGACGGGCGCCTTCGTCATCAGCGCCACGCGCGCTGCGCCGGTCTTGCCGGCCATCGGCCACATGTCCGGATCGCGGGTGAGAGTGCCTTCGGGATAAAAGGCCACGCATTCGCCGCGCTCGATGGCGTCCACGGCGGCCCGGAATGCGTCCAGGGCGTTGGTGGTCTCGCGGTAGACGGGGATCTGGCCGGAGCCGCGCAGGATCGATCCGACGACGGGGACCTTGAAGAGGGCCGCCTTCGCGAGCAATCGGGGCACCCGGCCGGTGTTGTACTGGAAGTGCGCGTAGGAGAGCGGGTCCAGATACGAGTTGTGATTGACGGCCGTGATAAACCCGCCGTCGGCCGGAATGTGGTCCATTCCCCGCCAGTCCCGCTTGAAGAGCACCACCAGCGGCGGTTTTGCGATGACCGCCGCCAGGCGGTACCAGAAGCCGATTCTGCGGCGGGACACTCGGACACCTTCCTCTAGGACCGGTGCGCGGCTGGGGCACCTCGTCGGCCGGACAAGTGTGGCCTCGGGTCCGGTCTCTGTCGAGAACACCGTACGCCCCGCCCGGAGCACCGGAGCTCCGGGTCGACCGGGCAGAGGCGACAATGGGCCGATGCATGACCAGGCCGTGACCCGGCCATGGTCCACCCATGGACGGGCGCGCGCCGCAGGGAAGGGGGGTCCGCCACGAACGCGGTCTGGAGTCTGGTGGTCCCGCTGAAGCCCTTGGCGGTGGCCAAGAGCCGTCTCGCTGCGGCCGTGGGGGCCTCCCGCCCGGGGCTCGCCCTGGCGTTCGCGCAGGACACGGTGGCGGGTGCGCTGGCCTGCGCGGCGGTCGCGGATGTGGTGGTCGTCACGGACGACGCGGAGGCCGGAAAGGAACTGGCGCGGCTGGGGGCGCGGATCGTCGCGGACGCTCCGGCCACCGGGCTCAACGCGGCGCTCGTCCACGGGGCGCGGGAGATTCGCAGGATCCGGCCGGGGGCGGCGGTGGCCGCGATGAACGCGGATCTGCCGGCGCTGCGGCCGCCGGAATTGCTACGCGTGCTCGAAGCCGCGTCCGTATTTCCGCGGGCATTTCTCGCGGACGCCGCGGGAATCGGAACGACCTTGCTTTCCGCTGCTCCGGACGTGGAATTGGCACCCTCGTTCGGGGGCCCGTCACGGGCTCGGCATTCGGCCTCGGGAGCTGCGGAAATAGGGATCGCGAACGTCGAGAGCGTACGGCGGGACGTGGACACGGGAGCCGATCTGCGGGCCGCCCTCGCCCTCGGTGTGGGCCGTCACACGGCCCGATACAGTGCCCGTATGCAGGCGACCGCGTACACGTACGACTCCCAGACCCGCAGCGGCAGTGTGCTGCTGGACGACGGCACACCGGTGCCCTTCGGGGCCCCGGCCTTCGACGCGGGCGGCCTGCGGCTGCTGCGGCCCGGGCAGCGGGTCCGGATCGAGACGGACGGCGAGGGGCCGGCGCTGCGGATCACGCTGGTCACCCTGCAGACCTTCTGACCCTCCCCACCGCACCCTTGTGACCTGCGACAACAGGGCGCACAGCACCGCGGGCCGGCTTCCCCGGAAGGGGGAAGCCGGCCCGGCGTGTGTGACTCGTGGCCTTACTTCTTGCGGGCCGTGGTCTTCTTCGCGGTGGTCTTGCGCGCCGTCGTCTTCTTGGCGGGCGCCGTGGTCTTCGCGGTGGCCTTCTTGGCCGCCGGAGCCGTCTTCTTGGCGGTGGGGGTGGTCTTCTTCGCCGTCGTCGCGGCCTTCTTGGCCGTGGCGGTGGTCTTCTTGGCCCCCGGGGTGGTCTTCTTCGCCGCGGTCTTGGCGACCACCTTCTTGGCGACGACCTTCTTCGCGGTGGTCTTCTTGGCGACCGCGGTCTTGGCCGCCGCCTTCTTGGCGGTGGTGGCCTTCTTGGCAGCGGCCTTCTTGACCGTCGCGGAAGCTCCGCCGGAGAGGCTGCCCTTGGGCGCCTTCTTCACCGACACCTCGCCGCCCTTGGGGAGCTTCTTGGTGCCCGCGACCAGGTCCTTGAAGCCCTGGCCCGCGCGGAAGCGGGGAACAGAGGTCTTCTTGACCCGGACGCGCTCACCCGTCTGCGGGTTGCGGGCGTAGCGGGCCGGGCGGTCGACCTTCTCGAACGAGCCGAAGCCCGTGACCGAGACCCGGTCGCCCGCGACCACAGCGCGGACCATCGCGTCCAGTACCGCGTCGACAGCGTCCGCGGCCTGCTGGCGGCCGCCCAGCTTGTCGGCAATCGCTTCTACGAGCTGCGCCTTGTTCACGTCTTCCCCTTCGGAGACTTCGCCAGAACGAATGTGTTCAAGCTTATTTCGCACGTTAGGCGGATATATACCGCAAATCAAACACGAAACGGGCTAATCACCCTAGTGCCGCAACGGTGTAGGTCGTTACGGAGTTCCTTCGCATCAGTCGCCTTCAGGGAATCGACCCTCGTCGAGGTCCTTCATCAACCTGTCCAGGCGCCTTGCCGCATCGGCGAGATCATGCTTCGCCGCGGCCGTGACGACCAACAGCTTCCGGGACAGCGCCATCCTTACGCCCTCCGGGACTTGCAGCGTGCGCACCCTTGCGTGTGCTTCTTTCAGCCGGTCCGCGACGAGTTCGTAGAGCTCAAGTTGACTGTCGCGTTCCATGCACAGATTGTGCCATCTGGGGCGAGTTGTCGCCTCACGGGGCCTCAACACACGGCTGTGCCCCCCGCCGGAGGGCGGGGGGCACAGTGTTGTCGATGTGATCACCCGGAGGTGAATAAGCGCTGATCAGGCTGGAATCAGACCCTGGTCGTGCGCGGCTTGAAGCTCGGCCGGGCGCTTTCGTAGGTGGCGATGTCCGCTTCGTTCTGAAGGGTGAGGGAGATGTCGTCCAGCCCCTCCAGCAGACGCCAGCGGGCGTTGTCGTCGAGTTCGAACTCCGCCTCGATTCCCGCCGCGCGGACCTGGCGGGCGACCAGGTCGACGGTCACCTCGGCGGTCGGGTCGGCCTCGGTCAGCTCCCACAGCCGGTCGACGGTCTCCTGCGGCAGGACCACCGTCAGCAGACCGTTCTTCAGCGAGTTGCCGCGGAAGATGTCGGCGAAGCGGGAGGAGATGACCGCCTTGAAGCCGAAGTTCTGCAGGGCCCAGACGGCGTGCTCGCGGGAGGATCCGGTGCCGAAGTCGGGGCCGGCGACCAGCACGGTCGCACCCTGGCGCTCGGGGCGGTTCGTGACGAACTCGGGGTCCTTGCGCCAGGCCTCGAAGAGCCCGTCCTCGAACCCGTCGCGGGTGATCTTCTTCAGCCAGTGGGCCGGGATGATCTGGTCGGTGTCGACGTTGGAGCGGCGCAGCGGCACGGCCCGGCCGGTGTGGGTGGTGAAGGCTTCCATGGTTCAGACTCCGGCGGTCGCGTCGGCGGCGGACAGGTCGGCGGGCGAGGCCAGATGGCCCAGCACCGCGGTGGCGGCGGCCACCTGCGGGGAGACCAGGTGGGTGCGCCCGCCCTTGCCCTGCCGGCCCTCGAAGTTGCGGTTGGAGGTGGACGCGGAGCGCTCACCGGGGGCCAGTTGGTCGGGGTTCATGCCCAGGCACATCGAGCAGCCCGCGTGCCGCCATTCGGCGCCGGCCTCCTTGAAGACCTTGTCCAGGCCCTCCTCCACGGCCTGCAGGGCGACCCGGACGGAGCCCGGGACGACCAGCATCCGTACGCCGTCGGCGACTTTGCGGCCCTCGATGATGCCGGCGACGGCGCGCAGGTCCTCGATGCGGCCGTTGGTGCACGAACCTACGAAGACGGTGTCGACCTTGATGTCGCGCAGCGGCTGCCCGGCCGTCAACCCCATGTACTCCAGGGCCTTTTCGGCGGCGTTGCGCTCCGAAGCGTCCTCGTACGAAGCAGGGTCGGGGACGTGGGACGACAGCGGCGCGCCCTGGCCCGGGTTGGTGCCCCAGGTGACGAACGGGGACAGCGCGGCGCCGTCGATGACGACCTCGGCGTCGAAGACCGCGTCCTCGTCGGTGCGCAGGGTCTTCCAGTACGCGACCGCCGCGTCCCAGTCCTCGCCCTCGGGGGCGTGGTCGCGGCCCTTCAGGTACGCGAAGGTGGTCGCGTCGGGGGCGATCATGCCCGCGCGGGCGCCGGCCTCGATCGACATGTTGCAGATGGTCATGCGCGCTTCCATCGAGAGCTTCTCGACGGCCTCGCCGCGGTATTCCAGGATGTAGCCCTGGCCGCCGCCGGTGCCGATCTTCGCGATGATCGCCAGGATCAGGTCCTTGGCCGTGACGCCCTCGGCCAGCTCGCCGGTGACGGTGATGGCCATCGTCTTGGGGCGGGCCAGCGGCAGCGTCTGGGTGGCCAGCACGTGCTCGACCTGGCTGGTGCCGATGCCGAAGGCCAGCGCGCCGAAGGCGCCGTGCGTGGAGGTGTGCGAGTCGCCGCAGACCACGGTGGTGCCCGGCTGGGTCAGGCCCAGCTGCGGTCCCACCACGTGGACGACGCCCTGCTCGACGTCGCCCAGGGAGTGCAGGCGGACGCCGAACTCGGCGCAGTTCGCCCGCAGCGTCTCCAGCTGGGCCCGGGAGACCGGGTCGGCGATCGGCTTGTCGATGTCCAGGGTGGGGGTGTTGTGGTCCTCGGTGGCGATGGTGAGGTCCAGCCGCCGGACCTTGCGGCCGGCCTGGCGCAGGCCCTCGAAGGCCTGGGGGCTGGTCACCTCGTGCAGCAGGTGCAGATCAATGAAGAGGAGGTCGGGCTCGCCCTCGGCGCGCCGGACGACATGGTCGTCCCAGACCTTCTCCGCGAGTGTCCTACCCATCGCTTTCCCTCCGGCTCACCGTCCCGGACCCAGTGGTTCGTGGACCCGTACATACAGACTCGCTGGTTCTTGGAAAAATTGAACTTGCGTTTCACAGTGTGAGACGCGAATATCGTTTCATGGACAACTCTAGCGGCGTCGGCGTTCTCGACAAGGCAGCTCTGGTATTGAGCGCACTGGAGTCCGGTCCGGCCACCCTCGCCGGGCTGGTCGCGGCGACAGGGCTCGCACGACCCACGGCACATCGCCTGGCCGTGGCACTGGAACACCACCGGATGGTGGCGAGGGACATGCAGGGCCGGTTCATCCTCGGACCGCGGCTGGCGGAGCTCGCCGCCGCGGCCGGCGAGGACCGCCTGCTGGCCACGGCGGGACCGGTACTCACCCACCTCCGTGACGTGACGGGCGAGAGCGCGCAGCTCTACCGCCGTCAGGGAGACATGCGCATCTGCGTGGCGGCCGCCGAGCGGCTGTCGGGCCTGCGGGACACCGTCCCGGTGGGCTCGACGCTCCCGATGAAGGCGGGCTCGGCCGCGCAGATCCTGATGGCCTGGGAGGAGCCCGAGCGGCTCCACCGCGGGCTCCAGGGCGCGCGCTTCACGGCGACGGCCCTGTCGGGCGTACGGCGCCGCGGCTGGGCGCAGTCGATCGGCGAGCGGGAGCCCGGCGTGGCCTCCGTCTCCGCGCCCGTGCGCGGGCCGTCGAACCGCGTCGTGGCCGCCGTATCGGTCTCCGGGCCGATCGAGCGCCTGACCCGCCACCCGGGCCGGATGCACGCCCAGGCCGTCATCGACGCGGCCGCCCGCCTGTCGGAGGCCCTGCGCCGCTCCGGCTGACCCCTCCCGGCCGCAGGCCTTCCCCACTCCCCCGGGCCCGGGGGCGCGTACGACGCCGCACACGTCCGAACACGCGCCTCCGGGCCCGCACTTGTACGGGGGCGCAGCGCGGGGCGGATGCGTACGGGAACAGCGAAGAGGCCCTCCGCGATGAACGCGGAGGGCCTCTCCTGTGCGTACCCCCGACCGGATTCGAACCGGCGCTACCGCCTTGAGAGGGCGGCGTGCTAGGCCGCTACACAACGGGGGCTTGCTCTGTACTGCGCTGGGCTACCAGGACTCGAACCTAGAACAAAGGAACCAGAAACCTTCGTGTTGCCAATTACACCATAGCCCAAAGTGGTCTATACCAGACCAGTACCCCCGACCGGATTCGAACCGGCGCTACCGCCTTGAGAGGGCGGCGTGCTAGGCCGCTACACAACGGGGGCCCTAGCGATCCTGCATCAAGACGTCCGGGAGCTACCCAATGGAGACCTTGCGGGAAGGATCTGTACCCCCGACCGGATTCGAACCGGCGCTACCGCCTTGAGAGGGCGGCGTGCTAGGCCGCTACACAACGGGGGCAAAGCACTGCGTTACTACTGCACTGCGCTGGGGTACCAGGACTCGAACCTAGAATAAGGGAACCAGAAACCCTCGTGTTGCCAATTACACTATACCCCACCGAAAGTCAACCCCCTGGGGGGCTTTTCTTTCGAGTGGCGCCTCCGTCCGGCCTTTCGGCCCGCTCCGGCGGCGCAGAAAGAACATTACCGGATGCCTGACCGTGCTCCAAAACGGGTATCGGAGGCCAGCAGCTCAGGGAGCAGGGCGAGACCGGCGATCCGGTGCACTCCTTCGGGGCCCGGACCGCGCTCGCCGTCCCGGTCGAGCCAGACCGCGGTGAGCCCGGCGTCGCGCGCCCCGCGCGCGTCGATCTCCGGCTGGTCGCCCACGTACGCGACCTCGCCGGGCGGCAGTCCGAGGGCCTCGCAGGCAGCGAGGAAGGCCTCGGCCTCCGGCTTGCTGACACCCAGTTCCGCCGCGCAGAGCAGCACCTCGAAGCGCTCGCGCAGCCCGAGGTGGCGCAGTTTGGGGTCCTGGTTGACCGTGGAGGAGTTGGAGAGCACCCCGTGCCGGTAGCCGGCCGCGAGGGCGTCCAGTACGGGCACGACGTCGGGGAACAGCGTCCAGGCGGCCTTGTAGTGCACGACGTACCGGTCGAACCAGCCGTCGGCCTCGGCGGCGCTCATCGCGGGCTCCCCGAGGAAGTCCCGCACGCGGTCGCGGCGCTGCTCCTGGAAGTCCACCTCGCCCGCGGCGAAGCGGTCCCAGTGGCGGGTGGTGATCTCCCGCCACAGCGCGAGCGCCTGCGCGGGCGACCCGTACCGCTGCGCGATCCCCTCCTCGGCGAGCCGGCGCGCGAGGCCTGCGGTGTCCGCCCCCGTGTAGTCGAACAGGGTGTCGTCGATGTCCCACAGCACGGCGCGGATCGGCATACCTCCGACGCTACGACATCGCGGGGCGCCGGCGAGGGGGTTCGCGGATGTCCACGGCCCGAACAGGGGACGGCGCGCGGATGTCCGCACGCGCCGGGAGAACGCGTCAGGGGGCGGCGGCCGGGGGTTTCCCGGCCGCCGCCCCCTGAGGGACGTGGGCGATGCCTACGCGGCGAGCTTCGCCAGCGCCGCGTCGATGCGGGCGAGCGAGCGCTCCTTGCCCAGGATCTGGAGGGACTCGAAGAGCGGCAGGCCGACCGTGCGGCCCGTGACGGCCACGCGGACCGGGGCCTGGGCCTTGCCCAGCTTGAGGCCGTGGGCCTCGCCGGCGGTCAGGACGGCCTGCTTGAGGGACTCGGGGTCGCTCCAGTCGGCCGTGTCCAGGTGCGCGCGGGCGGAGGTCAGAAGGGCCGCGGGCTCGCCCTTCATCGCCTTGTCCCACGAGGCCTGCTCCCAGACCGGCTCCTTCAGGAACAGGAAGTCGACGTTGGCGGTGATGTCCGAGAGGACGGTCACGCGGGTCTGGGCGTACGGCGCGATGGCCGCCCAGGCCTCGGCGTCGAAGTCCTCCGGCGCCCAGTTGGCGTGCGGGACCCGCAGCCACGGGGTGCAGGCGTCAGCGAAGGCCTTGGGGTCCAGCAGGCGGATGTGGTCGGCGTTGATCGCCTCGGCCTTCTTGAGGTCGAAGCGCGCCGGGTTCGCGTTCACGCCGTCGATGTCGAACTTCGCCACCATCTCCTCGATCGAGAAGACGTCCTGGTCCTTGGAGAAGGACCAGCCGAGGAGCGAGAGGTAGTTCAGCAGGCCCTCGGGGAGGAAGCCGCGCTCGCGGTACAGGTTGAGCGAGCTCTCCGGGTCGCGCTTGGAGAGCTTCTTGTTGCCCTCGCCCATCACGTACGGCAGGTGGCCGAACTGCGGGATCCCGGTGGCGACGCCGATCTCCATCAGCGCCTTGTACAGCGCGATCTGGCGCGGGGTGGAGGAGAGCAGGTCCTCGCCGCGGAGCACGTGCGTGATCTGCATCAGCGCGTCGTCGACCGGGTTGACGAGGGTGTAGAGCGGCGCGCCGTTGGCCCGCAGGATGCCGAAGTCCGGCACGTTCTCCGGGGTGAAGGTCAGCTCGCCGCGGACCAGGTCGGTGAAGGTGATCGGCTCGTCGGGCATCCGGAAGCGCACGATCGAGGGACGGTGCTCGCCCTGGTACGCCTCCAGCTGCACCTGGGTGAGCTCGCGGCAGTGGCCGTCGTAGCCGGAGGGCTTGCCGGCCGCGCGGGCGGCGGCGCGGCGCGCGTCCAGCTCCTCGGTGGTGCAGTAGCAGTCGTACGCGTACCCGCCCTCACGCAGGCGCTGGGCCACGTCCGCGTAGATGTCCATGCGCTCGGACTGGCGGTACGGGGCGTGCGGGCCGCCGACCTCGGGGCCCTCGTCCCAGGTGAAGCCGAGCCAGCGCAGCGAGTCGAGCAGCTGCTCGTAGGACTCCTCGGAGTCGCGCGCCGCGTCGGTGTCCTCGATGCGGAAGACGAACGTACCGCCGTGGTGCCGGGCGAACGCCCAGTTGAAGAGGGCGGTCCGGACCAGGCCCACGTGGGGGTTGCCGGTCGGGGAGGGACAGAAACGGACGCGGTAGTTCGCGTTAGCCACGCTTGATCACCTTGTTGGTGAGAGTGCCGATGCCTTCGATGGTGACGGCGACCTCGTCGCCGACGTTGAGGGGGCCGACTCCGGCCGGGGTCCCCGTGAGGATGACGTCGCCGGGGAGCAGCGTCATGGCCTCGGTGATGTGGACGATCAGGTCCTCGATGGAGCGGACCATGTCGCTGGTGCGGCCGAGCTGGCGCTGTTCGCCGTTGACGGTGCACTGGATGGTCAGGTCGGCCGGGTCGAGGTCGGTCTCGATCCAGGGGCCGAGGGGGCAGGAGCTGTCGAAGCCCTTGGCCCGGGCCCACTGCTTCTCGCGCTGCTGGACGTCGCGCGCGGTGACGTCGTTGGCGCAGGTGTAGCCGAGGATCACGTCCTTGACGCGCTCCTTCGGGACCTCTCGGCACATGCGGCCGATGACCACGGCGAGCTCCGCCTCGTGGTGGAGGTCCTGGGAGAAGGAGGGGTACGTGATGGGGTCGCCCGGGCCGACCACCGAGGTGGAGGGCTTGAAGAAGGTGATCGGCGTCTCGGGGACCTCGTGGCCGAGCTCCGCCGCGTGCTCCGCGTAGTTGCGGCCGATGGCCACGACCTTGTTCGGGAGCACGGGCGGCAGCAGCCGGACCTTGCTCAGCGGCACCTTCGTACCCGAGAGCTCGAAGTCCGCGAACGGGATGCCCTTGATGATGTCGAGGACGAGCTCACCCTCGGCGCCGGGGGCAGTGCTGCCCTCGACCGCGCCGAACGCGACATTGCCGTCGATGGAGAACCTGGCGATGCGCACGTGTTGCGTCTGCCCCTCTGTATTTCCGCTGGCTGGAGTCTGCGTGTCCAGGCTAACGCGGCGGGCAGCGGCGCTTCGCGCTCCTTTTGCCGAGCGGGTTACTGCGCCGCGGCGACCGGCGCGTCCATCAGGATCGTGCGGCGCGGGTTCGCGGTCTGGGCGGGCAGCTCGACGGAGTGCTCCGGAGCCTCGACCGCCTGCAGCTCTTCGGCGTCCTTGAGGTGCGCGAGGGTGGTGCGGCGGGGGTTGGCTATGTTGCGGAACATCATCGTCGTCTTCACGGTGTTTCGGGCCCTCGGCTCGGTCGTCGGGTGGGGGGTTGTCGGATCCTTCAACCCTGTAAAGGGCAAGGCTAAACATCCGATTCCCCGGCCCAACCGGGAAGTAATGGCCACAGCTATGTGAGTTTGCTCACCCGTGACCCGACAATACGGGCATAACGGGCAGTCAATTCCGGGTGGCGAAACGGACATTGTGCCACTGAATCAGCCATTCCGCTCCTGATCATCTCGACTGGGACACCTTGCCAGCCACCGCGTTTGGTCGACGTAAGTCCGATTCGCCCCGAAAGGCGCCGCACATCGCGTAACGCTCCCATCGCATTCCGTCACCGCCACCCCAGGCCGACACGCGCACCTTGTTGGAGATCCGCCACTGTGCTGGAATTCGCGGGACCGCCGCGGGAAACAGCCGGCGCGCAGGTGGCGCGACACAGCGCCGCGCGCGGCGGCAAGGAGAGGGAGACGCGCCGGTCACCGACGACCACCATGGGGCGGGAACGCCCCACGACTCGACACCGTCCCACCGGTCGCCCGGCGGGACGCCTGGTCCAGAGGTTGCGACGCTAGTGCAGGGACGATTCAAGAGGGATGGCAGCGCTGCGGCGGAGCAGGAGCCGCGCGGCGGGACCGACCGTGGCTCCTCGCCCCAGCACGCCCAGAACCGCGGGCCGGCTGTCGAAGGCGCAGGCCCCGACTCCTCCACCACGGTGAACGCGGTGAAGGGGAAGGCGCGCCTCAAGCCCCGGGGCAAGGCCAAGGGCGAAGAGCCGGCCGACAAGGACGTGGCGATACCGAAGGCCCCCAGCGGGCCCGGTTCGCGACTGGCCATGCAGAACTGGCGCATCAGCACGCGACTCGTGTCGCTGCTGACGCTGCCGGTCGTCGCCGCCACCACGCTCGGTGGCTTCCGCATCAACGACTCGCTCAACGACATCAACCAGCTGGAGCACATGCAGCTGCTGACGACGATGACCCGGCAGGCCACCAACCTGGCCGCCATGCTCCAGGAGGAGCGGGACAAGTCGGCGGGTCCGCTGTCGGTCGACAAGTCGGGCAAGCCCAACAGCCTCGTCGTGGGTGTACGCGACCAGACCGACGCCGCAGCCAAGGCCTTCCAGGCCGCGACGGACAAGGTCGACAGCGCACAGGACAAGGACGACACCCTCAAGTCGATCCGCAACAACATCCTGCAGATCGGCCGCCAGCTCACCGGCATCGAGGAAATCCGCAAGAAGGCGTACCAGAACGGCGCCCAGCAGACCGTCACCGAGTACAACGCGCTGATCGTCTCGCTGCTCTCGCTCTCCCAGGACATGGCGCAGGCCACCTCCAGCCCGGAGATGATCAAGCGCACGCGCGCCCTGGCGGCCTTCTCCTCCGCCAAGGAGTACGCCTCGATCCAGCGCGCCGTCATCGCCGCCTCGCTCCCCGAGAGCAGCGATCACCCGGGCTCGCTCACCGAGAACGACCGCCTCTACGCCCTCTCCGCGCTCCGCGGCGAGAGCCAGGCGAAGAAGACCTTCGAACTCGTCTACCAGGGCAAGCCCGAGGAACTCCTCGCGGCGCTCGGCGACGGCAACACGGAGATCGGCACCGCCGACCACTACGCACGCCGCGTCCTGAGCACCCAGGGGCAGTTCGGCAAGGAGAAGAACCGGTCCTGGATGGACTGGTACGACGCCGACGACACCAAGCTCCAGGCGATGAAGGTCATCGAGCTGACCCTGCTCGAAGACATGGAGCAGAAGGCCCGCGAGCTCAAGAACAGCTCGCAGCAGGACGCCATCATCAACGGTGCCCTGATCCTCCTCGTCCTCGGCGTCTCGCTCGTCGGCGCCTTCGTCATGGCCCGGTCCATGATCCGCTCGCTGCGCCGCCTGCAGGACACGGCCACGCGCGTCGCCCAGGACCGTCTGCCCGAGCTCGTCAAGCAGCTCTCCGAGTCGGACCCGCAGGACGTGGACACCTCCGTGGAGTCCGTCGGCCTGCACACCCGCGACGAGATCGGCCAGGTGGCCGCGGCCTTCGACGACGTGCACCGCGAGGCCGTCCGCCTCGCCGCCGAGCAGGCCCTCCTGCGGGGCAACGTCAACGCGATGTTCACCAACCTCTCGCGCCGTTCGCAGGGCCTCATCCAGCGCCAGCTCTCGCTCATCTCCGAGCTGGAGTCGCGCGAGGCCGACCCGGACCAGCTGTCCTCGCTCTTCAAGCTCGACCACCTCGCGACCCGTATGCGCCGTAACGGCGAAAACCTCCTCGTCCTCGCGGGCGAGGAGCCGGGCCGCCGGTGGACCCGCCCCGTCCCGCTCGTCGACGTGCTCCGCGCCGCGGCGTCCGAGGTGGAGCAGTACGAGCGCATCGAACTCGCGTCGGTGCCCGGCACCGACGTCGCCGGCCGCGTCGTCAACGACCTCGTGCACCTCCTCGCCGAGCTGCTGGAGAACGCCACCTCGTTCTCCTCCCCGCAGACCAAGGTCAAGGTCACCGGTCACGCGCTGCCCGACGGGCGCGTGCTCGTCGAGATCCACGACACCGGCATCGGCCTCTCCCCCGAAGACCTCGCCGCGATCAACGAGCGGCTCGCTTCGCCGCCGACCGTGGACGTCTCCGTCTCCCGCCGCATGGGTCTGTTCGTGGTCGGCCGCCTGTCCCTGCGACACGGCATCCGCATCCAGCTGCGCCCCTCCGACTCGGGTGGTACGACGGCCCTCGTCATGCTGCCGGTGGACGTCGCCCAGGGCGGCAAGAAGCCGGGTCCGATGCCGGGCCAGGGCGGCTCCGGCGCCTCGGGCTCCGGTGCGCCGCAGGGCATGCCGGGCGGTTCCGCGCAGGGTTCGGTCCCGGGCGGCGGCGCACGCCAGCCCGTCGGCGCCGGCCAGCAGCGCGGCCAGGTCTCCGGCGGCGGCCAGCGCGCCGCGCTGCCGGGCCGCGACGGCTCCGCCGGCCCGCAGGGCGGCCCCGGTGCGCGTCCGCAGCAGGGCGGCCCGAACGCCCGTCCGCAGGGCGGTCCGGGTATGACCGGCATGCCGGGCGCCCCGGCCTCCCAGGGCCAGGGCGGCTTCGCCGACGGTGCCTTCGGCGGCGGCGCGCCGCTGCCGGGCCGCGGTCCGGCCGGCGGTCCCGGCTCCCGTCCGATGCCCGCGCCCACCGCCTCCGGCCAGGGCGGATTCCCGCAGGGCAACGGCTTCGAGCGTCCTCAGAACCTCCAGGGCCCGCAGAACCCCCAGAGCCCCCAGAGCCCCCAGCAGCAGCCCGCTCCGACGGGCCCGGTCCCCTCGGTGCAGGCACCCGCCGCCCCGGCTCCGCGCGGCTCCCGGCCGCAGCTGCCGCCGCGCGGTGGCGCCGCGCGGCCGGAGCTTGCGGGCGCGGGCGGCGGTCCGGCCGGGATCCCGCAGACCACCAGCTGGGGCGCCGACCAGGCGCGCCACGGCGGCCACGAGGTCCCGCGCGGCCACGACGAGCTCTCGGGCCCCGGTTCGACGGCCGAGTTCGCCCGTCCGGACTTCAACGCCCCGCGCCCGCCGGCCGGCAACAGCACCACCGGCCAGTTCGAGCGCCCCGACGTACGGGCCCCGCTGCCCCCGGCCGGCCAGAACATGTCCGCCACCGGGCAGTTCGAGCGCCCGGAGCCGCGCGGCGGCGTGGACCCGTCCACCACGGGCCAGTTCGCCCGTCCGGACTTCCAGGCCCCGCGGCCCGGCGGCCCCGGTGTGGGCGGATTCGCCGCCCCCCAGCAGCCGCAGGCTCCGCAGTTGCCGCAGGCCCACCAGCCGGAGGCGCTGCCGCCGGCCCAGAGCTCCGGCAACGAGCGCAGCCCGATCTTCGACACGCTGGAGTCGAACTGGTTCCACCAGGAGGGCCCGCAGGCCCCCGGTCAGGCACCGGTTCCCCAGCAGCCGCAGCAGTCCGCCCCGGCTCCGGCTTCCCAGCAGCGCCCGCAGCAGCCGCTGCCGCAGCGCGGCCAGGAGCCCGCGGCCGAGCCCGCCCCCGCGACGACCGGCAGCTCGCCGACCGTCAGCTGGCGGTCCTCGCCGAACGACGAGCTGATGCGGCAGGCCGAGCGCGTGCGCCAGCCCGCCGCCGGCGGCATCACCACCTCGGGGCTGCCCCGTCGAGTGCCGCGGGCGAACCTCGTGGCCGGCACGGCGCAGCAGCAGTCCGACGCACAGTCGGGCCCGCAGGTCTCGCGAGCGCCGGACGACGTCCGTGGCCGTCTGACCAACCTCCGACGGGGTATCCAGCAGGGCCGTCAGGCCGGCAACAACGGCCCGGCGACCGGCAGTTACCACATCGACCCCACTTACCAGCAGGAGCGTTAGTTGAGTTCGATGAGCCAGGCGGCACAGAACCTGAACTGGTTGATCACCAACTTCGTGGACAACACCCCCGGGGTGTCCCACACGGTGGTGGTCTCCGCCGACGGCCTCCTTCTGGCGATGTCCGAGGGCTTCCCCCGGGACCGCGCCGATCAGCTGGCGGCCGTGGCCTCCGGTCTGACGTCGCTGACCGCAGGAGCCTCCCGCATCTTCGAGGGCGGCGCCGTCAACCAGACCGTCGTCGAGATGGACCGGGGATTCCTCTTCCTCATGTCCGTCTCGGACGGCTCCTCCCTGGCCGTGCTCGCGCACCCCGAGTGCGACATCGGCCTCGTCGGCTACGAGATGGCCCTCCTCGTGGACCGCGCCGGCAGCGTCCTCACTCCGGACCTGCGCGCGGAACTCCAGGGAAGCCTGCTCATCTGACGCCACATCTCCCGGCCGGACGGTACTTCCGGCCGGGGGACCGGGGGCCCGCCCCGGAACCCAGTACCCCCGACAGGCCGTCATACCGTCCCCCCACCGGCCGCCCCGTCAGACGGCACGCTGACCACTGCTGTCCAGCCCGGAGGATCAATGACCCCGCCCCCCGCCTACTCCGATGCGTACGGCGATTCGTCGTACTCGGAAGGCGATCAGCCGCTCGTTCGCCCGTACGCGATGACCGGCGGACGGACCCGGCCCCGCTACCAGCTCGCCATAGAGGCGCTGGTCAGCACCACGGCCGATCCGATGCACCTGTCCGGCCTGCTTCCCGAGCACCAGCGCATCTGCACGCTGTGCCGCGAGGTCAAGTCGGTCGCGGAGGTCTCCGCACTGCTGTCGATGCCGCTCGGTGTCGCCCGGATCCTCGTCGCCGACCTGGCCGAGGCCGGAATGGTGGCCATCCACCAGCCGGGCAATGGAGAGGCCGGCGGCACGCCGGATGTAACGCTGCTCGAAAGGGTGCTCAGTGGACTTCGCAAGCTCTAATGGCGGAACCGCCCGCTCCACCACCTCCGCGAAGATCGTGGTGGCGGGCGGGTTCGGCGTGGGCAAGACCACGTTCGTCGGAGCCGTCTCGGAGATCAACCCGCTGCGCACCGAGGCCGTGATGACGTCCGCGTCGGCCGGTATCGACGACTTGACCCACACCGGGGACAAGACGACCACCACGGTCGCCATGGACTTCGGCCGCATCACCTTGGACCAGGACCTCATCCTGTACCTGTTCGGCACCCCCGGACAGGACCGCTTCTGGTTCATGTGGGACGACCTCGTCCGCGGCGCCATCGGTGCGATCGTGCTCGTCGACACCCGCCGTCTCGCCGACTGCTTCCCCGCGGTCGACTACTTCGAGAACAGCGGGCTGCCGTTCGTCGTGGCCCTCAACGGCTTCGAGGGACACCAGCCCTACACCCCCGAAGAAGTGCGCGAGGCCCTGCAGATCGGACCGGACGCCCCGATCATCACCACCGACGCCCGCCACCGGGCGGACGCCAAGAGCGCGCTCATCACGCTCGTCGAGCACGCCCTCATGGCCCGACTCAAGTAACACGACCCGGGCGACGGCCCTCAAGGGGCACCACTCAAGTACCACGGGTTCTTCACAACGTGAGAGGGCGGGCTGTGTCATAGGACACGGCCCGCCCTCTCGGTTCATAACGTTTCGACAGTGAATTAGCGCCAGTTGGATACAGGGCGCGGTCGAACGGTGCCGCTGCGCTCACAACTGGCTCCATTTTTGCCGCAGCTCGCTCTTTATGTCCGTTTTATGCGTGACATAAGGCTCTGTGAATGGCCGATTTCAACTGTTTGGAACACGGCCGTTAAGCGTGCTGGAATTCAACTAACTAGCTAGTAGCACCGCCGGAAGGTTGTTGGTCGAGTGAGGCGAAGCAACTCAAGCCCCGCGGATGAACCCGCGCGCGGCAACTTCACCCCGCCGCAGCGTGCGGGTACGTCGCCCGTCGACGTACCCGTCGACCCGCCGGCGAAGAGCGGCAGCACCAGCAGGTTCTCCCCCCGCAACTGGCGTGTGCCCACCAAGCTGAACGCGATCCTGCTCGTCCCCGTCCTCGTCGGACTGGTGATGGGCGGCTTCCAGGTCAAGGGATCCGTCGACCGCTGGAACGAGGCCAAGGACGCCGAGAAGACGGCCCGCATCGTCCAGGCGGCGGCCGAATACGGCCAGGCCCTCCTCAACGAGCGCGACCTCACCGCCGAGCCGCTCCTCAAGGGCGACCGGAACAACGAGGCCGTCGCAAAGGCATACGCGGCCACCGACGCCGCCAAGGAGAAGTTCGCCCAGGCCTCGAAGGACCTCCCCTCGAACTCGGGGCTGGAGCGCCGCCTGGAACTCTTCCACCAGGAGGAGCCCAAGCTGGCCGCCGTCCGCCAGTCGGCGTACGCCGCGCAGGAGACGGCGAAGAAGAACCCGCCCAGCGCCAACGGTCCCATCCCGACCGAAGAGGGGTACGTGCTGGTCCAGCACTACCTCATGACGTTCTCCAACGAACTCGGTCTGGGCACCGGCAACGTCACCAGCTACGGCCGCATGGTCTACGCCGTCGAGCTGGCCAAGGCCGCGAACTCGCTCCAGCGCTCGGTCGGTACCCACCTCCTGGTGCGCCCCAACGAGAACGAGGAGATCCGCAAGGCCCAGCTCGTCGCCTTCTCCTCGTACGCCTACCTCGAAGACATCGCGATCGGCGAATACGTCGCGGCCGGTACCGAGGACGACGTCAAGCGCCTCCAGGACGTCATGGGCAAGAAGTCCCAGGAGGGCGCCGAGAAGCTCGCGCTGGCCAAGCGCGCGGCCGAGCAGGCCGGCACCCCCTTCAAGGCGCCGCCGATCGTCAACAACTCCGCCCTCACCGGCATGACCGAGGCGATAGCCAGCGGCGAGAGCAAGAACAAGGTCATCGCGGGCGGCACCACGCCCCAGGCCTGGCAGGCCGGAGCCACCGCCAAGTTCGAGGGCTACGCCGAGATCGAGAAGGAGCTCCTCGGCAAGGCCGTGACCGACTCGGTCGCCGTCTCCGACGAGGCCCGCAACGACGCCATCTGGACCGGCGCCATCGTGGTCGTCGCCCTGCTCGCCGCGTTCATCCTGGCCGCGATGATGGCCCGTCAGATGAGCAACTCGATGCGCCGTCTGCGCACCGCCGCCTTCGACGTCGCCGAGCAGCGCCTGCCGATGCTCGTCGACCAGCTCTCGCGCACCGACCCGGGCAAGGTCGACACCCGTGTCGCGCCGATCCCGATCAACTCCCAGGACGAGATCGGCGAGGTCGCCCGCGCCTTCGACCAGGTCCACCGGGAAGCGGTCCGGCTCGCCGCCGAGCAGGCGCTCCTGCGAGGGAACGTCAACGCGATCTTCACGAACCTCTCCATACGCAACCAGTCGCTGATCGAGGGCCAGCTGACCCTCATCACCGACCTGGAGAACAACGAGGCCGACCCGGACCAGCTGGAGAACCTCTTCCGCCTGGACCACCTCGCCACCCGTATGCGTCGCAACGGCGAGAACCTCCTCATCCTCGCGGGTGAGGAACCGGGCCGCCGCTGGGACCAGCCGGTCCCCCTCGTCGACGTCCTGCGCGCCGCCTCCTCCGAGGTGGAGCAGTACGAGCGCATCGAGCTCTCGGGCGTCTCGGAGGCCGAGATCCACGGCCAGGCCGTGACCGACCTCGTGCACCTGCTCGCGGAGCTGCTGGAGAACGCCACGACGTTCTCCTCCCCCCAGACCAAGGTCCGCGTCAACGCCACGCGCCTGCCCGACGGCCGCGTCATGGTGGAGATCCACGACAAGGGCATCGGCCTCACCGCCGAGGACTTCGCGGACATCAACCACAAGCTGGCCAACCCGCCGACCGTGGACGCCGCGATCTCCCAGCGCATGGGTCTGTTCGTGGTCGGCCGCTTGGCGGACCGGCACAACATCCGGGTCCAGCTGCGCCCCTCGGGCGAGGCCGCGGGCACCACGTCGCTGGTCATGCTCCCCGACGCGATCACCCACGGTGGTGGTGGCGAGGGCATCCCGGACGACGACTTCACGGTCTCCTCGATGATCCCGCAGCAGCAGACGCAGCACGCCGTCCCGATGCGCACGGCCGCCGAGCTGGGCTTCGACGACTCCCGCTACGAGGCGGGCGGCGCCGGCCAGCAGGGCGAGGACGCCGGGCTGAACCCGGTCGGCCGCTCCCTGGCCCAGCAGGAGCGCCGGGCCGCGCTCGAAGCCCAGGTGGGCTACGGGCAGGAGCAGCAGGGCGATTTCGCCGAGCAGGAGTATGCGGAACCCCAGCCCGAGCACGGCTACCAGCCGTACCAGGAGTACGAGCAGCAGCCCGAGCAGGGTTACGACGGCTCGTACGACTCCCGGCAGCCCCACGGGGCCCAGCAGGGCTACGAGGCGTACCCGCAGCAGGACTACGGTTATCCGGAAGCCGGATACCAGGATGGCCGGCAGGACGCCCCGGCGTACGACGGCGGTTACGCATCCCAGTCCCCGCAGGCGGAGTGGCCCGAACAGAACAGCTATTCCGGCGGCTACCAGCAGGGCTACGGGACCGAATCGGAACCACAGTCCGCTCCCGAACCCGCCGCGGACCGCGTAGGCTTCGACCGTCCGGGCGCCGCTGCCGACACCGGCCACGAAGTGACCGGAGCGGGCCTGCCGCGCCGCGGCAGCCAGCAGCAGTGGCAGCCGGCGCAGAAGGAAGCGGAGTCCACCGGATCCCTCTTCGAGCAGCGGCCGCAGCGACAGCAGCAGCCCGCGGCGGCGGAGCAGGCCCCGGAGGGTGGCGGCGCAGGCGACGACTGGCGCTCGAACAACGACGAGCGCTGGCAGCAGGCCGCCAAACTCCGTGAGCCGAAGGCGGGCGGGATCACCCCGTCCGGTCTCCCTCGGCGTGTGCCCAAGGCCAACCTGGTCGAGGGCGCGGCGGAGACGACCCCGCAGGGCGGCCCCCAGGTCTCCCGCGCACCGGAGGACGTCCGCGGCAGGTTGAGCAACCTGCGGCGCGGTGTCCAGCAGGGACGCAACGCGGGTTCTGAGCAGTCAAGTAACAGCTATGACCAGGAGCGTTAGTGTGAGCCCGATGAGCCAGGCGGCACAGAACCTGAACTGGTTGATCACCAACTTCGTGGACAACACCCCCGGGGTGTCCCACACGGTGGTGGTCTCCGCCGACGGCCTTCTTCTGGCGATGTCCGACGGTTTCCCGCGCGACCGCGCCGATCAGCTGGCGGCCGTGGCCTCCGGCCTGACGTCGCTGACCGCCGGAGCCTCCCGCATCTTCGAGGGTGGCGCCGTCAACCAGACCGTTGTGGAGATGGACCGCGGGTTCCTTTTCCTCATGTCCGTGTCCGATGGTTCGTCCCTCGCGGTGCTCGCGCACCCCGAGTGCGACATCGGTCTCGTGGGCTACGAGATGGCCCTCCTCGTGGACCGAGCAGGCAGTGTCCTCACCCCGGAACTGCGTTCGGAGCTGCAGGGAAGTCTTCTCAACTAGCAAACAGGCAGTGCGTTTCGCGTCATCGCACCATAGGGTGCGGTGGCGCGGTTCCACAGGGAGTACTGCGTTCTTGGAGTCGGAGGAGGAGACGTGACAACACCCGGAGGACATCCTTATGGCGGCGCGCAGCAGCCGCAGGGTGGGCAGCACGACCAGAACCGCTTCAACTTCCCCTCCGCTCCCAGCCGGCAGGTTCCGGAGCACAATCCCTACCAGCAGCAGCCGTACGGCCAGCCCCAGCAGGCACAGCCGCCCCACCGGCCCTCGCAGCAGCCCCTCCGGGGCCCGCAGCAGCAGGCCCCCAAGGCGCACAACCCGCTGGTGCGTCCGTACGCGATGACCGGCGGCCGTACCCGGCCGCGCTACCAGCTCGCCATCGAGGCGCTGGTCAGTACCACGGCGGATCCCGCGCGTCTGCAAGGGCAGTTGCCCGAGCACCAGCGCATCTGCCGCCTGTGCCAGGAGATCAAATCCGTCGCGGAGATCTCGGCACTTCTCTCCATTCCTCTTGGTGTCGCCCGCATCCTCGTCGCCGACCTGGCGGAGGCGGGCCTTGTCGCCATTCACCAGCCCGGCGGCGACGAGTCTGCCGGCGGCCAGCCAGATGTGACACTGCTCGAAAGGGTGCTCAGTGGACTTCGCAAGCTCTAACGGCGGAGCGGCTCGCTCCACCACCTCCGCGAAGATCGTGGTGGCGGGCGGCTTCGGCGTGGGCAAGACCACGTTCGTCGGCGCGGTCTCCGAGATCAACCCGCTGCGCACCGAAGCCGTGATGACGTCCGCGTCGGCCGGTATCGACGATCTGACCCACACCGGGGACAAGACGACCACCACGGTCGCCATGGACTTCGGCCGCATCACCTTGGACCAGGACCTCATCCTGTACCTGTTCGGCACCCCCGGACAGGACCGCTTCTGGTTCATGTGGGACGACCTCGTCCGCGGCGCCATCGGTGCCGTCGTGCTCGTCGACACGCGGCGCCTGGCGGACTGCTTCCCGGCCGTGGACTACTTCGAGAACAGCGGCCTGCCGTTCGTGATCGCCCTCAACGGCTTCGACGGCCACCAGCCGTACACGCCGGAGGAGGTCCGCGAGGCCCTGCAGATCGGCCCGGACGCCCCGATCATCACCACCGACGCACGCCACCGCGCGGACGCCAAGAGCGCGCTCATCACCCTGGTCGAGCACGCCCTCATGGCCCGCCTGCGGTAGGCACCGCGGCAGCACGCATGCGAGAGGCCCCCGCACTCCGAGGAGTGCGGGGGCCTTTCGGTCTGTTCCGGGAAGGTCCTGTGGGGATCCCCCCTAGCCCTGCCAGCTGTGCGGGGCGCGGAAGCCGGGGGTGCGCTCCAGGCGGCGCCAGCGGGCCTGGGAGCCGATGCGGTGCACGGGACGTCCCTCGGGGGCGGACGCGGCGCGGGCCAGCAGGATCGCGGTGATCGCGGCCAGCTCCTCGGGGGCTGCGTTGCCCTTTTCGACGCGCAGCAGGGTGTCGGCGGTCTTGGACATGGGTGGCAGGTCTCCTTCGCTCTACTACTGCGGCGGGTTGCCGTGCTTGCGGGACGGCAGGTCGGCGTGCTTGCTGCGGAGCATCGCCAGTGCGCTGATCAGGGTTTCGCGGGTCTCGGCCGGGTCGATGACGTCGTCGACGAGGCCGCGCTCGGCCGCGTAGTACGGGTGCATCAGCTCGGCCTTGTACTCCTTGACCATGCGCGCGCGCATCGCCTCGGGGTCCTCGGCCTCCGCGATCTGCTTGCGGAAGATGACGTTGGCGGCGCCTTCGGCGCCCATGACCGCGATCTCGTTCGTCGGCCAGGCGTACGTGATGTCCGCGCCGATGGACTGCGAGTCCATGACGATGTACGCGCCGCCGTAGGCCTTGCGCAGGATCAGCGAGATCCGCGGGACGGTGGCGTTGCAGTACGCGTACAGCAGCTTGGCGCCGTGGCGGATGATGCCGCCGTGCTCCTGGTCGACGCCCGGCAGGAAGCCGGGGACGTCCAGGAGCGTGATGATCGGGATGTTGAAGGCGTCGCACATCTGGACGAAGCGCGCGGCCTTCTCGGAGGCCTCGATGTCGAGGACGCCGGCGAGGTGGGCGGGCTGGTTGGCGACGATGCCGACGACCTGGCCGTCGAGCCGGGCCAGGGCGCAGACGATGTTGCGGGCCCAGCGCTCGTGGATCTCCAGGAAGTCGCCCTCGTCGACGAGCTCCTCGATCACCTTGTGCATGTCGTACGGGCGGTTGCCGTCCGCGGGGACCAGGTCGAGCAGGACGTCCGAGCGCCGGTCGGCGGCGTCGGAGGTCTCGTGGACCGGCGGGTTCTCGCGGTTGTTGGAGGGCAGCATCGAGATGAGGTAGCGCACCTCGGAGATGCAGGTCTCCTCGTCGTCGTACGCGAAGTGCGCGACGCCGGAGGTCTCGGCGTGCACGTCGGCGCCGCCCAGGCCGTTCTGGGTGATCTCCTCACCGGTGACGGCGCGCACGACGTCGGGGCCGGTGATGAACATCTGCGAGGTCTCGCGGACCATGAAGACGAAGTCCGTCAGGGCCGGGGAGTACGCGGCGCCGCCGGCGCACGGGCCCAGCATCACCGAGATCTGCGGGATGACGCCCGAGGCCCTGGTGTTGCGCTGGAAGATGCCGCCGTAGCCGGCGAGCGCGGAGACGCCCTCCTGGATACGGGCACCGGCGCCGTCGTTGAGGGAGACCAGCGGGGCACCGGCCGCGATGGCCATGTCCATGATCTTGTGGATCTTCGTGGCGTGGGCCTCGCCCAGGGCGCCGCCGAAGATGCGGAAGTCGTGCGCGTAGACGAAGACCGTGCGGCCCTCGACCGTGCCCCAGCCGGTGATGACACCGTCGGTGTACGGCTTCTTGCTTTCGAGGCCGAAGCCGCTCGCACGGTGGCGGCGCAGCTGTTCGACCTCCTTGAAGGAACCCTCGTCGAGCAGCAGCGCGATGCGCTCGCGCGCGGTCAGCTTGCCCTTGGCGTGCTGCGCCTCGGTCGCCCGGTCACTGGGTCCACGCCGCGCCTGCTCGCGCAGGGAGTGCAGCTCGGCCACGCGCCCGCGGGCGTCCGTCGGCTCGCTCGGAGTCTGGTCCACAACGGTCATGTATCGACCTTACGAAGCGGTCGAAGAAAAACCTCCGTTGATTTCACACAGTCTCGGAAGTGTTCCGCTGTCCGGCCCGGACAGAACCGCCAGGCGATGCACGGACACCACCAGGCAGGACCCCTCTCCTTTGTGGAGGTTCCACAAAACGGGGACACGCCCCGCTGGGATGTTGAAATTTGAACGGAATAGGTCTAGCGTCGTTCTCGTTGAAAGTTCAACCAACACGGGGCTCAGCAGTCGCAACAGCCCCTCCAGCACCAGGGAGCACATCATGGGTCTCTTCAACCGCCGCAGCCAGGAGTCCGCGACCACCGTCGCCACCCTCGACGTGGACCCGGCCCTCGCGGCCCTCACCGGTGAGTACGTCATCGACGCCGCCCACAGCAGCATCGGCTTCACCGTCCGCCACGCGATGGTGACCAACGTCCGCGGCAGCTTCACCGACTACTCCGGCGCCCTCCAGCTCGACGGCAGCGACCCGGCCCGCTCCGCCGCCACCATCGAGGTGAAGATCGCCTCCGTGGACACCGGCATCGCCGACCGCGACGGCCACCTGCGCAGCGGTGACTTCTTCGACGCCGAGGCCTTCCCGCTGATGACCTTCCGCTCCACCGAGGCGGCCCGGCTCGGCGGCGACGCCTACCGCATCACGGGCGAGCTGACCATCAAGGACGTCACCCGCCCGCTCTCCATCGACCTGGAGTTCAACGGATCGGCCACCGACGTCTACGGCAACGAGCGCGTCGGCTTCGAGGGCTCCGCCGAGATCCTGCGCTCCGACTGGGGCCTGACCTGGAACGCCGCGCTGGAGGCCGGCGGCGTCATGGTCAGCGACAAGGTCAAGCTGACCTTCGACATCTCGGCCATCAAGCAGGCCTGAACCGCCTGACGCCGCCGGGTCCCGGGGGCGGTACCGGTGGGGACCACTCCCCCTAGAAGCCGCCCCCACCGTCGAACCCGCCGCCGCCGTCGAATCCGCCACCGCCGCCGAAGTCCCCTCCCCCGAAGTCGGAGGGGTTGAAGTCGGCGCCGGAGAAGTCCCCGCCGTCGTAGCCGCCGCCCATGTCGGAGGCGTAGGCGGGACTCGACATCATCGAACCGAGCATCGTGCCCACGAGCAGACCGGGCAGGATGCCCCCGCCGAAGTACCCGCCCGCCCAGGGGCCGTACGCCGGGCCCGCGTCGTAGTACGGACGCGGGCCGTACTCCGTGTCGACCGTACGGACCATCGGGTCCTTGCCGTCACGCAGCCGGACGGCGTCCGCCGCGCACACCGGGACGGTACGCGCCGCCCCGCCGGCCGGCGACCACTCGGCGTCCTGCGTGCTCGGCCCGTGCCGCGGGTCGAAGAAGCAGGGCGACCGGCGCTCGGGCAGCGGCCTGCCCTGACGGCGGGCATCGAGGCAGGCCAGCGCGAACCGGCCGTCCTCCAGGGCCTGGGTGACCCCCTTGACCTCTTCGGGGTGCTGGACCGAGGCCATGATGTCCTTGGCCTTCTCGTACGAGTCGAGGCCCTTTTCGTAGTCCCCGCGCATGGCGTCGTCCGCGCCGGGCTCGCCGGGGTGGAAGTCCAGCCGGTCGAGCTCCTCGCCGAAGGCCGTGATGTCCTCGTCCACGACCACGCGCAGCTTCTCGACCGCCTCGCGCTGCGCCTCCTCCTTCTTCCTGCGGTTGCGGCGCACCAGTGCGTACGCACCGCCGCCGCCGATCACGGCCACCGCGCCGAGCGCGACCAGCCCACCCACCGGTGCCCCGCCGTCGGCGCCCGTGTCACCCCAGGAGGCCGGGGCCCTGCCCTTGGCCTGGGCCAGGGCCTGGTCCACGAAGTTGTTGAGTTCGGTGCCCGCGTCCACGGGCCCGCCGGCCTTCACCGCGTCCGTCAGGTTGCGGACGGCGCCCGGGGACATCACCGCCCGGTCGGCGCCCGCGTTGAAGCCGTCGCCGAGCCGGATCGCGTAGAGCCCGGTGATGCCGGTCTCGGTCCGGACCGTGCGCAGTACGCTGTCGGCGGGGAACTCCGAGCCGGCCGGCAGCACGGCGACGAACACCGGCTTCCCGGCGTCCTTGATCTTCTTCGCGAGCGCGTCCGCCTGGTCCTTCGGCAGCTGCGCCGCGGCGCGCGGGTCCACGTAGACCGGGCCCTGCTTGAGGGCCTCCGCCACTGCGGCGGGTCCGGTGGCCGCCGCAGCCTGCGGGGCGGCCACGAGGGCGGTCGCGGACAGGGCCAGCAGCAGAGCGGCCAGCAGCCGACCGGGATACGCGGATATCAGCCTGGTCCTCATACCCCAGACGCTACCGGAACCCCCACTTTCCTGTGTGAGCTGGACATAAACCCCACCGCCCCGGCCGCGACGGCCGGGGCGGTGGGGACTTCCGCGCGCTACTCGGCGGGTTCGACGCCCGCGTGCAGGAGGCCGTACGTGATGGCGTCCTCCAGGGCCTGCCAGGACGCGGCGATCACGTTCGGGGCCACGCCCACCGTGGACCACTCACGGGTGCCGTCCGTCGTGGCGATCAGGACGCGCGTCGTGGACTCCGTGCCGTGCTTGCCCTCCAGGATGCGGACCTTGTAGTCCACCAGCTCGAACTTGGCCAGCTGGGGGTAGAAGCGCTCCAGGGCCACCCGCAGCGCCCGGTCCAGGGCGTTGACCGGGCCGTTTCCCTCCGCCGTGGCGACGATCCGCTCGCCCTTGGCCCACAGCTTGACCGTGGCCTCGTTGGCGTGGGTTCCGTCGGGGCGGTCCTCGACGATGGCCCGCCAGGACTCCGTACGGAAGTACTTGCGGGCGCGGCCCTCGACCTCGGCGCGCAGCAGCAGCTCGAAGGAGGCGTCGGCGGCCTCGTACGTGTACCCCGAGAGCTCCCGCTCCTTGACCCGCTCGACGACCCGCGAGACCAGCGCCCGGTCCCCGCCGAGGTCGACACCGAGCTCCTTGCCCTTGAGCTCGATGGAGGCGCGGCCTGCCATGTCGGAGACCAGCATCCGCATGGTGTTGCCGACCCGCTCGGGGTCGATGTGCTGGTAGAGGTCCGGATCGACCTTGATGGCCGAGGCGTGCAGCCCCGCCTTGTGCGCGAAGGCCGAGACGCCGACGTACGGCTGGTGCGTGGACGGGGTCAGGTTGACGACCTCGGCGATGGCGTGCGAGATGCGGGTCATCTCGGCGAGCGCGCCCTCGGGCAGCACCCGTCGGCCGTACTTGATCTCCAGCGCGGCGACGACCGGGAAGAGGTTCGCGTTGCCGACGCGCTCGCCGTAGCCGTTCGCGGTGCACTGGACGTGCGTGGCGCCCGCGTCGACGGCGGCCAGGGTGTTGGCGACGGCGCAGCCCGTGTCGTCCTGGGCGTGGATGCCGAGGCGGGCGCCCGTGTCGGCGAGCACGGTCGTGACGACCGCGCTCACCTGGGCGGGCAGCATGCCGCCGTTGGTGTCGCAGAGGATGACGACGTCGGCGCCGGCCTCGTGGGCCGTGCGCACGACCGACTTCGCGTACTCGGCGTTGGCCCGGTACCCGTCGAAGAAGTGCTCGCAGTCGACGAAGACGCGGCGGCCCTGGGCGACGAGGTGGGAGACGGTGTCGCGGACCATCTCCAGGTTCTCTTCGAGCGTGGTGCGCAGGGCGAGCTCGACGTGCCGGTCGTGGGACTTGGCGACCAGGGTGATCACCGGGGCGCCCGATTCCAGCAGGGCCCGGACCTGCGGGTCCGCGGCGGCCGAGCCGCCGGCCCGCCGGGTGGCCCCGAAGGCGACCAGCTGGGCGTGCTTGAAGTCGATCTCGGCGCGGGCGCGGGCGAAGAACTCGGTGTCGCGGGGGTTGGCGCCGGGCCAGCCGCCCTCGATGAAGCCCACTCCGAAGTCGTCCAGGTGCCGGGCGATCGCCAGCTTGTCGGCGACGGTGAGGTTGATGCCCTCACGCTGGGCGCCGTCGCGCAGGGTGGTGTCGAAGACGTGGAAGCTGTCGTCGGGGCCCTGAGCGGCCGCCGTCGCCTCTGTCGTCGTCATGCTGATCTGACTCCTGTCGGATGAGTGGTTCCGGATTCCCGCCCCGAGGGGAGGGCGCCGCCACTGCCCCCATCATCGCGCGCGGCCCGCTCCCGGCAGGAGTGGAGCCGGGAAACGAAAAGACCCCTCGCGGGTGCGAGAGGTCTGCGCGCGGGTCTGGGGCACGATGGCCGCCTGCCCGTAGGTTTTCCACGGTTCAGCGGCCACTGCGGACCGGCGCGCTGCTGTCCATAATCATGAGCTGAGCAGGCACGTCCGCAGTGTGTCACACCGTCTCAGCGCAAGAGCAGCTCGTCTCACGATACGAGAGCCTCGTCGAGGAATTCCGAGACGTGGGCCAGGATGTCCGCCCGCCCTATCCCGGGCAGGCCCACGGCGACCTGGATGCTGAACCCGTCGAGCAGGGCCCGCAGCCGGGCGCCGAAGCGGTCGGGGTCCACGGGCCGGAACTCCCCGCGCGAGATGCCCTCGGCGAGCAGGGCCACCAGGTCGCGGTGCCAGGCGCCCTCGATGGAGGCCTGGCGCTCGCGTTCCTGCGGACCGGCGTTCTGCGAGCGGTTCCAGACCTCCAGCCACAGGGTCCAGTGCGGATCCCGGGCCTCCTCGGGGACGTAGAGGTCCACGTACGCCTGGAGCCGCTCGCGCGCCGAGCCGCTGCGGGCCAGCAGCGCCCGGCGCCGGGCGCCCAGGGCCGCCTCGCTCCACTCCAGCGTCTGCAGCAGGAGCTCGTCCTTGCTGCCGAAGTAGTAGAGGAGGTGGCCGCTGCTCATGCCGACCTGGCGGCCCAGCCCGGCCATGGTCAGGCCCTCCAGGCCGCGCTCGGCGATCGTGGCCATGGCGGCGACGAGTACGTCCTCGCGCGGCGGCGCGTTCTTCCGCACCGCACGTACTCCACCCGCCGCCATGGGCCACTCCTTCGTCGATCCGCCGCAGGTCAGACCTTCGGCTGCTGCTGGGTGATGCAGTGGATACCGCCACCCCCGGCGAAAATCGTACGTGCGTCAACCAGGGTCACGGTCCGCTCGGGGAACAGCCCGCGGAAGATCTCGGCGGCCTCCTCGTCGCGCGGGTCGTCGAAGGAGCACAGCACCACGCCACCGTTGCACAGGTAGTGGTTGATGTAGGAGTAGTCCACCCACTCCCCGTCCTCCTCCAGCACCGTCGGCGCCGGGATCTCCACGACCTCCAGCTGCCGGCCCCGCGCGTCGGTGGAGGCGCGCAGGATGGCGGCGATGGTCTTGCAGCGCTCGTGGTCGGGGTGGGCCGGGTCGGGCTGGGTGTGGACCATGACCACGCCGGGGCGGGCGAAGGCGGCCACGATGTCCACGTGGCCCTGGGTGCCGTAGGTGCCGTAGTCGCCGGCGAGGCCGTACGGCAGCCAGATCGCCTTGGTGGTGCCGAGGTGGGCGTGGATCTCCTCCTCCACCTGCTGGCGGGTCCACCCGGGGTTGCGCCCGGCGCCCAGCTGCACGGTGTCGGTCAGCAGCACGGTGCCTTCGCCGTCGACGTGGATCGCGCCGCCCTCGTTGACCAGCGGGGTGCTGTACGTACGGGTGCCGGCGAGGTCCGAGACGTGCCGGGCGATCTTGGAGTCGTGCTCCCAGCGGGCCCACTCCTGGGCGCCCCAGCCGTTGAAGGTCCAGTCCACCGCGGCCAGCTCACCGGCCTCGTTGGTGACGAAGGTCGGGCCGATGTCGCGCATCCAGGCGTCGTCGAGCTCGCGCTCGACCAGCTGCACGTCCTCGCCGACGACCGCGCGGGCGCTCTCGGCGTCGCCGGGCGAGACGACGAGGGTCACCGGCTCGTACGAGCGCACGGCGCGGGCGACGGCGCCCCAGGCCTGGCGGGCCTCGGCGAGCTCCTGCTCGGTGGTGAAGGTCGGGTTGGGGCTGGGCCAGGCCATCCAGGTGCGCTCGTGGGGCGTCCACTCGGCGGGCATCCGGAAGCCGTGGTCCGTGGGCTTTGCAGTCATGGCAGGGGGTCCTTACGGGCTTACAGGAAGTACAGGCGGTTGAGGGAGACCGAGTCGGCCGCTTCGGAGCGCAGCGGGTCCCCGTCGAGGGTGACGAGACCGCTGCGCGCGTCCACATCGACCGCGCCCACCCGGGAGTTGAGCAGGAGGTCGCCGGGGCCGATGCCGCGGGTGCCGCGGACGGCGACGCGGCGGCGGCGGGTGGGCATCTCGTCGCCGCCCAGCGCCGCCGCGGCGGCCGAGACGAAGGCGACGGAGATGTCGGCGGCGGTGGCCCCGTACGAGCCGAACTGCGGTCCGAGGACCAGTGGTTCGCAGGTGTCGGTGGCCGCGTTGGGGTCGCCGGTGACCCCGTACGCGGGGAACCCGGACTTGAGGACCAGCTGTGGTTTGGCGCCGAAGAACTGGGGGCGCCACAGGACGATGTCGGCCAGCTTGCCGACCTCGATGGAGCCGATCTCGTGGGCCAGGCCGTGGGCGATGGCCGGGTTGATGGTCAGCTTGGCCATGTAGCGCAGGACGCGGGCGTTGTCGTCGCCCTCGCCGTCGCCTTCGAGGGGGCCGAGCTCGCCCTTCATCTTGGCGGCCATGGCGAAGGTGCGGCGGATGGTCTCGCCGGCGCGGCCCATGCCCTGGGCGTCGGAGGAGGTGATGCCGATCGCGCCCAGGTCGTGCAGGACGTCCTCGGCGCCCATGGTGCCCGCGCGGATCCGGTCGCGGGCCATCGCGGCATCGCCGGGGAGGTCCGGCTTGAGGTCGTGGACGGAGACGATCATGCCGTAGTGCTCGGCGACCGCGTCCCGTCCGAAGGGGAGGGTGGGGTTGGTGGAGGAGCCGATGACGTTCGGCACGCCCGCCATCTTGAGCACGTTCGGGACGTGTCCGCCGCCGCAGCCCTCGATGTGGAAGGCGTGGATGGTGCGGCCGTCCAGGACGCGCAGGGTGTCCTCGACGGAGAGGCACTCGTTGAGGCCGTCGCTGTGCAGGGCGACCTGCACGTCGTGCTCCTCGGCCACGCGCAGCGCGGTGTCCAGGGCGCGGGTATGGGCGCCCATGTCCTCGTGGACCTTGAAGCCGGAGGCGCCGCCCTCGGCCAGGGCCTCGACCAGGGGTGCGGCGTCCGAGGAGGAGCCGCGGGCGAGGAAGCCGATGTTGACGGGCCAGGCGTCGAAGGCGTTGAAGGCGTGCTTCAGCGCCCACGGGGAGTTGACCCCGACGCCCCAGACCGGGCCGAACTCCTGGCCGATGATCGTGGTGACGCCGGCGGCGAGCGAGGCCTCCATGACGCGCGGGGACAGCAGGTGCACGTGGGTGTCGACGGCGCCGGCGGTGGCGATCAGGCCCTCGCCGGACACGATGCTCGTGCCGGTGCCGACCACGACGTCCACCCCGTCGAGGGTGTCCGGGTTGCCGGCCCGGCCGATGGCGTGGATGCGGCCCTCGCGGATGCCGATGGAGACCTTGCGGATACCGAGGACCGCGTCGATGACCAGCACGTTGCTGATGACCACGTCGCAGGTCTCGCGGACGGCGGCGGCCTTCAGGTGCAGTCCGTCGCGGGCGGTCTTCCCGAAGCCCGCCAGGAACTCGTCGCCGGGCTTCTGGGCGTCGTACTCGACCCGGACGGTGAGCCCGGAGTCGCCGAGCCGGACCCGGTCGCCGGCGCGCGGGCCGAAGACGGAGGCGTACTCGTGGGGGTCGATGTGCCGGCTGCCCGGCGCACAGTGGTCGCTGTGCCTGGTCTGCTTGCTCACGCCTGCTCTCCGTCTGCCGAGTCGCTCGCCGAGTCGCTGGTTGCCGTGCCCAGGTAGCCGCAGGCCGCGGCGCGGCGCAGGGCCTCGTCCTTGGCCCCGGGGGCGTCCAGGGGGCCGTCGACCAGCCCGGCGAAGCCGATCGCGATGCGGTCGCCGCCGATGGGGACGAGCCCGACCTCGCCCTCGCCGTGCGGGTCGAACCGTACGGACGAGCCCGCGGGCACGCACAGCCGCATGCCGTAGGCCGCGGCGCGGTCGAAGTCGAGGCGGGGGTTCGCCTCGAAGAAGTGGAAGTGGGAGGTGACGCTCACCGGCACGGACGCCGTGTTGCGCACCCGCAGGTGCAGTGCCGGTTCGGGCTGGGGGGCGCCGGGGCCCGGTACGACGGCGCCCGGGGCGTGCTCGCCGAGCGGCACCGCGCCGCGGATCGGGGCCGAGACCACCGCGAGGCGGGAGCCGTCGTCGAAGACGGCCTCCACGTGCACCTCGGTGACCACGTCGGCCACGCCGGGCAGCACGTCGGCCGGCCCGAGCACGCCGCGGGCCTCCTCGATGGCCTCCGCGAGCCGCTTGCCGTCGCGCGCGGCCTCGCAGACCGTGTCCGCGATGAGCGCGGTGGCCTCCGGGACGTTGAGCTTGAGGCCGCGGGCCCGCCGGGCCCTGGCCAGTTCCGCCGCGCTGCGCAGCAGCAGCCGGTCGCGCTCCGTAGGGGTCAGCCGCACGCCGATCCACCACCTTTTGAGTCGATGGGTTAGAGCATCACTCTAACTCTTCATTTCTCTGCAATGAAGCATTGACCTGGGACCAGCGCCTAGGTCACATTGAGTGTCGTTCAAACACATGCGAACCACCCCCCGCCCTGCCAAGGGAGTCCCCCCATGCCCATCGAACAGCGCGGAGTCGACACCATCCCCGAGGAGGAGCGGACGAGCGGTCCCCGTGACCTGATCTCGATCCTGCTCGGCTCCAACCTCTGCCTCGGCGTGATCGTGTTCGGCTGGCTGCCCCCGTCCTTCGGACTGGGTCTGTGGCCCTCGGTCACCGCCATCGTGACCGGCACGCTCGTCGGCATCGCCTTCACCGCGCCGCTGGCGCTGGTGTCCCTGCGCACGGCGACCAACCTCTCCACCTCCAGCGGCGCCCAGTTCGGCGTCCGCGGCCGGCTCGTCGGCTCGGTGGTCGGCCTGCTCCTCTCGCTCGGCTACACCGCCCTCACCCTGTGGATCGGCGGCGACGTCATGGTCGGCGTCCTGTCCCGGCTGACCGGACTGCCGGACACCGGCGTGTCGCGGGCCGTGATGTACGGGGTACTGGCCGCCTGTACCGTCGTCGGGGCCGTCTTCGGCTACCGGCTGCTGCTGCGCATGAGCAAGGTCCTCTCCATCGGCATGGTGGTCCTGCTCGCCGTCGGCGTCCTCGCCTACGCCCCCGACTTCACCACCGCCGCCCCGCCGCAGACCTCGTACCTGCTCGGCTCCTTCTGGCCGACCTGGCTGCTCGCCGCCGTCGCCGCCGGGCTCAGCGGCCCCGTCGCCTTCATCACCCTGCTCGGCGACTACACCCGCTACATCTCCCCCCGCAAGCACGGCTCCCGCAAGGTCTTCTGGTCCACGGCCCTCGGCCTGCTGATCGGCCTGCTCATCCCCCAGCTGTTCGGCACCTACACCGCGCTCGCCGCCAAGGCCGGCGCCGACTACGCCGGACCGCTCGTCGAAGCCGCGCCGTTCTGGTACCTGCTCCCGCTGCTCGCCGCCGCCGCGGCCGGCTCGGTGGGCAACGCCGGGCTGATGCTCTACTCCATGGGCCTCGACCTCGACGCCATCGTCCCCAAGGCCACCCGGGCCAAGGCCACGCTGGTCGCGGCCGCCGTGGCCACCGCGTTCGTCTTCATCGGCTCCTTCGAGTGGGACGTGCAGTCCGCGATGACCTCGTTCGTCCTGCTGCTGACCGCGATCGGCACCCCGTGGGCCGTGATCACCCTGATCGGTCACGTCCGCTGCCGGGGCCGGTACGACGCCGACGCGCTCCAGGTCTTCAACCGCCGTTCGGTGGGCGGGATCTACTGGTACCGCGCCGGCTGGAACGTGGCGGCCACCGTCTCCTGGGCCGTGGGCGCCGGGGTCGGCCTGCTCGCCGTGACCACCCCCTTCTACGAGGGCCCGCTGCTCGCCCTGACCGGCGGCGTGGACTGCTCCTTCGTCCTGTCCGGCCTGGCCGGCGGCCTCGTCTACACGGCCCTGACGTTCCGGACCGCCGGCCGGGCCGCGGCCGCCTCACCCGCCGGCGCCGTCGACCCCGCGGGCAAGGTGGCGGTGGCCGCCGACTGACGGCGACCACCGGGACCGGGACACGGCGCGGGCCCCGGGGGGACGTCCCCCCGGGGCCCGCGCGGCCGTTGCCGGCGCCCGCTAACGGCAGTTGTTCGCGGTCGTCGCCTGGGTGGCCGCGGTGTCCAGCGCCTGGATCTGCGGCTGGAGCTGGGTGATCGCGTCCTTGCCGGTGGTGTCGCCCGGCAGGTCCTCGTAGGCCTTCTTCAGGTTCTCCGCGGCCGACGTCACGGCGTCCTTCTCGGCGGACTTCAGGGCCGAGGTGTTCTCCTTGACGTTCTTCCAGTCGTTCTGGACCGCGTCGTACGCCGACTTCAGCTGGTCCTTGGTGGCCGTGGCCGGGTTCAGCGCCTTGAGCGCGGCGTTGTCCGACTTCAGCTGGACCAGGTTGGTGCACAGCGCCGCGCTGGCCGAAGAGGCCGCCTCCTCCGGCGTCGCGTTGTCATCGCTGGAGCAGGCCGAGGCGCCGAGTACCACGGCCGCGCACAGCAGGCTGGAGGCAACGAACCGCTTCATGGGAATCCGCCTTCCCGCCGGCCGTGGCGGCCGGCGTACGAGAAATTCACGCCGCTGGGGGGCGCAACGTGCCGCCCGGAGCCGGTGTCCGGCGCCGCATGGGCGGACGCGATCAACGTCGCACGCCCCTCCGTCCGCCGCATCTCCGGACGGAGGGGACGAGCCCGCCCCGGCGGAGCGCCGGGCGGGGCCGCAGGGCCTGCGGGCACTGGCGCGGGCGGCGGTGCGCAGCGGCGCCCGCGTCCCCGGGTACGGGTGGTACGGACGGGTGAGGCGGCCTGCGGGCACCGTCCGGCGGACCGCGCGCCCGGGAGACGCGAAGAGGCCCCGGCCTCCCGGCCGGGACCTCTCCAACGCGGCGCGAGCCCCCTAGCCGAGCGGGTGCATCCAGCCGTGGGTGTCGGCGGTGCGGCCGGTCTGGAGCTCCAGCAGCGCCTTGCGGAGCTTCATGGTGACCTCGCCGGGCTCGCCCGTGCCCTGGGTCCAGTTGGCGCGCTCGGACTTGACCGAGCCGACCGGGGTGATGACGGCGGCGGTGCCGCAGGCGAACACCTCGGTCAGGGTGCCGTTCTCGTTGTCCCGCTTCCAGTCCTCGGTGGAGATACGTCCCTCCTCGGCGGTGTAGCCGAGGTCGCGCGCGATGGTCAGGAGCGAGTCACGGGTGATGCCCGGCAGGAGCGAGCCGGTCAGCTCCGGGGTCACGATGCGGTCGCCGTACACGAAGTACAGGTTCATGCCCCCCATCTCCTCGATCCAGCGGTGCTCGACGGCGTCGAGCCAGACCACCTGGTCGCAGCCGTGCTCGGCGGCCTGGGCCTGGGCCACGAGGGAGGCCGCGTAGTTGCCGCCGGTCTTGGCCGCGCCCGTACCGCCCTTGACGGCGCGGACGTACTCCTCGGAGAGCCAGACGGAGACCGGCTTGACGCCGCCGGGGAAGTACGCGCCGGCGGGCGAGGCGATGACCATGAAGAGGAACTCGTTGGCCGGGCGGACGCCGAGGCCGACCTCGGAGGCGAACATGAACGGCCGCAGGTAGAGGGAGGCCTCACCGGACTCCGGCACCCAGGCCCGGTCCTGCTTGATGAGCGCGTCGCAGGCCTCGATGAAGAGGTCGGCGGGCAGCTCGGGCATCGCCATGCGGCGCGCCGAGGCCTGGAAGCGCTCGGCGTTGGCGCGCGGGCGGAAGGTGGCGACGGTGCCGTCGGGCTGCTTGTAGGCCTTGAGGCCCTCGAAGATCGTCTGCGCGTAGTGCAGGGTCATGTTCGCCGGGTCGATCGACAGCGGCGCGTACGGGACCAGCTCTGCGTCGTGCCAGCCGCGGCCCTCGGTCCACTTGATCGTCACCATGTGGTCGGTGAAGTGGCGGCCGAAGCCGGGGCTGGCCAAGATCGCCTCGCGCTCCGCATCGGACAGCGGGTTCGAGGAGGGCTTGAGCTCGATCGTGGGCGTCGTCATGAGTGCTTGTCCTTCACCGGTTTTGTAGGGCGGACCGCGCTCACGGCGTACCAGGACGTCCGAGCTTCCCCGCATTCCGCGGTCTCGCGTTCGATTATCGCTCGCGAGGTGCCTGCGGAGAAGCGGGGTGAAGCGGAGTGAATGCGGCCCAGGGGAGATGGTGGCACCCGGGGCCGCACAGGAAAAGCCGCCGGGTGCGTCGTACGCGCGACCCGGCGGCTTCCTGAGGGTGGAGCTGCCGGGTCAGCCGGCTACTCGGGCGGCGAGCGCGTCGCCGATCTGCTCGGTGGAGCGGAAGGTGCCGTCGCGCTCCGCGAGGTCGGCGGAGACCGCGTCCTCGATGCGGACCGCCTGGGCCTCGTAGCCGAGGTGGCGCAGCAGGAGGGCGACCGAGAGGATCGTCGCGGTCGGGTCGGCCTTGCCGGTGCCGGCGATGTCCGGGGCCGAGCCGTGGACCGGCTCGAACATGGACGGGAAGGCGCCGGTCGGGTTGATGTTCCCGGAGGCGGCGAGGCCGATTCCGCCGGTCACGGCTGCGGCCAGGTCGGTGAGGATGTCACCGAAGAGGTTGTCCGTGACGATGACGTCGAAGCGCTCGGGCTGCGTGACGAAGAAGATCGTCGCGGCGTCGACGTGCAGGTAGTCGGTGGTGACCTCGGGGTACTCCTGGCCGACCTTGTCGAAGATGTTCTTCCACATGTGGCCCGCGTACACGAGGACGTTGTTCTTGTGGACCAGCGTCAGCTTCTTGCGGGGGCGGGAGTTGGCCCGCTCGTACGCGTCGCGGACGACGCGCTCCACGCCGTACGCGGTGTTGAGGCTGACCTCGGTGGCGACCTCGGCGGGCGTACCGGTGCGCAGGCTGCCGCCGTTGCCGGTGTACGGGCCCTCGGTGCCCTCGCGGACCACGACGAAGTCGATCTCCGGACGGCCGGCGAGCGGGGTGGCCGTGTTCGGGAAGAGCTTCGAGGGGCGCAGGTTGATGAAGTGGTCGAAGGCGAAGCGGAGCTTCAGCAGCAGGCCGCGCTCCAGCACGCCGGACGGCACCGACGGGTCTCCGATGGCGCCCAGCAGGATCGCGTCGTGGTGCTTCAGCGCCTCCAGCTCCGCGTCCGGGAGGGTCTCACCGGTGCGGTGCCAGCGCTGGGCGCCGAGGTCGTACTGCTTGGTCTCCAGCTTCACGTCCTGGGGCAGGACCGCGGTAAGGACCTTGAGGCCCTGAGCCACGACTTCCTGGCCGATGCCATCACCGGGGATCACTGCGAGATTGATGCTGGTCGACATGGAGGAACCGTACTCCCGGTCCCAACCCTCGGTCATGTTGCGTCCACCATGTGGACCAATCCGACCGAGGGCCGGGGGTGCTCAGGGGGTGCTCAGGGGGTGCTCAGGGGGGTGCTCAGTGGCCGGTCGAGCCGCCGTTGTCCCGGCGGTCGAGGGCGCGCTGGAGGGCGGCCGCGGCGTTCTTGCGGTCGGCGTCGGCGGTGGAGGAGTGGCGGACGCGGCGGGCTGCGGTGGTTGCGGTCATGGTGATCGACTCCTTGAGATCACGGCGTGGCGGGGCCACGGATGAGGGGTTCCTTCAAGGCGCCGGAAGAGGCGGGGAGCGGTGCGCGGCAGGGGTTGCCTGCCCAGGGGCGCGCGCTCTCGACCGCCATTCGCCGGATCGGCGAGACGTTCGGCTCCTACAAAGCTAGGGCAGCTCCCGTTGTATGTCTCCGCAATTAGTCGGGCTTCCTACTATCTGAGACGGACGCCCCCTCGGAAGGCCCCTCCACAGAGCTCCGATTCAGGCCTTCTCGGAGCGAAGTTCCCTGATCAGAGCCCGTACGGCGAGAGTCGAGGCGGATTCCGGCGTGGTGACGTATCCCACGCGCCTCACGGGCCCCGAAGGGCCCAGTCCGGCGATGTCCACGGCGTCCGTGGCCTCGCGCAGCGACAGCTCGGGCAGGATCGCCATGCCGAGCCCGCGCCCGACCATGGTGAGCACCATCGCGTCGTCCTCCGCCTTGAGCGTGGCGCGCGGGATCCAGTCCTGGGCGCGCCACCAGTCGCGGGTGTACGAACCGCAGTTCTCGTCCCAGTCCAGCAGGGGCAGCGCCTTCGGGTCCGGGTGTCCGGCCGGGTGGACCAGGGCGTACGCCTCCTCGCGGAGCACCCCGGTCAGCAGCCCGGCCGCGCCGCCCTCCTGCGCTGCGGGCCCGGCGCCGTTCAGGGTGGCGATGCCGAGGTCGGCCCGGCCCGCGGCCACCTCCCCCGCCGTGCCGGCGCCGAGCTCGCGCACCACCCGGACCTCGGGGCGGATGCCGGGGTGGCGGGCGGTGAGGCGCTCCAGCGCCGGGGGCAGCAGGTGCAGGGCCGCGCTGCGGAACGCCGCGATGCGCAGGACGCCCCCGGTGGCGTCCGCGGGCTCCCGGCCGGCGCCGCGCGCCTCCGCGCCGAGGACCTCGTACAGGCGCAGGATCCGGCGGGCGAGGCCGACGGCCCGCTCCCCCGCCGGGGTGGGCGAGGCCCCGCCGCGCCCGCGTTCGAAGAGGACCGCTCCGACCTTGGCCTCGCTGCCGCGCACCGAGTGGGAGACGGCCGACTGGGTGAGGCCGAGCCGTGCGGCGGCGGCGGAGAAGCCACCGGTCTCGGCGACGGCGACCAGGACCCGGAGTTCGTGCGGAGCGAGCTCGGCCACGGCGGCTCTCACCTCGTTCTATGAGCGGTGTTCATGGATGTGCGGCTTCCATGAACGCAACCCCCTGCCCGGACCGGTGATTCCTTCCTAGCGTCCTCGCCATGACCACGAACCACACCGCCCACGCCGTCCACCTGGTCTCCCGGCCCGCCGGCTTCCCCGTCGCCACCGACTTCGCCTACGTCGGGACCCCCGTCCCCTCCCCCGCTCCCGGCACCGCCCTGGTGCAGAACCTGCTGCTCTCGGTGGACCCGTACCACCGCGGGATGATGGACGGCGGCGAGGGCGGCTTCGAGCTGAACTCCCCGCTGGAGGGCCGCTCGGTGGGCCGGGTGCTCGCCTCCCGCGACCCGGGGCTGCGCGAGGGCGACCTCGTCTTCCACCGCCAGGGCTGGCGCACCCACGCCCTCGTCACGCTCGGGGCGGACGGCACCCGCAGGCTGCGCGGCCACGAGGGCGTCCCGCTGGAGGCGTACCTGAGCATCCTCGGCGGCACCGGTCTGACCGCGTACGCCGCCCTCACCCGGACCGCGCTGCTGCGCGAGGGCGAGGACCTGTTCGTCTCGGCCGCCGCGGGCGGCGTGGGCACCGCCACGGGGCACATCGCGCGCCTGCTGGGCGCCCGCCGGATCATCGGCAGCGCGGGCTCCGCGGCGAAGGTCCGCCACCTCACCGGCACGCTCGGCTTCGACGCGGCCTTCGACTACCACGACGGTCCGGTCGGCGAGCAGCTCGCGCAGGCCGCGCCCGACGGCATCGACGTCTACGTGGACAACGTGGGCGGGGACCATCTGGCGGGCGCGATCGACGTGCTGCGCGAGTACGGGCGGATCGCCTGGGTCGGCGGGATCTCGATGTACAACGGGGACCGCTCGCCGGCGGCTCCGCGCAACCTCTTCGAGATCGTCCACAAGTCGTTGCGCCTGGAAGGGGTATTGGTTCGCAATCACACCAATTTGCAGGACGAGATGGAGGATCTCCTCGTACCTCATCTGCAAAGTGGCCGGATCGGCACGGACACCACCGTTGTCCAGGGTTTTGATCACACGGTGGATGCCTTCCTGGGCATGCTGCGAGGGGACAATCTGGGCAAGATGCTGGTCCGTCTCGAAGGCTGAATCCAGCCAACCGGATGTTCACCGACTTCTTACCGCACGGATGTAGACCTTTGGCCCGGCGCCCGCCACTCTTTCCGTCAATGTGCCAGCGGGGCACTTGAGTTGGAGGCGAGTAGCCAGTGACACCGATCAGCCGCAGAGGTTTCGTGGGAATCGGCGCCGGGCTGATGGCCGGGGCGGCCCTGCCGGCGATCGCGCCGACGTCGGCGGCCGCGGCCGCCGCGACCGGCACGATCACCGACGTGAAGCACGTGGTGATCCTCATGCAGGAGAACCGCAGCTTCGACCACTACTTCGGCAAGCTGAAGGGTGTCCGCGGCTTCGGCGACCGCGCCGCCGGCAACATCCCGGGCGGCTGGGGCACGTTCAACCAGCCCAACTGGGGCGGCCGCCAGTACCCGTGGAAGCTCAGCTCCACCCCCGCGGCCGGAGGTGTCGACGGCGAGACCCTCGCCCAGTGCAACGGCGACCTCCCGCACAGCTGGACCTCGCAGCACGCGGCCTGGAACAAGGGCCGCATGGACAACTGGGTCACCGGCGTCGGCAACACCCGCACCCTCGGCTACCTCGACCGCGGGGACATACCGTTCCACTACGGGCTCGCCGACAACTACACGATCTGCGACGCCTACTTCTGCTCCACGCTGAGCGCGACCGGCCCGAACCGCACCTTCCTGTGGAGCGGCAAGGTCGACGCGGGCAGCAAGGACGGCGGCGACGAGTCCGGGCTGACCTGGGAGACGTACGCGGAGGCCCTCCAGCGGGCCGGCATGACCTGGAAGGTCTACCAGAACGCCCAGGACAACTACGGGGACAACGGTCTGGCCTACTTCAAGAAGTTCACGGACGCGGCCCCCGGCAACCCGCTGTGGGACCGCGGCATGGGCTCCGTTCCGAAGGTCACCGGCTCCACCCCCGACGACATCGCGGCCGCCATCCGCGCGGACGTCGTCGCCGGCACCCTGCCGCAGGTCTCCTGGGTCGTCGCGAACGAGGCCTTCTCGGAGCACCCCTACGCCCCGCCCGGCGACGGCGCGCACTTCGTGGACCTCGTCTACCGCGCCCTGTCGGCGAACCCGGAGGTCTTCGACTCCACCGTCCTCTTCCTCAACTACGACGAGAACGACGGCTTCTTCGACCACGTCCCGCCACCGGTCGCCCCGCCCGGCACCCCGGGCGAGTACATCGACGGCACCCCGATCGGCCTCGGGTTCCGCGTCCCGATGATCGTCATGTCCCCGTGGACGCGCGGCGGCTGGGTCAGCTCCGAGGTCTTCGACCACACCTCGGTGCTGCGGTTCATGGAGACCTGGACGGCGGCCCTCGGCACCCCGGCGGCCTGCCCGAACATCAGCGCCTGGCGCCGCAAGGTGACCGGCGACCTGACCGGTGTCTTCGACTTCGCGCGTCCGGTGTACGGGGTGCCGGCCGGACTGCCCTCGACCGCGAAGGTCATCGGCCAGGCGACCTGCGGCCCGCTGCCCAACCCGGCGCCGCAGGACAACGCCCTCCCGGCGCAGGAGGCCGGTACCCGCCCGGCGCGGGCCCTTCCGTACCAGGTGAACGGCAACCTGGACCGCTTCGAGTTCGGCGCGGCCGGCAAGATCCTGGCCTGGTTCTCGATGACCAACCAGGGCCCGCAGGCGAAGCAGGCGGCGCACTTCTCGATCCACCCGCACCAGTACCGGGACACGGCCGCCTGGCAGTACACGGTGGACCCGGCCGGCACGGCGACGGACTACTTCAACATCGGCCTCGGCAGCGGCTCCGGCAAGTACGACATCTCGATGTACGGGCCCAACCGCTTCCTGCGCCGCTTCATCGGCGACGCCTCGAAGGCGGGCAAGGCGATCGAGGTGGCGGCCCGCTTCGCGGTGGAGCCGGGCACGGGCAAGACGGCGATCTACTTCACGATGACGAACAGCTCGGCCTCGCCGGTCACCTTCACGATCCGCTCGAACGCCTACCGCTCGGACGGCCCGTGGACGTACACCGTTGCGGCGAACTCCTCGCGCGAGGACTACTTCAACGCGGTGGCGTACAACAACGGCTGGTACGACTTCACGATCCTCGCGGACAACGACGGCACCTGGTCGCGCCGCTACACGGGCCACATCGAGACGGGCACGCCCAGCATCTCGGGCTGACGGGCTACAGCACGTCCCCGTCTCGCCAGTCGAAGTCGAGCCGCCCGGCGGGGTCCTCCAGCGCCCCGCCGGGCGGGAACCACACGTACGTCGACCCCTCCTCGTCGGCGAGCCGGACCGGCCCCTCGGGGGACAGCGCCCCGATCCGGCCGCCCCACACGGCCCATCCGCGTCCCTCGTACAGCCGGGCCCCGTCGGCGGAGGCCGACAGGGCGCCGAGTACGTACGCCCGCCCGATGACCTCCTCCAGCGCGGCCATGACCTGCCCGCCGAGGCCGCGGCGGCGCCGGTCGGGCCGTACGGCCACGGCCTCGACGTACCCGGTGCGCAGGGCCCGGCCACGGTGGAGGACCCGGCGCTGCACCACGCTCCCGTGCGCGATCAGCTCCCCGTCCTCGCGCACGAGGGCGTGCACGCCGCCGAGCGCGTGCTCGAAGTCCTCGTCGGCGAAGTTGCCGCCGAAGGCCCCGTCGAGCAGCTCCCGCAGCTCACGGAGGTCACCGTCGGCGAGCTGTGAGGTGTGCTTCAGCGTTACGTCCATACGGCGACGCTATCAACGGCCACCGGAAAGGCCGGAAATCCGGGAGGGCGGCCGGATCGGGCCGTGCCCCGGCGCGGCTGCCCGCGTGAGGATCGGCCCATGTCATCCGAGACCCGGCAGTGGACCCCCGCCCACGGCGCACCGTACCGGCCCGTCGCCTACCGGCCGGCGCGGATGCCGTCCGCGCAATCGCTGGCACGCGCCGCCGAGTTGCGGACCCGCATGGACGAACGCCGCACCGTGCGCCACTTCTCCCCCGACCCCGTCCCCGAGCAGGTGATCCGCGACGCGATCGCGTGCGCGGCGACCGCCCCCTCCGGCGCCCACCAGCAGCCGTGGACGTTCGTCCGGGTCAAGGACCCCGCGGTGCGGGAGCAGATCCGCGCGGCCGCCGAGCAGGAGGAGCAGCTGTCCTACGACGGCCGGCTGGGCGACGAATGGCTGGCCGCCCTGCGCCCGCTGGGCACGGACGCGGTCAAGATCCACCTGACGGACGCCCCCGCACTGCTCGTCGTCTTCCAGCAGCGCTACTGGCTCGGCCCGGACGGCACGAAGCGCAAGCACTACTACGTGGACGAGTCGGTCGGCATCGCGGTCGGCATGCTCCTGACCGCCCTCCACCTCAGCGGCCTCGCGGCCCTGATCCACACCCCGAGCCCGATGCGCTTCCTCTCCCACGTCCTGCGCCGTCCGGAGAACGAGAAGGCCTTCGCGGTCGTCCCCATCGGCTACCCCGCGGAAGACTGCGAGGTCCCGGACCTGCTCCGCAAATCCCTGGACCAGGTCATGACGGAGGTCTAGGAAGCGTCCGGGTCCGGTCCGCCGTTCCAGGGGTCTTCGTGGAGGCGGGTCAGGAGGGTGGTCAGCTGCTCGCGTTCCTCGGGGGTCAGGGGGGAGAGGAACGCGGCGTTCGCCGTCTCGGCCAGGGCGGCGCACCGGCTGAGGGCGGCCTCGCCCGCCGGGGTGAGGGTGACGGCGTTCTTGCGGCGGTCCGCCGGATCCGGGGCCCGCCGCAGGAGGCCGGCGCCTTCGAGGTGGTTGAGCAGCCCGACCAGGTCCTTGGGGTCGATCCCGAGCAGGCGGCCGAGGCCGGCCTGGGCGACCGGGCCGTACTCGGCGGTCGCCGCCAGCACCGCATGGTGCGCGAGCTTCAGCCCCTCCGCGGCGAGCGCCTGCGCGACCAGGCCGCGGCCCCGTGCCGCGACCCGCCCGACGAGCCAGCTCGGGAGTGCCTGGATGTGTGCGAGGGCCGAGGTCATGGGCCCAGCCTAGCAATTCGTTGGGATTCCCCACGATCTCCTATATCGTTGGGATTCCCAACGAATCCGCGTCCTTCCGGGAGGTCCAGTGCTGCGCATCCGCCACGAGGTCAACGGCGGCCCCGAGGTCTTGTTCTGCGAGGACGTGGCCGTGCCCGTCCCCGGCCCCGGCGAGCTGCTCGTCGCGGTGGAGGCCGTCGGGGTCACGCTGCCCGTCGTGCGCAAGGTGCGCGAGGGCTCCGGGCCGGTACCGCTGGGCGGCGAGGTCGCGGGGACCGTGGCCGCGCTCGGCGAGGGGGTGCGGGGGTTCGCCCTCGGCGACCGGGTCACCGGGCTCTGCTTCGGCCACGGCTACGCCGAGTACGCCCTCCTCGCGGCCCCCTTCGCCTCCGCCGTGCCCGAAGGGGCGGGCTCCGTCGACGCCGTCGCGCTCGTGCGCAGCGGACTCGTTGCCCGGGGCGCCTGGGAGGCCGGGCGGGTCCGGCCCGGGGAGTCCGTGCTGGTCACGGCCGCCGCGAGCGGGGTCGGCAGCCTCGCGCTCCGGCTGGCCCGGGCCGGCGGGGCGGGCCGGCTGGTCGCCGCCGTCTCCAGCGCGGACAAAGCCGGGTTCGTACGCGGCCTCGGCGCCGACGAGGTCGTGCTGTACGAGGAACCGGCCGCCTGGGGCGAGCCGTACGACGTGGTGCTCGACGGGGTCGGCGGCGAACTGCTCGGCCCCGCCGTGCGGGCCCTGGCCACGGGCGGCCGCCTGGTGGCGTACGGCTCGGGCGGCGGCTCGGTGGAGGCGTACGAACTGCTGGTGCGCGGGGCCTCGGTGACCGGCTTCCAGATCCGGGCCGTCGCCCAGGGCCGGCCCGAGGTGTACGAGGGCTGGCGGCGCGAGCTGTGGAAGGCGTACGGGGACGGCTCGCTGCGCCCCGCCGTGCACGGGGAGATCCCGCTGGCCGAGGCGGCCCGCGCGCACGCGCTGATCGAGGAGCGGCGCAACCTCGGCAAGGTCGTGCTGGTCCCCTGACGGCCCGGTTCTCACCGGCGGAGGGGCGGAACTGGGACCGCCCCCGATCCGGGCTTGGGGGTACCGGAACGGGGGCGGGGTTCAGCGGGGGCCGGATCAGCCCATGTGCGGGTAGCCGTACTCGGTCGGCGCGACCAGCGTCTCCTTGATGGAGCGGGTCGACACCCAGCGGTGCAGGTTGCTCGCGGCGCCCGCCTTGTCGTTGGTGCCGGAGGCGCGGCCGCCGCCGAAGGGCTGCTGGCCGACCACGGCGCCGGTCGACTTGTCGTTGATGTAGAAGTTGCCCGCCGCGAAGCGGAGCTTCTCCATCGCGTCGGCCGCCGCGTAGCGGTCACCGGCGATGATCGAGCCGGTCAGCGCGTACGCCGACACCGACTCCATCTGGGCCAGCATCGCGTCGAACTCGGCGTCCTCGTACACGTGGATCGCCAGGATCGGGCCGAAGTACTCGGTCGTGAAGACCTCGTTCTCCGGGTCGGTGCACACGATGACGGTCGGGCGGACGAAGTAGCCCTCCGAGTCGTCGTACGTGCCACCGGCGACGATCTCGCAGGTCGGGTCGGCCTTCGCGCGGTCGATCGCGGCCTTGTTCTTGGCGAACGAGCGCTCGTCGATCACGGCACCGATGAAGTTGGTCAGGTCGCGGACGTCACCCATGGTGATGCCGTCGACCTCGGCCGCGAAGGCCTCCTTGAAGCCGTCGTTCCAGATCGAGGCCGGGACGTAGGCGCGCGAGGACGCCGAGCACTTCTGGCCCTGGAACTCGAAGGAGCCGCGGGTCAGGGCGGTCTTCAGGACGGCGCGGTCCGCGGACGGGTGCGCCACGACGAAGTCCTTGCCGCCGGTCTCGCCGACCAGGCGCGGGTAGGACTTGTACTTCTCGATGTTGTTGCCGACCGTCTTCCACAGGTACTGGAAGGTCTTGGTCGAACCGGTGAAGTGGATGCCGGCCAGCTCGGGGTGGTTCAGGGCCACCTCGGAGACGGCGATGCCGTCGCCCGTCACCAGGTTGATGACGCCCTTGGGCAGACCGGCCTCCTCCAGGAGCTCCATCAGGAGGACCGCGGAGTGCGTCTGCGTCGGGGACGGCTTCCACACGACCACGTTGCCCATCAGGGCCGGGGCGGTCGGCAGGTTGCCGGCGATGGCCGTGAAGTTGAACGGCGTGATCGCGTAGACGAAGCCTTCGAGCGGGCGGTGGTCGCTGCGGTTCCACACGCCGGCGGAGTTCGCGACCGGCTGCTCGGCCAGGATCTGGCGGGCGAAGTGGACGTTGAAGCGCCAGAAGTCGACGAGCTCGCACGGGGTGTCGATCTCGGCCTGCTGCGCGGTCTTCGACTGGCCCAGCATGGTGGAGGCGGCCAGCTTCTCGCGCCACGGGCCGGACAGCAGCTCGGCGGCGCGCAGGATGATCGCGGCGCGGTCGTCGAAGGACATCGAGCGCCAGGCCGGGGCGGCGGCCAGGGCGGCGTCGACGGCCTCCTGCGCGTCGGCCTCCGTGGCGTTCGCGTACGTGCCGATGACCGACTTGTGGTCGTGCGGCTGCACGACGTCGAAGCGCTCGCCGCCGCCCATCCGCTTGACGCCGTTGATCGTCATCGGCAGGTCGATCGGGTTCTCGGACAGCTGCTTGAGCTGCGTTTCGAGGCGCGCGCGCTCCGGGGTGCCGGGGGCGTACGAGTGGACCGGCTCGTTGACCGGCGCGGGGACCTGGGTCACAGCATCCATGGGGCTGGTAACTCCTTGACCTGGTTCTGGCTAGTTCTTGGTGATCATCGAGCGGAGGAAGAACAGGAGGTTGGCCGGCTTCTCGGCGAGGCGCCGCATGAAGTAGCCGTACCAGTCCGTCCCGTACGCGGTGTAGACGCGCATGCGGTGGCCCTCGGCGGCGAGCCGCAGGTGCTCCTCGCTGCGGATGCCGTACAGCATCTGGAACTCGTACTCGTCCAGCTTGCGCCCGGCCTTGCGGGCGAGCTCCTGCGCGATGGCGATCAGGCGCGGGTCGTGCGACCCGATCATCGGGTAGCCCTCGCCCTCCATCAGCGTCTTGAGGATGCGGACGTACGCCTTGTCGATCTCGGCCTTGTCCTGGTACGCGACCTCGGCCGGCTCCTTGTACGCGCCCTTCACGATCCGGACGCGGCTGCCGGCCGCGGCCAGCCGCCGGGCGTCGCCCTCGGTGCGGAAGAGGTACGCCTGGATCACGCAGCCGGTCTGCGGGAAGTCCCGGCGCAGCTCCTCGTGGATGGCGAACATCGAGTCGAGGGTGGTGTGGTCCTCGGCGTCCAGCGTGACGGTGGTGCCGATGGCCGCGGCGGCCTCGACGACCGGGCGGACGTTGGCGAGCGCGAGCTCGTGGCCGCCCTCCAGCGCCTGGCCGAACATCGACAGCTTGACCGACATCTCGGCCTTCTCGCCGAGGCCGAGGTCCGCCAGGTGCGCGATGAGGTCGAGGTAGGCGTCACGCGCGGCGTAGGACTGCTCCACGGTGGTGATGTCCTCGCCCACCACGTCGAGCGTGAGCTCCAGGCCCTTCTCCGTGAGGTCCACGACGATCGGGATGACCTGGTCGACCGTCTCACCGGGGATGAACCGGTTCACCACGGGCTTGGTCACCGGGGCGGCAGAGACGATTCGGCGCATCTTGTCGCTGCGCGAAGCGGCGAGGATCGCGGGACCCAGCACGGGGCACCTCCAACAGGTGGCAGAAGCAGTCGTACGGTCCGCGAGGGGGTGGGCGGGGCCGTAAAGAAAACGCAAGTAAAACCACCGTGAAACCTAAGGATCGCTTTGATCCTCTGCCATCGACAGCTGTCACGCATCCGTGTCCCCGATCTCATACATCTGTCTGAAGACCCTGGTCCCGGGTGGGAGAATGTTCGGGTGAAGGGCGATTACCAGGACCTGGTGGATGAGATCTCGGCGCTCCTCGGCGCCCCGGCGACGCTGGAGAACCGGGATTTCCGCCTCATCGCCTTCGGCGCGCACGACAGCGACGACGACCTCGCGATGGACCCCGTGCGCACCCGCTCGATCCTGACCCGGCAGTCGACGGCGGCCGTGCGGGCCTGGTTCGAGGGGTTCGGCATCGCGCGGGCGACCGGCCCGGTACGGATCCCGGCGGCGCCCGACGCGGGGGTCTTCCGCGGGCGGATCTGCCTGCCGGTGCGCTACCGCGGGATCGTCCAGGGGTACGTGTGGCTCCTCGACCAGGAGCCCGGCCCCGGGCCGGACGCCCTGGCGGCGGCCATGGAGGTGGCCGAGCGGATCGGGATCCTGCTCGCCGAGGAGGCGAAGGCGGGGGCCGACCTGTCCCGGGAGTTCCGGGCGGTGCTCACGGCCGGGCGGGGCTGGCAGCAGGACATGGCGGTGGCCGCGCTGCGGCTGGCGCTGGGCCCGGGCGCCGACGGGCTGCACGCGGTGGTGTGCGTGACGCCGTGGGCCGGCGAGGCCCCCGCCTCGGTACCGGGCACGGCGGCGGTGTGCACGGTCCCCTGGCCGGGGGCCGGTGAGGACGACGGCCGGGCTGCGGAGGCCGGGGGGCGCTCCGGATCCGGTCCGGGCTCGGGCTCGGGGGCCGGCGCCGGTTCCGCGGGCCGGCCGGGGCGGCGGGGCGGGCAGGCGCTCGCCGCGCTGGTCAGACTCCGCTCGGCCGAAGTGCTCGTACCCGCCGAGGGGGTCGCGACCCGGCTGCTGGCGGGCGGCGGCGCGACCGCCGGGATCGGGGAGCCCCGACGGGGGCTGGGGACGCTGGCCGACGCCTGGTCGCAGGCCTCGGCGGCGGCCCAGGCGGCCGCGGCGCAGCCCCGCTTCGGCCCGGTGGCCCGGTGGGCGGCGATCGGCCCGTACCGGATGCTGGCCGCCCTGGCGGCCGCGGGTCCGGCGGGCGACCCGGCGACGCGGGTCCTGCTGGAGCCCGCGCACCGGGAACTCGCCCGTACCGCCGAACTGTTCCTGGACTGCGCTGGCCAGGCCGGCCGCGCGGCCGCGGCCCTGGGCATCCACCGCCAGACCCTCTACTACCGGCTCGCCCGGGTGGAGCAGCTGACCGGCCTGGACCTGGACGAGGGCGAGGACCGGCTGTTGCTCCACATGGCCCTCAAGGCAGCCCGCCTGTACGGCTGAACTGCCTCACCGCTGAACGGCGCAGCGGCTCAGGCGGAGGCGTCGGCCTCGGCCTCGGCCTCGGCGCCTGCGTCCTTCCCGTTGACCATCATCTGCGCGGCGCGGCGCATGCCCTCGGTCAACTCCTCGGCGGTGACGGCGTTCTCGGAGTCGTACAGCCACTGCACCATCATCCCGGCGACCAGCACCTGGTACAGCCCGCCCAGGGTCCGGACGTCCCGCTCGTCGAGCTGCTCCTCCGGGATGCCCGTGAACATCTCGGTCAGCCCCTTGCGCCGCTCGCCCTCCGAGGACACGACCATCTCCCGCAGCTCCGGCAGCCGGTCGCGGTTCATCGCGATCTCCATGCCGGCCACCCACATCGGGGCCGCCTGGTCGCGCTGTCCGATCATGCCGTCCCAAACCGAGCGGAAGCGCTCCGGTGATCCTCCCTCACCCGTCACCTCCGGTGTGAAGGAGTCGCTCCACTCCTCGGCCATCGAGAGGAACGCCTGCGAGAGCAGGGCGTCCTTCGAGCCGTAGTGGTAGCCGATCGACGCCAGGTTCGCGCCGGAGGCGTGGACGATGTCGCGCGCGGTCGTCCGCGCGAAACCCTTCTCGGCCAGGCACTTCTTGGCGCCATCGAGCAGATCTTCACGGTGTCCCATGCCTCTCACCGTATCAATACAACCGTCCAAGACAGCTGTTCCATACAGCCGTATTACACAAGCGTTTATGGCGCTTGCACGACAGCTACGCCTTCGCCCCTCACCACCTCGTCTCCGACATGGCTCTGGGCGCGGCCCCGCGGCAACCGCGAGCGGCGGCGGAGCACGAAGAAGGGCCCGGGGAGCTCCCCGGGCCCTTCCCTGTGTCGTGCGGGTCAGCCGAGGCTGACCGTACGCGCCGAGACGGCGCCGATCTCGGCGGAGATCTCCGCGAGGACGTTCACCGGGACCTCCGCGTCAACGGTGAGGACGCCGAGCGCCTCGCCGCCCTCCTCCGCCCGGGCGACCTGCATGCCCGCGATGTTGAGGCCGGCTTCGCCGAGGATGCGGCCGACGGTGCCGACCACGCCCGGGCGGTCGGTGTAGCGCAGGACGAGCATCTGGTCGGCGAGCGCCAGGTCCACGTCGTACTCGCCGATGCCAACGATCTTCTGGAGGTGCTTGGGGCCGGCGAGGGTGCCGGAGACCGACACCTCCTGACCGTCCGACAGGGTGCCGCGCACGGTCACCACGTTGCGGTGGTCCGGGGACTCCGAGCTGGTGGTCAGACGGACCTCGACACCGCGCTCCTGCGCGAACAGCGGGGCGTTGACGTAGGAGACCGTCTCGTCGACGACGTCCTCGAAGACGCCCTTGAGGGCGGAGAGCTCCAGCACCTTGACGTCGTGCTGGGTGATCTCGCCGCAGACCTCGACGTCGAGGCGGACCGCCACCTCACCCGCGAGGGCGGTGAAGATGCGGCCGAGCTTCTCGGCGAGCGGCAGGCCGGGACGGACGTCCTCGGCGATGACCCCGCCCTGGACGTTGACGGCGTCCGGTACGAGCTCGCCCGCGAGCGCGAGGCGCACCGACTTGGCGACCGCGATGCCCGCCTTCTCCTGGGCCTCGTCGGTGGACGCGCCGAGGTGCGGGGTGCAGACGACCTGGTCGAGCTCGAAGAGCGGGGAGTCCGTGCAGGGCTCCTTCGCGTACACGTCGAGGCCGGCGCCGGCGACGCGGCCCTCCTTGATGGCCGAGTACAGCGCGGCCTCGTCCACGATCCCGCCGCGCGCGGCGTTGACGATGCGGACCGACGGCTTGACCTTGTGCAGGGCCTCGTCCCCGATGAGACCGAGGGTCTCGGGGGTCTTGGGCAGGTGCACGGTGATGAAGTCGGCGACTTCGAGGAGCTCGTCCAGCGTCAGCATCTTGACGCCCATCTGGGCGGCGCGCGCGGGCTGTACGTAGGGGTCGTACGCGACGATCTTCATACCGAAGGCCGACATGCGCTGGGCGACCAGGACGCCGATCCGGCCGAGGCCGACGACACCGAGGGTCTTCTCGCTGAGCTCGACGCCCGTGTACTTGTTCCGCTTCCACTCGCCGTTCTTCAGGGCGGTGTTGGCCTGCGGGATGTTGCGGGCCGAGGCGACGAGCAGGCCGCAGGCGAGCTCGGCGGCGGTGACGATGTTGGAGGTCGGGGCGTTCACGACCATCACGCCGGCCTTGGTGGCGGCGGACACGTCGACGTTGTCGAGGCCGACACCGGCGCGCGCGACGACCTTCAGCTTCTTGGCGGCGGCGATGGCCTCCGCGTCGACCTTGGTGGCGGAGCGCACCAGGATGGCGTCGACGTCCACGATCGCGGGGAGCAGCTCCGCGCGGTCGGCTCCGTTGACGTGCCGGATCTCGAAGTCCGGACCGAGCGCGTCCACGGTGGCGGGCGACAGCTCTTCGGCGATGAGTACGACAGGTTTCGAGCTCACGTGGGTCATCCTCACAAGTCCAGTGCGGACGGCCGTCCCGACGGCCGCAGGCGGTGGAGGGGGTAGCCGCGTGGAAGACGCACGACACTGTGGGCCTGACGCGTTGTGTTGAGCAGTGTAGTGGCGGAATCCCCAGGGAATTCCGCCTGTCCGGAAGGATCACCCGTCCGGGGTTGGCCAGGGTGGACAAGCACCGCGCGGGGAGCTGTCCGATCGGGCCCGCCATGCGCCGCGGGGCCGGGACTCCTCATCCCGGCCCCGCCGCGTACGGATCAGCTCTCGTCGCTGTCGACCCAGCTCATGAGCTTGCGCAGCTTCTTGCCGGTGGTCTCCAGCAGGTGCGCCTCGTCGGCCTTCTTGTACTCGTTGTACTTCGGCAGACCGGCCTTGTACTCGGCCATCCAGGTGTTGGCGAACTCGCCGCTCTGGATCTCCGCGAGGACCTGCTTCATCTCGGCCTTGGTGGCGTCGGTGATGATGCGGGGACCGGTGATGTAGTCGCCCCACTCGGCGGTCTCGGAGACCGACCAGCGCATCTTCTCCAGGCCGCCCTCATACATGAGGTCGACGATGAGCTTCAGCTCGTGCAGGCACTCGAAGTACGCGATCTCCGGCTGGTAGCCGGCCTCGGTCAGGGTCTCGAAACCGGCCTTGACCAGCGCGGAGGCGCCACCGCAGAGGACGGCCTGCTCACCGAACAGGTCGGTCTCGGTCTCCTCGGTGAAGGTGGTCTTGATGACGCCGGCGCGGGTGCCGCCGATGCCGGCCGCGTACGAGAGCGCCAGGTCGAAGGCCTTGCCGGTGGCGTCCTGCTCGACGGCGGCGATGCACGGAACGCCGCGGCCCTCCTCGTACTGACGGCGGACCAGGTGGCCGGGGCCCTTCGGGGCGACCAAGGCGACGTCGACGTTGGTGGGGGGCTTGATGAAGCCGTACCGGACGTTGAAGCCGTGGCCGAAGAAGAGCGCGTCGCCCTCCTTGAGGTGGTCCTTGATGGACTCCTCGTAGATCTCGGCCTGGAGCGGGTCCGGGGTCAGGATCATGATGACGTTCGCCCATTCGGCGGCCTCGGCCACGGGGACGACCTTCAGGCCCTGCTCCTCGGCCTTGGCCTTGGACTTCGAGCCCTCCTTGAGGCCGACGACGACGTCGACGCCGGAGTCACGCAGCGACAGCGCGTGGGCGTGGCCCTGGCTGCCGTAGCCGATGACCGCGACCTTGCGGCCCTGGATGATGGACAGGTCGGCGTCGTTCTCGTAGAACAGCTCGGCCACTGGGATATCTCCTTGGTGCGCTGGTGTTGCTCCCACCGTACGGCGGGGAACGATAGGGAAGTTTCCTGGTCTCGCGATGCGAGAGGCAACGCGACGTCAGGGGGTGGTTCAGGCGCTGCGGTCGAGCGCGCGCAGGCTGCGGTCCGTGATGGACCGGCCACCGCGCCCTATGGCGATCGTGCCGGACTGCACGAGCTCCTTGATGCCGAACGGCTCCAGCATCTTGAGCATCGCGCCGAGCTTGTCGGCGCCGCCGGTGGCCTCGATGGTGACGGCCTCCGGGGAGACGTCGACCGTCTTGGCGCGGAACAGCTGGACGATCTCGACGATCTGCGAGCGGGTCTCGTTGTCGGCGCGGACCTTCACCAGGACGAGTTCGCGCTCGATGGCGTTGTGCGGCTCCAGCTCGACGATCTTGAGCACGTTGACCAGCTTGTTCAGCTGCTTGGTCACCTGCTCCAGCGGGAGGTCCTCGACGTTCACGACGATCGTGATGCGCGAGATGTCGGGGTGCTCGGTGACGCCGACCGCGAGGGAGTCGATGTTGAACCCGCGGCGGGAGAACAGCGCGGCGATCCGGGCGAGGATGCCGGGCGTGTTCTCGACCAGGACGGAGAGCGTGTGCTTGGACATGTGAGGCGTTCTCTCTCTCAGGCTCTCTCGGCTCAGTCGTCTTCGTTGTCGCCGAAGTCGGGGCGGACGCCCCGGGCTGCCATGACCTCGTCGTTGGAGGTGCCGGCGGCGACCATCGGCCACACCATGGCGTCCTCGTGGACGATGAAGTCGATCACGACGGTGCGGTCGTTGATCGCGTTGGCCTCGGCGATGACCTTGTCCAGGTCGGCCGGGTCCTCGCAGCGCAGCGCCACGCAGCCCATGGCCTCGGACAGCTTGACGAAGTCCGGGACGCGGGTGCCCTTGCGGGGGGCGGTGGACTCGCCGAGCTGGGAGCCGACGGTGTCGTGGCCCGTCTCGTCCGCGTGCAGGACGGTGTTGGAGTACCGCTGGTTGTAGAACAGGGTCTGCCACTGGCGGACCATGCCCAGCGCGCCGTTGTTGATGATCGCGACCTTGATCGGGATGTTGTTCAGCGCGCAGGTGACCAGTTCCTGGTTGGTCATCTGGAAGCAGCCGTCGCCGTCGATCGCCCAGACCGTGCGGTCCGGCATGCCGACCTTGGCGCCCATCGCGGCGGGGACCGCGTAGCCCATGGTTCCGGCGCCGCCGGAGTTCAGCCAGGTGCGGGGCTCCTCGTAGTTGACGAAGTGCGAGGCCCACATCTGGTGCTGGCCGACACCGGCCGCGTAGATGGTGTGCTCGGGGGCGAGCTCGCCGATGCGCTGGATGACCTGCTGCGGGGAGAGCATCCCGTCGTCCGGCAGGTCGTAGCCCAGCGGGTACGTCTCGCGCCAGCGGCTGAGGTCCTTCCACCAGGCGGTGTAGTCCCCGGCGTTGCCCTCGGTGTGCTCGGCCTGGACCGCCTGGATCAGGTCGGCGATGACCTCGCGGGCGTCGCCGACGATCGGGACGTCGACCTCGCGGTTCTTGCCGATCTCCGCCGGGTCGATGTCGGCGTGGATGACCTTTGCGAACGGGGCGAAGCTGTCCAGCTTGCCGGTGACGCGGTCGTCGAAGCGGGTGCCGAGCGCGATCAGGAGGTCCGACTTCTGCAGGGCGGTGACGGCGGTGACCGCGCCGTGCATGCCCGGCATGCCGACGTGCAGCGGGTGGCTGTCGGGGAAGGAGCCCAGCGCCATCAGCGTGGTGGTGACGGGGACGCCGGTCAGCTCGGCCAGGACCTTCAGTTCGGCGGTCGCGCCGGACTTCATGACGCCGCCGCCGACGTACAGGACCGGCCGCTTGGCCTGGCAGATGAGCTTGGCGGCCTCGCGGATCTGCTTGGCGTGCGGCTTGGTGACCGGCCGGTAGCCCGGGAGGTCCTGCGAGGGCGGCCACGAGAAGGTGGTCTTCGACTGCAGGGCGTCCTTGGCGATGTCGACCAGGACCGGGCCGGGGCGGCCGGTGGAGGCGATGTGGAAGGCCTCGGCGATCGTCCTCGGGATGTCCTCGGCCTTGGTCACCAGGAAGTTGTGCTTGGTGATCGGCATCGTGATGCCGACGATGTCCGCCTCCTGGAAGGCGTCCGTGCCGATCGCCTTGGAGGAGACCTGGCCGGTGATCGCGACGAGCGGCACCGAGTCCATGTGCGCGTCGGCGATCGGGGTGACCAGGTTGGTGGCGCCCGGGCCGGAGGTCGCCATGCAGACGCCCACCTTGCCGGTGGCCTGCGCGTAGCCGGTCGCGGCGTGGCCGGCACCCTGCTCGTGGCGGACCAGGATGTGGCGGACCTTGGTGCTGTCCATCATCGGGTCGTACGCCGGGAGGATGGCTCCGCCCGGGATACCGAAGACGGTGTCGCACCCCACCTCTTCGAGAGAGCGGATGAGGGACTGCGCACCCGTGACGTGCTCAACTGCGGCGGGCTGGTGTCCGCCGGAACGGGGCCGCGGCTGCGGATGGTGGGCCCCGGTGGCCTGCTCGGTCATCGACATTCTCTTCTCGAAGCTGAGGGTTTTACGAGGATTCGAAGGTGTGCCAGTGCAACAAAAAACCCCTCGTGCCGGGAGGCAAGCGAGGGGAGCGCGTCGGGTGTGTCGAGCGGGGACGTGATGACCCCAGCTTCAGCCGACGCGCTTTCCAAGTACGAGAATTCGGGTGCGCATGGCACTGACCCTCCCTCCGGCGGGAGGGGGATGTCAAGCGGGTGGGACGGGCGTCTCATTATGTGAGCCTCTGCGGATGGCCATCGAGCCCCCGGACGAACCGCCGGCCAAGGCGGGCTGGGCCGTTCCGCCCGGTACTGGGAACGTACCGCGCACCAGCGCCCGGCGCAGCCTGTACTCGTCGAGTGGGCCGGAAAATGCCACTCCCTGGCCGTGCGTGCACCCCATCGCGCGCAGGGCCGTGACCTGCTCGGGGAGGTCCACCCCGTCCGCGACCGACTGCATGCCCAAATCATTTGCGATGCGCAACAAACCAGCGGTGATCTTGTGGAGGCGGGCGGATTCGACCACGCCCTCCACCAGGCCCCGGTCCACCTTGAGGATGTCCACGGGGAGCCTGCGCAGGGCGCTGATGGCCGCGTAGCCGCTGCCGAAGCCGTCCAGGGAGATCAGGACCCCCAGCCGGCGCAGGGCCGCCAGGCGCCGCTCCAGCTCGTCGAAGGGGACTCTGGGGTCCGAGACGGTCAGCTCGATCACCAGGGCCCCGGAGGGCAGCCCGTACCGGGTCAGCAGGGCCTCGACCGAGCCGAGCGGCGCGGCTCCCCCGGTGGCCGCCGGGGGGACGCCCCGGTCCAGCAGCCGCTGGGCGCCCATGCGCACCGCCACGGGTACGTCGTGCCCGATCCGGCGCCGCTCGGCGGCCTGCGCCACGGCCTCCTCCAGCAGCCAGTGCCCCAGCTCGGCGGCGCGGGTGGGCGGGCCCGCGGGGAGGCCGCCACGGCCGTCGGGCCTCGCCGCCGTGCCCTCGCTGTACTCGGCCACCCGGAGGAATTCCGCCGGGGTGAACAAGATCCCCTGGGCCGAGCGCCAGCGGGCCTGCGCCGCGACGGCCGTGACCTCGCCGGTCGCCAGGGAGACCACGGGCTGGTGCAGCAGCGCGAACTCCCCGTCGTGGAGCGCGGTGCGCAGCCGCCCGGCGAGCTCGGCCTTCCGTACGACCTCGGCCTGCATCTGGGGCGCGTAGAGCTCGACCCGGTCCTTGCCGGCCGCCTTGGCGCGGTACATCGCGAGGTCCGCGTTGCGCATGAGGTCCGAAGGGGTGATGCCGGGTTCGGCGAAGGCCACGCCGATGCTGGCGGCGACCCGTACGTCGCTGCCGGCGATCCGGTAGGGCTGGGAGAGGGTGGTGCGCAGCCGGTCCGCGATCTCGTGCACCTGGTACTCGCGGGCACTGCGGTCGCGGCTGCCGTCGCCCAGGATCAGCGCGGCGAACTCGTCGCCGCCGAGCCGGGCCGCGGTGTCCCCGGCGCGCACCGAGTCCTGCAGCCGGCGCGCGGCCTCGGTCAGCAGCTCGTCGCCTGCCTGGTGGCCGATGGTGTCGTTGACCGCCTTGAACCCGTCGAGGTCGATGAAGAGCACGGCGGTGCTGTGGTCCCCGGCGCGCCGCCCGGTCAGGGCCTGGCGGACCCGGCGGGTGAACAGCGCCCGGTTGGGCAGGTCGGTCAGCGGGTCGTGCTCGGCGCTGTGCTGGAGCTGCGCCTGGAGGCGGACCCGCTCGGTGACGTCGCGGCTGTTGAGGATGAGGCCGCCCTGGTGGCGGTTGACGGTGGATTCCACGTTGAGCCATTCGCCGCTGCCCGACTTGAAGCGGCACTCGATGCGGGTGGTCGGTTCCTCGGCGGGCGGCGCGGCCAGGAAGCGGCGCACCTCGTGGACCACGCGGCCCAGGTCGTGGGGGTGGATCAGGGTGGCCAGCTCCGTGCCGACGAGCTCCTCGGCCTCGCGCCCGTAGACCCCGGCGGCCGCGGGGCTGACGTAACGCAGGGTCCCGGTGGGGGCGGCGATCATGATGACGTCGCTGGAGCCCTGGACCAGGGAGCGGAAGTGGTTCTCCTTCTGGGCCAGTTCCTGCGTCAGCGCGATGTTGTCGATGAGCATGATGCCCTGCCGGATGACGAGGGCGAGGACCACGGTGCAGCCGGTGAAGACGACGACGCGGTCGACCTTCCGCCCGTCCACCACGTTGTACAGGATGCCCAGGGTGCAGACGGCGGCCGCCAGGTACGGCGTGAGGGCGGGCAGCGAGCCGGTGATGGGGCGGCTGACCGGCCGGTCTGCGCGGGCGAGCCCCGGCGTCCCCGGGTCCGGATGGGCCCGCCGGGCCCCCCACGGCGCGTACGCGAGGAGCAGCGAGCCGGCGAACCAGCCGGCGTCGAGCAGCTGGCCGGACTGGTATCCGGCGCTCAGCAGCGGCGAGGTGAACAGGGCGTCGCTGAGCACGGTCAGGGCCAGGGCCGCGATGGCGGTGTTGACGGCGGAGCGGTTGGCCTCGGAGCGCCGGAAGTGCAGGACGAGCACCATGGAGACGAGCGCGATGTCCAGCAGCGGGTAGGCGAGCGAGAGCGCGGCGCGCGGGACGCTGCCGGGGGCCCCGGACTGGGCGGTCCGCGCGGCGTGCGCGAGGGCCAGGCTCCAGGACAGGGTGAGCAGGGAGCCGCCGATGAGCCAGGAGTCGAGCCCGAGGCAGACCCAGCCGGCGCGGGTGACCGGGCGTTTGGCGAGGACGAGCAGGCCCACGATGGCGGGCGGCGCGAAGCAGAGGAAGGCGAAGTCGGCGAGCGAGGGCTTGGGCACGGCCTCGCCGAGGACCACCTCGTACCAGCCCCAGATGCCGTTGCCGCAGGCGCCCATGAGCGAGGAGAAGGCGAAGAGCAGCCAGGCCGGGCGCTCACGGCTGTCGATCGTGCGCGCGTACGCGTAGCAGGAGACGGCGGCGAGTAACGCGGCGGCGCTGAGTCCGAAGTCGCCCATGATCTCGGCGAGTTCCCCGGAGCCCCAGCCGAGGGCGGCGCCGACCGCGTATCCGCCGCTGACCACTGCGAGGAGCAGCTGCATCGCCAGGCTCCTGCCGCTGCCGCCCGGAACGGGCGGCCGGGTCAGCAGCGCCGCCCCCGGGGCACTCACCGGTCCCCCTCGCCGGCTGGTTCCGGCGCGGCCCAGTCCCGGTTGCGTCGCCTGCGGCGGCCGTGCCGCATCGGATCCTTCGTCCATTGGCCGTACATCGCCCGTCGCCCCCCAAAGTGTCCGATCACTCCCCAGCGCCAGACGAACGCGCTGCAGCCCCTTGGTCCGGACGATACACCACTTTCGTCACTCAGGGACATAGATGGTCTACGCTGCGTTACCACTCGGGGAGTTGTTGCCACTGTGCGCGTCCGGGCGGATGCGGAGCGTGCGCACCGCGCGTCAGTCGGTGATCAGGACCGTGTTGTCCACGGGCTCCCCGGCGGCGAACCGGTGGAGCTGGCGGGCGACCAGACGCCGGGCCCGCGGCGCGAACGCCGTGCTGCTGCCGCCCACGTGAGGGGTGATCAGGACATTCGGAGCATGCCAGAGCGGATGGCCGGCGGGCAGCGGTTCGGGGTCGGTGACGTCGAGTGCCGCGCGCAGCCGGCCCGACCCGAGCTCCGCCAGCAGGGCCGAGGTGTCGGCGACGGGGCCGCGGGCCACGTTCACCAGCAGGGCGCCGTCCTTCATCCGGGCCAGGAACGCGGCGTCGGCCAGGCTCCGCGTCGCGTCCGTCAGCGGGGTGCAGAGGATCACCACGTCGGCCCCGGGGAGCAGCCGGGGCAGTTCGGCGTGAGCGTGCACGGGCCCGCGCGTGGTGGTGCGCGCCGAGCGTGCGACCCGTACGACCCGCGCACACTCGAAGGGCGCGAGCCGGTCCTCGATGGCCGCTCCGATCGACCCGTACCCGACGATCAGCACGGACTTGTCGGCGAGGGCGTCGTAGAAGCCGGAACGCCACTCCTCGCGGTCCTGTCCGCGCACCATCCCCGGGATCCCGCGCAGCGAGGCGAGGGTGAGGGTGAGCGCCAGCTCCGCGGTGCTCGCCTCGTGGACCCCGCGCGCGTTGCACAGCCGTACGCCGGGACGCAGCAGGCCGAGGCCGTCCAGGACGTGGTCGATGCCCGCGGTCAGCGTCTGCACGACCTCCAGGTGCGGCATGCCGGGCAGCGGGCGCAGGGTCACTTCGGGGGACTTCATGTAGGGGGTGACGTAGAAGACGCAGGCGGCCGGGTCGGCCGGGAAGGCGTCCTCGCCGTCCCACTGCCGGTAGGTGAAGGCGTCGGGGAGGCCCTCGATCTCTTCCGCGGGGAACGGCAGCCAGACGTCGGCGGTCTTTGCATCCATGACCAGGAGGCTATGCCAAGGCCAAAGGATCCTGATCAAGCCGTTAGTTTGTTTGCCGGACCGGGAGGGGGACGCACGGGTGGAGCGCAGGTCGATCGGGGCGGGTGCGCTGGCGGTGGGCGCCGTCGGGCTCGGGTGCATGCCGATGAGCTGGGCGTACGCGCCCTCGCGGCGCCTGCGCGACGAGTCGCTGGCCACGGTGCACACGGCCCTGGACCTCGGGGCGAACCTGCTGGACACCGCCGACGTGTACGGGCCCTACACCAACGAGCTGCTGCTGGGGCGGGTGCTGCGCGAACGGCGGGCGGAGGCGTTCGTGTCCGCCAAGGTGGGGCTGCGGGCGGGCGAGCAGCACGTGGTGGCGGACGGGCGGCCCGGATACGTGCGCCGGGCCTGCGACGCCTCGCTGCGGCGGCTGCGTACGGACGTCATAGACGTCTACCAGCTGCACCGGGTGGATCCGGACGTCCCGGTGGAGGAGACCTGGGGGGCGATGGCGGAGCTGGTGGGTGCGGGGAAGGTGCGCGCCCTGGGGTTCTGCGCGCTGGGGGCGGGTGCCGGGCCGGGGGCGGGGCGGCGCGGGGACCGGGCGTACGCGGTGACCTTGGGGCACTTGGAGCGCGTCCAGCAGGTGTTCCCGGTGAGCGCGGTGCAGGCGGAGCTGTCGGTGTGGTCCCGGGAGGCCGTGCGGCGGCTGCTGCCCTGGTGCGCGGCGCGCGGGGTGGGGTTCCTGGCGGCGATGCCGCTCGGCAGCGGGTTCCTGACCGGGACGCTCAGGCCGGGCGAGGGTTTCGAGTGGGAGGACGTGCGGGCCCGGCACCCGAGGTTCACGGCGGAGTCCATGGCGGCGAACCAGGTGCTGGTGGCGGGGCTGCGGCGGGTGGCGCGGCGGCACGGGCCGCAGGTGACGGCGGCGCAGGTGGCGCTGGCGTGGGTGCTGGCGCAGGGACCGCAGGTGGTGCCGGTGCCGGGGGCCGACCGGGCGCACTGGGCGGCGGAGAACGCGGGGGCGGCGGGGCTGCGGCTGACGGCCGGGGACCTGGCCGAGATCGCGGCCCTGCCGGCGGCGGTGGGAGCCTGGGACTGAGCCCTGGCGCGAGCCGGTTCCGGGTCCGGGACAACCACTCGATCGGGTGTACGAGCGCCGGAACTTCGGGAAGTGCCGCAGCTGTTGAGACAGGTGAGGGGCACGATCGCCACCGGAGGGGAGCAGGACGATGCGATACGGACAGGCACAGGCGTCCGAGAGGTACGAGGGCCCGCGCGCCCGGAGCCGCGCGGTGCTGGCGGCGTTCGCCGTGGCGGGCTGCGGGGCGCTGCTCGCGGCGGGCTGCGCCCCGGCGGGCGCACCGTCCGCCAAGCCGGGCACGTCACCACCGGGCCCGGCACCCGCGTCGTCCGGGTCCGGCCCCGCGGGCTCTCCCTCCGGCGCCGCGGAGGCCGCTCCGCCCGCGCAGGGCTCCGTGACGGTGACCGGCGAGGTCGCGAAGGACCTGGAGTCCCCGTGGGGCGTGGCCCCGCTGCCGGGCGGGGACCTGCTGGTCGCCTCGCGGGACAAGGGGACGATCAGCAGGGTCGCGGCGGCCACCGGCGCGGTGACGCAGATCGGCAAGGTGCCCGGGGTGGCCCCGGGCGGCGAGGGAGGGCTGCTGGGGCTCGCGCTGTCGCCCTCGTACGCCTCGGACCGGATGGTGTACGCGTACTTCACGACGGAGTCCGACAACCGCATCGCCCGGATGCGCTACGACGAGCAGCGTGACCCGGGCCAGCAACTGGGCGCGCCGGACACGGTGTTGCGGGGGATCCCCAAGGGGATGATCCACAACGGGGGCCGGATCGCCTTCGGCCCCGACAAGATGCTCTACGCGGGGACGGGCGAGAGCGGCGACACCGGGCTCGCGCAGGACAAGAAGTCGCTGGGCGGCAAGATCCTGCGGATGACCCCGGACGGGCAGCCGGTCCACGGCAATCCCGAGGCCGACTCGGTCGTCTACTCCTACGGGCACCGCAATGTGCAGGGCCTGGCCTGGGACAAGGACAAACGGCTGTGGGCGGCCGAGTTCGGCCAGAACACCTGGGACGAGCTGAACCTGATCGAGCCCGGTGCGAACTACGGCTGGCCGGAGGCCGAGGGGAAGGCGGGCAAGCCGGGCCTGCGAGATCCGGTGGCCGTGTGGAAGACCGACGAGGCCTCGCCGAGCGGGATCGCCTGGGCGCAGGGCTCGGTGTGGATGGCCGGGCTGAAAGGCGAGCGGCTGTGGCGGATCCCGCTGGCCGGGGCGCATCCGGTGGCCGAGCCGGAGGCCTTCCTGACGGGGAAGTACGGCCGGCTGCGGACGGTGATCGCCCTCGGCGGGGACAGATTGCTGCTGGTCACGAGCGAGACGGACGGGCGCGGGTCGCCGGAGGCGGGCGAGGACAGGATCCTGACACTGACGGTGCGGTGACCGAGGGGCCCCCGGTGCGGGGCGAAAGGCGCGGTGGATGCGGTGTTCAACATGATCGAGGAGCTCTTCAGCCCGGGACGGAAGCACACGGACGAGGAGAAGAAGCGGCTGGAGCTGTCCCGGACCGATGTCGATGACGGCGATCCGGGACGCGGTCCCATAGACCTGGACTCCGGCACGGTGCTCATACGCCCGGCGGAGCCGTCCCCGCGGGAGTGAGCGGCCCGAACAGCCGCAGCCGGTGGGCCAGGGCGGCCGCCTCGCCGCGGCCGGCGACACCCAGCTTGGCCAGGATGTTCGAGACGTGGACGCTGGCCGTCTTCGGGGAGATGAACAGCTCCTCGGCTATCTGGCGGTTGCTCCTGCCCGCCGCGACCAGGCTCAGGACGTCCCGTTCGCGGCTGGTCAGGCCCAGGGCCTCGACGGGGTCGGGGGCCGGTGCGGGCGGGGCGGCGGGCGCGTCGGCCCCGGTGAGCGGGAGCCGGGCGCGCTGGGCCAGCAGGGCCAGGTCCTCGCGGAGCCTGCGGGAGCCAAGGCGTTCGGCGGTGGCGTAGGCCTCGCCGAGCAGGGACGCGGCGCCCGCGCGGTCGCCGCCGGAGGCGAGCAGGGCTTCGGCGAGCCGGTGGCGGGCGCGGGCCAGCAGGTACGGACGCTCCAGCGGGCGGACGGCCCGCTCGACGCCGGCCCAGTCGGCGACGGTGTCCCGGTCCTCGGCCCGCAGCAGCTCGGCGCGGAAGAACTCGGCGTGGGCGGCCCACACGGGCACGGGGGTGGCCAGGGCGCGGGCGGCGCCGCGGAGCACCTCCAGGGCGGCTGCGCGCCCGGCGTCGGCGACCGGGAGTCCCCGGGCGTCCGCCTCCGCGGAGGCGGCGGCGAGCAGCAGCGGCCAGGCGTAGCGGTGGTGGCCCAGCGGGAAGCCGTAGGCGATGGCGTCGGTGATCTCCGCGCGGACGTCGGCGATCCGGCCCTCCCCGGCGGCGATGCCGACGGCGAGGCGGTAGAGCGGTATGCGGTGCTGGGGCTGGCTGTCGTGGGTGCCGAAGTGGGCGTGCGCGGCGGTCAGCCGGGCACCGGCCTCGGTCAGTTCGCCGCGCGCCAGGGCCAGGTAGGACAGCCGTGCGGAGGCGGAGCCGCGCGGGGCCGCGCTCTGGCCGACGCTCAGACCGCGCCGGGCGGCCTCGGCCGCCTCGTCCCAGCGGCCGAGGCTGTACAGGCTCTCGGCCATGTTGCCGCTGAGCCAGGCCTCGGTGTCCAGCAGCCGTGACTTCTTGACGAGTTCGACCCCTTGTTCGGCCAGTTCCACGGCTTCGCGGGACCGGCCCATGCTTTCCAGCTGAGAGGTGAGGTTGATATGTGCACGTCCTGCCAGCATGACGAGCCCGAGTTCGGCGGCCCGCTCGCGGACCACGAGCATCTCGGTGAGTCCGCGCTCGGCGTCGCCGGCGTCGGTGAGCAGGGAGCCGACCGTGATCCGGGCGTTGAGCTCGATCTCCTCGGCCCCGAGCATGCGGGCGTAGGCCGCGGCGCGCTCCGCGGCTTCGAGGTTGCCCGGGCCGGGGTTGTGGAGCATGCCCCAGCCCGCGGCCCGGACGAGGACCTCGGCGTGCACCTGGGACGGGGGCAGCCCCTTGACGAGTTCCTGGGCCTTGGCGAGTTCCTCCCAGCCGTCGCCGCGGGCCAGGCTGGAGACGAGCCGGGAGCGCTCCGTCCAGAACCAGGCGGCGCGCAGCGGGTCCTGGTCCTCCTCCAGCAGCCGCAGCGCCGTCTTGGTGAGCTTCAGGGCGCGTTCGCGTTCGCCGCCGAAGCGGGCGGCGACGGTGGCCTCGGCCAGCAGGTCGAGCCGCTTGAGCGGGGTGGTGGCCGGGTCGCAGCCGCAGGGCGGGTACACCTCGGTGTAGTCGACCGGCCGCAGTGCCTCGCGAACCTCCTGCGGCGCGCTCTCCCACAGGTCCAGCGCCCTCTCCAGCAGGTTCAGCTGCTCGGAGTAGGCGTGGCGGCGGCGGGCGGCGACCGAGGCGGCGAGTACGGCGGGCAGCGCCTTGGCCGCGTCGTTGGCGCAGTACCAGTAGCTGGCCAGCCGGATGACCCGCTCCTCGGCGCGGATCAGCCAGTCGTCGGCTTCCATCGCCTCGGCGTAGCGGCGGTTGACGCGGGCGCGCTCGCCGGGCAGCAGGTCGTCGCTGACGGCCTCGCGGACCAGCGAGTGGCGGAACCGGTAGCCGTCCCCGTCGGGGGTGGCGAGGAGGATGTTGGCGCCGACGGCGGCCCGCAGGGCCTCGATCAGCTCGTCCTCGCTCAGCCCCGCGACGGCGCGCAGGAGCGGGTACTCCACGGTGGAGCCGCCCTCGGCGACGATCCGCACCACGCGCTGGGCGGCCTCGGGCAGCACCTCGACGCGCACCAGCAGCAGGTCGCGCAGGGACTCGGTGAGTCCCGCCCGGCAGCCGCTCCTCTGGCAGGCGGCGAGTTCCTCGACGAAGAAGGCGTTGCCGTCGGAGCGCTCGAAGACGGAGTCCACGAAGTCTTCGTCGGGCTGCGAGGCGAGGATGCCGGCGAGCTGGCGGCGCACCTCGGCCCGGTTGAAACGGGGCAGTTCGATGCGCTGGACCGTGCGCAGCCGGTCGAGTTCGGCCAGCAGCGGGCGCAGCGGGTGGCGGCGGTGGACGTCGTCGGCCCGGTAGGTGGCGACGACGACGAGCCGGCCGCTCGCGAGGGTGCGGAACAGGTAGGAGAGCAGGTGGCGGGTGGAGGTGTCCGCCCAGTGCAGGTCCTCCAGGACGAGGACGACGGTGCGGTCGGCGGCGAGCCGCTCCAGCATCCGGGCCGTCAGTTCGAAGAGCCGCGCGGTGCTCTCCTCGTCGTGCGGTCCGCGGGGGGTGTCGCCGAGTTCGGGGAGGATCCGGGCGAGTTCGTCCTCCTGGCCCGCGGCCGCCGCCGCCAGCTCCCCCGGGAGCAGGCGGTGCAGGGTGCGCAGGGCCGTCGAGAACGGGGCGAAGGGAAGGCCCTCCGCCCCGATCTCCACACAGCCTCCGACGGCCACCACCGCGCCGCGGCGGGCCGCCTCGTGGACGAACTCCTCGGTGAGGCGGGTCTTTCCGACCCCGGCCTCGCCCCCGACGAGCAGCGCCTGCGGCTCCTGGCCCGCGGCGCGGACCAATGCGTCGGTGAGTACGGCCAGTTCGTCGGCTCGGCCGACGAACACCGGGCTGACAGATCTGGTCTCCACGTCGCCGAGCATCGCACAGGAGCCCTGGCCGGCGGCACCGGCCGGGGGTGCGCTTCTCATCACGTGTCAGTCCACCCGGTCCGCGGCGCGGTTCACGCGGCGCGCGTGAAGCGGCTCCGTTGTCCTGTCACCCGCCGTTCGGGTTCCTGGCTGCGCGAGGAGGCGCGGCGCGCCTCCTTGGCCTCCTGGACCCGGCGGTACAGGGCGGCCTCGCGGATGAGGTCGGCGTGGCGGGCGGTGGCGATCTCGTACTCGAACATCTCGTACTCCTCGGTTCGCTCTTCTCGGCACCTCGTTCGGTGTGATCCAAGATTCGCGTCCCAGGGGGTGCCGGCACATCGGGCGCATGCCGCATCTGTACGGGCCGGGGGTCCTTAGGCCGCGGCCGAAGGACCCCGGGTCGGACCGGGAGTGCCTAGGAGGGGGTCCTAGGCGGACGGCTGGAGGTCCTAGGCGGCCTTCGGGAGGGGAGCCAGGATGTCGAAGTACATGAGGCCGAAGAGCAGTACGCCGAGGGCGCCGAGGGCGACGGCGGCCCAGGAGACGGCGCGGACCCAGGTGGGGAGGGTTCGGCCGGGGGCGCCGAAGGCGGGGCGGGCCAGCACGAAGACGGCGAGCAGCAGGGCGAGGGTGGACAGGACGCCGTTGACGAGGGCGGTCATGTGCCAGGCGTCGCCGTACAGGGCATCGATCTTGGCCTCGGTGGTGGCGGCGTTGACCGACTCGATCTGGCCCACGAGGGTCTGGCGCTCGGCGATGACGCGCGAGACCCAGCTGCCGCTGAGGGCGACGAGGCCGAGTCCGGCCGCGACGACGGCGGAGGCCGCGGAGCCGACGCCCTCGGACCTCGCCTCGCTCTCGTCGAGCTCGTCGTGGAGTTCGTCGTCGAGGTCCTCGTCGGTGAGGTCGGCCTCGGGGGCCTGCGCGGCCTCGGCGCCCTCCGCGGCGGGGGCGTCCTTGAGGCCGGCCTCGGCCTCGGCGGCCTGCGGCTCGGCGGTGTCCGTCTCGGGAGCGGTCGGGTCGGCGGTCTTCGTGGTGTCCATGCGGGGCACCGTAGGCGGCTTGTCTGAGAGGTTTCTGAGAAGCCCCCGGCGCCTTCGGGCCGGGCCGGCCGCGGGCCCGGGACCGGGGCCGCGGCGGGGTGGCGGATCAGCGGGACGCGGGGGCCGGCTCGGCGCCGTCCTCGCTGGTGGCGCGGGACGCGGCGGGCCGCTGCGCGGGCAGCGTCGCCCGCCCCCGGCACTCCGGGGGTTCGATGCTGATCCTGGGCAGCCGGCGGTCCAGCCAGGCGGGCAGCCACCAGTTGGCGCCGCCGAGCATGTGCATCAGGGCCGGGACCAGGAGGGTGCGCAGCACGAAGGCGTCGAGCGCGACGGCCGCGGCGAGCGCTATGCCGAACATCGCGATGATCCGGTCGCCGCTGAGCACGAACGCCAGGAAGACCGAGATCATGATGACCGCCGCCGAATTGATCACCCGGCTGGTCTCGGTGAGCCCGACGCGGACGGCCCGGCGGTTGTCGCCGGTCTCCAGCCACTCCTCGTACATGCGGCTGACCAGGAACACCTGGTAGTCCATGGACAGCCCGAAGAGCACCGACACCATGATCACCGGCAGGAAGGGCTCGATCGGGCCGGCGCTGCCCAGGCCCAGCAGCTCGCTGCCCCAGCCCCACTGGAAGACGGCGACGACCACGCCGAAGGAGGAGGCCACGGCCGCGACGTTCATGGCGGCCGCCTTGAGCGGGATGCCAAGGGAGCGGAAGGCCAGCAGCAGCAGGACGCAGCCGAGGGCGATCACCACCCCGACGAACAGCGGCAGTTTCCCGACGATGACGTCGGCGAAGTCGTCGTAGCCCGCGGTCACGCCGCCGACGTGGACGGTCATGGAGTTGCCCTGCCCGGCGGCCGGGATGACGTGCTCGCGCAACGTCGTGACCAGCTCGCTCGTGGCCCGGGACTGCGGGGCGGAATCGGGGATGACGGTCAGGACGGCGGTGTCCCCGCTCCGGTTGAAGACGGCCGGGCCGGTGGCGGCGACGCCTTCGGTCGTACGGAGCGCCTCGGCCAGCCGCTCGACGGCGAGCCGGTCCCCGGCGCCGTCGAGCCGGGAGACGACGGTGAGCGGGCCGTTCACTCCCGGCCCGAACCCGTCGGCGAGCAGGTCGTAGGCCTGCCGTGTGGTGGAGCCCGCCGGGTTGTTGCCCTGGTCGGAGGTGCCCAGGTGGAGCGAGAAGGTGGGCAGCGCCAGGACCACCATGACCAGCGTGGCGACGATGCCGAGCAGCTTGGGGCGGCGCTCCACGAAGGCCGACCAGCGGGCGGCAAAGCCGGTGGGCGTCTCGGGCCGCGGGCCCTGCGCGGCGAGCCTGCGTCGTTCGCGGCGCGAGAGGGCGCGCATGCCGATGTACGAGAGGAGGGCGGGGAGCAGGGTGACCGAGGCGGCGACGGTCAGCACCACCGTGAGGGAGGCGGCGATCGCGACGCCGTTCAGGAAGTTCAGCCGCAGCACCAGCATGCCGAGCAGCGCGATGCAGACGGTGGCCCCGGCGAAGACGACGGCCCGGCCCGTGGTGGCGACGGCCCGTGCCGCGGCCTCCTCGACCGGCAGCCCCCGCATGAGGCCCTTGCGGTGCCGGGTCACGATGAACAGGGCGTAGTCGATGCCGACGCCGAGCCCGACGAGGGTGCCGAGCATCGGGGCGAAGTCGGCGACGGACATGGCGTGCCCGAGCAGGGTGATACCGAAATACGCGGTGCCCACACTGACCAGGGCGGTCGCGATGGGCAGCAGGCTCGCGGCGAGCGAGCCGAAGGCGAGGAAGAGGACCAGGGCCGCAACGGCCACACCGATGACCTCCGCGAGGTGGGCGGAGCGCGCCTCGGTCAGGGCGACGGCCTGCCCGCCGAGCTCGACCTGGAGGCCGTCCGCCTCGGTGGCGGGGTTCTTCGCGGCGTCGACCACGGCCTTGGCCTGCGCCTTGGGCACGGAGTCGGCCGGCCGGTCGAACGTCACCACGGCGTAGGCGGTCCGGCCGTCGGGGCTGATCTGCGCGGCGCTCTCGGGGCCGGGTCCGTAGGGGCCGACGACCGAACCGACTCCGGGGAGCCCGGCGATGGTGTCGAGGGCCTTGGCCATGCGCTGTTCGACGGCGGGAGTACGGACGCTCTGATGCTCCGGGGCCCGCCACACGAGGGTGTCGGTGTCTCCGCCCTGGCCGTGGAAGCCCGCGCGCAGGAGGGCGTGGGCCCGGCTGGACTCGGTGCCGGGGACCTCGTAGTCGTTGGAGAACGCCGATCCGGCGCTCCCCGCGGCCAGGGCGGCGCCGCCGAGGGCGAGCAGCCAGATGAGGACGGCCGGCAGGCGGTGCCGCAGGCACCAGCGCGCGATCACTGCCAACGGACGTGCTCCCTGGTGGTTCGGATCTTTACCGGGGCTGCCCGACGCAAAGACGCTGGAACTCGTGAAGGCCCGGCCGGGACCCGGGGGATCGCCCAGGGACCTGCCGGAGTTCGGCCGAGATCGGCCGAGATGGTCTGCACCGACACGATCCCAGCGTTTGATGATCGTTGGCCCCTTTCGTGTGCATCGTCACAGGGGTCGGGCGCGGTACGGGGCCAAGGTCATCCGCCGGACGGGCCGTTCGCCGGACCGTCCGGTCCGTCGGCCCGGTAGCCGGGGACGGAAGGCCACCTGACGGTGAGCACCACCGCGTCCTCCTCGGCGTACCAGGAGTGGTCCACGCCCCGGCCCCAGACCACGTAGTCGCCCTGTTCGGCGAGGACGACGGTCCGGCCGGGGAACTCCAGCCGGAAGCGGCCGCTGATCAGCACCTGGAGCGCGGTGCGCTCCTCGCCCCGCACCCACCGGGCCCGCTCCTCGCCCTTCGGGTGGACCCCCCACTTGATCTCCACGTCCTCGCTGTGGCGGGGATCGGCGGGGTCCTTGAAGTGGCCGAGGAGCCAGCCGCGGTCGGCGGCGGCGTCCGGGGCGGCCTTGCCGGTGTAGATGGAGTCGTCGTTCACGGGGTGAGGCTAATGCAGTTGTGCGGGCGGGCAGACCGCTGGTGAGCTGGCCCGATGACGATGGATGCTGACGAACTGGCGGACGTACGGGCCGCGTACGACCGGGAGATGCGCCGCGACGCGCGGCCGGACACCGCGGACGCGCGGGTGGAGCGGGCGGGGGCGGTCGTACGGCAGAGCGCGCCGGACGGCGCCGGTGGCGGTCGCGGTGCCGAGTGGAACAGGGTGCTCTGGTCCGACCTCGACGAGGAGACGGCGGACGCGGAGATCGCGGCGCAGGTGGCGTACTTCGCGGGGCGCGGGGCCGGCGAGGTCGAGTGGAAGCTGTACGGCCACGACCGGCCCGCCGATCTCGGGGACCGGCTGCGCGCGGCGGGCTTCGTACCGGAACCGGCCGAGACCCTGATGGTGGGGCGGGCGGACGAGCTCGCCGCGCTGCCGGTGGAGCCGCCCACGGGGATCACCCTGCGGGCGGTGACGGACGAGGCGGGCGTCGACCTGATGGTGGACGTGCGCGCCAAGGCCTTCGGCACCGAGCGCCCGGCCATGCGGCACCTGCTGCTCACCCTGCTGAGGGAGGAGCCGGAGACCATCGCGGCGGTGGTGGCGATGGCCGGGGACACCCCGGTGAGCGCGGCCCGCATGGAGATGCGCCCGGGCGCGTCCTTCGCCGGACTCTGGGGCGGCGGCACCCTGCCGCAGTGGCGGGGCCGGGGGATCTACCGCCTCCTGGTCGCCCACCGTGCCCGGATCGCGGCGGACCGCGGCATCCGCTACCTCCAGGTCGACGCCTCCGCCGACAGCCGCCCGATCCTTGAGCGCCTGGGTTTCGCGACTCTGGGCACGACGGTCCCGTACGTCTGGACCGCAAAGCCGTAGCGGAGGCGGGAGGCTGCGGGGGAAGATCGCCGGATGGAACGTATCGGACCGCCCCTGACCGGGGACGAGCGGGAAACGCTGCGCGCATTCCTCGACTACCACCGGGCCACCCTCGCCTGGAAGTGCGAGGGGCTCACCGACGAGGAGCTCCGGCGGCCTTCGATGCCGCCGTCCACCCTGTCCCTGCTGGGCCTGGTCCGGCACATGGGCGAGGTCGAGCGGCACTGGTTCCGCCGCACCGTGAACGGGGAGGAGCTCCCCCACCTCTGGTCCGACACCCACGACTTCCAGGCCGCCTACGAGGCCTCCGGCGCCACGCGCGAGGAGGCGTTCGCGGCCTGGGAGGCGGAGGTCGCGCACGCACGCCGCATCGAGGCGGCCGCCGAGTCCCTCGACGTGACGGCGTACGTGCCCAGTTGGAAGGAGGACGCCTCGCTGCGCCTCGTCATGCTCCACCTGATCCACGAGTACGCGCGCCACAACGGCCACGCCGACTTCCTCCGCCAGGCCATCGACGGCGCCACCGGAGCCTGACCGCCCGCGCCGCACCCGCCGCACACCCCGCCCCGCCCCGCCCTGCCCCGCACGCCAGACGCCCTGTCCCTCCTGCCCCGTCCCTCCCGTCAGGCCGCGCGCCAGTAGCCCAGGCCGTTCACCCGCTGCTTCGGCAGGGAGAGGTCCTTGCGGAGGTACGCCATCAGCGTGCGCGTCGTGGCGGTGTCGCAGGCCAGCCAGACGTAGGCCGACTCCGGGTCCGCGACGAGCTCCGGGAGCTCCGCCTTGACCTGTTCGACCAGCGCCGCGCCGGCCCGCCCGACCCGCCGGACATCGTGCCGGGCCGGGTCCAGCCGGACCGGGAGGCCGGCGTCCGAGGCGTGCTGGGTCTCCAGCCAGATCGTCGCCGGGGTCTGCGGGTAGGCGTCCAGCAGGGAGTTGATCGCCGGTACCGAGGCCGGGTCGCCGATCACCAGCAGCCGCCGCGGCTCCGGCGCCGGCGCGCTGAAGCCCGTCCCCTGGACGGTGGCCTCGATGGTGTCGCCCGCCTTCGCGGCCCGCGCCCACGCGCTCGCGGGACCCTCGTGGAGGGCGAACTCCAGGGCGAACGTGCCCGCCGCCGGATCCGGGTCGACGAGGGTGTACGCCCGCGTGTGCGGCTTGCCCGCGTTGTCGAACCACAGCCGCACCCACATCGTCGGGTGGAGCGATTCCCCCGCCGCGGCCAGCAGCCCGCCGTCGCTCACGTACACGCGGCGGTAGTGCTCCGTCACCTCTTCCGTGCCCGTGACCGTGAAGGTGAAGTCCTTGCCGCGCAGGAGCCGCAGGACCACGCCCTCCCATCCCTTGCCGACGCCTGCCATGTGCGACCACCCCTCCCCGACGAACCCCTATAGTTAGGGCAGCCTAACCTAATGCACTGGGGGAAGAGTGTGAGCCTTCTGAACGACGCCGCCAACGCCGCCGACGAGCCCTTCGAGCTCTACCGGGACGACTGGGGCATCCCCCATCTGCGCGCCCGCGACGCCGACCGGCTCGCCTACGCCCAGGGCCACGCCACCGCCCTCGACCGCGCCTGGCAGCTGGAGGTCGAACGCCACCGGGCCCAGGGCTCCAGCGCCGCCTTCCTCGGCCCGGACTCCGTCGCCTGGGACCGGTTCGTCCGCCAGGCCCGGCTCGCCGACACCGCCCGCCGCTGCCACGAGGCCCTCGACCCCGGGACCGCCGCCTGGGTCGGGTCCTACGTGGACGGCGTCAACGACGGGCTCGCCCGGGGCGCCGCCCGCGACGAGCGGTTCGCCCGCACCGGGCACACCCCCACCCCGTGGGAACCGTGGGTCCCGCTCGGCATCTGGGTCGCCACCCACATCCTCTTCGCCGGCTTCGCCACCAAGCTGTGGCGCGAGCGCGTGGGCCGCGCCCTCGGGGACGGGGCCGTCACCCTCTTCGCCACCGACGGCCCCGGCACCGCCGGCAGCAACGGCTGGCTGGTCCCGGGCGACCGGACCGCCTCCGGCTCGGCGCTCATCGCGGGCGACCCGCACCGGTTCATCGAAGACCCGGGCGTCTACCAGCAGATACGGCTCTCCTGCCCCGAGTACGACGTCATCGGCCTGGCCGTCCCCGGCATCCCCGGCCTCGGCCACTTCGGGCACACCGGCAGCGCCGCCTGGGCGATCACCAACGCCATGGCCGACTACCAGGACCTCTACGTCGAGCGGCTGCGCCCCGCGGCCGAAGACGGCGCCGTCGAGGCCCTGGGCCCCGACGGCGCATGGGAGCCCGTGCACCGGCACACCGAGACGATCGCCGTCGCGGGAGCCGAGCCGGTGGAGGTGGAGGTCCTGGAGACCGCCCGCGGCCCCGTGATCGTCCACGAGGACTCGGCGGACCAGACCCTCTCGCTGCGCTACCCGCCCCGCGTCCGCCGCGACCTCGGCTTCGCCGTCCTCCCCGCCCTGCTGCGCGCCCGTACCGTCGCCGACATCGACCGCGCGCTCGACGGCTGGGCCGAGCCCGTCAACGTCGTCCACGCCGCCGACACCGAGGGCGGCCTGCTGCACCGCGTGGCCGGCGCCGTCCCGCTGCGCGACCCGGCCAACCGGCTGCGCCCGGTGCCCGCCTGGGACCCCCGGTACGCCTGGCAGGGCTGGGCCCGGACCCCCGCCGAACCCGTGCAGGGCTTCGCCGTCATGGCCAACGCGCGCGGCATCGCCTCGCCGCTCGGCGTGGAGTTCGCACCCCCGCACCGCGCCAACCGCATCCGCGAGCTGCTCTCCGGCTCGGCGCGCTGGTCCGCGAAGGCGATGGCCGACGTGCACGGGGACACCCACCTCGCCTCGGCCGAGCCACTGCTGGCCCTGCTGCCCGCTCTCGACGGCCTCTCCCCCGCCGCGCGGGCGCTGCGCGAGCGGCTGCTGGCCTGGGACCGGCACATGGCCGCCGAGAGCACCGACGCCACCGTCTTCTCGGCGCTGCGGACCGCGGCCGTACGCCGCTTCGCCGCCGATCCCGCGCTCGCCGCCCTGGCGGGGGCGCCGACCGGCCCCGAGGTGTTCCACCCCTGGCTGTACCTGGTCCCCCGCGTCGGCTACGCACTGGAGGGGCTGCTGACCACCCCGCTGCTGCCCGCCCTGGACCGGGCGGCCCACGTACGCGCCGCCCTGGAGGAGACGGCCGCGGCGGACACCCCCGACACCCCGTGGTCGCAGGTGCACCGCCTCGCGCCCTGGTCCGCGCGGCCCGACCCCGATGCCGAGTGGCCCGGGCTCGGCGGCGACCATGACTGCGTGAACGCCACTTCCTCCGTGCCCGGTTTCACCGATCTCAGCGCCCGCGCGTCGGCGGCGCGCTACGTGTGGGACCTGGCCCGCCGCGAGGACAGCCTCTGGGCGGTCCCCCTCGGCGCGGACGGCGTCACCGGATCACCCCACCACCGCGACCAGCTCCCGTACTGGGCTCGGTGCGAACTCGTCCCCGTCGTCACCGACTGGACCCGTCTCACCAAGGAATCCGTATGACCAGCAGCAGCGCGTCCGCCTCCGCCGCCGGCCCCCGGCAGCCCGTGTACACCCAGCGCGTCGAAGGCCTCGGAACGGTCACCCTCACCCCCGTCGACCCCGTCGCCGACGCCCCGCTGATCCACTCCTGGGTCACCGAGGAGCGGGCCCGCTTCTGGGGCATGGGCGAGGCCAGCCGCGAGCTCGTCCAGGAGATCTACGAGGACGTCGACCGCCGCACGACCCACCACGCGTTCCTCGCGCGCCGCGACGGCGAGCCCGCCGCCCTGTTCCAGACGTACGACTGCGCCGAGGACCGGATCAGCGAGTGCTACGAGGTCCAGCCGGGCGACACCGGCGTGCACCTGCTGATCGGCCCGGCGCGCGGCGCCCGCGAACGCGGCTTCAGCGCCGGCCTGATCGGGGCCTTCCTCTCGTACGTCCTCGCGGACGGGACCACCCGCCGGATCGTGGCGGAACCCGACGCCCGCAACGAGAAGGCCGTCGCCCGCCTGGTGCGGTCCGGCTTCGAGCCGGGCCCGGAGGTCGAGCTCCCGGAGATCGACCTGCCCGAGGTCCACCTGCCGGCGAAGAAGGCCCGCCTCCTCTTCTTCGACCCCGGGGCAAACCGACCGTTCCGATTGACCGTGTGATTCCGGCCACGCCAGACTGATGCCCACTCAAAGCATCGGCGCTGGGGGGAAATTGACCAGCCAGAATCTGCACATCGGGCCGGATGCGGCAGCGGACCGCTACCGGCTGCTCCGGTCGATCGGGCGCGGCGGGGAGGCCGTCCTCTATCTCGCGGAGATCGAGCTCGCGGGCGGCAGCGAACCGGTGGTCGTCAAGGTGCTCGACTCCAAGACGACCATCACGCCCGACGATTTCGACCGGATCAGCCGGAGGTGGAACGAGCAGGCCGAGCTCCTGCGCTTCGTGCACCGCCCGGGCGTCGTCGGCGTCCGGGAGCATTTCGAAGGTCCGCCGATCCACCGCTCGGGCGAGTCCGGGACCCTGACGGGCCGGGCCCTCGTCCTCGTGATGAACCACGTCGACGGGCTCGACCTGCGCGACTGGCGCGCCGAACGGAACCTCGCCACGGCCGCCGAGCGGCGCGAGGTGATGCGCACGCTGGAGCAGCTGGCCGACGTCCTGGACTGGCTGCATTCCGGGAAGGCCACCCCGTCCGGACGCCAGGTGATCCACGGTGACCTGTCACCGGGCAATGTGATGGTGGACGGTCACGGGCAGGCCACCCTGGTGGACTTCGGGCTCAGCAAGCTCACCGCCGACCACCAGACGGCCGAGGTGTGGTTCACGCCCGGGTACGCGGCTCCCGAGGTCTTCGACGGCAAGCGCACCCCGGCGGCGGACCGCTACGCCTTCGGGGCCATCGCGTACTTCCTGCTGAGCGGCGAGTCGCCGCCCAACTCCCCGGACCAGCTGGCCCGGGCGATGGCGGCGCTGCCGCAGATCGCGGCGCTGGACGCCGAGCGGCGCGCCCGGATCACCGCCGTCCACGCGGCCGACCCGACGCAGCGGCCCGTCAGCCTGGCCGGCTGGATGAAGGACGTACGGCACGCGGTGGTGTCCACGACCTCCTCCACCTCCCGGCGCGCGGTCCAGGACGCCGTCCCGGCGCCGCTTCCGGCGAAGCCCGCGCTGCCTCCGCAGCCCGCGAGCCCGCCGCCGGCGCACACGCCCGCCCCCGTCCCGCCCGCGCCGACCACCGAGGACGCACACCAGCAGCCCCCGGTACAGCCCCGGCCGGAGCACGTGCCCGCCGGGTACGGTCCGACGTACCCGCTGCACGAGTCCCCGCCGCCGGGGCCCGCAGCGCCCACGCGGCGGCGGGCCGGGATCGTCCTGGGCTCGGTGGCCGCCGTCCTGGTCATCGCGGCGCTCGCCGTGCTCGGCGTACGGCTGCTGGGCGATGACAAGGGCGGGGACCAGGCCGCGGACGGCAAGGGCGGCAGCTCCGCCTCCGACCCGGCCACCCCGCAGGAGGAGACCCCGACGCCCTCCCCCTCACCGAGCGAGAGCGAGAGCGGGAGCACGGACACCGGGACGACCCCCGAGCCCACCGCCAGCGGCACCCAGCCGGGCGGCGTGGCGCCGGACATCAAGGCCGCCGACCTGACCCTGCTGACGCCCATCGCGGGGCTGGGCAACTTCACCGTCGGGGCCGCGAAGATCAACACCAAGCAGTACGGGGCCGCCTTCATCGCGCAGCCGGACTGCAACGACGAGGCGATCACGGAGTTCGACCTCAACCGCGAGTGGAAGCACCTGGAGTTCACCGCGGGGATCGACGACGGCTCCACGCACGAGAAGGGCCGGGTCAGCATCTCGCTCGACGGGAAGCCCGCGGCCTTCTCCGAGCTGGTCGAGCTCGGCAAGCCGGCCACGCGGTCGGTGGACGTGACCGGCGCCCTGCGGCTGCGCGTCAAGGTCGACATGGGCTGCGACAACGGCACCGTGGTCGTCGCCGCACCGCAGCTGACCCGCTGAACGGCGGACGGCCCCGCACCGGAGGTGGACTCCGGTGCGGGGCCGTCGCGTCGTACGGGAGCGACCGCGTGGCCTACTCCGAGACGCCCAGGCGCTCCAGGATGAGCTCCTTGACGCGGGCCGCGTCGGCCTGGCCGCGGGTGGTCTTCATGACCGCCCCGACCAGGGCGCCGACGGCGGCGATCTTGCCGCCGCGGATCTTGTCCGCGATGGCCGCGTTGCCCGCGATGGCCTCGTCCACGGCCGCGCCGAGCGCGCCCTCGTCCGAGACGACCTTCAGGCCGCGCTTCTCGACGACCTCGTCCGGGGTGCCCTCGCCGGCGAGGACGCCCTCCAGGACCTGGCGGGCCAGCTTGTCGTTCAGCTCGCCGGCCGCGACCAGGGCCGCGACGCGCGCGACCTGCGCCGGGGTGATCGGCAGCTCGTCGACGACGACGCCCTGCTCGTTGGCGTTGCGGGCCAGCTCGCCCATCCACCACTTGCGCGCGGCCGTCGAGTCGGCACCCGCCTCGATCGTGGCGACGATGGAGTCCACCGCGCCCGCGTTGAGGATCGACTGCATGTCGTGCTCGTTCACGCCCCACTCCTCGCGGAGCCGGTTGCGGCGCACGCGCGGCATCTCGGGCAGGCCGGCGCGCAGCTCCTCGACCCAGTCGCGGGCCGGGGCCACGGGGACCAGGTCGGGCTCCGGGAAGTACCGGTAGTCCTCGGCGTTGTCCTTGATGCGGCCGGCCGTGGTGGAGCCGTCCTCCTCGTGGAAGTGCCGGGTCTCCTGCACGATCGTGCCGCCGGACGACAGCACGGCCGCGTGGCGCTGGATCTCGAAGCGCGCGGCGCGCTCGACGGAGCGCAGCGAGTTGACGTTCTTCGTCTCGCTGCGGGTGCCGAACTCGGACTCGGGGGTGGGGCGCAGCGACAGGTTCACGTCGCAGCGCATCTGGCCCTTGTCCATGCGGGCCTCGGAGACGCCGAGCGCCTTGATGACCTCGCGCAGCTCGGCGACGTACGCCTTGGCGACCTCGGGGGCCCGCTCGCCCGCGCCCTCGATCGGCTTGGTGACGATCTCGATGAGCGGGATGCCGGCGCGGTTGTAGTCCAGCAGGGAGTGGGACGCGCCGTGGATGCGGCCGGTGGCGCCGCCGACGTGCAGCGACTTGCCGGTGTCCTCCTCCATGTGGGCGCGCTCGATCTCCACGCGGAAGATCTCGCCGTCCTCCAGCTGCACGTCGAGGTAGCCGTTGAAGGCGATCGGCTCGTCGTACTGGGAGGTCTGGAAGTTCTTCGGCATGTCCGGATAGAAGTAGTTCTTCCGGGCGAAGCGGCACCACTCGGCGATCTCGCAGTTCAGCGCGAGGCCGATCTTGATGGCCGACTCGACGCCGATCGCGTTCACGACGGGCAGCGAGCCGGGCAGACCGAGGCAGGTGGGGCAGGTCTGCGAGTTGGGCTCGGCGCCCAGCTCGGTCGAGCAGCCGCAGAACATCTTGGTCCTGGTGCCGAGCTCGACATGGACCTCAAGGCCCATGACGGGGTCGAACGAGGCGAGAGCGTCCTCGTACGACAGCAGTTCGGTGAAGGTGGTCACGGTGAAACTTTCCCTCTCAGCCCAGCAGGACGTCGTCGTCGCCCAGGCGCTTCAGCTCGCGGTACAGGATCGCGAGGCCGGTGACGATGGCGGCGGCGGACACGACGGCGTCGACGAGCTTCAGCGTGTCGTGCTCGGTGCGGGCCTTCTTGACCTGCTTGATCACGCCGAGGGCGCCGAAGGCGGTGGTGCCCATCGACAGGTACGTGCCGGTCTTGGACTTCTTGAAGCCCTTGGCCTTGGACAGTGCACTGGTGCTCACAGGGACGGTGCCTCCTCAAGCAGCGGGTGACCCCAGCGTGCGACGAAGGCCGCCTCCACGGCGGCGCCGACCTTGTACAGCCGGTCGTCCTTCATCGCCGGGGCGATGATCTGCAGCCCGACCGGCAGGCCGTCCTCCGGCGCCAGGCCGCACGGGAGCGACATGGCGGCGTTGCCGGCCAGGTTGGTCGGGATGGTGCACAGGTCCGCGAGGTACATCGCCAGCGGGTCGTCGGTGCGCTCACCGATGGCGAAGGCGGTGGTCGGGGTCGTCGGGGAGACGATCACGTCGACCTGCTCGAAGGACTTCTCGAAGTCCCGGGTGATGAGCGTGCGGACCTTCTGGGCGGAGCCGTAGTACGCGTCGTAGTAGCCGGAGCTCAGCGCGTACGTACCCAGGATGATGCGGCGCTTGACCTCGTCGCCGAAGCCGGCTTCGCGGGTGAGCGCGGTGACGTCCTCGGCGGACCTGGTGCCGTCGTCGCCGACGCGCAGGCCGTAGCGCATGGCGTCGAAGCGGGCCAGGTTCGAGGAGCACTCGGACGGCGCGATCAGGTAGTACGCGGCCATCGCGAGGTCGAAGGAGGGGCAGTCCAGCTCGACGATCTCGGCGCCCAGCTCCTTGAGGAGCTCGACGGACTCGTTGAAGCGCTGGACGACGCCGGCCTGGTAGCCCTCGCCGGCGAACTGCTTGACGACGCCGACGCGCATGCCCGCGACGGAGCCGTTGCGGGCCGCCTCGACGACCGGCGGGACCGGGGCGTCGATGGAGGTGGAGTCCATCGGGTCGTGGCCGGCGATGACCTCGTGCAGGAGCGCCGCGTCCAGGACCGTACGGGCACAGGGACCGCCCTGGTCGAGGGAGGAGGAGAAGGCCACCATGCCGTAGCGGGAGACGCCGCCGTACGTGGGCTTCACGCCGACCGTGCCGGTCACGGAGGCGGGCTGGCGGATGGAGCCGCCGGTGTCCGTGCCGATGGCGAGGGGGGCCTGGAAGGCGGCCAGCGCGGCCGCGGAGCCGCCGCCGGAGCCGCCGGGGATGCGGGTGAGGTCCCAGGGGTTGCCGGTGGGCCCGTACGCGCTGTTCTCGGTGGAGGACCCCATGGCGAACTCGTCCATGTTGGTCTTGCCGAGGATGACGACGTCCGCTTCCTTGAGCTTGCGCGTCAGGGTGGCGTCGTAGGGCGGGATCCAGCCTTCGAGGATCTTCGAACCGACGGTGGTCGGGACCCCGACGGTGGTGAAGATGTCCTTGAGGGCGAGCGGGACGCCGGCCAGCGGGCCCAGCTTCTCGCCGCGCTCGCGCTTGGCGTCGACGGCGCGCGCCTGGGCGAGGGCGCCCTCGCGGTCGACGTGCAGGAAGGCGTGGACCTTCTCGTCGGTCGCGTCGATGCGGGCCAGGTGGGCCTCGGTCACCTCGACGGCCGTGAGCTCGCCGGAGGCGATCTTCTCGGCGGTCTGCGCGGCAGTGAGCTTGATGATCTGGTCAGTCATGGTTGTTAGTCCTCCCCCAGGATCTGCGGCACCTTGAAACGCTGCTGCTCCTGGGCGGGAGCGCCGGAAAGCGCCTGCTCGGGGGTGAGCGACGGACGGACCTCGTCCGCGCGCATGACGTTCGTCAGCGGCAGCGGGTGGGAGGTCGGCGGGACGTCTTGGTCGGCGACCTCGGAAACGCGGGCGACCGCGCCGATGATGTCGTCGAGCTGTCCGGCGAAGTGGTCGAGCTCTTCGCTCTTCAGTTCCAGACGTGCCAGCCGAGCGAGGTGGGCGACCTCCTCGCGCGTGATGCCAGGCATGCAGCGATCCTCTGGGGGTGGTGAGTGTGTAGTTTCGTGCCCAATCCTATGGGGCGGGGCCCCGGACCCACGAAACCGTTTGCCGCCGGGGGGCCGCCGCGGCCCCCCGTACCCCTCGCTGCGCGCCGTGCCGGGCTACTGGGCCGGGGTCTCCGCCGGCGCCGCGGCCGGGGAGGCCGACAGTTCCGCCGTGATGTCCGCCGGGCGGCGCCAGCCGCGCTCGCCGCGGGCCAGCAGCCAGGCCGTGGCCTCCTGCGGGGGCATCGCGGCCGCGACCAGCCAGCCCTGGACGGCGTCGCAGCCCAGGTCCCGCAGGCGTTCCCAGGTCTCGTCGTCCTCGACGCCCTCGGCGACGACGAGCAGCCCCAGCGAGTGCGCCAGGTCGACGGTGCAGCGGACGATCTCCGCGTCCTGGGCGTCCACCGCGAGCCGCGCCACGAACGAGCGGTCGATCTTCAGCTCGCTGACCGGCAGCCGCCGCAGGTGGACCAGGGAGGAGTAGCCGGTGCCGAAGTCGTCGAGGGACATCTTCACGCCGTGGCCGGTCAGGCCGGCCATGGTGTCGGCGGCCCGCTGCGGGTCCTCCAGCAGGACGTGTTCCGTTATCTCCAGCTGGAGACCGCTGGCCGGGACCCCGTGCCGGGCCAGCCGGGCCGCGACGGCGCCGGCGAAGCCGGGGGTGTGGACGTCGCGCGGGGAGACGTTCACGGCGACCGGGACCTTCAGTCCCTGCGCCCGCCAGCGCGCCACCTGGGCGAGGGCGGTCTCCAGCACGTACTCGGTGAGGTGGGGCATCAGCCCCGAGGTCTCGGCGATGGCGATGAACTCGTCCGGCGAGACCCGGCCGCGCTCCGGATGCACCCAGCGCACCAGGGCTTCGAGCCCGGCCACCTGGCCGTCGAAGCGGACCTTGGGCTGGTAGTGGAGTTCCACCTCGCCGGCGTCGAGGGCGCGGCGCAAATCTCCCAGGAGGCCTAGGCGGTCGGGCGTGTTGCTGTCGCGCTTGGACTCGTACACCTCCACGCCGGTGCGGTCCCGCTTCGCCTGGTACATCGCGACGTCGGCGCGGCGCAGCAGCCCCTCCGCGTCGAGGGCGTGGTCGGGGAAGACGGCGAGTCCGGCGCTGGCCTCCAGCACGAGGGTGAGCCCGTCCAGGTCGAGGGGTGAGCTGAGCTCGGCGACGAGGTGGCGGGCGACCCGCTGGGCGCTGGTGGTGGAGTCGGCGACGGGCAGGAGTACGGCGAACTCGTCGCCGCCCAGGCGCGCGGCCTCGGCGTCCTCGGGCAGGGCCTGGCGGAGCCGGTCGGCGATCTGGAGCAGCAGCCGGTCTCCGGCGAGGTGGCCCAGCGTGTCGTTGACCGCGCGGAAGCGGTCCAGGTCGATCAGCACAAGAGCTGACCGGGTGCCCAAACGTTCAGCCTCGTCCAGAGCGGACCAGGCCCGCTCCAGCAGCCACTGCCGGTTCGGCAGCCCGGTCAGGGGATCGCGCAGCTGTTCCTCGGCGCGCGCCCGGGCGATCCACAGGGTGGAGTCCAGGGCGATCAGGGGTACGGCGAACAGCGGCAGCAGCACCGGCTGCGTCACGGCGACCACGCAGATCAGCGGCGCGATGCCGAGCAGGGCGACCGCGACTAAGGCCTGGCGGAGCAGGGCCGTGCGGGCGACGGTGGGCAGGGAGCCGCCGCGCGGGGTCTGCGCGAGCCAGAGCAGGGCCTTGGTGACCAGCAGGTAGGCGAGGGCCACCAGGACGATCTCGGGGACCGCCTCCAGCCCCCAGGTGGTGGGCCGCCAGGGGGTCTCGACGGTCGGCGCCTCGCCGAACGCGGCGAGGACGAGCGCCCCGGCCCCGATGCCGAGGATGTCGGTGGCTCCGTGCAGCAGCCCCTGCCGCCAGCGGTGCCGGCGCGCGGCCCCGACCAGGGAGACCACCGCCAGCGAGACGAGTCCCGCGGGCACCCAGCCGTAGAGGACGAGCACGCCGAGGGTGAGCGCGGCGCCCGAACCGGTGCCGCCCCACCAGCGGTCACGGCCCAGCGCGACGAGGTGGCCGACGATGATGCCGGTCAGCAGGGCCAGCGCCCAGCCGACCGGGCCGCCGGGGAACAGGGCGTGACGCTCGCTCAGCGCCGAGACGATGCCGATCGCGAGGACGACGGCGGACAGGCCCACGACGACGAACGGCAGCACGGTGCGCTGCGCCGCCGCTCTGCCCGGTCCCGCGCCGTAGTCGAGCGGGTGGGTGTCCGGCGTCCTGCCACCCAGGACACCGAGCCGGCCCGCCCGCATGGACGGGATCTCCCCGCCGACATCAGGTGACGGGTCGGCGCTTTCGGTGGGTTTCATGCCCGTCCCTCTCACAGCCGGCAATGCCGATGCCACGCGATGGCCCCGATGTCATGCCATCACGGCCGGAAGCGCATCACGCAGCCGTGCACGACAGGCGCCCCCCTCAACAGTAGGACGCGGGAGGCCCTCAGGGGCAGCGGTCGGCGGCGGTTGCCCGAATGCGACCCAGCCATCCTCATCAGTACGGTATCCGCCGAACGGGTGAGTTTGGACCAGGACTCCCGGGTCACCCATCCGATGATCCGACAGGCCGCCGCCCCGCGAACAGCCCTGTACCGGCCTTTTACCACCGGGAGTTGCGCCTGGCGTGCGCCCGCCCGTACGGCCGCACACCACGCATCCGTTCGCCTTCGCCACTCCTCCCGGTACGGCACCCGCGTGTCGGCCGGGGCGCGTTACTCCGCCGCGGCGCCGCCGTCCACCGGAAGCGCCACCTCGCGCGCCGCGTCCGGGCCCTGTTCGAGCAGCACCGCGAAGCCCGCGTCGTCGAGGACGGCCAGTTTCAGCTGCACCGCCTTGTCGTACTTGGAGCCCGGGTTCTCGCCGACCACGACGAACGAGGTCTTCTTCGACACGGATCCGGTCACCTTGGCGCCGCGGCTCTGCAGGGCCTCCTTCGCTCCGTCGCGCGTGTGGCTCTGCAAAGTTCCGGTGACCACGACGGTCAGGCCCTCCAGCGGGCGCGGCCCCTCCTCCTCGCCGGAACCCTCCTCCTCCATCCGTACCCCGGCCTCGCGCCACTTGCGCAGGATCTCCTGGTGCCAGTCGACGGCGAACCATTCCTTGACCGCCGCCGCGATGATCGGCCCGACGCCCTCGGTGGCGGCCAGCTCCTCCTCGGAGGCCTGCTCGATCCGCTCGATCGAACGGAACTCGCGGGCCAGGGTCTGCGCCGCGACCGGGCCCACGTGCCGGATGGAGAGGCCGTTGATGAAGCGGGCCAGCGGGCGCTCCTTGGCGGCCGCGATGTTCTCCAGCATGGCCAGGGCGTTCTTCTTCGGCTCGCCCTTCTGGTTGGCGAAGACCGTGACGATCTTCTCCTCGCCGGTCTTCGGATCACGCTTGGGCAGCCCGCTGTCGGCGTCCAGGACGTACGCCTTGATGGGCAGCAGCTGCTCGATCGTGAGGCCGAACAGGTCGCCCTCGTCGCGCATCGGCGGCTCGGCCGGCTCCAGCGGGTTGGTGAGCGCGGCCGCGGCCACCGCCCCGAAGTTCTCGATGTCCAGACACTGGCGGCCGGCCAGGTAGAACAGCCGCTCGCGCAACTGGGCCGGGCAGGTCCGCCCGTTGGGGCAGCGGAGGTCGATGTCGCCCTCCTTCATCGGCCGCAGCGCCGTCCCGCACTCGGGGCACTCGGCCGGCATGACGAACTCCCGCTCGGTGCCGTCGCGCAGGTCCACCACCGGGCCGAGGATCTCGGGGATGACGTCGCCCGCCTTGCGCAGCACCACGGTGTCCCCGATGAGCACGCCCTTGGCCTTGACGACCTCCTGGTTGTGCAGGGTCGCGAACTCGACCTCCGAGCCCGCCACCGTCACCGGCTCCACCTGCGCGTACGGGGTCACCCGGCCGGTGCGGCCGACGCCGACCTTGATGTCGATCAGCTTGGTGTTGACCTCTTCGGGGGCGTACTTCCAGGCGATCGCCCAGCGCGGGGCGCGGGCCGTGGAGCCGAGGCGGCCCTGGAGCGGGATCTCGTCGAGCTTGACGACCACGCCGTCGATCTCGTGCTCCACCGAGTGCCGGTTCTCGCCGAAGTAGGCGATGAACTCGCGGACCTCGGCGAGCGAGGACACCGCCTTGTTGTGCCGGGCCGTGGGCAGGCCCCACTCGCCGAGCAGCTCGTAGGCGTGGCTGAGCTTGTCGATCTGGAAGCCCTCGCGCGCACCGATGCCGTGCACCACCATGTGCAGCGGGCGGCTGGCGGTCACCTTCGGGTCCTTCTGGCGCAGCGAACCGGCCGCCGCGTTGCGCGGGTTGGCGAAGGGCTTGTCGCCGGCCTCGACGAGCCGGGCGTTGAGCTCCTCGAACTTCTCCATCGGGAAGAAGACCTCGCCGCGGATCTCGACGAGATCGGGGATCCGGTCGCCCTTGAGGCGGTCCGGGATGTCGGCGATGGTCCGCACGTTGGGCGTGATGTCCTCGCCGGTGCGGCCGTCGCCGCGGGTGGCGGCGCGGGTCAGACGGCCCTTCTCGTAGGTGAGGTTGACGGCGAGGCCGTCCACCTTGAGCTCGCACAGGTAGTGGAAATCGGGGGTGTTGACGTCCCGGGCCACCCGATCGGCCCAGGCCGTCAACTCCTCCTCGTCGAAGGCGTTGTCGAGGGAGAGCATGCGCTCCCGGTGCTCGACGGACGCGAAGTCCGTCTCGTACGCCCCGGCCACCTTCTGGGTGGGCGAATCGGGCGTGCGCAGCTGCGGGTACTGGTCCTCCAGCGCCTCCAGCGAGCGCAGCAGCTTGTCGAACTCGGCATCGCTGACGACCGGCTGGTCGTTCACGTAGTACCGGAAGCGGTGCTCCTCGACCTGCTCGGCCAGCAGCGCGTGCTGCTCGCGCACCGCCGCCGGTGCGGCCGTGCCGTCGCCGGCCTGCTTCTGTTCGGCTGCCATGCCGTGTCCTCCCGTGGCCCGTCTGTTTCCGTCACTCAGGGTTGTCGGCGAGCGACCTCGCCGCCTTGACGCAGTGCGCCTGCGCGGCGCGCGCGTAGGCGGGCGAGGCGCCCGCCAGACCGCACGCCGGGGTGACCACGACGGACTCCGCCAGAGTCCCCGGGGCCAGCCCCAGCCTGCGCCAGAGCTTCCTGACACCCATGACGCTACCGGCAGGGTCCGACAACGGGGCGTCGGTGCCCGGCACCACTCCGACGAAGAGTTTCGTACCGCCCTCGACGGCCTCGCCGACGGCGTCGTCCTCGCGCTCGGTGAGCAACGAGAAATCGAACGACACCCCCGTGGCGCCGGCCCGCCGGAGCAGTCCGAAGGGCACCTCGGGCGCGCAGGAGTGGACGACGACCTCCCCGTCGTGGACGGCGAACAGCTCGCGCAGGGCGCCCTCGACGACCTGCCGGTCGACGGCCCGGTACGTGCGGTACTTGCTCGCGGACCGCACGCGCCCCAGCAGCACCGCGGTCAGCGAGGGTTCGTCGAGCTGGAGCACGATCTCGGCGCCGGGGATCCGCTTGCGAACGTCGGCGAGGTGCTCGCGCAGGCCCTCCGCGAGCGACCCGGCCAGGTCGCGGCAGGCGCCGGCGTCCTGGAGGACGGCCTCGCCGCCGTGCAGTTCCAGGGCGGTGGCCAGGGTCCACGGGCCGACGGCCTGGACCTTGAGCCTCCCCTCGTACCCCTGGGTGAACTCCTCCAGCGCGTCGAGGTCCTCGCCGAGCCAGGACCGGGCCCGCTTCGAGTCCCGTCCCGGGCGGTCGCTGATCCGCCAGCCGCTGGGTTCGACGTGGGCGTACATGTCGACGAGCAGCCCGAGGGAGCGGCCGATCATGTCCGCACCCGGCCCGCGCGCGGGCAGCTCGGGGAGGTACGGGAAGTCCTCGAAGGACCCGGTGGCGGTCTTCGCGGCCTCGCGGGCGTCGCCGCCGGGGAGCGAGCCGACGCCGGTGGCGGCCGCGGTCATCGGCCGGGCCTGACGCTCAGGTCGTTGACCTCGGCGTCGCGGGGCAGGTCCACGGCCATCACGATCGTGGTGGCCACGGACTCGGGGTCGATCCAGGCGGCGGGGTCGTACTCCTTGCCCTCCTGCGAGTGCACCTTGGCCTGCATGCCGGTCGCGGTCCGGCCGGGGTAGACGGAGGTGACGCGGATGCCGTTCGGCTTCTCCTCGGCGCGCAGCGAGTCGGCGAGGGCCTTCAGCCCGTGCTTGGAGGCGGCGTACGCGCTCCAGTCGGCGTGGGCGGTCAGGCCGGCGCCGGAGTTCACGAAGACCACGGTGGCGCGGGAGGCGCGCAGGGTGGGCAGCAGCAGGCGGGTGACCTCGGCGGGGGCGATCAGGTTCACGTTGAGCTGCTGGTGCCAGGTCTTGGGGCGCAGTTCGCCGACGGGGCCGAGGTCGACGATCCCCGCGATGTGCAGGAGCGAGTCGATCCGCTCGGGGACGGGCTGCTTGGAGAAGGCCCACGACAGCCGGTCGGGGTCGGAGAGGTCGCCGACGAGCGCGCGGGAGCCGGGGTAGCGCTCGACGAGCTGCTTGCCGCGGGCGGCGTCACGGGCGAGCAGGACGAGGTCGTCGCCACGGGCGTGCAGCCGGGCGGCGACGGCGGCGCCGATGCCCGCGCCGGCACCGGTGATCAGGTGAGTAGCCATACGCCCCATGCTCGCACCCCCGCAGCGCCCTCCCGGCCCCGGTCAGGGGCGGGCGGCCGCGCCGTGGGCGGCCTCGATCACCGCCCGGGCGTCGGCCGCCTGCCGGGCACTGACGGCGGGGGCGAAGCCCTGGCCGACGGACATGCGCGGGTGCGCCGCGACGAGCCGGGCCCGCGCGTCGGCCCGCGGCCCGGACCACCGCTCCAGGGCCTCGCCGCGTACGTCGGCCGGCGCGGCGGCGCGGTCCGGCACGGGCGGGGCGAAGCGCCCGCCGGCGGCCCGGACGTGCTCGGTCCAGCGGTCCTCCCAGAACTCCACCGTCCAGCCGGGCCAGCGGGCGGCGACGTCGCGGCCGTGGGCCCGTGCCGCGGTCAGCCACCAGCCGACCCGGCGCCGCTGCGGGTCGACGTGGACGCCGGCGTCCGCGTACAGCCGGTGGCTGCCGTGGTCGGGGGCGCCCCGCAGCCGGTCCAGCAGCGCCGGTCCCTCCTCTACGGGGTGGTCGTGGACGGCGGCGAGCACGTGGCAGCGGCCGCCGCCGACGGTGACCACCGCGACCAGCGGATCGCACTCGTCCAGCCGAGGTCCAGCCCCGCGGCGCCGTAGGAGGGGCGGTGGCGGGTGGGGCCGCCGGGGGCGCGGAGTACGAAGGCGGCTCGGTTGGCCGTCAGAGGCCGGCTTCGGCGCGCAGGGCCGCGGCCGTCTTCGTGGCGTCGTAACCGGCGGGGACGCCGTCGGCCAGGATGACCTCGCCCGGGATGTGGTCCGTGCGCAGCGGGAGGATGGCCCGGTAGGCGTCGGAGGCGTACCAGGCGCGGGCGCGCTCCATGTCCGGGAAGGCGATCACGACGACCGTGCCGGAGAAGGGGCCCTCCAGGACCTCGACCTCCCTGCCGTGGACGAGGAAGCGGCCCTCGAAGGGGTCCATCGTCGACTGGATCTCCTCGATGTAGCGGAGGATGTCCTCGTTCATGGTCTCGGGGCGTATGTGGGCTATGGCGTAAGCGGTCATGGCGTACGGCCTCCGTCCGGATCGGGGTGGTGCTCCGATCCTGCCAAGTACCGCACCACCGGGGCCATGACCTCCGGGGTCATGCCCCGACGGGAACCGCGCTGCCGGGCACCGCGCTGCCCGGCCGGAACGTGCGGCGGTAGGCGATCGGGGAGATGCCGAGGGCGGTCCGCATGTGCTGGCGCAGGGAGTTGGCGGAGCCGAAGCCCGACCGGTGCGCGACCAGGTCCACCGGCAGATCGCTGGACTCCAGCAGCTGGCGGGCGACTTCGAGGCGCTGGACGGTCAGCCACTGCACCGGGGTCATGCCCACCTCGTCACGGAAGCGCCGGGTGAAGGTGCGCAGGCTCATCCGGGCGTGGGCGGCCAGCTCGGCCAGGGTGACCGGCTCCGCGAGCCGCTCCAGGGCCCAGGCGCGGGTGGCGGTGGTGGTGGCGACGGTGGGCTCGGGGACGGGCCGGTCGATGTACTGGGCCTGCCCGCCGTCCCGCCACGGCGGTACGACGCACAGCCGCGCGGCGCGGTTGGCGACGGCGGTGCCGTGGTCGGCGCGGATCAGGTAGAGGCACAGGTCGATGCCGGCGGCGACGCCCGCGGAGGTGAGCACGGTCCCGTCGTCCACGAAGAGCACGTCCTCGTCGAGCAGGACGCGCGGGAAGGCCCGCCGGAACTCCGGCGCGTGCACCCAGTGCGTGGTGGCGCGCCGCCCGTCGAGCAGTCCGGCGGCGGCGAGCACCTCGGAGCCGGTGCAGATGGAGACGGTCCGGGTGCCGGGCCGGACGGCGGCGAGGGCGTCGGCGAGGGCGGGCGGCAGGGGCTCGCCGCGCAGCAGGCCGGGCATGGCGTGGGTGGGCGGGATGATCACGGTGTCGGCCGCGGCGAGGGCCTCGGGGCCGGCCGTGACGCCGATCGTGAAGCCGGCGTCGCTGGTCACGGGCAGGCCGTCGGCGGTGCAGACGGTGACCTCGTACAGGGCGTCGCCGTCCGCCGTGAGGGCGTTGCCGAACACCCGGGACGGCATCCCGAGCTCGAAGGGGGCCACGCCTTCGAGGGCGAGTACGGCAACACGGTGCAGAACGGACATGGCCAAATCCTGTCACATGGTGGCCGTACGGCCAACACCATGCGGGGGCGGACCGAGCCAAGCTGAGGTCACCGGCCGGGAGACCCGGCACGGACACCCCGAGCACTACCGAAGGAGACAGTCATGCGCGCGGTCGTCGTGAGCCAGTGGGGCGGACCGGAGGTTCTCACCGAGGTCGAGACGGAGCGCCCCGAGCCGGGCCTGAACGAGATCCTCGTACGGGTGCACGCGGCCGGCGTGAACCCGGTGGACTGGAAGACCCGGGCCAGCGGGGGCCTGATCGCCTGGGGCGAGGTCCCGATGGTCGGCTGGGACGTGTCGGGCACCGTCGAGGCGGTCGGCCCGGGCGTGACCCTGTACCGCGCGGGCGACGAGGTGTACGGCATGCCGAACTTCCCGCGCCAGGCGGGCGGCTACGCCGAGTACGTGGTAGCCCCGGCCCGCCACTTCGCCCGCAAGCCCGCCTCCCTGGACCACGTACAGGCCGCCGCCCTGCCGCTGGCGGCGCTGACCGCCTGGCAGGCCCTGGTGGACACGGCCGGGGTCACGGCCGGGCAGCGGGTGCTGATCCACGCCGCGGCCGGCGGGGTCGGTCACCTGGCGGTGCAGATCGCCAAGGCCCGCGGCGCGTACGTGATCGGCACGGCCAGCGCGGCCAAGCACGGACTGCTGCGCGAGCTGGGCGCCGACGAGGTGCTCGACTACCGCACGGCGGACTTCGAGGACTCCGTCTCCGACGTCGACGTGGTGATCGACGCGGTCGGCGGGGACTACGGGCAGCGCTCGCTGAAGGTCCTCAAGCCGGGCGGCCACCTGGTGACGCTGCCGGGCCCGGACGGGATCCCGGCCGACACGCAGGGCGTGCACGCCGCCTGGGTCCTCGTCGAGCCGGACCTGGGCGGACTGCGGGAGATCGCGGCGCTCGCCGACCGCGGTCTGCTGAAGCCGCTCGTCGACACGGTCCTGCCGCTCGCGCAGGCCGCGAAGGCCCACGAGATCGGCGAACTCGGCCGCACCACCGGCAAGATCGTCCTGACGGTCGCCTAGGGAGTGTCGTCAAAGTGGCGTCGGCCGCCCGTCAGGGCGGTGGTCGGCGGGGTCTGGTGCGTGCGATCGCAAGGCGGAGGAGGGAATCGACGCGGAGCGTCGGTGACCGACGACAACGCGGCGAGCGTGCGTGCCAGACCCCGCCGACCAGACGGGACTTTGACGACACGACCTAGGCGGCCGGGACGGGCCTCAGACGGCGGCCGCGGCGCGGGTGGTCGTCGCGATGGTGGCGGAGCCGACCACGCGCGTGCCGTCGTAGAGGACGATCGCCTGGCCCGGGGCGACGCCGCGGACCGGCTCCGTGAAGCGCACCCGCAGCTCCCCGTCCACGAGCTCGGCGAAGACCTCGGTCTCGCCGCCGTGGGCGCGCAGCTGCGCGGTGTACGTGCCCGGCGCGGCGGCCGTGGAGCCGCACCAGCGCGGGCGGATGGCGGTCAGGGCGCTGACGTCGAGGGCCTCGACCGGGCCGACGGTGACGGTGTTGTTCACCGGGGAGATGTCGAGGACGTAGCGCGGCTTGCCGTCGGGGGCCGGGTGGCCGATCCGCAGGCCCTTGCGCTGGCCGATGGTGAAGCCGAAGGCGCCCTCGTGGGTGCCGACCTTCTCGCCGGTCTCCCCGTCGACGATGTCGCCCTCCGCCTTGCCCAGGCGGCTCGCGAGGAAGCCCTGGGTGTCGCCGTCGGCGATGAAGCAGATGTCGTGGCTGTCGGGCTTCTTCGCGACGGCCAGGCCCCGCTGCTCGGCCTCGGCGCGGATCTCTTCCTTGGTGGTGAGGGTGTCGCCGAGCGGGAAGAGCGCGTGGGCGAGCTGCTTCTCGTCGAGGACGCCGAGCACGTACGACTGGTCCTTGGCCATGTCGGAGGCGCGGTGCAGCTCGCGGGTGCCGTCCTCGTTCAGGACGACCGTGGCGTAGTGGCCGGTGCAGACGGCGTCGAAGCCGAGGGCGAGGGCCTTGTCGAGCAGGGCCGCGAACTTGATCTTCTCGTTGCAGCGCAGGCAGGGGTTCGGGGTGCGCCCGGCCTCGTACTCGGAGATGAAGTCCTCCACGACGTCCTCGCGGAAGCGCTCGGCGAGGTCCCACACGTAGAACGGGATGCCGATGACGTCGGCCGCGCGGCGGGCGTCGCGGGAGTCCTCGATGGTGCAGCAGCCGCGCGCGCCGGTCCGGAAGGACTGCGGGTTCGCGGAGAGCGCGAGGTGGACGCCGGTCACGTCGTGCCCGGCTTCGACGGCGCGGGCGGCGGCGACGGCGGAGTCCACGCCGCCGGACATGGCGGCCAGGACGCGAAGTGGGCGATCGGTGCGCGGCAGGTTCTCAGTCATAGCACCGTCCAGAGTACGGGGGAACCGGCCGGGGTCACAGCGCGTTATCACGGGCAGGGGGTGGATCACATGGGGAGCGAGGTCGGGGCCGCGCCGAAGGCGGGGCCGCGCAGGACCCGCCGGGCGGTGCTCTTCGGGGGCGTGGGGGTCTTCGCGGTGGCGGCGATCGCCGGGCAGGACGAGCTGCGGCGCGCCTGGTGGCTGCTGCCGGGCGTGGGCAAGCCGCGCAAGGAAGGCGAGGTGGACCACGCGGGCGTGGGCTGGACCTCGGCCTCGCCGGCGAACTGGCGGCTGGCGGACCGGCCGGAGGACTACCGGGTGGACCGGATCGTGGTGCATGTCACGCAGGGCAGCTTCGCGTCCTCTGTGGACGCCTTCAAGAGCCCGTTCCACCAGGCGTCGGCGCACTACATCGTCGGCCAGGACGGCCGCATAGAGCAGATGGTGCGCGAGATGGACGTCGCCTTCCACTCGGGGAACCGCGCGATGAACGAGCGCAGCGTCGGCATAGAGCACGAGGGTTTCGTGGACCGGCCGCAGGACTTCACGCAGGCGTTGTACGCGGCTTCGGCCCGCCTCGCCGCCGATGTCTGCCGCCGCTACGGCATACCCGTGGACCGCAGGCACATAGTGGCCCACTCCGAGGTCCCGGGCACCGACCACACGGACCCGGGCCCCCACTGGGACTGGGACCGGTACCTGGGCCTGGTCCGCTCGGAGCTCGCGACGGCCCCGGCCTGATCCGGCCCGGTTCGGTCCGGCCCGGATCAGGCCGGTTCGGTCCGGATCGGTCCGGATCAGGCGGACGGGCCTTAGCTGAGGCCTGCCGTACGGGCGCGCTCGACCGCCGGGCCGATGGCCGCGGCCACGGCCGCGACGTCCTCCTTGGTGGAGGTGTGGCCGAGGGAGAAGCGCAGGGTGCCGCGGGCCAGCTGCGGGTCGGTTCCGGTGGCCAGCAGGACGTGGCTGGGCTGGGCCACGCCCGCGGTGCAGGCGGAGCCGGTGGAGCACTCGATGCCCTGGGCGTCCAGCAGGAGCAGCAGCGAGTCGCCCTCGCAGCCGGGGAAGCTGAAGTGCGCGTTGGCCGGGAGCCGGTCGTCCGGGTCCCCGCCGAGGACGGCGTCGGGCACCTCGCGCAGTACGGCGGCGATCAGTTCGTCGCGCAGCGCGCCGATCTCGGCGGCGAATCGCTCGCGCCGTTCGGCGGCGATCACGGCGGCCACCGCGAAGGCGGCGATGGCGGGCACGTCGAGCGTCCCGGAGCGCACGTGCCGTTCCTGGCCGCCGCCGTGCAGGACGGGTACGGGGCTCTGGTCGCGGCCGAGCAGCAGGGCGCCGATGCCGTACGGGCCGCCGATCTTGTGGCCGCTGACGGTCATCGCGGCGAGGCCGCTGTCGCCGAAGCGGACGTCGAGCTGTCCGAAGGCCTGGACGGCGTCGGAGTGCAGGGGGACGGAGAACTCACGCGCGACGTCGGCCAGTTCACGGACCGGCATGACGGTGCCGATCTCGTTGTTGGCCCACATGACGGTGGCGAGGGCCACGTCCTCGGGGTCGCGCGCGAGGGCCTCGCGGAGGTCGTCGGGGTGCACGCGGCCGTGACGGTCGACCGGGAGGTACTCGATCCGGGCGCCCTCGTGCTCGCCGAGCCAGTGCACGGCGTCGAGGACGGCGTGGTGTTCGACGGGGCTGGTGAGCACCCGGGTCCGGGCGGGTTCGGCGTCGCGGCGGGCCCAGTAGAGGCCCTTGACGGCGAGGTTGTCGGCCTCCGTGCCGCCCGCGGTGAAGACCACCTCGCTCGGGCGGGCGCCGAGTGCCTCGGCGAGGGCCTCGCGGGCCTCCTCGACCGTACGGCGGGCACGGCGGCCGGCGGCGTGGAGGGAGGACGCGTTGCCCGTGGCGGCGAACTGCGCGGTCATCGCCGCAGCGGCCTCCGGGAGCATCGGGGTGGTGGCGGCGTGGTCGAGGTAGGCCATGATCCCCTGATTCTACGAGTCCCCTCCCGGGCCCCGGACCCCCCGGTGCGGTGGGGGGCCCGGAGTGGCCGGGACGGGGTCCCGGAGTGGCCGGGACGGGGTCCCGGAACGGCGGGAACGGCGGCCGGCCGCGGCGGGGACCCGGGTCAGCGCGGGGCGCGGGCCAGTTGGCGGGACTGGGCCACCAGGTGGCCGGCGGAGTCCCAGACCTCGGCGTCCTCCTCCAGGAAGCCGCCGGCCAGGTTCCGGGTGGTGATGGAGATCCGCAGCGGGCCGGGGGCCGGGCGCCTGCGGACGTGCGCGGTGAGCTCGATGGTCGGGCTCCAGCCCATCAGGCCCAGGTCGAAGCAGGTCGGCGGCAGGGCGTCCACCGCGAGCAGCATCGACAGCGGATCGGCGTCGCGGCCGTCGGCCAGCTCGAACCAGGCCCGCATCTCGCCCTTGCCGGAGGGCGCGCCGACCGCCCAGCCCGCGGTGGCCGGATCCAGGCGTAGCCGCAGCCGGTCCACGATCGCGTTGCTGCCGGGGATGGGGGCCGGGCCGGCCTCCGGGCCGAGGCAGTCCTCGTACGCCGGGAACGCCGGCGGGACGGCGGTGGTGCGGACGTCGTCCGGGAGGGCGGCGAGGTCGCCGTACGAGGCGACGACCCGGATCCGCTCGATCTCGGCGCCGTTCTCGTCGTACTGGAAGAGGGAGGCCTGGCCGGTGGAGAGGGTGCGCCCGATCCGGACGACCTCGGTGCGGATCACGGCGGGGCCGGGCACCGACGAGGTCAGGTAGTGGGCGGAGACGGTGAAGGGGTCCGGGTGCGGCAGGGCCGCCGACAGGGCCCGGCCGACCAGGGCCAGCAGGTAGCCGCCGTTGACGGCGGTGATGATCGTCCACCCGGCGGAGAGCTCCGCGTCGTACACGCCGGACTCGTCCGCGCGCGCGGTGACGGTCGTGTCCCGGTCGAATTCGCTGTCGCCGATGGAGGCCTGGGCCGCTGCGTATGCCATGGTTTCGAGCCTACCGCCGGTTGCTACTAAGCGGTAGCTTTCCATTGCTACATGCTGATTACGGCTCTTCGGACACCGAGGAACGGCGGTTCCAGGCCAGCGGGGCACGCCAGTGGTAGCGCATGGCGAGGAGCCGGAGCACGAACGTGGTGATGATCGCCGCGCCGGTGGTCACGCCGTTGAGGCTGTCGAAGGCGATCGACAGGGCCACCATCGCGGCGCCGACGATCGCGGGGACCGCGTACATCTCGCGGTCGCGCAGCAGCGACGGGACCTCGTTGGCCAGTACGTCGCGCAGGACGCCCCCGCCGACGGCCGTGGCCACGCCGAGCGCGGCGGAGGCCGTCAGCCCGAGGCCGTACTCGTAGGCCTTGGTCGTGCCCGTGACGCAGAACAGGCCGAGGCCGGCCGCGTCGAACACGTTGATGGCCCGGTTGATCCGCTGGACCTCGGGGTGGAGGAAGTAGACGATGACCGCCGCGATCAGCGGGGTCACGAAGAAGCTGAGCTCGCCGAAGGCGGCCGGCGGGACGGCGCCGATGACGAGGTCGCGGAAGAGGCCGCCGCCGAGGGCGGTGACGAGCGCGAGCACGCAGATGCCGAAGACGTCGAAGTTCTTGCGTACGGCGAGCAGCGCACCGGCGGTGGCGAAGACGAAGATGCCGGCGAGGTCCAGGGCATGCTGGATCCCGGGCGGGAAGAGATCGTGGAGCACCGCCCCATTGTGCCGTTCGGCCGTCGGTCCGACGGCCGGGGCGCGGTCCCGCGGTCCCGGGCTCGGGGCCCGGGACCGCGGGCGGTCACTCCGTGACCGTGGCGATCGCGTCCGCGGCGCCCGGGAGGGCCGGGTCGCCCGGGGCCTGGTCGGGGGCGTTCTCCGGGTGGTGGCAGGCCACCTGGTGGCCCGGGGTCGGCATCAGCGTCGGCGGCTCCTGAGTGGTGCAGATCTGCGTGGCCTTCCAGCACCGCGTGTGGAACCGGCAGCCGGAGGGCGGCGAGATCGGCGACGGGACGTCGCCCTTGAGCAGGATGCGCCCGCTCTTGGCGCCCCGGCGGCGCGGGTCCGGCACGGGCACGGCCGACAGCAGCGCCTTGGTGTACGGGTGCATCGGGCTCTCGTAGAGCGACTTGCGGTCGGTCAGCTCCACGATCTTGCCGAGGTACATCACCGCGATGCGGTCCGAGACGTGCCGGATGACCGAGAGGTCGTGCGCGATGATCACGTACGTGAGGCCGAGCTCCTCCTGGAGGTCGTCCAGCAGGTTGACCACCTGTGCCTGGATCGAGACGTCCAGCGCCGAGACCGGCTCGTCGGCGACGACCAGCTTCGGATTCAGGGCCAGCGCGCGGGCGATGCCGATGCGCTGGCGCTGGCCGCCCGAGAACTCGTGCGGGTACCGGTTGTAGTGCTCCGGGTTGAGGCCCACCAGGGACAGCAGCCGCTGCACCTCCGCCTTCAGACCGCCCTCGGGCTGGACGCCCTGGAGCTTGAAGGGGGCGCCGACGATCGTGCCGACCGTGTGCCGCGGGTTCAGCGAGCCGTACGGGTCCTGGAAGATCATCTGCACGTCGCGGCGGAGCGGGCGCATCCCGGCGACCGACAGGTGCGTGATGTCGCGCCCCTCGAACTCGACCGTGCCGCCCGTGGGCTCCAGCAGGCGCGTGATCAGCCGGCCCATCGTCGACTTGCCGCAGCCGGACTCGCCGACGACGCCCAGCGTCTCACCGCGCCGGACGTCGAAGTCGATGCCGTCCACGGCCTTGACGGCCCCGACCTGCCGGCGCAGCAGCCCCTTGTTGATGGGGAAGTGCTTGACCAGGCCGGTCACCTTGAGCAGCGGCTCGGGCGAGTCCACGGCCTGGGAGGGGAGAACAGCCGTATCCGGCTTCGTCTTGTCGCTCACAGCTTCGGCGCAATCTCTTCGGTCCAGATCCGGGTCCGCTCGTCCTGCGACATGTGACACGCGGACCAGTGGAGGCTGTCGTCCTGCGTCAGCTCCGGCCGCACCGTGCGGGTCACGTTGCCCTTGGGGACGTCGGCGTACGGGCACCTCGGGTTGAACGCGCAGCCGCTCGGGATGTTGATCAGGCTCGGCGGGGAGCCCTTGACCGGGATCAGCCGCTCGGTCTGGTCGCGGTCGATGCGCGGCATCGAGCCCAGCAGGCCCCAGGTGTACGGGTGGCGGGGCTCGTAGAAGACCTTCTCGGCGGTACCGCGCTCGACGCACCGGCCGCCGTACATGACGAGCAGTTCGTCGGCCATTTCGGCGACCACGCCGAGGTCGTGCGTGATCATGATGACCGCGGAGCCGAACTCCTGCTGGAGGTCCCGGATGAGGTCGAGGATCTGCGCCTGGACGGTGACGTCCAGCGCGGTGGTCGGCTCGTCCGCGATGAGCAGCTCGGGGTTGTTGACCAGCGCCATGGCGATCATCGCGCGCTGGCGCATACCGCCGGAGAACTCGTGCGGGTAGCTGTCGACGCGCTTGTGGGGCTCGGGTATGCCGACGCGGTCGAGGAGTTCGACGGCCCGCTTGAACGCGGTCTTCTTGTCGACCTTGTTGTGGACCCGGTAGGCCTCGGAGATCTGCTTGCCCACGGTGAAGTACGGGTGCATCGCGGACAGCGGGTCCTGGAAGATCATCGCGATTTCCCGGCCGCGCAGCCTGCGCACCTCCTCCTCCGGGGAGGAGAGCAGCTCCTTGCCGTCCAGCCAGATCTCGCCCGAGATGTGGGCCCGCTGGCGGCCGTACTGGCCCACCCGGTGCAGGCCCATGATGCCCAGCGAGGTGACGGACTTGCCCGAGCCGGACTCGCCGACGATGCCGAGGGTCTTGCCCTTCTCCAGGGTGAAGGAGAGTCCGTCGACGGACTTGACCAGGCCGTCCTCGGTCGGGAAGTGCACCTTGAGGTCGCGGACCTCCAGGAAGGCGGTGGAGGGGGCGGAACCGGTGACGGGCACGTTCGGCGGCGCCTGCGCTCCCGTCGTACCGCTCTTGGTCAGGTCGCTCATGACAGCCTCACTCGGGGGTCGATCACCGCGTACAGGAGGTCGACGACGAGGTTCGCGACGACGACGAAGAAGGCGGAGATCAAGGTGATGCCCAGGATGACCGGCAGGTCGTGGTCACTGATCGCGCGGACGGCGCTGTAGCCGAGACCGTGCAGCGAGAACGTGTACTCGGTCAGGACCGCGCCGCCCATGAGGGCTCCGAGGTCGAGGCCCAGGACGGTCAGGATCGGCGTCATCGTCGAGCGCATGGCGTGCTTGGCGATGACGACGGGTTCCGCCAGACCCTTGGCGCGCGCGGTGCGGATGTAGTCCTCGTTGAGGACTTCGAGCATCGTCGCGCGGGTGAGCCGGGCGTACATCGCCGCGTACAGGAAGGCGAGCGAGACCCACGGCAGGACCATCCCGTTGAACCACTTGCCCGGGTCGTCGGCGAACGCCACCTCCGGGCGTCCGAACCAGCCGAGCTGGTCGGAGAAGAGGGCGATGGCGAGCATGCCCGTGAAGTAGATGGGGAGGGAGACGCCGGCGAGGGCGACGCCCATCGCCGAGCGGTCCAGGAGCGTGCCCCGCTTGAGGGCGGAGATGACGCCGGTGGCGACACCGCCGACGACCCAGAGCACGACGGCGCCGGCGGCGAGCGAGAGGGTGACCGGCAGCCAGTCGAGCAGCAGCGGCCAGACCTCCTGCTCGGTCTTGAAGGAGTAGCCGAAGCAGGGCGCGGCGCATTGCGTGACGTCGGAGCCGTTGGCGTAGGTGCGACCCGCCACCAGCCCGACGATGAACTTGCCGAACTGGACGAGGATCGGGTCGTCGAGACCCATCTTCTGCCGGATGCCCTCGATGGCAGCGGGGTCGGACTGCTTGCCGACGAAGTACAGCGCCGGATCCGTCCCGATCATCTTCGGGAAGAGGAAGAAGATTCCGAAGGTCACCAAGCAGATGACCAACAGCATGACGATGACGGCGAAGAACCGCCGGATGAGATATGCAAGCACTGCGCTCGGCCTGACCGAGACCCGGGGGCGCCCTCTTCTGGAGGGCGCCCCCACGCCGCGACCGCGGCCATCACCTGCCCTTCGTGCCTAGCGGGTGTGGCACTGGAACACTGGAACTGGACTGACGGACGGTTACTTCGAGACGCCGAGGGAGGCGTAGTCGTAGCGGCCGTTGTAGGCGTCGGAGGTGTAGGCGTTGGTCAGCCGGGTGCTGCGCCAGGTGATCGTCTTGTCGTAGACGAAGGGCAGGTAGACCGCGGCCTCGGAGACCTTCTGGTTCATCTGCTTGTAGATGTCGCCCGCCTTGACCGGGTCCGTCTCCGCGATCGCCTTGTCGAACAGGCCGTTGATGACCGGGTCGTTCAGCTCGGAGAAGTTGTTGTTGCCGCTCTGGAGGATGAAGCGACCGTCGACCAGCGGCTGGGCGAAGCCCTGCCCGGTCGGGAAGTCGGCGCCCCAGCCCATGATGATGATGCCGTAGCCCTTCTCCTTGACGACCTTCGGCGAACCGATGATGCCGGAGGTCTGGGCGCCGTCGAACTGCTCGACCTGGGCGTCGATGCCGACCTGCTTCAGGGCGTTCTGGAGCGAGACCGCCGTGGCGACCTCGACCGGCTTGTTGTTGCGGACGGCGATGGTGGTCTTGAAACCGCCCTCCTTGCCGCACGCCTTGAGAGCGGCCTTGGCCTTCTCGACGTCGGGCTTGCCGTCGTTGGTCAGGACGCCGTACGGGTCGTACTTGGCGTCGGAGCCCTTGATGCCGAGCGGGAGCATGTTGGGGGCGATGTCGCCACCGGCCTGCGGGCCGCCGCGGGCGGTCTGCAGGGACTTGTGGTCGGCCGCGTAGATGACGGCCTTGCGGCACTCGATGTTGTCGAACGGCGCGACGGTCTGCGGGAAGACGGCGTACCGGATGAAGCCGGTCTGGCCGTTGTCCAGGTTGTTCTTGTGGTCCTTCAGCGCGGTGGCGCGGGCCGCCTGGCCGATGCCGGTCGCGTTGATGTCGAGGTCGAACTCGCCGTTCATCAGGCGCTTGTCCATGTCGTCCGAGTTCGCCATGAACGTGACCGAGATGGAGTCCGGCAGCGCCTTGCGGATGGTGTCCGACTCGGGCTTCCAGTTCGTGTTGCGCGAGAGCTTCATGCTCTTGTTCGGCTCGTACGAGTCGATCTTGTACGGGCCGTTGGAGAAGGGCTTCAGGCCGTACTTGGCCGCGGTGTCCTTGTCCTGCTTGACCGGGCTCGCCGCCGGCATGGCCAGCATCTGCTCGAAGTCGCCGTTGGGCGCCGGGAGCTTGAAGATGATGGTCTTCGCGTCCGGGGTCTCGATGGCCTTGAGGCCGAGCTTGTCCGGGGCCGTGTCCTTGTACGGGCCCGGGTACTCGGTCTTCGGGTCGAGGACCTGCATCAGGTAGACCGGGCCGCCGGAGATGACGTCCTGGGCCCAGGTGCGCTCGATGCCGTACTTGACGTCCTGGGCGGTGACGGGCGAGCCGTCCTCCCAGGTCACGTTGTCCTTGAGGGTGTACTTGTAGGTCTTGCCGCCGTCGCTGATCTCGGCCTTGGCGGTCGCGAGGTCGGGCTCCAGGTCGGTGCTCTGCTCGCCCGGGGCGGCCTTGTAACTGACCAGCTGGCGCGTGTAGTAGCGGGCGAAGTCCCACATGAAGCCGTAGTAACCGCGCTGCGGGTCCCACGAGTCGGCTTCCTGGGTGCCGACGAACTTGAGCTCGCCACCCTTCTTGTCCGACGCGTTGGCGATCTTGCCGATGCCGGCGTTGAAGCCACCGCCCGAGGCAGCGGTCTTGTCGTCCTTCTTGTTGTCGCCGCCACAGGCGGTCGCGGTCAGCATGACCGCGAGCACGACGGCCGTGCCAGCGGCAAGCCTGCGCTTCGACGTGCGATGGGTAGTCACGATGCTCGCAACCCTCCGTTGTAGTTCCTGTGTACGTACGGCTCGAAGCCGGTTCCTGGTTTGCCCTGCGGTGGCTAGCGGGAGCCCTTCGGGTCGAGGGCGTCGCGGACGCCGTCGCCGAAGAGGTTGAAGGCCAGCACGGTGATGAAGATCGCCACGCCGGGGAAGATCATGAAGAGCGGATCGTCCTCATAGGTCCGCACAGCCGTTGAGAGGGTTTCTCCCCAGGACGGTGTGGGCGGCTTGACGCCGACACCGAGGAAGCTCAGCGCGGCCTCGGTGAGCACGTTGGTGGGGATCATCAGCGTCGTGTAGACGGTGATCGGTGCCACCAGGTTGGGAAGGAGTTCGCGGAAGAGGATGTACGCCCGCCCCGCGCCCAGGCTCCGCGCCGCCTCGACGTACTCGCGTTCGCGCAGCGACAGGGTCTGGCCGCGGACGATGCGCCCGATGTACGGCCATCCGAAGAAGCCGATGACGAGCACCAGCACCGCGATGCGCAGTCCCGATCCCTCGAATCCCCACAGCTTTCCGGGGACGACGGAGATCAGCGCGATGATGAAGAGCAGCTGCGGGAAAGCGAGCAGCAGGTCCATGACACGGCTGATCGCCGCGTCGACCCAGCCGCCGAAGTAGCCGGCGATGATGCCGAAGACGGTGCCCAGCGAGACCGCCACGAAGGCGGACAGGAAGGCCACCAGCAGCGAGATGCGCGCGCCGTAGACGATCCGGCTGAAGACGTCGCGGCCGTTGACCGGCTCGATGCCCAGCAGGAAGTCGCCGTTCATACCGCCGCGGGGTCCGGCCGGCAGGCCGAGCAGCGGGTCCAGCAGGTCCTCGTGCAGCTCCTCCGGCGGGTGGCCGAGGAGTTTGACGATCAACGGCGCGAAGATCGCGACGAGAATCAGCAGGAGCACGATGACACCGCCGGTCAGTGCGACCTTGTCACGCTTGAGCCGGAGCCAGGCGATCTTCCACGGTGAGCGCCCCTCGATCGCCTTCTGCGGGAGTTCGGGGGCGGCCACGGCCGCGGGCTCGGCCGCGCTGGTGTCGTGCAGTGGTGCCGTCATCGTGGTGGGGACCCCTCTCGGCCGACGGTGGCCGGCCCATGCCCGCCGCTGTGGCGGCTTGGTTCTTTCGGCGTCTCTGATGGTGCGAATGGCACGAATTGCGCCTGAAGTGCACGTGAAGATCCGGTGGTTGTGGGATTGACCGGCCTTCGGTGGGGGGAGTCTTCAACGGGCTCAGGAGCAGCCGCCAGCCCTGCCAGGGATGTGATGCGCAACCGTGATCTGCGTCTGCACCTTCCGTTATCCGAACGGCCGGTCCTGGTCAGCGGTGAAACAGGGACCGTACGGCGCGGAACGGACATCGGGCCCAAGTGCCATTTCAGCGCTCCTACTTGGGCGGAAACAGCGGATACGCCGAAGGCCGCGGGGAACGTCGTTCCCCGCGGCCTTCGTTGGCCGGATATGGTCGTCCCGGTCCGTGGACCGCTCCGCTCAGTACGCCGGGGCCTGGCCCTCGCGGTCGTAGAAGGGGCGGGTCTGGGCGCGCAGCCACATCGCCACGGGATCGTGCTCGTCGGCCAGCGCCACCGTGCACACGGGCACGCCCTCGGGCACCGCGCCGACCGACTGGCGCATCATCTCCCGTACGGATTCCAGCGCGGGCGCGGAGGCGTCGTACAGGTCGAGCCCGACCGCGAGGTACGGCGAGCCCAGCGAGGGCTGCACCCAGGCGCGGCGCAGCGAGCGCACGGCGGGGGTGCGGTGGGCGTGCTGGGTCAGCAGTCCGTAGAACTGCGGGAGCTCCAGGGCGGGCTCGGACAGCCGCAGCGGGCCGGCCGGCATCCGGTCGAGCCCGGTGGCGATGCGGCGCAGGTCGGCCCAGGGGATGCCCAGGCCGCCGCCCTGGGCGTGCGGGTTGAGCCACAGGCCCCAGCGGTCCGGGTAGAGGGCGCGGGCGACGTCCCGGCCGGTGACCACCTCGTAGCCCCGGCTCCAGCCGCTGGCGGCCAGCTCCTGGGGGGAGGTGACGCAGGGCGCGTACCCGAGGCCCTCGATCTCCATGCCGCCGTACTGGGCGTCCGGGGAGCCCGGCTGTCCCTGCCAGAGCAGCATCCACAGCCGTCCCTCGGCGAGGGCGTGCAGAAGCGACTCGTAGCTCTCGAAGCGCCCGGGCGTCACCTGGCGCATCATGTGCTCGACCTGCCCGGCCGCGGCCGTGCCTGACGCACTCACCCGGTACCCCTCTTCGTCCGCCCGTCCACCCGTATCGGCACCCAGCTTAAGCGGCGCTACGCGAGGTAGAAGGGGCGTACGCGCTCGGCGATGAAGTCGACCACCGGGTCCTGCACGGCGTCGAGGAGGATCAACTGCACGGGCCAGGGCGGCGCGACGCGGGCCAGGGCCCGGCCGAGGGCGTCCATCGGCGCGTTCCGCATCTCGGGCTCCCATCCCAGCAGCCGGACACCGATGTAGAGCTCCGGCGCCCCGCCCTCGACGCTGGCCAGGCAGCGGTGGGCCGCGGCGACCGCGCCGGAGGCGCGGAACTCCTCGGCGGCCGCGGCCAGGAAGTCCACCGGGTCCTCCTGCCAGTCGGGCTCGTAGAGCCGGACGCGGCCGCCCGTGGCGGGGCCGTCGAGCGGGGTCCGGCCGGTACGGCAGAGTTCCGCCACGGCGGGCGGGGGCAGCGGGACGCCGACGGCGCCCTCGGGGTTCACGGCGATGCCGAGCTGCGGGGGCAGGCCGCGGGCGAACTCGACGGCGGGGGCCACGGCGAAGTCCATGGCCGGGCCGACGCAGGCGCGGAACTGGGCCTCGGAGCTGTAGACGGGGACGTACGCGGCCCCGTTGATGTCCATCGTGGGCAGCGTGAGCGCGCCGCCCGCGTCCGGACCCGCGCCGGCGCCCGCGGGCAGCGGCACCCAGAGCCGGCTGCGCCCGAGCACCTCGACGATCCGGGCCCCCGCGTCCGTCTGCCCGAGCGCCGCCCCGAGCACCTGCTCCAGCTCGTTGTCCGGCCAGCCGCCGCCCTGCATCCACGCCTCCGCTGTGTTTTCCGCCCCTGCCGTCGCCCGAGGTTAACGGCTCGGGCTCCGGCCGGCGCCGGGGGCTCCGCCGCGGGTGGTCAGGGGGTGTCCCGGCGGAAGGCTATGCGGGTCACGGAGGCGGCCGAGCCGCGGTCCAGCAGCACCGCCGAGGTGCAGCCGGCGGGGAGGCGGCCCGATTCCGCCTCGCGCAGCAGCCGGGCCACCGCCCCCCGGTGCCGGGCGAAGGCGTACGCGGAGACCCCGCGCCCGCGCGCCTCCTGCCCGGCCAGCGCCTCCTCGGGGCTGGTGTCCAGCAGCAGGAGGTGCAGCGCCCGGCCCCGCCGCCGCGCGGCCGCGGCCAGCAGGCCGCGGACCCAGCTCTGCGTCCCGCAGTCGTGGACCACCGCCGAGGCACCGGAGCGCAGGGTCCGCCAGAGCCCCCAGTAGTGGGCGAAGCGGACGAGCGGCCGGTACACCCCGTACGGCACGGTCTTCGGCATGCGCCGCTCCCAGCGCTCGCGCACGTCCTGGGAGTCGATGCCGCCGCCCTCGGCGGCCCGCTTGATCAGCGTGCTCTTGCCGCCGCCCGGCAGGCCGGACACGACGACGATGTCCCCCTCGGCGAAGCCGAGCCACTGCGGTCCGTGCGCGCCCCGGCCGCGCAGGTCACGCACGGGGGCGCCCTCGGCGCGCGTCCGCCGCGCCGCGGGCACTCCGTCCACGGACCCCGTCCCGGTCAACGCCAGCACTCCGAATCTCCGCACAGTGATCGCCTCCCCCATCCGGGCCCGCAGGGGGCCCCATGCCCACTGAGTGTAAAGAGACGGTAATCCGGGACCCCCGGTTCCGGTCGGGTATCGCGGCTCCGTCCCGGTTGCGTCACCGGTCCGTCACCACCGGTCCGTCACCATCGGTCCGCCGCCCCCGCCCCACCCTTTGCGTACGTTCTTTCGGGCCCGCACGCCCGATCGCCCGGACGGCGTGCAATGATGTGCGCCATCTGGACCAACTGCATACCGGCCGCTTGAATCCGCGCGGGAGAGTCCCGGCACGCCGTGAGGCGGTGCCCGGGCGCCGAAGGAGCAAGTACCTCCCTTGAATCTCTCAGGCCCCGTACCGCGTGGATGAGGCAGATCTGAAAAGCGAGCCGCGCCGCCGTCCCCCGCGACGGCATCCGCGTGCGCTCCACCCAAGGTGCAAGTCGACGTTCCCCGGGTCCGACCGGGAACTCTCGGCGAACCTCTCAGGTTCCGATGACAGATGGGGAGGAACGTCCTCGTCATGTCATGCCCTGGGACCCGGGAGCCACACCCATGAGCACTGCCCCCCGCCTGACCGCCCTCGACGCGCTGCACCGTTCGCTCGGTGCGACCATGACCGATTTCGCGGGCTGGGACATGCCGCTGCGGTACGGCAGTGAGCGCGACGAGCACAACGCCGTCCGGACCAAGGCCGGCCTCTTCGACCTCTCCCACATGGGCGAGATCACGCTGACCGGCCCGGAGGCCGTCAAGGCCCTGGACTACGCCCTGGTGGGCAACATCTCCACCGTCGGCGTCGGCCGCGCCCGCTACACGCACATCTGCCAGGAGGACGGCGGGATCGTCGACGACCTGATCGTCTACCGCCTGGGCGAGAGCGAGTACATGGTCGTCGCGAACGCCTCCAACGCCCAGGTCGTCCTGGACGCCCTGACCGAGCGCGCCGCCGGCTTCGACACCGTGGTGCGCGACGACCGCGACGCGTACGCGCTGATCGCCGTGCAGGGCCCGGAGTCCCCCGGCATCCTCGCCTCCCTCACCGACGCCGACCTGGACGGGCTCAAGTACTACGCCGGCCTGCCCGGCACGGTCGCGGGCGTGCCCGCGCTGATCGCGCGTACGGGCTACACCGGCGAGGACGGCTTCGAGCTGTTCGTCGCCCCCGAGCACGCCGTCGAGCTGTGGCAGGCGCTGACCAAGGCCGGCGAGGGTGTCGGCCTGGTCCCGGCGGGCCTGTCCTGCCGCGACACGCTGCGCCTGGAGGCGGGCATGCCGCTGTACGGGCACGAGCTGACCACCTCCCTCACCCCGTTCGACGCGGGGCTGGGCCGGGTCGTCAAGTTCGAGAAGGAGGGCGACTTCGTCGGCCGCGCCGCTCTGGAGGCCGCCGCCGAGCGCTCCGCCACGAACCCCCCGCGCAAGCTGGTCGGCCTGATCGCCGAGGGCCGCCGCGTCCCGCGCGCCGGCTTCCCCGTCGTGGCCGACGGGAAGGTCATCGGAGAGGTCACCTCCGGCGCCCCGTCCCCGACGCTGGGCAAGCCGATCGCGATGGCCTACGTGGACGCGGCGCACGCCGCGCCCGGCACCTCCGGCGTCGGCGTGGACATTCGCGGTACGCATGAGCCGTACGAGGTCGTGGCGCTGCCGTTCTACAAGCGGCAGAAGTAACTCCCCGCGTCTCAGTACGCGAGACCACTGTTCGTCCCCACTCCCCCGCATCCAGGAGAATCAGGTCATGAGCAACCCCCAGCAGCTGCGTTACAGCAAGGAGCACGAGTGGCTGTCGGACGCCGAGGGCGGCGTCGCGACGGTCGGCATCACGGAGTTCGCGGCCAACGCGCTCGGTGACGTCGTCTACGCCCAGCTCCCCGCCGTCGGCGACACGGTGACCGCGGGCGAGACCTGCGGTGAGCTGGAGTCGACCAAGTCCGTCAGCGATCTGTACTCCCCCGTCACGGGTGAGGTCGTCGAGGCCAACCAGGACGTCGTGGACGACCCGGCGCTCGTGAACACGGCTCCGTTCGAGGGCGGCTGGCTGTTCAAGGTGCGTATCGCGGAGGAGCCGGCCGACCTGCTCTCCGCCGAGGAGTACGCCGCGCTCACCCACTCCGACAACTGACACCCCAGGGGTACCTGATGTCTGTTCTCAACACCCCCCTGCACGAGCTCGACCCGGACGTCGCCGCCGCCGTCGACGCCGAGCTCGCCCGCCAGCAGTCCACCCTGGAAATGATCGCGTCGGAGAACTTCGCTCCGGTCGCCGTCATGGAGGCCCAGGGCTCGGTCCTCACCAACAAGTACGCCGAGGGCTACCCGGGCCGCCGCTACTACGGCGGCTGCGAGCACGTCGACGTGGTCGAGCAGATCGCGATCGACCGCATCAAGGCGCTGTTCGGCGCCGAGGCCGCGAACGTCCAGCCGCACTCCGGTGCGCAGGCGAACGCCGCCGCGATGTTCGCGCTGCTGAAGCCGGGCGACACGATCATGGGCCTGAACCTGGCCCACGGCGGTCACCTGACCCACGGCATGAAGATCAACTTCTCCGGCAAGCTCTACAACGTGGTCCCGTACCACGTCGACGAGACCGGCGAGGTCGACATGGCCGAGGTCGAGCGCCTCGCCAAGGAGTCCAAGCCGCAGCTGATCGTCGCCGGCTGGTCCGCCTACCCGCGCCAGCTGGACTTCGCCGCCTTCCGCCGCATCGCGGACGAGGTCGGCGCGTACCTGATGGTCGACATGGCGCACTTCGCCGGCCTGGTGGCCGCGGGCCTGCACCCGAACCCGGTGCCGCACGCCCACGTGGTCACCACCACCACGCACAAGACCCTCGGCGGTCCGCGCGGCGGTGTCATCCTGTCGACGCAGGAGCTGGCCAAGAAGATCAACTCCGCGGTCTTCCCGGGCCAGCAGGGCGGTCCGCTGGAGCACGTGATCGCCGCCAAGGCGGTCTCCTTCAAGGTCGCGGCCTCGCCCGAGTTCAAGGAGCGCCAGGAGCGCACCCTGGAGGGTGCGAAGATCCTGGCCGCCCGCCTGGTCCAGGACGACGTCAAGGCCGTGGGCGTGGACGTCCTCACCGGCGGCACCGACGTGCACCTGGTCCTGGTCGACCTGCGCAACTCCGAGCTGGACGGCCAGCAGGCCGAGGACCGCCTCCACGAGGTCGGCATCACGGTCAACCGCAACGCGATCCCGAACGACCCGCGGCCGCCGATGGTCACCTCGGGCCTGCGGATCGGTACGCCGGCGCTGGCCACCCGCGGTTTCGACGCCGAGGCCTTCACCGAGGTCGCCGAGATCATCGCGCAGGCGCTGAAGCCCGCGCACGACGCCGAGGACCTGAAGGCGCGCGTTTCGGCCCTCGCCGCGAAGTTCCCGCTGTACCCGACGCTCTAGCGACGGCTTGGGAGGGCCCGGCCTGGTGTCACACAGGGCCGGGCCCTTCCTGTGTGACACGAGCCATACCCGAGCGCCGTCCGGCGACCATCGCGGGCAGACGAAACGTTCACCTCGCCACGTTAAGCTCGACTGTCGGACAAAATCCGAACAATCCCCCCCTCATACGATCCACCCCGCCTGCCCCTCCACCCACGAGCAGACAAGGGAGTCCGCCACCGTGGCCATCTCCGTCTTCGATCTCTTCTCCATCGGCATCGGCCCCTCCTCCTCCCACACGGTCGGCCCGATGCGCGCCGCCCGCATGTTCGTGACCCGGCTGAAGAAGGACGGCGTGCTCGCCCAGACCGCGGCGGTCCGGGCGGAGCTGTACGGCTCCCTCGGCGCGACCGGCCACGGCCACGGCACGCCCAAGGCGGTGCTGCTGGGTCTGGAGGGCCACTCCCCCCGCTCGGTGAACGTGGAGAGCGCCGACGACGAGGTGGAGCGCATCCGCAGGACGGGCCGCCTGCGCCTGCTCGGCACCGAGATAGGGGGCGCGCACGAGATCGCCTTCGACGAGCCGAGCCAGCTGATCCTGCACCGCCGCCGGTCCCTGCCGTACCACGCGAACGGCATGACGCTCTTCGCGTACGACGCCGCCGGCGCCCCGCTGCTGGAGAAGACGTACTACTCGGTAGGCGGCGGCTTCGTCGTGGACGAGGACGCGGTCGGCGAGGACCGGATCAAGCTCGACGACACGGTGCTGAAGTACCCCTTCCGCAGCGGCGACGAGATGCTGCGCATGGCCCGCGAGAGCGGTCTGTCGATCTCCGCGATGATGCTGGAGAACGAGAAGGCCTGGCGCACCGAGGAGGAGATCCGCGAGGGCCTGCTGGAGATCTGGCGGGTCATGCAGGCGTGCGTCGCGCGCGGCATGTCGCGCGAGGGCATCCTGCCGGGCGGCCTGAAGGTCCGCCGCCGGGCCGCGAACACCGCCCGCAAACTGCGCTCCGAGGGCGACCCCCAGGCGCTGTCGATGGAGTGGATCACCCTCTACGCGATGGCCGTGAACGAGGAGAACGCGGCCGGCGGCCGGGTGGTCACGGCTCCGACGAACGGCGCCGCGGGCATCATTCCCGCGGTCCTGCACTACTACATGAACTTCGTGCCGGGCGCGGACGAGGACGGCGTGGTCCGCTTCCTGCTCGCCGCGGGTGCGATCGGCCTGCTGTTCAAGGAGAACGCCTCGATCTCCGGCGCCGAGGTCGGCTGCCAGGGCGAGGTCGGCTCGGCCTGCTCGATGGCGGCGGGCGCCCTCGCCGAGGTCCTGGGCTGCACCCCGGAGCAGGTGGAGAACGCGGCCGAGATCGGCATGGAGCACAACCTGGGCCTGACCTGCGACCCGGTGGGCGGCCTCGTCCAGATCCCGTGCATCGAGCGCAACGGCATGGCGGCGGTCAAGGCCGTCACCGCGGCCAGGATGGCCATGCGCGGCGACGGCACCCACAAGGTGTCCCTCGACAAGGTCATCAAGACCATGAAGGAGACCGGCGCCGACATGAAGGTCAAGTACAAGGAGACCGCCCGCGGCGGCCTGGCGGTCAACGTCATCGAGTGCTGATCCTCTGATCCGGCACCCATGACGAAGGAGGGGCCCGGCGCAGCGCGCCGGGCCCCTCCGGCGTGCCAGGGCACGGTGCATTCGCAGGCCAACGGAGGTTTGCCCGGAGTTGATCACGCGTGAGGGCGAACCCTCGGCTCCGGGCTGGTCTCTCGATGATCACATGCGCCATGGTGATCACGTGACGTCGCGGCCACACCCCCGGCGGCCGGCCAACCGCCTTGGACCGCAGCCTTTTTGTGTACGGGAGGACTTCATCATGGCAAGCAACCGCAGCATCCGCGTCCTGGCGGCTGTCGCAGCGCTCCCCTTCGCCGTCGCGCTCTTCACGGGCACGGCCCAGGCCGACAACGGTGCCGGTGCGGGCGTCTCGTCCAACGCCGCCGTCGGCGAGATCCTCGGCAGCGGTATCGCCGGCAGCAACCTCGGCAACTCCTCCACCACCCAGCAGGTCGCCACGGGCTCCGGGGCGTCCAACCAGAACGACGGCGCCCAGGCCAACGGCGCCGGCTACACGGCCATCGGTCAGGCCAACGGCTCGTTCGTCTTCCACCCCGTCCCGTAACGGACCGGTGACGCGGCGGCCCGCCCTCCCCCCGGAGGGCGGGCCCCTTCGCGTTCCCGGCCCCGTTCCTGTGCGAAGACGGGCCCAGCGGCCCCCGGGGTCGGGACCTTCGGCCCGCGGGGGCGGCCGGGGGGTGGGCTAGCTTGCCCGAGAGGGGCCGCGAGCGCCCCGGGCGGGGCACGACAGAGAGGCGCAGCGCATGGACGGCATCGAGTACCGCGTCCTCCCCCTCCGGCTGGAGGCCTCCCCCGAGCCCGTGCCGGTGTCCGGGGCCTTCACGTACCGCCGCGACCGGCCCTACGAGCTGGCGCTCGACTTCCGCGGCGCCGGGACGCACCTGGCGCGCTGGGTGTTCTCCCGGGACCTGCTGCTCGACGGGGAGACCTGCGTGACGGGCGAGGGCGACGTCCGGGTGTGGCCGCGCTGGCAGGGCGGGGAGCCGCGGGTCTTCCTCGCCTTCAGCAACGGCGCGCAGAGCTGCGTGGTGTCCGCCCGGGCGAAGGACGTGCGGGTGCTGTGCCGGCGGCTGGTCGCCCTGGTGCCGCGCGGCGAAGAGCGGCGGCACTACGACCTGGACGCCCAGCTGAGCACCCTGCTGCCCCGATAAATGACGTTTCCATAAGATCCGTTGAGTTGGGCCCGGTTTGGGTGCAACCATGAGCGTCCGGCCCGCGCCGCTCGTCGTGAACGCCCGCTGGGGCGAGCGCCGCCTTCGCCTCGACGCCGGCGGTCCGCTCCTCCACCCTGCACGCGCCCGAGCGGCTCGTGCTGGACGTCGCGCACCGCGACGAGTGCCGGTGAGACCGCGCCGAGCGCCCCGCGCCTGCCGGCGGGCGTTCGGGCCGGGTTGGTGCAGGTCCGTCCCTCCGACTAGGGTCAGCTGGCCTTGGTGTACGGGAAACCGGTGGGAAACCGGTGCGGCCCTCGCCACTGTGAACGGGAAGTCCGGCTCCACTCCTTAGGGAAGCCACTGGGCGGCGCGGGAGGTTCCGCACCGCCCGGGAAGGCGGGGTCAGGGCATCAGCACCCGTGAGCCAGGAGACCGGCCGGGGCGCGTTGTCCATCCACGAGGTGCTGGAGAGGTCTCCCCACTCATGCATATAGCCGAGGGGTTCCTGCCCCCTTTGCACGCGGTCGCCTGGGGCGCCGCGTCCGCTCCGTTCGTCGTCCACGGTGTCCGCGCCCTCTCCCGCGAGGTGAAGGCGAACCCGGAGAGCACGCTGCTGCTCGGGGCGTCCGGAGCGTTCACGTTCGTCCTGTCCGCCCTCAAGATCCCGTCCGTGACGGGCAGTTGTTCGCACCCCACCGGGACCGGGCTCGGAGCGATCCTGTTCCGGCCGCCCATCATGGCGGTGCTCGGCACGATCACCCTGCTCTTCCAGGCGCTGCTGCTGGCGCACGGCGGGCTGACCACCCTCGGCGCGAACGTGTTCTCGATGGCGATCGCCGGGCCGTGGGCCGGGTACGGGGTGTACCTGCTGCTGAAGCGCTTCGACGTGCCGCTGATGGTGACCGTATTCTTCGGCGCGTTCTTCGCCGACCTGGTGACCTACTGCGTGACGTCCGTGCAGCTGGCGCTGGCCTTCCCGGACCCCGGCACCGGGTTCCCGGGCGCGCTCGCGAAGTTCGGCGGCATCTTCGCGGTGACGCAGATCCCGCTCGCGGTGAGCGAGGGGCTGCTGACGGTTCTCGTGATGCGGCTGCTGATGCAGTCGAGCAAGTCGGACCTGGTCCGGCTGGGCGTCGCGAAGTTCACCGGTCGCAGCGAGCAGAAGGCGGCCGTGTGATGGGCATGAGCCGGAACGCGAAGATCAACGGCCTGCTGCTGCTCCTGGTGGCGGCGCTGGCCGTGCTGCCGATCGCGCTGGGGATGGGCGAGGGCAAGGAGGAGCCGTTCGCGGGCGCCGACGCGCAGGCGGAGTCGGCGATCACGGAGCTGAAGCCCGACTACGAGCCGTGGTTCTCGCCGCTGTACGAACCCCCGTCCGGGGAGGTCGAGTCGGCCCTGTTCGCCCTCCAGGCGGCCCTGGGCGCGGGTGTGCTCGCGTACTACTTCGGCGTCCGCAAGGGACGCCGCCAGGCGACCGCGGCGGCCGCGGCCCGGCCGGACGCCTCCGCGGACCGGCCCGACACCGCCGCCTCGGAGTCGTAGGCGGTGCTGCCGATCGACGTGGCGGCGCACGCGAGCCGGTGGCGGCGCCGGCATCCCCTGGAAAAGGCCCTGCTGGGGCTCGGCCTGACGGTCAGCGCCGTATGCCTGCCGCCCTGGCCCGGCGGTCCGCTGGTCGCCGCCGCCACGCTCGCCGTGCTGCTCGGCCCGGCCGGCGTGGCCGGGCGGCAGCTGTGGCGGGCCTTCCGGATCCCGCTGGGCTTCTGCTTCACCGGCGCGCTCCCACTGCTGGTGGCCGTCGGCGGCCCCGGCGGGTTCGTCTCGCTCGCGCCCGACGGCCCCCGGCACGCCGCCGAGCTGCTGCTGCGGACCTCGGCGGCCTCCCTCGGCGTGCTGCTCTTCGCCTTCACCACGCCCGTCTCGGACGTGCTGCCCCGGCTGGTCCGGGCCGGGGTCCCGGCGCCGGTGGTGGACGTGGCCCTGGTCATGTACCGCATCGGCTTCCTGCTGCTGGACTCGATGACCCAGGTCCGGCGCGCCCAGGCGGCCCGGCTGGGCCAGTCCGGGCGGGCGGCGGTGTGGCGTTCGCTGGCCGGGCTCGCCGCGACGTCCTTCGTACGGGCCTTCGATCGCGCGGCGCGGCTCCAGGAGGGCCTGGCCGGGCGCGGATACGACGGCGCGCTGCGGGTCCTCGTACCCGAGGCGGCCCTGTCCTGGCGGTTCCTGGCGGCGTCGGGGGCGCTGCTGGCCGCCCTGATCACCCTGACCCTCACCCTGAAGGGGCTCTACCTGTGAACCCGTTGGTGGAACTGGCCGGCGCCGGTTACGCGTACGAGGACGGCCCGGCGGTCCTGGCCGGCGTGGACTTCGCCATCGCGCCGGACCGCGCGCTGGTCCTGCTGGGCCGCAACGGCAGTGGCAAGACCACGCTGATGCGGCTGCTGAGCGGGGGCCTGCGGCCCGGCCCGGGTTCGCTGCGCCTCGACGGGACGGCGGTCTCGTACGACCGGGCGGGGCTGACCCGCCTGCGCACGGCGGTGCAGCTGGTGGTCCAGGACCCGGACGACCAGCTGTTCGCGGCCTCGGTGGAACAGGACGTGTCCTTCGGCCCGATGAACCTGGGGCTGGCGGCGGACGAGGTGCGCGCCCGGGTGGACTCCGCGCTCGCCGCGCTGGACATCACGGCGCTGCGGGACCGCCCGACGCACCTGCTCTCGTACGGGCAGCGCAAGCGCGCGGCCATCGCGGGGGCGGTGGCGATGGCTCCGCGGGTGCTGATCCTGGACGAGCCGACGGCGGGCCTGGACCCGGACGGCCAGGAGCGCCTGCTGGACGTCTTGGCCCGGCTGCGCGCGGCCGGCACCACGGTGGTGATGGCCACGCACGACGTGGACCTGGCGGTCCGCTGGGCCGACGACGCGGCGGTGCTGACCCCGTCGGGCATCCGCACGGGCCCGGCTCAGACCCTGCTGTCGGACCCGGAGCTGCTGGCCGCCGCGGGCCTGCGCCAGGCCTGGTCCCCGGCGGTGGCTTCCTTCCTGCGCGCCCGCGCCCTCCTGGACCCGCACGCCCCGGGCCCGAAGACGCCGGAAGCCCTGACCGCCTGGCGGTGAGGGCCTGCGGCGCGGCCCCCCGACCCCCCGCGTCCCTAGGATGGCCGCATGTCGCTGCCGCACGCCATCCTCACCGCCCTGCTGGAGAAGCCCTCGTCGGGGCTGGAGCTGACGCGCCGGTTCGACAAGTCGATCGGGTACTTCTGGTCCGCGACGCACCAGCAGATCTACCGCGAGCTCGGCCGGCTGGAGGAGGCCGGGCTGATCCGGGAGCTGCCCAGCGAGGTGCCCGTACGGGGGCAGAAGAAGCAGTACGAGGTGCTGGACGCCGGCAGTGCGGAGCTCGCGCGGTGGGTCGGCGAGAGCCAGGATCCGAAGGCCGTCCGGGATCCGCTGCTGCTGCGGATCCGGGCTGCGGCCGTCGTCGGCCCGCAGGGGCTCGCCGGGGAGCTGCGGCGCCATCTGGAGCTGCACCGGCGGCAGCTGGCGGTCTACGAGGCCATCGAGGAGAAGGACTTCCCGCCGGGGCGGGACTCCGACGAGGACCGGCTGCGCCGGCTCGTCCTGCACGGCGGCGTCGGGCTGGAGACGTTCTGGCTGCGCTGGCTGGAGGAGGCCCTGGCCGAGGTCGAGGACATGACCTGACCCCGGGCGGACCGAAGCCCCCGACCGCCCGGCAGGGGGTGGTCGGGGGCTTCGCGTAGCCTGCTCACTTGTTCAGGGCGGCCCAGAACTCGTCGAAGCTCATGCGGCCGTCGCCGTTCGCGTCCTTGGCGGCGATCACGGCGTCCGCGACGGCGCCGGTGACGAACGCGTCGCCCATCGCCTTCATGGCCGCGCTGTACTCGTCCGCCGTGACGAAGCCGTCACCGTCCGCGTCGAACTTGCCGAACGTCGCCCGCGCGCTCTCGATGTCAGCCACTGGGATCCACCCCTTCTCGGTGCTTGTTGACCGGCCAAGGGTAGCGGCAGTCCCCGGCTGCTCCGTCCGGGGGGCGTCCGGACCGTCTAGCGGAAGATCCCCGTGTGGCCGAGCGAGTAGCGGCCCGGCTGGGGGTAGACGGCCAGGCCGTGGGGGCCGCCGCCCACCCGGATCTTGGCGAGCTGCTGCCCGGTCGTGGTGTCGATCGCGTAGACCTCCGAGTTGTAGCGGCCCGACAGCCACAGCACCTTGCCGTCGGCGGAGACGCCGCCCATGTCCGGGCTGCCGCCGTCCGGCAGCTCCCACTTCTTCGTCAGCTTGTTCTGCTTGAAGTCGAAGACGGAGATGCTGCCCTCGCCCCGGTTGGAGATGTACATCTCCCGGGAGTCGCGGCTCACGTACAGGCCGTGGGTGCCCTTCCCGGTGGGCAGCAGCTTGGGGATGTCGAACTTGTCCCCGCTGAGCACCCACATCCCGTCCGCCATCATGTCGGCGACGTAGAAGGTCTTCCCGTCCGGCGAGACCTTCACGTCCTGCGGCATCGCGCCCTCGAACGGCAGCTTCTGCTGGCCGACGACCTCCATCCTCTCGGTGTCGACCTTGAGGAGCTCGCCGGAGAACTCGCAGCTCACGATGAAGTAGCGGCCGTCCGCGGAGAAGTCCGCGTGGTTGACCCCGAAGCAGGTCACCGGGACCGTCTTCACCCGGTTCATCGTGTGCGGATCGCGGAAGACCAGCTCGCGGTCCATGGAGGCCATCACGATGGCGTACTTGCCGTTCGGCGTGAAGTACAGGTTGTACGGGTCGTGCACCTCGACCGGCTCGCCCGCCTCGCCGGTGGCCGGGTTGATCGGGGTGAGCGTGTGGCCGCGGTTGTTGTTGACCCACAGGGTCTTCATGTCCCAGGACGGCACGACGTGCTGGGGCTGGATCCCGACCGGGATGGTGTCGATGACCTTGTACGTCTTCGGGTCGATGACGGACACCGTGTTGGAGGTGGTGTTCGGCACGTAGACGCGCGACGGGAAGTCCTTGACCAGCGGGGAGAGGTTGTTCGGCCGGTCGGCCGCGTAGACGTCCTTCGGGTCGAGGAGCGGCGGCATGCCGGCCAGGCCGGGTGGTACGGCCGGGACGGCCTTGACGGGCGCGGGCTGCCGGGCCGCGGCCGCGGAGCCGAGCGCCCCGGCGGGCTCCTTGTCGGCCGATCCGCAGCCGGCCAGGGCGGCGAGGACCAGACCGGCGAGCAGCGCGGTGGCCTTCCGGGGAAGGCGGGTGGTCGTCATGAGGTCAGCAGCTCCGTGGTGGTCACCGCGCGCAGCTTGCGGCGCGCGAGTTCTTCGAGGAGGGGCGGCATCGCGTCGACCGTGTCCGCGTAGCCGAAGTGCAGGCTCACCACCGATCCGCCGTGGATCGTCCCGGTGACGGTGCGGATGACGGCCGCGGCGCCGGGAGAGGTGAAGTCGAGGGAGTCCACGTCGTACGAGAGGACGTGCGGGTAGCCCGCCCGCCGGGCCAGCTCCTTGACCAGCGGGGTGGCGTACTGGGTCTGGGAGGGCCGGAACCAGGTGCCGATGGAGCCGGTGAGCCGCTTGAGCCGCTGGGCGCAGCCGGTGATCTCGGCGTAGGCCTCCGCCTCCGGCATGTCGTTGATCGCGAGGTGGCGCTGGGTGTGGTTGCCGAGTTCGTGGCCGCCGTCGAGCACCCGGCGGGCCATGTCCGGGTGGGCGTCGAGCCAGCTGCCGATCGCCAGTACGGTGACCCGCGCGCCCGCCCTCTCGGCCTCGCTCAGTACGGCCCGGGCGATGGCGGGGTCCCCGTTGCCGTGGAAGGTGAGGGCGACGCGGGGGCGGTCGCGCGGACCGTGCGCGATCTCGTCGGGCTGGTCGGGGAACCGGCGCGGGGCGGCCGCGGCCCGGACGGGGGCGGGTGTGGCCGAGGCGGGCTCGGCGGGCGGGCCGGCGGGCGTACGGGAGCCCGTGCCGCAGGCGGCGGTGAGGGCGCCGACGGCGGCCGCGGCCCCGGCACGGAGGGCGGATCGGCGGTCCGGGTAGCAGAGCACCTGCCCATTTAAGGGGCGAACAGCGCAGAAGATAACGATTGACCCATTCCGGGACCTTCGCCGGAGTGCACCCGGACGAGGGAGCGTCCGGCATTCGATCAATGAATCACACGGGTCGATGGATAGTTATTCATTGATTGCGAGGTGAGTGGCTCACCTCACCTAGGATTTAGTCCGAAACTCTGAGTATTTGCACACTTATGTCCAGGTTGGGACTTTTGGCGTTTGGTCGCCCGTCTGCCATAGTCGGAATCACGGCTTCCCCATTGACCCGAGCGAAGTCGCCACGCCGAGGATCACACCCCCTTCGATCCTCGGCGCACCCATGGAGCCCCCACGACGCCCCACCACGGCGACCGGGGGCTTCAGGCTTTCCACCACGGACTTCGCGGGGGCCGCGGGCCCGGCGGGTGCGGTCAGCGGTCGGCCACCCTCATCTCGAACCAGGTGAACTTGCCCCGGGGCAGCAGGTCGGCGCCCCAGCGGTCGGAGAGCTTGTCGACGAGGAAGAGCCCCCGCCCGGTGGTGTCCAGCTCGTGGACCGGCATCAGGCAGGGCAGACCGCGCGAGGGGTCGCGCACCTCGACCCGGATCCAGCCCCGCCGCCGGTGCATCCGTAAGCCGAACGACCGGGCGCCGGTATGGCGCACCGCGTTGCCGACGAGCTCGGAGACCAGCAGGACGGTGTGCTCGGACACCTGCGGGGAGAAGCCCCAGAACCGGATCACCACGTAGCGGGCGAGACGGCGTGCGGTGCTCGCCGACTCCGGCATGGACGGCAGGTTCACTTCCGCCACAGCCGGATTCCCGTACAACTCCAGTGCCTTGAGACCCTGTTCGTCCTCAAGAGCCGCCGTCAGCCGCACGGCGGAAGCGCTGCTGCGCTGCCGCGGCTGTTCCACACCCTCCAGGCCCGCCATGAACCCATCATGGACGGCCGATGCGCCCGTCCGGGCCGTTCCGCAGGAAAACACCCCCCGGAATCATTGATTCCAAGGGGGCGTTCCGTCATATGCGCGAGGCAACCGGACGCTCGTGGGACCACCCTGATCTGCGGTGACCCACCGCGCGCGGAAGATCACCGGGAGTGGATCTCCGCCGGTTCTTAAGGCTGGCTTAAGGCCTGGCTAATCCACCCCTAGGGAGGACCAGCCGCTTTCCGGCTAGACGAACTTCGCCTTGCCCGGGCCCTCTTCGACGAAGCTGCGCATACCGCGCTCCCGGTCCTCGGTGGCGAACAGGCCCGCGAACCAGTTGCGTTCGATGGTCAGGCCGGTGTCGATGTCCGCCTCCAGGCCCGCGTCCACGCACTCCTTGGCGGCGCGCAGCGCGATCGCCGGACCCTGGGCCAGCTTGGCGGCCCAGGCGTGCGCCTGCTCGTACACCTCGGCGGCGGGCACGACCCGGTCCACGAGGCCGAGGGCCAGGGCCTCGTCCGCCTTGACCATGCGGCCCGTGAAGATGAGGTCCTTGGCCTTGGACGGGCCGATCAGCCGGGACAGCCGCTGGGTGCCGCCGGCTCCCGGGATCAGGCCCAGCAGGATCTCGGGCTGGCCGAGCTTCGCGTTGTCTGCGGCGATCCGGTAGTCGGCGCACAGTGCGAGCTCGCAGCCCCCGCCGAGGGCGTAGCCGGTGACGGCGGCGACGACCGGCTTGGGGATCCGCGCCACGGCGGTGAACGCGTCCTGGAGCGCACGGGACCGGGCGACCATCGCCGCGTGGTCCATCGTCTGCATCTCCTTGATGTCCGCGCCCGCCGCGAACACCTTCTCACCGCCGTAGATGATCACCGCGCGCACGTCGGCGCGGTCGGTGGCCTCCACCGCGAGCTCGCGCAGCCGGTCCTGGGTGGCGATGTCCAGGGCGTTCATGGGCGGCCGGTCCAGGCGGAGGGTGCCGACGCCTTCGGAGACTTCGAGAGAGAGGGTCATACGCGAAGGTTAGCGGCGGTTAACGGGAAGTGGCCCGGTGCTGTGGGTCACAGCACCGGGCCACTCGACTACGCGCGGGGGAGGACTACTTGATCCACTCCGCCCAGTCCATGTTCCAGCCGTTGAGGCCGTTGTCCGGGGCGATCTGCTTGTCCTTGGAGTTCTTCACGATGACGACGTCGCCGATGAGCGACTCGTTGAAGAACCAGGCGGCGGGCTGGTTGCCGTCTCCCGCGCCGCGGACGTCCTTGAGGCCCACGCAGCCGTGGCTGACGTTCTCGGAGCCGAACGTGCCGGAGGAGGCCCAGTAGTTGCCGTGGACGAAGGTGCCCGACTGCGACAGGCGCATGGCGTGCGGGACGTCGGAGATGTCGTACTCGCCGCCGAAGCCGACGGTCGCGCCGTTCATCCGGGTCACCTTGTACTTCTCGCTGATGACCATCTGACCGTTGTACGTGGTCGTCGACGGGGCGCCCGCGGTGATCGGGAGGTTCTTGAGCACCTGGCCGTCACGGACGACCTGCATCGTGTGCTCGCTCGCGTCGACCGTGGAGACCTGCGAGCGGCCGATGGTGAAGGTGACGGTGCGGGTCTGCTTGCCGTAGACGCCGGGGCGGCCTTCGACCCCGTCGAGGGCGATCTTCACGGTGACCTTGGTACCCGCGGCCCAGTACTTCTCGGGGCGGAAGTCGAGGCGGTCGTTGCCGAACCAGTGGCCCTCGACCGGCACGGAGGGCTCGGCCGTCACCGTGATGGCCTTCTCGACGGCCTCGGTGTTGGTGATGCCGCGGGTGAAGTTGAACGACACCGGCATGCCCACGCCGACGGTCTCGCCGTCCTCGGGCGTGTAGTGGCCGACGAAGGTGTTGGTCGGGGTCAGGGTCGTGAAGGTGGTGTCCTTGGCGGACTCCCGGCCGGCCTCGTCCTTGGCGACCGCGTGCACCTTGTACTCGGTGGCGGCGGCCAGGTTGCGGGCGGGCTCCCAGCTCGCACCGTCATCGGCCAGCTTGCCGTCGACGGCGTTGCCCTTGGTGTCGGCGACGGTCACCGTGGTGAGCTTGCCGCCGGTGCTGGTTATCTTCAGGATGCCGCTGGTGGCGACCTCCTTGGCACCGTCGTCCGGCTTCACGTTGACGACGGCCTTGGACGCCTCGGTACCGGTCTTGCCGCCGCCACCGCCGCCGCCGTTGTCGCCGCCTCCCCCACCCGTGTTGCCGCCTCCGCTGCACGCGCTGGTGAGCAGCAGCGCCGCTCCGAGCAGGAGGGCCGGCAGGCCGGTGCGGCGGGCGCGGCCGCGTATCGGCTGCAGGTTCACTCTTCTTCTCCCCATGTCCCCCGCGCGCGGACAGTCGCGCGCATGTCGACAGGAAATCACACGGGGGGATCACGAAGAGAAACGGTCTTGTCACCGTTCCGTCCCAAGAGGGGGGAAGGACCGGCGGGCCGGGCCGGCGTCAGTCCTCCGTACCGGGTTTGGTGCCCCAGACGTAGACGGCGTCGCCCTCCTCCAGCAGGTTCCACAGGCGTTCGGCGTCCGGGACGGAGAGGTTGACGCAGCCGGCCGAACCGCCGTGCGCGTAGAGGTCGCCGGGGCGGCCGTGCAGGGCCTGCCCCCCGTCGAAGAACTGGGCGTACGGCATGGGGGCGTTGTCGTACAGCGTGGACACGTGGTCCTTGCTGCGCCAGTAGATCTCGTGCCAGCCCGGGCGGGTCTCCTGGTCGTCGCGGCCGGTGCGGACGGGCACGGGCGGGAAGACGACGCCGCTGCCGCGCTGCACCCACAGCAGCTGCCGGTCGAGGTCCACGCAGGTCACCCGGCCGGTGCGGACGGGGCAGTCCCCGGCGGCGTTGGGCTCGGCGCGGGCGGCCACCGCCACCATCGTGCGGTAGGTGGCGAGGCCCGGGTAACCGTCGGCGGGGGTGATGCCGTTGGCGCTCTGGAAGGCGCGGACGGCAGCGCAGTCCGCCGGGGACTGCGTCCCGTCCACCGGGCGCCCGAGGTGGGCCTCCAGCTCGCGCTGGTAGGGCCCGGTTCCGGCGGTGCACGCGGGCTCGGGGGCGGCCGCCGCGGCCGCGTGGGCCGGGACCGGCGCGCAGAGCGCGAGTACGGCGGCGGCCAAGGCGGCCGCGGCCGCGCCGCGTATCGCGGACGGGGGTACGGATGCGCCTGCGGTGACGGTCATACGGGCCTCCTCGGGCCCGCTGGCCGGGCCGCCGGGGCCCAGCCAACCCCGAGCGGGCCGGGGCCGCCTGCGCGGGTGCGCCGGCGGGGTGAGCGGGTCACCTCACCGGCGCAGCCGCGGGGGCGGATCAGCCGCGGCCGCCGCCCTTGCCGCCGCCCCTGCCCTTGCCCCCGTCGTCCTTGCCCTTGCCGTGGTCGTCACGCCGGTTGTCGACCGTGACCACCAGCTTGTGGCCCGGGGTCTGCCCGTCGAGGCGCAGCGGCCCGGTCACCCGGTCCTCGGGCAGCACGTACCCCTCGGGCACGTCCGTCTCCCGCAGGTAGTACGAGCCCTGCTCCAGGTACGCGAAGGTGCAGACGCCCGCGCCGTCGGTGGCGCAGCCCGCCTTGACCAGGACGTCGGAGTTGATGCCGGTGGTCTGCAGGCCCGCGGTCCCGTTGACCTCCTTCCAGACCTCGAACACCGCTCCGCGCAGCGGCCGCTTGGTCTTGGCGTCCTTCTTCAGGACCTCCAGCACCCCGCGGTACTCCTCCTTGGTGTTGACGACCGTGGCCGTGATCCCGGTGGTCACGTCCGCCTCGGTGAGGACCACCGTGGTCACCGGCTGCGCGGGCAGCTCGTAGCCGGCGGGGGCGACGGTCTCGCGCCAGTGGTACGTGCCGGGCTCCACCACCCGCTCGCACCGGCCGTCGGCCCCGGTGACGCACGCGTTCTCCACGAGCGTGTCCGGGGAGCCGCCGGCGCCGTCCGTCTGGAGGCCGGCCCGGCCGTTGGTCTCGCGCCACAGCTGGAAGGTGGCGCGGGCGAGCGGGGTGCTGCCGTCGGCGTCGACCTTGCGGACGGCGACCCGGCCGGTGGGCGCCGGAGGCAGCTTCACGTTGTTCACCTGGAACTGCACGCCCGCCGTGGCGTTGTCGGCGGTCAGCGTCAGCGGGAAGACGTTCGGCTCCGGCAGCGAGTACCCGTCGGGGGCGGCCGTCTCGCGCCAGTAGTAGGTGCCGAGCTCCGACTCCCGGGCGCAGACGCCGGTGGCCGGGGTGACGCAGTCGGCGACCTTGGTGTCGGGGTCCGCCCCGGTGAACTGGGCGCCGCTCACCCCGTTGGTCTCGTGCCACAGCTCGAAGTGCGCGCCGGCCAGCGGATTGCCCGTCTCGTCCCGCTTGAGGACGGAGACCGATCCGGTCACGGGTACGGGCGGGGTCACGGCGCAGTCGGGCAGGTCGCCGTCGAAGGGGTACGCGTGGAACTCCTGGCCGCCGCCGAGACCGTCCACGCTGGTGTGGGTGAGGGTGCCGGTGGTGAAGAAGCGGCCGTTCATGCCGGGCAGGGTGACCGTGGTCTGCGAGGCCTGCTCGCCGACGAGCACGGCGCCCTGGAACTGTCCGCTGCCCTGGAGGCGGACGGTCGTGGCGTCCGGGAAGTTCCACAGCAGCCGGGTCCGCAGCGCGTTCCAGGGGCTGTGGGCGTCGTCGATGGCGCCGCTGTAGGTGCTGATGGTGCGGTCGGTGCCCAGGACGTTGACGAGGACGGTGGCGTCCGCCGGGATCCGGTCGAAGCGGATGCCGATGGCCCCGCCCGCGCCGCCGCCCCCGCCGCCGGAGACCATGTTGAAGTCGACGTTGAAGATCTGGAGCCTGGAGACGTTGTCCCCGGTGAAGACCGTGGTCCCGGAGGCGTTGACGGCCGTGCCGGTGGGGGTGCGCGGCTGCCCGTCGACCCGCGCGTAGCACCTGCTGGCGGCGGTGAGCCGGTCGCGCAGGCCGGCGTACTTGGCCACGGCGTCCGTGTCGTGGACCAGCGGGCCGGTGACCCGGCCGGGTCCGGGCGCGGTGCCGGCGTACCGGACCACGCCGCCGTCGGAGATCAGCCGCTCACCGGTGGCGATGTGGACGTCGTGGCCGGTGGCGAGGAAGTCCGAGCCGGGCGGGGGCTGCACGAGGGAGCCCGCGCCGACGACGCCGATGTTGTAGGCCTGGCCGGCCTGGGCGTCCTTGTCCTGGTCGAAGCTGCCGAGGACGACGACCTTGCCCTCGGCCTCGGCGGCGCGTTCGCGGACCCGGAAGTCCCCGCCGACGAAGATGTTGACGCCGTCGTCGTAACCCTTGGCCGTGGTGCCGGTGTCGACCGGCGGGAACGGGTCGGGGCACCGGCCCGGGACGCAGGGGCCGAGGCCGTCCGGCAGCGGGGCGCGCAGGGCGGCCCGTACCGATGCCTTGGGGTGGGCGGCCCGGTCCGCGCCGGGGGCCGCACCGGGACCCGCCGCGAGGGCCGTGGAGACCCCGGCGGCCAGTACGGCCCCGACCGCGAGCCCGAGGGTCCAGTTCCTTGCTGACATGACGCTCCGTCCGTCTCCCGGCGCTGCCGCGCCGCTCGGCTGGAGCCAGCTCAGCGCAGGATCAGGCGTGCCGGGCGCAGGACACACTCCGGCTACGGCATTCCGGTGTGACGATCACTCGACTGGTGTGGGTGCGTCAGGTGATGGCCGAGCCCGCGACCCAGTCCGCCCAGGACATGTTCCAGCCGCCGAGCCCGTTGTTCGGGGCCACCGTCTTGTCCTGCGAGTTCACGACCTCGACCACGTCCCCGACCAGGGTCCGGTCGAAGAACCAGCCGGCAGGGGTGTCCGAGCCGCCCCCCTTGTCGTCGCGCAGTCCCACGCAGCCGTGGCTCGTGTTGCTGGAGCCGAAGGTGTCGGGGCTGGCCCAGTAGTTCCCGTGCAGGAAGGTCCCGGAGGTGGTGAGCCGCATGGCGTGCGGGACGTCGGGGATGTCGTACTCGCCGCCGAACCCGACGGTCTGGCCGTTCATCCGGGTCACGTCGAACATCTCCAGCACCACCATCTTCCCGTTGTAGGTGGTGTTCTTGGGGGCTCCGGCGCTGATCGGGAGGGTCTGGACCAGTTTCCCGTCGCGGCGGACCTCCATCGTGTGGGCCTCCGCGTCCACGAGGGAGACCTGGGAGCGGCCGACCGTGAAGGTGACGGTCTTGTCCTGGATGCCGTACGAGCCGGGCGCGCCCTGCACGTCCCGCAGGTTCATGGTGACGGTGACCTCGGTGCCCGGCTTCCAGTACGTCCTGGGCCGGAAGTCGAGGCGCTCCTTGCCGAACCAGTGGCCGACGACCTGCACCGGGGGTTTGGAGGTGACGGTGATGGCCCGCTCCACGTCGGCGCGGTTGGCGATCGACCGGTTGAAGTTGAAGGAGACGATCATGCCGGTGCCGACGGTGGAGCGGTTCTCGGGCTTGAAGTAGCCGATGAACCGCTCCTCGGGGACGTAGGTGGTGAAGGTGGTGTGCCGGGCCTGGCGGCGGTTGTGGCCGTCGAGGGCGACCGCGTCCACGGTGTACTTGGCGGCGAGCGCGAGCCGTCCGCCCTCGGTGTCGGGGCTCCAGCTGAGCCCGTCGGGGGCGATGGAGCCGGGCACGCGCTCCTCCTGGGCGTCCTCGACCTTGGTGACCACCACCCGTTCGAGCCGGCCCTCGGGCACTCTGACGGTCAGCGGGCCCTCGGCCGGAACCCCCTTGGCGTTGTCCTCGGGGGTGATGCGGATGGCCTCCTCGGGCGACCGGGGCTTGCCGGGGAGCTGGATCTCGACGGGGGAACCGCCGCTCGCGGTGCATCCGGCCAGGCCGCCCAGCAGGCCCGCCATCGCCGCTGCGGCGGCCAAGCCGGCCGCCGCCCGCCTCGTCAGAAGTGTCACGTTCCCTCCAACGACCGGCCCCCTCCGGGGGAAACGTGAGCGCGGGCCACGTTCCGGGCAGATCTCTCCGGGCAGAACAGTGGGAAGGACCAGACGGGGGCGGGCCCCAGCCGGGACGCCGGGGCCGCACTGCCTTCCCCCGACGGTACCCAGGAGCCGTGGAGGCGGGCAGTGTCGAGCGCAGCCGAGCAAGAGGCGGTGGATACCGCCGCCATGGAGTCAGTGACCTCAGTGGAGTCGCCCGCCCCGCACGTCAACGGGCAGTGGAGCGGGCCGGTGATCCTGGGCCGGGAGTCGGCCTTACGGACCGTCACGCGGCTCGGGCCGCCGGTGTGGCCGGGGTCCTCGCACCCGCTGGGGGCGCGGTTTCGCACCGGCCCGGACGGGAGCGCGGGAACCAACTTCGCGCTGTGGGCGCAGGGCGCGGAGGCGGTGGAGGTCTGCCTCTTCGACGCGGAGGGCGCGGAGACCCGGTGTGCGCTGACCGAGCTGACGCACGAGATCTGGCACGGGTTCCTGCCCGGGGTGCGCCCCGGGCAGCGCTACGGGTTCCGGGTGCACGGCCGCTGGGACCCGTGGACGGGCGCCCGGTTCAATCCGGCCAAGCTGCTGCTGGACCCGTACGCGCGGGCCGTGGACGGGGACTTCCGGCTGCCGCCGGAGGTGTACGGGCACGTCCGCGACTGGCCGCAGCAGTACATCGCGGACACCGTGCGCGACGACCGCGATTCGGCGCCGCACGTCCCGAAGGGGGTCGTCGTCCACGATGACGACGACTGGGCGGACGACGTCCGGCCGAAGACCCCCTGGGCCGATTCGGTGATCTACGAGCTGCACGTGCGCGGGTTCACGATGCGCCATCCGGGTGTTCCCGAGGAGCTGCGCGGCACGTACGCGGGCCTGGCCCATCCGGCCGCGGTGGACCACCTGGTGAAGCTGGGCGTGACGGCGGTCGAGCTGCTGCCGGTGCACCAGTTCGCGCACGAGGACCACCTGCTGCGCCGGGGCCTGCGCAACTACTGGGGCTACAACTCGATCGGCTACTTCGCCCCGCACGCCGGGTACTCCTCCAGCGGGACGGCCGGGCAGCAGGTGGGCGAGTTCAAGCGGATGGTGAGGGCCCTGCACGCGGCCGGGATCGAGGTCATCCTCGACGTGGTCTACAACCACACGGCGGAGGCGGGCGAACTGGGCCCGACCCTGTCGCTGCGCGGGACCGACAACCGGGGCTACTACCGGCTCCAGTCCGACCAGCGCCGGTACGCCGACTACACGGGCTGCGGGAACACCCTGCACGCGGGGCGCCCGCACGTGCTGCGGCTGATCACGGACTCGCTGCGCTACTGGGTGACCGAGATGGGGGTGGACGGCTTCCGCTTCGACCTGGCGGCGGCGCTGGCCCGCTCGATGCACGACGTGGACATGCTGTCGCCGTTCCTCGCGGTGATCGCCCAGGACCCGGTGCTGCGGCGGGTCAAGCTGATCGCCGAGCCCTGGGACGTGGGCTCGGGCGGCTACCAGGTGGGGGCGTTCCCGCCGCTGTGGACCGAGTGGAACGACCGCTACCGGGACGCCGTACGGGATTTCTGGCGGGGCGCGCTGCCGGACGTACGGGATCTCGGGTACCGGCTGTCGGGCTCCAGCGACCTGTACGCGTGGGGCGGGCGGCGGCCGTACGCCTCGGTGAACTTCGTGACGGCGCACGACGGGTTCACGCTGCGCGACCTGGTGTCCTACGAGCGCAAGCACAACGAGGCCAACGGGGAGGCGGGCCGCGACGGGACGAACGACAACCGCTCGTGGAACTGCGGGGTGGAGGGAGATCCGCCGGAGGGCACGGAACCCCGGATCGGGGCGCTGCGGCGGCGGCAGCTGCGCAACCTGCTGACCACGCTGCTGCTGTCGACCGGGGTGCCGATGCTGGTGGCGGGGGACGAGTTCGGGCGGACGCAGGGCGGGAACAACAACGCGTACTGCCAGGACAACGAGACGGGCTGGGTGGACTGGTCGCTGCTGGAGGACCCGGCCTGGCGCGAGCTGTTCGCGCTGACCTCGCGCCTGGTGGCCCTGCGCCAGGAGCATCCGGTGCTGCGCCGGCGGGCCTTCTTCTCCGGGCGGCCGCGGGGCGCGGACGGGCTGCGGGACCTGGCCTGGTTCACCCCGGCGGGCACGGAGATGACCGAACGGGACTGGTACGCCCCGGCCGCCGCGCTGGGCATGTACCTGTCGGGGCGGGACATCCCGGGGCGCGACGATCGGGGGCGGCAGATCGACGACGACAGTTTCCTCGCGCTGCTGCACGCCGGGGACCGGCCGGTGTCCTGGGTGCTGCCGGGCGCTCCGTGGGCGGCGGGGTACGAGCTGGTGCTGGACACCGCGCGGGAGGACCAGGCCGCGCCGCCCGGCACCCGGCACCGGGGCGGGGAGACGCTGACGGTACCGGCCCGGTCGGTGCTGCTGCTGCGGGTGGCCGACTGAGGCGGGCGGGCGGGGGCGCGGGCCGGAACGGACGGCCGGCCAGCCGGCCGGGGCGGGTGGTCGGCCGATCCGGAGCGGGAGACCGCGTCCGCCCTGCGATGATGTGGCCTCGTACACACGTGCACCCGTACGCGTGTGCCACATCGGCAGGGATCAGGGGTACGCATGGCGAAGGTGGGGACCGCGCTGCGGGAGCTGCGCGGGGCGCAGAAGTCGGCGAAGGGGGTGTCGCTCTATTCGCGGTTCGTCAACCGGCCGGCGGGGCGGTACCTGGCCGCCGTGTCGTATGCGCTCGGGCTGACCCCGAACCAGGTGACCCTGGTCAGCGCCGCCTTCAGCTTCGCCGCGGTGGCCGCCGTCGCGCTCGCCGCGCCCTCCTGGGGGCTGGGGATCGCGGTGTGGGCCGCGCTCGCCGTCGGCTTCGCCTTCGACTCGGCCGACGGGCAGCTGGCCCGGCTGCGCGGGGGCGGCAGTGCGGCGGGCGAGTGGCTGGACCACGTGGTGGACTGCGCCAAGCTGACCGCCCTGCACACCTGTGTGCTGATCGCCTTCTACCGCTTCCCCGAGGCGTACGGGACGGGCGGGGACGGCTGGCTGCTGGTGCCGCTGGGCTTCCAGTTCGCCTCGGTGGTGACCTTCTTCGGCGGGCTGCTGACCGAGAAGCTCAAGCCGAAGCCGGCGCCCGGGAGCCCCGCCGACGCGCCGTCGACCGTCCGTGCGGTCGCGCTGCTGCCGGTCGACTACGGCGTGTTCTGCCTGGTGTTCCTCGTACTCGGCGGCGGAGGGCTGTTCCGCTGGGCGTACGCGGGACTCGGCGCGGTCGCGGCCCTGTTCCTGGCCGCGTTCCTCGTGAAGTGGTTCCGGGAGCTCAGCGCCGTTCGGCGCTGAGCGGCTCGGTCCGCGCGTCCAGCGGCTCGGACAGGGCGTCCAGGGCACGGCGCAGCTGGGTGCTGGAGGTGTGCACCGTGTAGGGGAAGTAGACGACGTCGACGCCGACGGCGGCGAAGTCCTTCTCCAGTCGGTCGCCCTTGGGGGTGCCCCTCCAGTCGTCGCCCTTGAAGATCACGTCGAAGCGGACCTGCTTCCAGGTCTCCACCTTGTCCGGGACCGTCTCGACGAACGCTGCATCCACATAGCGGACGCTACGGACGATTTCCAGCCGCTCGACGAGCGGGATCATCGGACGCCGCCCCTTGGCCAGTTCCGCCATCTCGTCGGAGACCACTCCGGCGACCAGGTAGTCGCACTGACTCCGGGCGTGCCGAAGGATATTGAGATGTCCGATATGGAACAGATCGTATGCACCTGGGGCGTACCCGACTCGGTACGGTCTGTGCGCAGGTGCGCCAAGGTCGGACATGTCGCGCTCCGTCATGAGTTACCCCCCAGCGACCACACCCCCCGGTGTGGCGGATTAGCAGACAATAGCGTGCACGTTCCCCGTGCTGTCGGTGAACGAATAGGGTGACGTGCGCATCATCCTGGGGAGAAGGGGACGTTCAGTGTCGAGATCCGGTCACCGGCGCCTACTGCTGGTTTCCACCAACTACGCTCCCGAGCACGCGGGGATTGGGCCGTACGCCACCCAGATCGCGGAGCACTGGGCGGATCTCGGCCATGACACGCACGTGCTCGCCGGCATGCCGCACTACCCGTCGTGGTCGTTGGAGCCGGAGTACAAGGGGGCGCTCCGGCGCACGGAACGGCGCGCGGGGGTCACCGTGCACCGGCGTGCGCACACCGTGCCGCCGCGCCAGACCGCCGTCAAGCGGGCCCTCTTTGAAGGATCGATTCTTCTGCACGGCGCCGTGGCCCCGCCCCGGATGCCGCGCCCGGACGCGGTCATGGCCCAGATGCCCAGCCTCGCCGGCGGGGTCCTCGCGGCCCGGCTCGCCGCCCGCTGGAAGGTCCCGTTCATCCCGGTCGTCCAGGACCTGATGGGCGCCGCCGCGGCGCAGAGCGGCATCAGCGGGGGCGACAAGGCGGCCGCGATCGCGGGGCGCGCGGAGGCATACGCCCTGAAGCGGGCCACGCTGGTCGGCGTCATCCACGAGACCTTCGTGGACCGGGTCGTGGGCATGGGCGTGGACCCGGAGAAGATCCGCCTCGTGCCCAACTGGTCCCACGTGCCCCAGCCCACCCGGCCGCGCGGCCAGACGCGGCGCCACCTGGGCTGGGCGCCGGGCGAGCCGGTCGTCCTGCACTCCGGGAACATGGGCCTCAAGCAGGGCCTCGAAGTACTCGTAGGCGCGGCCCGCCTGGATCCGGGTGTCCGTTTCGTCCTGATGGGCGACGGCAGTCAGCGGGCGGCCCTCGCCGACCTCGCGGCGGACGTACCGAACCTGGACATCATCCCCCCTGCCGCCGACGGAGAGTTCCCGGATATCCTCGCGGCGGCGGACGTTCTCGCCGTGACGCAGCACGCGGCCGTGCTCGACATGAGCGTGCCGTCCAAACTGACCTCGTACTTCCAGGCCGGCCGGCCCGTCATCGCGTCCGTCGCGGCGGAGGGCGGAACGGCCCAGGAAGTGGAACGCTCGGGCGCGGGGGTACTCGTACCGCCGGAGGACCCGCACGCCCTGCTGAAGGCCGTACGGGCCCTCGCCGAGGACCCCGAGGGCGCGGATGCGCTCGGGGCGGCCGGGCCCCGGCACGTGGCGGCCCACCTGAGCCGTGAAGCGGGCCTGGCCCGCATCGACGCACTGATAGACGAAGCACTTGGGGGTCCGCAGCCGTGATCGAGACGAACCGCCCTGCGTCGGTCCCGGCGGAGGACGAACCGGACCTCCTCAGGGACCAGTTCAAACAGCTCCTGCGCTACCGCCGCCTCCTCGGGGCGGGTGTCGGCATCGGTCTGCTGGGCGGCGTCTACCTCGGCATCTCCACCTCCGACACCTATGTCGCGACGGCGGACATCGTGCTGCGCGCGCCCACCGACGACCCCTTCAACCCGAGCCTCGCGCCCGACAAGGCGATCAACATCGGCTCGGAGCGCCAGGTCGCGCTCAGCTCCTCCATAGCCAACGAGGCCGCGAAGAAGCTCGGCGTGACCTCGAAGGACTTCGCCGGCCTGCGCAGCGGCCTCCAGGTGACCAACCCGCCGCAGACGATGGTGCTGCGCTTCACCTACACCGCGTCCTCCCCCAAGGAGGCCGCCACCCGCGCCAACGCGATGACCGAGGCGTACCTGCTCAAGCGGCAGGAGTCCCTCGACGTCACGCGCGACAAGATGGTCAAGGGCTACCAGGACCAGCGCGACCCGGTCGCCAAGAACCTGGACGAGCTCGTCAAGCAGATCAACGCCATGCCGGCCGGTACCGGCCGCGACGCCGCGTACGCCTCGAAGACCGACCTGCAGAGCAAGGTCAACACCCTCAACGGCAACATCGCCAAGCTCCAGGCCCTCGACATGAGCCCGGGCCGCGTCACCAGCCCCGCGACCCCGCCGTCCGACACCGACGGTCCGGGCCTCGTGATGTCGCTCGCGCTGGGCGCGGCCGTGGGCCTCGCCCTGGGCCTGCTCGCCGCCTGGGTCCGGCTCGTGTTCGACCCCGCGCCGCGCTCCGAGGGCGATGTCGCCCGGGCCCTGCGCGCCCCCGTGCTCGGCTACCTGCCGCGGCCCAAGACCGGCGGCGGGCCGCTGCTCGCGGCCGGCGAGGAGGACCCCCGCCTCGCCGAGGAGTTCCGCTCGGTGGCCTTCCGCCTCGCGTACGACTCCCGCTTCGCCGACCGGCGCCGGCTGCTGGTCGTCGCCCCGCGCGGCAGCAGCGAGACGGCCGCCGCGGCGGCGGTGAACCTGGCCGCCTCCTTCGCGGAGACCGGCAAGGACGTCCTGCTCATCGAGGCCGACCTGCGCACGCCGGTCCTGGCCAGCCAGCTGCCGACCGGCGCCGGGCGGCCGCGCTGGAGCCAGGCCCAGGGCGGCGCCGCGGCCCAGGGGGACACCGACTGGCCCGACGGGCGCCAGCTCGTCGTCGACGCCGGGGAGTCGGGCGACTTCGACCTGATCCCGGGCGAGCCGGTGCGCAACGTGGCCCGCGCGCTGACCTCCCCGCGCGCCACCCGGCTGATCTCCGAGGCCGATTCCCCCAACTCCACGGTCGTCGTGCTCGCGCCGCCCGTGCTCTCGTACGCCGACGCCCTCGCGCTCGTCGACCGCGTCGACGGCGTCCTGGTCGTCTGCGACCCGCGCGCCGTCCACCGCACCGACCTCTCCCGGATCCGCGAGCTGATCAGCGGCGCCGGCGGCACGGTGCTCGGCGCGGTGCTGCACGCCCCGCTGCCCGGCGAGAAGCGCGGCCGGGGCGGGCGCGGCGGCAAGGCGAAGGGCACGTCCGCCGCCCCGGCGCAGGCCCCCCGGCCGTCCGCGCCGCCGGCGCAGCCGCTCACGCGGCAGCCGAACCAGGGCCAGCCGGCACAGCAGACGCACCGGCAGGCCGAGCCCGAGCAGCACATCCCGGGCGACGGGACGGACACGGTGGCCCTGCGCACGGTGCGCATGGGCCGCAGATGAGCCGGCGCGGCCTCGCCGCCGTCTCCTCGGTCCTGGACCAGGCCGCGTCCAGCGCCACCAACATCCTGGTGCTGGTGCTGGCGGCCCGGCTGTCCTCGGCATCCGGGTTCGCCGACTTCTCGATGGTGTACGTGACGTTCAGCGTGCTCCTCGGGCTCAACATGGCGTACGTCGGCCAGACGGTGGTGCTGGAGAAGGACGAGGAGCGGCTGGGCGCGGTGTGCCGTTCGGGCCTGGCGTTCACGGCGGCCGCCTCGGTGGCGGCCGGGGCGCTGCTGGCCGTGGTCGGCCTCGCCGTGCCCGGGGCCGGGGGCTGGGCCTTCCTCGCGCTGGGGCTCGTACTGCCGCCGGTGCTCGTCCAGGACGGGCTGCGCTACTGCTTCTCGGCGCTGCGGACCCCCGAGCGGGCGCTGGCCGCGGACTCCCTGCGGCTGGTGTGCGTCGTCGCCGCGCTGCTGCTCCAGCCGGAAGGGGCGTCCGCGGGGCGGCTGGTGCTGGTGTGGGGGGTCTCGGCGCTGCCGGCGCTGGCGCTGGGCCTCGTCCTGCTGCGCCCGTACGTCCGCGGCTCGGTGGCCGACCTGCGGCCTTACCTGCGGCGCGGGCACCTCGGTCAGCGGTTCGTGGTCGAGTTCGCGGTGGGCAACGGCTCCAGCCAGCTGGCGGTGCTGGGGCTCGGTCTGTTCGCGACGCCGCTGGCGGTGGGCGCGCTGCGGGGTGCGACGACCCTGTTCGGCCCGCTGAACGTGCTGTTCAACTCGGCGAACGCGTTCGGCCCGCCGGTGGTGGGGCGCGCGTCCGGCAAGCGGGGCGTGGTCCGGCTGACGGTGGCCATGGGCGCCGCGTTGGCGGCGCTGGGCGCGGGCTGGGGCGCTGTCCTGTACGCGCTGCCCGAGCGCCTGGGCCGGCAGCTGCTGGGCGACACCTGGGCCGCCGCCTCCGCGCTGCTCCCGGCCACGGGCGCCCAGTACGCGGTGATGGGCCTGGGCACCTGCGCCCTGCTCACCCTGCGCGTCCTCAACCCGAAGGCGACGCTCTCCCTCCAGGTGGTCTTCTCGCTGCTGTCGGTGGCCCTGCTGCTCGGCGGGTACGCGCTGGCCGGCGTGACCGGCGCCGCCTGGGGCCTGGCCGCGGGCTCGGCCCTGAAGGCCGCGGCGGCCTGGCTGCGCGTCTGGCGCCTCCCTGCCGCCCGCGCCCCGCAGTCCCCGGTCACCACGGCGGCCTGATCGGCCCTGATCCGAACGGCACCGCGCGCCGCGACCCCGCCCTGATCCGAAAGCCACGGCCTACCGCAGGGTGGTGCCCTTGTCCTGGCGGTACGTCGCCACCAGCGCGAGGCAGAGGGCGGCGATCGCCACCCGGCCGGAGGCCTGGAGCAGGGGGCCGCGGAGCAGGATGAACGAGTAGCCGGCCACCAGCGGGACCACCACCGAGATCAGGCTGCCCGGGGGCGAGCGCCGCGTGGCGCGCTTCGCGTAGCGGCGGTCCACTCGGGCCGCCGCGTACCCCACGCCCAGGAGCCCGGCGCCCATGCCCAGCGGGCCGAAGTCCAGCCACAGCTCGGCCCAGATCGGGGACGAGAGGTTGGTGTTGACCGTCCCCATCCACTCGCCGACCATCACGCCCGTGTCCTTCGGCTTGCCGGGCCAGACCGACCGCGGCACCGCGAAGAAGACGGATCCGGCCAGCTGGCGCCCGTACAGGTGCCCGGGACCGGAGTTCGAGTACGTGATGGTGTTCGCGAACATGCCGATCTGGTCGTAGTCCTTGAGCGCCATCGGCTCCAGGAACGAGGTCGTCTCGACGGGCTTGTAGTTCTTCTCGTCGTAGCGGAAGCGGTCGGCGAACGGGAACACGAGCAGGGCGATCACCACGGCCATCGACAGGGCCACCCGGTACATCGCGGCGCTCACCGGGAAGACGGTGAACAGCAGCGCGAACATGACCGTGAGGAACCAGTACCGCGGGTTCGAGATCGGGTTGTTGACCACCAGGTTGAGCAGGGCCAGCGCCCCCCAGGTGACGATGATCGACACCTTGCGGCGCGCGTACGTCGACGTGATCAGCCAGCGCGTGTACAGCAGCAGGGCGAGCAGCGCCGGGACGGTGCCGAAGCCGCGCAGCAGGGCCTGGCCCGCCTGGCCGTCTCCGTTGGAGACGCCCGCCTCCTCGATGCCCGCGATGATCTCCTGGCGGCTGGAGAAGAACACCGCGGGGCCGCCGAGCTTCATGATGAACGCGGCGCTGCACAGGAAGGCGAGCACGGTCAGCAGTTGGAGGCGGCGCCGGTGGGCCATGACCGGCCGCGGCTCCTTCTGGGAGCCTCCGGCCCGCCCGGTCGGCCGGTGGCGGGCGAGCAGGACGCCCACGTCGAACGCCGTGCAGCCGAGCAGGACCAGCCCGATGGCGACGGTGAGGTCGGAGCGGGGGCCGACCACGGGGGTCGGGACCCGGCCGAGGACGGCCTGCGCGAGCGGGGCCACGCCCATCGCCATGTAGACGAAGAGCCAGAAGGAGCCCTGGAGCAGCTTGCGGCGGCTGGTCAGGACCATGGCGGAGAGCCGGGCGCCCGCGTACATCGTGAGCAGGAGCTGGAGCCAGAAGGCGGCGTCGCGCTGTCCATCGCCGTGCTGGACGGCGACGATCAGCGGCAGGAAGACGGTGAAGCCGAGGATGAGCGGGACGGACAGCGCCCGGGAGAGCAGGGTGCGCGGGGTGGTGACGCGGCCCCACTTGTGCGCGTCGTCCGGTTCCGGGACGGGCCGGACCGCCGGGGTCACCGAGGGCTTGCGTATGTCCGTTGCCACTGCTGCCCCCGCCCGATGTGCCTGGTCCGCGCGCAGTCTAATCTGAGCGGGCGGCGCCCGGGGAGGCGCTCCTGCGGAGGGCGTCGAGCCCGCAGCGCACGATGAGGGGCGACAGTTGCGTGATCTTCCTGCCTTCACGCTGGCCGGATACGACAAAGGGCGCGGACTGCTGACGCAGGCGCTCTGGTTCGCGGTGATGAACACGCTGTTCATGGCGTGGTTCTGCCCGGCCCGGCTGCGGGTGGCGCTGCTGCGGGCGTTCGGCGCGCGGATCGGCGAGGGCGTGCTGATCCGGCACCGGGTACGGGTGCTGTGGCCGTGGAAGCTCACCGTCGGCGACCACACGTGGATCGGCGAGGGCGCCTGGCTGCTGAACCTGGAGCCGGTGACCATCGGGGCGAACGTCTGCATCTCGCAGGAGGCCATGCTCTGCACCGGCTCGCACGACCACCGCGCCGCAGACTTCCGCTACCGCAACGCGCCCGTCACGGTCGAGGACGGTGCGTGGGTGGCCGTACGGGCGACCGTGCTGGCCGGGGTCACGGTGGGCCGATGCGCGGTGGCGGGTGCCGGTTCCGTGGTCCACAGAAACCTTCCTGCACTGACCCTGCAGACGATGGACGGGCAGCGCCGCCCGGTCGAGGAGCCCAAGTGAGAGTCCTGCACGCCGTCACGCTCCACTCCCCCTCGCACGCGTTCGGCGGCCCCGTCCGGGTCGCGCTGAACCTGGCCGAGGGGCTGCGGGAGCGCGGCCACGAGGCGCGGCTGCTGGCGCTCGGCGAGGGCTTCCCCGACCCGTGGCCGACCTCGGTCGAGGGGGTGCCGGCGAAGCTGTTCCCGGCCCGCCGCATCCTGCCGCTGGGCTTCAGCGGGATGACCTCGCCGGCCCTGCTGGCCTCGGCGGGCCGCCTCGTCCGGGACGCGGACCTGGTCCACGTCCACCTGGCGCGGGACCTGGTGACCCTGCCGGTGGCCCTCGCGGCGCTGCGGGCCGGCAAGCCGCTGGTGCTGCAGACCCACGGGATGGTGGACCCGAGCGGGAAGCTGCTGGCCAAGGTGCTGGACGCGGTGGCCGTACGCAGGCTGCTGCGCGGCGCGGACGCGGTGCTGTACCTGACCCCGCACGAACGGGAGGGCCTGGACGCGGTGGTGGGCGGCCCGCTGGCCGGGGCGGTCCGGCTGGTGAACGGCACGCCCGCGCAGGAGGGGCGGCCGGCCCCGACCGGTCCCCCGCGCATCCTGTACTCGGCGCGCCTGCAGGCCCGCAAGCGCCCGGTGGACTTCGTGGACGCGGCGCCGGCCGTCCTGGCGGCGCACCCGGACGCGGAGTTCGTGGTGGCCGGCCCCGACGAGGGCGAGCTGGCGGCGGTGCGGGCGCGCGTCTCGCAGCTGGGCCTGGACGGGCGCTTCACGGTCCCGGGGGCGCTGTCCACCGCCGAGGTCCTGGCGGAGCTGCGCCGGGCGCACGTCTACGTCCTGCCCTCGGTGGACGAGCCGTTCCCGATGTCGGTTCTGGAAGCCCTGTCGGTGGGCGTCCCCACGGTGGTCACGCACTCGAACGGCCTGGCCCGCGACATCGCCTCCGCGGGCGCCGGCCGAGCGGTCACCCCGGGCCCCGCGGGCGTCGCGGAGGCCGTCCTCGCCCTCCTGGACCCCGCCGAGAACGCGGCCGCCTCCCGGGCGGCCCGCGAACTGGCCGCCGGCTCCTTCTCCATGGACGCCGTCCTCGACACCCTCCTGCCGGTCTACGAGAAGGCCCTGCGCTGAGCCGACGGGCTCACCCGTCGATACGGTGTGGACATGCGCTCATCGGTACTGGACACCCCGCGGGGAGCGGCCGGGCTGGCCGAGTCCCTACTGCCTCCGCTCGGTGACCGCTGGCTCCACACGCAGGCCGTCGCGGGGCGCGCGCGGGAGCTGTCCCGGTGCGTGGCCGCAGCGGACAGGGATTTGCTGGTCGCGGCTGCGTGGCTGCACGACATCGGGTACGCACGGCCGCTCAGCCACACCGGCTTCCATCCCCTCGATGGAGCCCGGTACTTGGAGTCGCGCGGCGCCTCCGCCCGACTCGTGGGCCTGGTCGCTCACCATTCGGGAGCCGTGTACGAGGCCGCCCAACGGGGCCTGTCCGCGGAACTCGCCGTGTACGAGCGTGAGGAATCGGCCCTCCTCGATGCGCTGACTTGTGCGGACCTGACGACGGGGCCGACTGGTCAGCGACTCGGTTTCACTGAGCGCATCGACGAGATCCTCACCCGTTACGCGCCGGGCAGTGCGGTCCACACGGCGATCAGTGCAGCGGTTCCCTACCTGTCGGAGGCGGTCACCCGCACCGAACGGCGAATGGCTGGTCAGCCGATGTAGGGATCGGACCGGCGGACCAGTCCGTGATCGATGCGCAGCCTCATGGACCGATGGATCTGCATACCCTCCAGCTCGTGCGGAGCCACGAAAGCCACCGCCTTGCTCTCGCTGCTCGTCCCGCGCTCCCCTCCGACGATGCGTGCCCGAAAACAGATCGAAAACTGCTGGCGGACCTCCCCGTCGTCGTACGCGATGACGTGCCGCGGATCGGTGTACAACCCGACGAGTCCGGTCACCTCGACCTCGAACCCCGTCTCTTCTCTCGTCTCACGCACGGCGGCATCGGCGACGGACTCCCCGGTGTCAACGGCTCCTCCTGGCAAGGCCCACAGATCGTTGTCGCTTCTGTGGATCAGCAGGATGCGGCCGTCGGCATCGAAAGCCACGACGGTCACGGACGGAACGATGCTGTTCGCCTCGGGCGCATTCGGGTCGTTGAAGTAATCCACTCGGACCATGACCGCCAGCCTAGGCCGGGGTACCGCGCTCCCATGCGTAGTCGAAGCTCTTCATGTAGTGCCGGAAGCTCCGACCGCCTGGGATGTAGCGGAAGTGCAGGACCGGGTTCTGGCCCGCGGGGGCTCCCAGTACGTGAGGGTTGACGAGCACGTCGTCGTCGAATCGGTAGAGGGAGTTGTAGAGGATGGTCTCGTGCAGCCGGACCTCTACTCCCGGGGTCGTCATGGCGGGCTCGAGGTAGCGCCGCGTCATGCGCGACCGGGCGGCGAGATCCGCGCCGATCCCTTCTTCCTCGCCCCGCTGCCGGATCACCTCGGAGGTGGGATCTCCGAGAAGGACGCGCACCTGGGCACCCGCCCGCGCCTTACGGGACAGCTGGTCAGCGAGTTCCGGATGCCCGTCGAACAGGAACAATCCTGCGTACACCAGGACTTCCACATGATTCACAGCATTGTCGATCAATGAAGACCACAGGTCGACGGGCACGACGCCTCGGTGCGGGTAGTACGTCACCAACTCGGAAGCGCTCACCGTCTCGGCCTGCCGGGCGACCGACGGCCAGAGGTAGATCTCGTCCACGCCGAGGAACGTCGCGGCTTTCCACCGATGGGAGCGATGCGGTGTGCGGTCGGTCGTGATCCACCGCTCCACGGTCTTCGGATCCACACCGACCTGCGCGGCGACCGACTGGATGGTGGCTCCGCTCGCCGAAATGGAGGCGCGCAGGCGCTCGTTCGCCATGGAGATGCCTCACTCGGGGACGTTAGGACGTTTCCACCGTAGTTGCAGACGTCCCCCGACGTCCATACGGACCGTGATGCGTCCACTACCTTGCGCGGTTCCCTGTCGAGAGTCCGGACGCCGTCCGGCTCCGCACTCGCAGAGGACTGAACATGAGTGAGACACGAACAAGCAGGGGCGGCAGGATCGTACTGCCCGACCCTCCGCCGGGCCCAAGTCCGCGTCTGCTGGCCCTTGCCGCACGCGGGTGGACTCGGTTCCTCGCAGGTGCGGACTGCCGCCGGGCAGTACACCGGAGGCAAGGTGAACAGTGACGACGCCTTCGGGCAGGAGCGGCATCCGTGGATCGGTCGGCCGGTGCAGGACATCCCGGCCAAGGCAACGGGCCGGTTGATCACCGTTGTGTACGAGCGGGTCCGCGATCACGAAGGGAAGGAGTACGGGGTGCGGCTCGCCTACATCCTGTCGGACTCCGGAATCGCGTGGTCGACGGCCGTCGGCAACATCGCGCTCCTCCCGTAGGCCGACGGCGGACCCTGGGCGGAGTCCTGCGCCCAGGGTCGGCCGGACTGACGGCCTACAGCTCGCGGTGGGTTTCGTCCACCACCGGGAGGGCCGCCGCGCGGCGGCGCTTGAACACGCTCGCGTAGACGGCGAGGCCGATGGCGCCGGCCGCCATCATGATCAGCCCGACGACGTCGAGGTTGACGCTCTCCATCTTCCAGTCCGTCGCGAAGGTGAGGATGGCCCCCACCACGATCAGCGCGATGCAGCCGCCGATGCCTCCCATGTGATCCGCCTCCACAGTCATGGTTCTCCTGACCGCGCGGCTACCCGGTAAGGGCATGCGAAAACGCCGCCCCCGGCCCGGAGTTCGGGCGGAGGCGGCGTTGCCGTATGCACGGCCGGCCGGGGCTAGGCCGGGATCCAGGCGTAGCAGCCCGTCGAGGTGAAGGTCGCCGTGCCCGCCGGGATGGCGGCCGTGATCTTGTCGCCGGCCTTCACCGGGGCCTCGGGGCCGGAGGCCAGGACCGCGCCGTCCTTGCCCTTCGCCTCCCAGCTGCACGTCGTGGCCTGGGTCAGCGCCCGGTACGTACCGGCCGCGGGCGACGGCCGGGTGCCGTCGGGGAAGCCCTTGGACGCCGCGTCCAGGATCGGCTTCTGCTCGGGGCACAGGTAGGTGATGGCGTCCTTCGCCCCCGGGATCTCGCCGGCCACGATGGCCCCGGTCGCCGCGTCCTTGTCGCGCTTCGCGGTGCGCTCCACCCGCTGGCAGGACTCCTGGCCGGTCTGGAGGACCGCCGCCGGGTCCATCTTCTCCGGGACCCGCCCGCTCAGGTACTGCTTCTCGTTGGCCTTGAAACTGCCCGTCTTCGGGGTGAGCTTCGCGTCCGGCAGGACCGGGCCGGTCGGCTTCGCGTCGGGCGGGGCCGGCGCCGCCGAGGCGTCCGCCGGGTCCGGGACCGACGAGGAGGCGGGCGGCTTCGGCTTCGCCGCCTCGGCGTCGCCCTTGCCGTCGCCGCCCGAGCCGCATGCGGTCAGGGTCAGGGCCGCGGCCAGCAGAACAGCAGCCGCGGTGGAGCGTCGGTACATCTTGGGGGCTCCTGTATTACGTGCCGGTTGATCGGGGTGGGATAGGGGTGCGGGGCCCGGCTGGATTCCGCGCCGGGCCCCGCATCCTTACGAGGGGTTACTTCGGGCCGAAGGTGAGGACGAGCTGCGGAGCGGCGTCCGCGGCCGTCGCCTCCATGGACCAGATCCACAGCGGGTCGGTGCCCGTGCTCGTCAGGGCCAGGCTGTAGGCGGTGCCCAGGACCGGGGTGAGCGCGGCGGTGTCGAGCGGGGTGCTCTGGATCGCCGAGCCGTCCGGCACGCTCGCGAACGAGCCGAGCTCGGTGGCGCCGAGGGCGGGCTTGGTGTTGAAGGTGGTGCTCGCGCCGCTCCAGGTGCCGGTGACCGGGACCACGGAGATCTTGTCGGTCGTACCGGCGTTCGCCTGCGTCGACGTCTTGATCTGGAGCGAGGCGGACTTCAGGACCTGCCCGGCCGGCGCGGCCGGCAGGTTGAAGCGCAGGTACGTCTGGTACGCCGAGGTGCCGCGGACGGCCAGCGAGGTGCTCGCGCCGTTGGCCGCGCTCGGGGCGCCCTGGTTGACGTAGGTGTCCTCGGTCGCGGAGACCTTGGAGACCGTGTCGGAGGGGGCCTTGGCCAGGTCGTAGTGCTTCTTGGCCTGGGCCGCGGTGAGCGCCTTCGGGTAGACGGCCGTCTCGTCGATCTGGCCGGCGAAGAAGTTGCTGGTGGGCTTGGTCGGCCAGCCGCTGAGGTTGTCACCGCCCACGTGCCAGAAGCCCTCGTACGAGACCGGGTTGCTGATGCTCTGCGTGCCCTTGCTCTGGCCGTCGACGATCAGCTCCATGCCGCCCGCACCGAGGGTGCCGACGACGTGGTGCCACTTGTTGTCGTTGTACGTGTCGAACAGGCCGGTGGTGATGGTGCGGGCCGAGCCGTTGCTGACGCCGAAGACCAGACGACCGGTGTTGGTCATGTAGATCTGCTTGTCGTACGAGCCGCTGTTGCGGTCGGTGTTGTTGCCGAAGCCGATCAGCTTGCCGCCGCGCGTGGTGTTGGTCTTGAACCAGGTCTCGACCGAGAAGGTGTTGCCCACCGTCTGGCGGTGGTCGCTGTACACCTGCTGGCTGGTGCCGTTGAAGCCCATCGCCGTGCTGGCGCCGCTGATCGCGCCGGGCGTCTGGCGCAGGGCCGGGGCGTTGAGCTGGACGCCGCTGGTGTTGCCGGAGACCGAGGAGTCGGCGACGTAGGGGCTGACGGTGTCGTCGTAGCGCCAGTACAGGCTGGCGCCGTCGGCGCGCACCTGCTCCGGGTAGGACTGGACCGAGCTCGGGACCGTGACCGCGGCGTTGGCCGACAGGGCGCTGGTGTTGCCCGCCGCGTCGGTGGCCGTCACGCGGTAGGTGTACGACTGCCCGGCCTTGGCCGTGGTGTCGGTCCAGGAGGCCTGCGGGCGCTGCCACTCCAGGGACTCGGCGGCGACGGTGGCGATGGGGCTGGACGAGCCGTTGCGGTAGATCCGGTACGTCAGCTTGCTGTCGTCGGCGTCGTAGCTGGTGCGCCAGCGGACCTGGACCTCATCGGGCTTGACGCTGCCGGCGCTCGCGACCGGGGTGGTCGGGGCGCCGACGTCGCCGGTGGAGGCGAAGCGGGTGAGCCCCTGCTGCGGCTTGCCGTTGATCGCGGTGAACTCGCCGCCGGACCACAGGTACTTGACGTCGTTCTTCTCGGCGATGGTCAGCGTGCGCGGGCCGATGCCCTCGCCGATGCCGTCGTTGGCGGTGGGGTGCCAGCCGAGCTTGCGCGGGCTGCGCACGAAACCGTCCACGGGCGCGGGGGCGGCGCCTTCGTAGTTGGTCAGCTGCGCGTTGAAGAAGTTGCGCTTGCCGTCGGGGAACTGGCCCTCCAGCGAGCAGTCGTGCGCGTGCGAGGCGCTGTAGAGGACGCCGTCGTACGGCAGGACCGCCTGGGTCGCGCCGAGGCAGCGGTCGCGCCACTTCTCGCTGAAGTCGCTGAGGTTCAGGCCGATGCGGCCGTCGAAGACGCCGCCGCCGGAACCCTCGTTGCCGGTGTAGAACCCGGTCGAGTCGGTGGCGATGTCCTTGACCACGGAGTTCGACGGGATGTTGCTGTACGTCTTGGTGACCGCGCCGGTGGTGGCGTTGACGACGGCCAGGGCGTGCGTGCTCTTGCCGTTGATGTCGAAGAAGTCACCGCCCAGCAGCACGTTCTTGCCGTCCGGGGTGACCTCGACCGCGCGGCCGGGCTCGTCGGCGTTGGCCGTGAAGGGCTTCAGGGCGCCGGAGCCGGCGTCGACGGCGGCGAACCGCTCGCGCGTCTGGCCCTCGACGGTGCCGAAGTCGCCGGCCGCGTACACGGTGTCGTCGGTGACGGCGAGGGCGCGCACGGTGGCGGGGAAGCCCGGGTGGAAGGCGGCCTTGGGGGTGCAGGTCGCGATGTCGATCGCCGCCACGCTGGAGACCGGGGTCCCGTTGACGGCGCCGAAGTAGCCGCCCGCGTACAGGGTCTTCTTGTCCTTGGACACTTCCAGGGCGCGCACGGTCGCGCTGCCGTCGCCGATGGTGAAGGCGAGCTTGCACGAGGTCGGGTTGCCCGTCGCGGCGTCGAGCGCGACGAAGTTGACCGCTTCCTGCTCGGCACCGCTGGTGCCGTCCGGCGGACGGACGGCCGAGAAGGTACCGCCGGCGAAGACGGTGCCGTTCGCCTCGGCCATCGCGAAGACGATGCCGTTGGGCTGCCAGGTGGGCAGCTCGTCAGCGGTGAATGCCACGGGAGGCGTGATGGCGGACGCCTCGGGCATCAGCACCAGGCCTATACCGGTGCCGGCGCCGGCCAGTGACAGGACGAGGGCAGCAGTCAGCCCTCTGGATCTACGCATGAGCCCCCCAGGGCAATTGCCCGGTTTGATGGCTGGAACTATCCGAACAGCCATATGTACTGGCGCAGACTAGGGCCCTCGCGAGAACCCGGTCACCCCCCTTGACCGTTTGCATACCAACTTGGAATGAACGGTTCAGGTTGGAGGGGGCACAGCGGACATACGGCAGGTTTGCCCCGGCCACACCCACCGATACCAGTGGAGATGACCGGGACACGGCAAATCGTAGGGGAAATATAAGGCCTTCAGCGGTCGATGCGGACCGTGGCGCCCGCCAGCTGGTCCTCGACCTGCCGGATGTCGGCGTCGACCATGATCCGCGCCAGCTCGGCCACGAGCACCGTCGGCTTCCAGCCAAGCAGTTCGTTGGCCTTGGAGGCGTCGCCGATGAGGGCGTCGACCTCGCTCGGGCGCTCGTACTTGGGGTCGTAGCGCACGTGCTCCGCCCAGTCGAGGCCCGCGTGGGCGAAGGAGGACTCGACGAACTCGCGGACCGTGGCGGCCACGCCCGTGGCGACGACGTAGTCGGTCGGCTCGTCCTGCTGGAGCATCCGCCACATGGCGTCCACGTATTCGGGCGCGTAGCCCCAGTCGCGGACCGCGTCGAGGTTGCCCAGGTAGAGGTGCTCCTGGAGCCCGGCCTTGATCCGGGCCACCGCGCGGGTGATCTTGCGGGTCACGAAGGTCTCGCCGCGGCGCGGGGACTCGTGGTTGAACAGGATCCCGTTGACGGCGAACATGTCGTACGCCTCGCGGTAGTTCACCGTGGTCCAGTACGCGAACACCTTCGCGGCGCCGTACGGGCTGCGCGGGTGGAACGGGGTCTTCTCGTTCTGCGGGGGCGGGGTGGCGCCGAACATCTCCGAGGACGAGGCCTGGTAGATGCGGGTGTCCACGCCGCTGGCGCGGATCGCCTCCAGCAGGCGCAGGGCGCCGAGGCCGGTCACGTCGCCGGTGTAGAGGGGCGCGTCGAAGGAGACCCGGACGTGCGACTGGGCGCCGAGGTTGTAGACCTCGTCGGGCCGGATGTCGCGGAGCAGGTTCACGAGCGCCACGCCGTCGGACAGGTCGGCGTGGTGCAGGACGAAGGACCGGTTCGCGGTCTGCGGGTCCTGGTAGATGTGGTCGATCCGCTCGGTGTTGAAGCTGGAGGAACGCCGCACCAGGCCGTGCACCGTGTAGCCCTTGGAGAGCAGCAGCTCGGAGAGGTACGAGCCGTCCTGCCCGGTGACGCCGGTTATCAGTGCGGTCTTGCCCATCTGGGTCCCCCTGGGGGTCGTATCGGTCTGTTCTGGTGAGGCAGGGCCTCGATGGCGGCGGTGCGGCTCGCCGGTGGAGCCGTACCGCACGGGTGGCGCGGTCCCGCCCGGCCGGGGCCGCGCCCCGGCTGCGCGCCGGACCTGACGCGCGTACGGCCGCGGGGCCCGAGGGGTTGGATGCGTACCGTACACGGCGTCGCGCCGCCCCCTTCGGGCGGATTCCGGCGCGCCCGGCCGGCGCGGGACCGGGCCCGCCGGGACGGCCGCCGGCGGCGGGGCCGGACCTCCCCCGCCCCCCGCGGACGCGGGCTGGCATCATCGGCGGTATGACAAGTTCGCTGCCGCTCCTGCCCCCGAACGCCCGCGTCTTCGTCGCGGGCCACCGCGGCCTCGTGGGCTCCGCGGTCGCCCGCCGGCTCACCGCCGACGGCCACGAGGTGCTCACCCGGGGCCGCGCCGACCTCGACCTGCGCGACGCCGCCGCCACGGAGGCGTACCTGAAGGACGTCCGCCCCGACGCCGTCGTGCTGGCCGCCGCCAAGGTCGGCGGGATCATGGCCAACAGCACGTACCCGGTGCAGTTCCTGGAGGACAACCTCAAGATCCAGCTCAGCGTCATCGGCGGCGCGCACGCCGCCGGCGTCGGCCGGCTGCTGTTCCTGGGCTCCTCCTGCATCTACCCGAAGCTGGCTCCGCAGCCCATCAGCGAGGACGCCCTGCTGACGGGCCCGCTGGAGCCGACCAACGAGGCGTACGCCCTGGCGAAGATCGCCGGCATCGTGCAGGTGCAGTCGTACCGCAAGCAGTACGGGGCCTCGTACATCTCGGCGATGCCGACGAACCTCTACGGCCCGGGCGACAACTTCGACCTGGAGACCTCGCACGTACTGCCCGCCCTGATCCGGCGCTTCCACGAGGCCGCCGCCGAGGGCCGCGAGGAGGTCACGCTGTGGGGCAGCGGGACCCCGCGTCGCGAGTTCCTGCACGTGGACGACCTGGCGGCCGCCTGCGCGGTGCTGCTCGGCACCTACGACGGGGACGAGCCGGTGAACATCGGCTGCGGCGAGGACCTCACCATCAAAACCCTCGCCGAGACCGTCGCCGAGGTGACCGGCTTCCGCGGCCGGCTCGCCTGGGACACGTCCAAGCCGGACGGCACCCCGCGCAAGCTGCTCGACGTCACGCGCCTGACCTCGCTGGGCTGGAAGCCGGAGATCGGACTGCGGGACGGGATCGCCGCCACCTACCGGTGGTGGCGCGAGCAGGGCTGAGCACACGTCCGCCGGGCACCCCCTAGTACGCTCCGCGGCCGTCGACGACGGCGCGGAGGGTACGGCCCATGACGTCGACGTCACTGGTGAAGGACCAGTTGTCCACGTACTGGAGGTCGAGCTGGATCGTCTCGTCCCAGGAGAGGTCCGAGCGCCCGCTGATCTGCCACAGCCCGGTCATGCCCGGCCGTACGGTGAGCCGGCGCAGCTCGACCTCGTCGTACTGGGCCACCTCCTCCGGCAGGGGCGGGCGCGGGCCGACCAGTGACATGTGGCCGCTCAGTACGTTCAGCAGCTGGGGCAGTTCGTCCATGGAGGTGCGGCGCAGCAGCCGGCCGACGCGGGTCACCCGGGGGTCGCGCCGGATCTTGAACATCAGGCCGTCGTTCTCGTTGGCCCCGGACAGCTCGTTCTTGAGCCGGTCCGCGTCCACGACCATGGTGCGGAACTTCCACATGGTGAACGGGACCCCGTCGCGCCCGATGCGCTGCTGGCGGTAGAACGCCGGGCCGCGCGAGCCGAGCCGGATCGCCAGGACGATGCCGAGGAAGACCGGCGAGAGCAGGAGCAGTCCGACCCCCGCCCCGGTGCGGTCGAGCACGGACTTGAGCAGGGTCTGTACGCCCCGGCTCACCGGCGGCGCCACCCGCAGCACGGCGAGGCCGCCCGCGGACACGGTCTCCAGCCGCTTGACGGAGACGTCCACGAGCCCGGGGAAGACGGCGAGTTCCAGCCCCGCGTCGTGCAGCGCCCAGGCGACCTTGCGCAGCCGCTCCCCCGCGATCCGGGCGCCCGGGGCGACCAGGACGAGGTCGGCGTGGTGGCTGCGGACGGCGCCGAGCACGGCGGTGGAGTCCGCGTTCGGGGCCTCGGGCGCGCTCTCGTCGAGCCGGGCCGCGACCGGCACCCCGCCTTCGAGCGGGCCGGCGCCGACGGGCACCACGCCGACCACCACGTACGGGTGGTCGGTGCGCGCGGCCAGGTGTTCGATGACGGCTCCGGCCGCGCCGGGCTCGCCGACGACCAGGACGCGGCTGACGGCGTGCGCCTCGCGGCGGGCCGCCGAGAGGTGGCGGTAGGTCAGCTTGTGGCAGGCCACGGTGACGAGGAGGGCGGGCAGCAGGGCGCCGAGGGCGGACAGCCGGGGGGTGCTCTCACCGGTCACCACGCGGGCGACGGCCAGGACACCGATCAGAATCAGCCAGTCGTGCAGGACGGGCAGCACTCCGCGCGATTCTCCGAGCGCGCGGGAGGCGTAGCGGCGGCGCACCGCCTGCACGCCGGTCCAGGCGAGCGCCGCGCCGAGGGCGCAGTACACCGGCCGGACCTGCTGCGCCGCGTGGAAGACCAGCCCCACGGGGACCGCGGCGCCGAGGAAGTCGGCCGTGAGGGCCGCGGGCAGGTACCAGCGGGCCTTGTCGCCGATGCGCCTCACAGGCGCCGCAGCGAGCCCCGCCGCCGCAGCCGCCGCTCCGGCCAGTCTTTGCGCAGGAAAATGGACATGCCTCATGGGCCCCCCTGGCACGTGGTCTATGACAGTGGCGCGTGCCCGTGGCTTCCCCTGGCTTCGGACAACTGGCGCACCGGGAAACAGTACGACAAACGCCCGTACGACAAATGCCGATTGCCCGAACGAGGCCTCTTGTTGCGCAAGTGTTAGCAACCGGTACCAACCGTTCCAGATATCGGACCCCCCTTTCGCACGCGAAGGTGAATGGTCCGGATACCGGATACGTCTCATCGGTCAACGAACCGTTTCCGGCCAACCTTTTGACGCGGCCCTGACATCGACGCCGGCAGCTGGCACTCTTCGATCCGTTCTACGCACCAGCCTGCTCTGCCCGGAGGCCCACCCAGCCATCCGGAGCCCCCTTTGCAGAAGGAGTCTGCGTTGAGTCACACCCCCCACAGGCGTGCCACCGCGGCCGGCGCTCTCGTCGCCGCCGCCGCACTGCTCGCCGTCGGCATCCAGGCCGGCACCGCCAGCGCCGACGCCACCGCGTCGCAGGCACCCTCCGCCAAGTCCAACCCGGGCGCGGCCGCCGTCAACCTCAGCGCGTCCGAGCGTGCGACGCTCATAGCCGACGCCAACTCGACCACCGTCCAGGCGGCCAAGGCCCTCGGCCTCGGCGAGCAGGAGAAGCTGGTCGTACGCGACGTCGTCAAGGACGCCGACGGCACCACGCACACCACGTACGAGCGCACCTACGGCGGACTCCCCGTGCTCGGCGGCGACCTGACGGTCCACGCCAAGGGCGGCGTCACCAAGAGCATCACCAAGGCCACCAACCACGAGATCAAGGTCGCGGACACCACGGCGACCGTGACCCCGGCGGGTGCCGAGGGCCAGGCCGTCTCCGCGGCCAACGCCGCGGGCTCCAAGGACGCCAAGGCGTCCAAGAGCGCCCGCAAGGTGATCTGGGCCGCCGAAGGCGCCCCCGTCCTCGCCTGGGAGACCGTCGTCGGCGGCCTCCAGGACGACGGCACCCCGAGCGAACTGCACGTGGTCACCGACGCCAAGACCGGCGCGAAGATCACCCAGTGGCAGGCGATCGAGACCGGCACCGGCAACACCATGTACAGCGGCCAGGTCACGATGGGCACCTCCCAGTCGGGCAGCAACTACACGCTGACCGACGCCGGGCGCGGCAACCACAAGACGTACGACCTCAACGGCGGCAGCTCCGGCACCGGCAGCCTCTTCACCAACACGACCGACGTGTGGGGCAACAGCGCCGCGTCCAACCGCGCGACCGCCGGCGCCGACGCGCACTACGGCGCACAGCTGACGTGGGACTACTACAAGAACGTGCACGGCCGCAACGGCCTGCGCAACGACGGCGTGGCCCCGTACAGCCGGGTCCACTACGGCAACGCGTACGTGAACGCGTTCTGGGACGACTCCTGCTTCTGCATGACGTACGGCGACGGTACGAGCAACACGCACCCGCTGACGTCCATCGACGTGGCCGCCCACGAGATGACCCACGGCCTCACCTCGGTCACCGGCAACATGACCTACAGCGGTGAGCCCGGCGGTCTGAACGAGGCGACCTCCGACATCATGGCGGCGAACGTCGAGTTCTACGCCAACAACCCGCAGGACGTCGGCGACTACCTGGTCGGCGAGAAGATCGACATCAACGGCGACGGCACCCCGCTGCGCTACATGGACAAGCCGAGCAAGGACGGCGGCTCCAAGGACGCGTGGTACTCGGGCATCGGCAGCATCGACGTCCACTACTCCTCGGGCCCGGCCAACCACGTCTACTACCTGATGTCCGAGGGCTCCGGCGCCAAGGTCATCAACGGCGTGAGCTACAACTCGCCGACCTCGGACAACCTCCCGGTCACCGCGATCGGCCGTGACGCCGCCGCGAAGATCTGGTTCCGTGCGCTGACGGTGGGCTACTTCAAGTCCAACACCAACTACGCGGCCGCCCGTACGGCGACCCTCCAGGCCGCCGCCGACCTGTACGGCCAGGGCTCGACCACGTACAACAACGTGGCCAACGCCTGGGCCGGCATCAACGTCGGCGCCCGCATCGTCTCCGGCGTCTCGGTCACCCCGATCGCCAACCAGACCACCCAGATCAACACCGCGGTGAGCCTCCAGGTCCAGGCGACCAGCACCAACCCGGGTGCGCTCAGCTACGCGGCGACCGGCCTGCCGGCCGGCCTGTCGATCAACTCCTCGACCGGTCTGATCTCGGGCACGGCCACCACCGCGGGCACGTCCAACGTGACCGTGACGGTGACCGACTCGCAGAGCAAGACGGGCACGGCGTCCTTCACCTGGACCGTCGGCACGTCCCAGCAGAACGTGTTCGAGAACACGAACGACTACGCGATCGCGGACAACGCGACCGTCGAGTCCCCGATCGCCGTGACCCGCACGGGCAACGCCCCGAGCGCCCTCAAGGTGGACGTCAACATCGTCCACACCTACGTCGGTGACCTCGTGGTCGACCTCGTCGCCCCCGACGGCACCGTCTACAACCTGCGCAACCGCACCGGCGGCAGCGCGGACAACATCGTCCAGCAGTTCACCGTGAACGCCTCCTCCGAGGTGGCGCAGGGCACCTGGAAGCTCCGCGTCCGGGATGCCGCCACGCTGGACACCGGCAAGATCGACAGCTGGAAGCTCACCTTCTGAACCCCACCGGGGCAGGTGAAGCCACACGGCTGACCCACTGAAAACGCGGGGCCGTCCGGGAGAGACCCTCCCGGGCGGCCCTGTTCCATGTACCCCTGCCGTACGGGACCTGCGCCCCGGCGCGCCGGGCCCCGTCCGCCTTCCCGCTCCCCGAACTCGCGCAGACCGCGCTCGACTGCTACTTCCGCCCGGACGGCCCCGGCTCCGGCCCGGACGCCCGGATGCGGACCACCCCGCGGCTGCGCGCCGCGGGCGGTTCCCCGGCGGAAGTCCCCACCGCCCTCGGCAACTTCGTCGAGGTCCGGCTCGCCAAGGAGGGACACGATGGTGTCGTCGGAGTCAACTGCCTGGAGAAGGTCCAGCTCGCCACCGCCCCGGCGATGTCCGGCGCGGTCCTGGCAGGCGTCGACCACGTGCGCGTGGGCGCGGGCGTCCCCGGTCAGATCCCTGCCCTCGCCGACCGGCTGGCGCGCTGCGAACCCTGCGTGACGCGGCTCGCGGCGGAGGGCGACGAGCGGCCGCTGGACCACGCCTTCGACCCCGCCGCGCCCTGGCCGGGCACCTACCGGGGCCGCTGCGCCGCCCGGTGCTGGCCGCCTACCTGGCCCGGGACGAGGCCACCCGGCCCGAGGGGTTCGTGACGATCGGCAAGAACCTGTGGTTCCTGCCGAGGCTCTCCCGGGGCGCGTCCCCGTACACGGCGGCGGACGTGGTGCGGTGGCCGGCGGCGGGGGCCGGCGCCTGCGGTGCGTACGGCGCGAGGGCCCGGCACCCGAGTGGGTGCCGGGCCCTCGCGTTCACCGGGGCCGGGGGGTCAGCCCATGCGGCGGATCATGGAGTCGAGGAAGTCCGGCACGCGCTGGTGGCGCTCGTCGCGCCGGTCCTCGTCCCGACCCTGATCCTGGTCACGACCCTGGTCCTCGTCCCGACCCTGATCCTGGTCACGACCCTGGTCCTCGTCCCGACCCTGATCCTGGTCACGGCCCTGATCCTGGTCACGGCCCTGATCCTGGTCACGGCCCTGATCCTGGTCACGGCCCTGGTCCTGGTCACGGCCCTGGTCCTGGTCACGGCCCTGGTCCTGGTCACGGCCGTGGTCCTGGTCGCGCCCGGGCTCCTGGCCCTGCTCCTGGTCCTGACCCTGCTCGTGGTCACGGCCCTGGTCCTGATCGCGGCCCTGCTCGTGGTCACGGCCCTGGTCCTGGTCGCGGCCGTGGTCCTGATCGCGGCCCTGGTCCTGGTCGCGGCCGGGCTCGTCGCGCTGCTCCTGGCCGGGCTCCTGCTCGGGGTCGTCCAGCGGCATGCGGTGCGAGCGGAAGTCGTCGTCCCGCCAGTCGTCGCGGCGGTTGTCGCCCCAGTCGTCGCGGCGGGTGTGCGTCGGCACGAAGGTCACCGAGAGGACCTCGACGTTGTACACCGTGTCGCCCGGCTGGAGTTCGCGCTCCACCCGGCCGCCACAGCCGTGGTTCGGGTAGAGCAGGGCCCGCGACTCGGTGCCGTTGTGCACCGCCGTCGCCGGGCGGCCCCGCGAGGTGTCCGTCAGCTCGTAGCAGGTGTCGTTGTCCGACGGACGGATCTGCGCGCGCTCGTCGTTGTCGATGATGTACTGCAGCCGGCCGAGGTCGTCGTTACCGCCGGCCAGCGAAGGGCCTGCGGTCGGCAGGACGAGGGCGAGGGCGCCGAGGAGCGCTGCGGCGGTCGGGCGAAGACGCATGGGGAGGCGTTCCGTTCTGTGGGCACTGGATGCCGGTCCGGTGGCATCCAGCGGGCAGCGTAGGAGCGGCGCCCCCCGCCGGAACGTTTCGGCATGCGCAGCGCGTTCGAAGGTTCACCCGCCCGGATCGGCGGCCTGCGCCCGTACGGTCCCGCACCCGGCGCTACGCGGATGCGCGTTCGGACGCCGCGGAGCCCTGGACCGGGACCGGAGCCGCGGCCGGCGGCCGGGCCGCCGCGGCGGCCTGCGTACGGACCAGCACCAGCACCAGCAGTGCGCCCGCCAGCCCCATCAGCCCGGAGACCAGGAAGGTCCCCCGCAGCCCGCTCGCGAAGGCCTCCTCCACCCAGGCCCTGGCCGCCGGCCCGGTCGCCAGCAGCTGGCCGGCCCGCCCGGAGGCCAACGCCTCGGCGGCGCCGTGCCCTTGGCCGGAGCCGCTGAGCCCGTCCCGCAACCCGGCCTGGAAGACCGCGCCGAGCACCGCGACGCCGAGCGCCATGCCGAGCTGCCGGGCGGTGTTCAGGGCCCCTCCGGCCATACCCGCCCGGGCCGGGGCCACGGCACCCATCGCGGCGGCCGCCATGGCCGGGGTGGCCATGCCCACGCCGAGCCCGGTCACCACCAGCCCCGGGACCAGGACCGGCCAGCCGTCGCCCGCATCCGTCATCCAGGCCTGGAGCAGCGCGCCCGCCCCGATCAGCAGCAGCCCGCCGCCGATGGTCAGCCGCGCCGGAGCTCCGTGCAGCAGCCGACCGGCCGCCGCGGAGACGACGAACGAGGAGATGCTCAGCGGCACCAGCACCAGGCCGGCGGAGACCGGCCCCATCCCCTCCGCGGACTGCAGCCACAGGGACACGTACATCAGGTACGAGAACGCCGCTCCGGACAGCAGCAGCGCCCCGGCCATCACGCCGACGAAGGAGCGGCTGCGGAACAGCGAAAGGTCCAGCATCGGACGGGAGCTGCGCAGTTCGACGAGGACGAAGACGGCGAAGGCGGCCACGCCGAGGCCGAACAGCCCGAGGGTGGCGCCCCCGGTCCAGCCGTCCTCGCCGACCCGGATCAGCGCGTACGTGACGGCCGCGGCCCCCGTGGTGAAGGCGGCCATGCCGGGCAGGTCGAGGCCCTTGGCGCGCGGGTCGCGGGACTCGGCCACCGACCGCAGGGTCACGTACACGGCCAGGGCGCAGACGGGGAGGTTGACGAAGAAGATCCAGCGCCAGCCGAAGTGCTGGGTGAGCAGCCCGCCGAGGATCGGGCCGGCCGCGGCGGCGGCGCCGTTGACCGCACCCCACACGCCGAAGGCGACCCCGCGGTCGCGGCCCTGGTAGGCGCTGGAGAGCAGGGCCATGGTGGTGGCGAACATCGCGGCGCCGCCGATGCCCTGGACGGCGCGGAACGCGATCAGCGCGGCCGGGCCGTCGGCCAGCCCGCAGGCGAGCGAGGCGGCGGCGAAGATCCCGAGCCCGCCGAGGTAGACGCGGCGGCGGCCGATCCGGTCGGCGAGCGACCCGGCGCCGAGCAGCAGGGCGGCGAGGGCCAGCGCGTAGCCGTCGATGACCCACTGGAGCCCGGAGAAGGAAGTGTGCATGTCGGCGGCCATGTCGGGCAGGGCGACCATCACGATCGTGACGTCGACCAGGAGCATGAACGCCCCGAGGCACACCGCGGTGAGCGGGAGCCATTTACGCATGGAAGAACTCCTCGGGACCCTGGGGCCCGGCACGTGGTGGATAGGGGTTGGCGGTGGCTCCAAACTCCCACCCGGTCGGCCGGTCCTCCCACCCAGACCCCTCTCGCTGCCGGATTCCTCCCATCGAACGTCCTGCGATGATGGAAACCATGACGACACCCGCATCGCTGGACGAGCTCGACCGGGGCCTGATGGAGGCCCTGATGATCGACGGGCGGGCTCCCTTCAGCAAGATCGCCGAGGTGCTGGGGGTCTCCGACCAGACGGTGGTGCGCCGCTACCGCCGGCTGCGGAGCTCCGGCATGCTGCGGGTGATCGGGCTGCCGCTGGGCAACCGCGTCGGGCTCTTCGAGTCCTGGCTGCGGGTGCAGTGCGCGCCGGACGCCGCGCTCGCGGTGGCCGAGGCGCTGGCCCGGCGGCCGGACATCGCCTGGGTGAAGCTCGGCTCCGGCGGCACGGAGATCAACTGTCTGACCAAGGCCCGGACCCGGCAGGACCGCGACGGGCTGCTGCTGGACAAGCTCCCGCGCACCCGCCGGGTGACCGGGGTCAGCGCCCACACCATCCTGCGGGTCTACTACGGCGGCCCGTCGGGGTGGTGCGGCCTCGACGTACTGCGGCCCGGGCAGATCGCGGCGCTGGGGCAGGCACCGGCCAGGCCGCCCGTGGTGGACGGACAGGAGCAGGAGCGGTACGCCCTGGACGAGGCCGAACACGCCCTGCTCGCGGTGCTGGCCCAGGACGGCCGGGCCGGCTACCCGGAGCTCGCCCGGGCCTCCGGTCTGTCGGAGTCCACCGCCCGCCGGCGCATCGACCGGCTGCGGGAGCTGCGGGCGCTCTACTTCGACCTGGAGCTCGTCCCCTCGGCCCTGGGCTTCGACGCGGAGGCGACGCTGCTGCTGACCGCCGCCCCGGCCCGGCTCGCGGAGGCGGGCGCCGCACTGGCGGGCCATCCGGAGGTGCCGTTCGCGGCCGCGGTGACGGGTACGGCCAACCTGATGGCCGCGGTGGTGTGCCGGGACACCGACGCGCTCTACACGTACATGACCGAGCGGATCGGCGCGGTCCCCGGCATCCAGCACGTGGAGGTGATCCCGACCCTGCGCAACATCAAGCGGGCCGGGATGCTGGTGGAGGGCGGGCGGCTGGTCGATCCGCCGCCCGCCCCCTGAACCGCACGACCCCGTGGGGCCGGCCGCCAGGCCGCTAGCGCAGGAGTACCCCGCCGCCCGCGTCAGCGGCCGCGTCGGTCTCCACCGGGGCCGCGACCAGCCCCAGTTCGGCCGGCGTCGCCAGCATCGGGTGCGCGGGCAGGATCCGTACGGTGTAGCCGTAGGGCCCCGTACGGTCGAGGGCGAGCGGGCCCTCGTACATCCAGCGCCCCTCCAGGTCGGGCCCGGCGGTGGGCTTGAGCGGGAAGGAGCGCCCGCCCTGGATCACGTCCTGCGGGTCCACCCGCCCGGCGACGGCCTGGACCTCCACGTCCTCGGGCGTGAGGGCGTCCAGCGCCACCCGGACCCGCAGGGTGAGGGTGGCCCCGAGCTCGGCCGTGCCGCCCACCGGTGCCGCCGCCAGCGCCTCCACGTGCTCGACGGTGACCCTCGGCCAGGCCGCCCGGACCCGCCCCTTCCACCAGGCCAGGTCCCGCGCCGCGTCAGCGTCCAGGGTCCGGTGGGCGCGGGCGGCCGGAGCGTAGAGCCGCTCCACGTACTCGCGCACCATGCGGCCCGCGAGCACCTTGGGACCCAGCGAGACCAGGGTGCGCCGGACCATCTCGATCCACCGCACCGGCAGTCCGCTGCGGCCCGCCCGGTCGTAGAAGCGCGGTGCGACCCGGTCCTCGATCAACTCGTAGAGGGCGCCCGCCTCCAGGTCGTCGCGCCGGTCCTCGTCCGTGCCGAGCCCGTCGGCCGTCGGAATGGCCCACCCAAAGTCCGGTTCGAACCATTCGTCCCACCAGCCGTCCAGCACGGACAGGTTGAGGCAGCCGTTCAGCGCCGCCTTCATCCCGCTCGTCCCGCAGGCCTCCAGCGGCCGCAGCGGGTTGTTCAGCCAGACGTCGCAGCCCGGGTAGAGCTTCTGCGCCATGGCCATGCCGTAGTCGGGCAGGAAGACGATCCGGTGGCGCACCCGCGGATCGTCGGAGAACCGCACCAGCTCCTGCACCAGCCGCTTGCCCCCGTCGTCGGCCGGATGCGCCTTGCCGGCGACGACGATCTGCACGGGCCGGTCCGGGTCGAGCAGCAGCGCGCGCAGCCGCTCGGGGTCGCGCAGCATCAGCGTGAGGCGCTTGTACGAGGGCACGCGCCGGGCGAAGCCGATGGTGAGCACGTCCGGGTCCAGTACGGAGTCCACCCAGCCGAGTTCGGCCTCGGCCGCCCCGCGCTGGAGCCACGAGGCCCGCAGCCGGTCGCGCACCTCCTGCACCAGCTGCTCGCGCAGTACGCGCCGCAGGTCCCAGATCTCCTGGTCGGCGATGTCGGCGACGGCGTCCCAGCGCTGGGAGCCGCCCACCGACAGCGCGTCCTCGGTCCGCCCCGCGCCGATCTGGCGCACGCCCAGGCGGACCACCTCGGGGGCCACCCAGGTCGGGGCGTGCACGCCGTTGGTCACGGAGGTGATCGGCACGTCGGCCGGGTCGAAGCCCGGCCACAGTCCGGCGAACATGCCGCGGCTGACGGCCCCGTGCAGGGTCGAGACACCGTTGGCCCGCTGGGCCAGGCGCAGACCCATCACCGCCATGTTGAAGACCCCGGGGTCGCCGCCGGGGTAGGACTCGGCGCCCAGTTCCAGGATCCGGTCGACCGGCAGGGCGGCCAGCTCCGCGCCGGGCCCGAAGTGCCGGGCGACCAGGGCCCGCTCGAAGCGGTCGATGCCGGCGGGCACCGGCGTGTGCGTGGTGAACACGGTCCCGGCGCGCACCGCCTCGATGGCGGCCTCGAAGCCGAGCCCCTGCTCCCCTTCCAGTTCCCTTATGCGTTCGAGCCCGAGGAAGCCGGCGTGTCCCTCGTTCGTGTGGAACACCTCCGGGTCGGGATGCCCGGTGATCCGGCAGTACGCGCGCACCGCGCGCACGCCGCCGATGCCGAGCAGCATCTCCTGGAGGAGGCGGTGGTCGCTGCCGCCGCCGTAGAGCCGGTCGGTCACCTCGCGGGCGCCGGAGTCGTTGTCCTCGACGTCGGAGTCGAGGAGCAGCAGCGGTACGCGGCCGACGCGGGCCTGCCAGATGTGGGCGTGCAGGGCCCGGCCGCCGGGCAGGCTCAGGCTCACCCTGGCCGGCGCACCCTCGTCGTCGCGCAGCAGGGAGACGGGCAGTTCGTTGGGGTCGAGGACGGGATAGTGCTCCTGCTGCCAGCCGTCGCGGGAGAGGGACTGGCGGAAGTAGCCGTGCCGGTACAGCAGCCCCACGCCGATGAGCGGGACGCCGAGGTCGCTGGCGGCCTTGAGGTGGTCCCCGGCGAGGATCCCGAGCCCGCCGGAGTACTGCGGCAGGGCGGCGGTGATCCCGAACTCGGGGGAGAAGTAGGCGATCCCGGCGGGGAGCTCGGCATGGTCCTCGTGGCTCTGGTACCACCTCCCGCCGTGTACGTAGTCGTCGAGGTCGGCGGCGACGACGGCGAGGCGCCGCAGGAACCGCCGGTCGCCGGCCAGTTCCTCCAGCCGGGGCGCGGAGACCGAGCCGAGCAGCCGGACGGGATCGCCGCCGGCTGCCTGCCAGCCCTCGGGGTCGACGGATTGGAAGAGTTCACGGGTCTCGGCATGCCACGACCAGCGCAGATTTCGCGCGAGATCGGCAAGCGGAAGCAATGGTTCCGGGAGGACGGGGCGCACGGTGAATCGACGGATAGCCTTCACACGTTCTACCTTCGCAGGCGATTGCGGATCGAAGCGGCCGCACCACGCTGTGCGTCCGCGCATCACCCCGGGAAGGCTAGCTTCACCGGGGCCCCGCCTGCCACGGTGCCTCGGGCGCCGCAGGCCCCCGGTTTCCCTCCCGGACGCCGCCGCCCCGGCCGCCGCGTGCGGTGCACGGGTGGCCGGGGCGGCGGGTACGGGGCGGGTCAGCCCTGGGTGAAGTAGCCGAGCAGGTCGGTGATCACGTGGGTGCTGCCGCCGTAGCTGTTGGAGATGCTGACGCGGCCGTCGGCCACCGGGGTGGTGACGTGGTTGGGGACGGTGTCACCGGGACGGGTGTTGAGGCTGCTGGCGCCGGGGCGGGTGGTCCCGTATCCGTACGCGGTCAGGAAGCCGGGGCCGGTGGAGTCGGTCGCGGTGACGTTGAGGGCCGCGCCGAGGGCTCCGGCGGGCAGGCCGGTGACGGTGGTGGTGGCGCCGGGGGCGAGCTTGCCGGTGGTGCGGGTGTCGGCGAGGCGGCGCGGGACGGTCGGGTTGAACAGGGCCGTGCCGTCCTTGCCGTACCAGCCGACGGCGTCGAGGATCAGGTGCGTGGAGCCGGTGTTGGTGTAGAGGGTGATGGTGCCGTCGGGGCCGACGGGGACGATGGCCTGGTTGGACTTGTCCTTGCCGGGTTCCAGGTTGAGGTTCGAGGTCGCGGGCCGCTTCGCCGGGTCGGGGTAGGCGATGACGTGGGCGTTCTCGGTCGCGCCGGTGCCGGTGAGGTTGAGGGCGACGGCGGTGGCGTCGGCGGGGATCCCGGCCGTGCCGGCGACCTTGACGGTCCGCGTCTGCCCGCCGCCGAGGGCTCCGCCGGCGGCGCGGGTGTCGGCGAGGCGGGTCGGGGCGATCGGACTGAACCGCCGGCCGATGCCCGGCTGGTAGTAGCCCACGAAGTCGACGACGAGCGCGGCGCGGCCGGAGTTGAGCTGGGCCGCGACCTTGCCGTCGGCGCCGACCGGCACCGTGACCGTGTTGGAGGAGGTACCGCCCTTGCGGACGTTGACGTTCGAGGTCGCCGGACGCGGCTGGCCGGAGGGCCACACGCTCAGGTGGGTGTCCTCGGAGGCATCGGTGACGGTCACGTTGAGCACGGCCGCGGCCATGCCGCCGGACAGGACGTGGTCCGGCACCGACAGCCCGGCCGGCAGGGTCACCGCGGTGGGGCTCCCGCCCCACAGGGCGGTGCCGTCGGCGCGCGTGTCCAGCAGCCGGAACGGCGCCGTGGCGACGTAGCCGGAGGGCGCGTAGTCCACCTTCACGCTCCGCGTGGCCGTGGACACGGCCCCCTTGGTGTCGCGGACCGTGACCGTGACCTTGTACTCGCCGGGCGCCGCGTAGGTGTGCCGGGTGTCGTCCTGCTGCGCGGGGCTGCCGTCGCCGTAGTCGACGTACATGCGCTCCACCGGCCACGGCGCACTGGTGGATCCGGCGTCGACACGGATGGTCAGCGGCCGGACTCCGTCCATCGGGCTGTCCGTGGCCGGCAGCACCGGCTCCGTGGTGAAGGCGGCGGTCAGCGGGCCGGCCGCGGTCACCTTGGCGGACTTCTCGGTGGAGACCTTCTTGCCGACGCCGTTGACCGCCGTCACCTTGACCGTGCAGGTGCACGGCCCGGTGTAGACGTGCGTGGCGACGGCGTTGGCCCCGTTGCCCTGGCGGGTGACGACGGGGGCCGTCCCGTCGCCGAAGTCCACCTCGTACGCCATCGTGGTGGGCCACTGGCTGTTCGAGACCGCCTGCACCTCGACCGGGGTGCCGGCCGGGGCGTAGGTCTGGTCGATGACCATCCAGACCTCGCTCAGACCGTCCTGGACCTCGTGGGCGCCGCGGTCCAGGTAGCCGCCGTCCTTGCCGGTGTTGGGGACGCCCGGATCGTCGGCGACCGGGTCCCCGGCGAAGTCGCTCGGCAGTACGCCCGGCGCCGTCGGGTCGGCGGAGTCGATGGTGGGCGAGCCGGGCATGTCGCCGACGCCCTCGCGCGACGCGGTCAGGATGTCGTGCGCGCCCTGGCCGGTGGCGGCCTGGAAGGCGGCCGGCGTCCGGTAGCCGGTGCCGGACCAGGTGTAGGCGGCCGCCAGCGTCTTCTCTCCGGTGATCAGGTTGTAGTCGGCGCGGGTGCCCTCCGCGGCCTCCGGCGACACCGCTGTGCCCACGCGCGGTTCGGCCGACCCGCAGGCGACCGAGGTCGCGTTGGTGTGCAGCACGTTGTTGAACACCGCCGAGCCGGTCGAGCCGCCGCCGACCGAGACGGTCGCCCCGCACATGCCTTCGAGCGTGTTGTTGGTGACGACCGTGCCGGGCGCGTCCACGACCGTGAGCGCCGACTGGTAGACGCCGACGAGGAGGTTCCGGCCGAGGACGGTGCCCCGGGAGCCTCCCTCGACCTTGGCGGCTCCCCTCAGCCGGGTCCGGGTGAGGCGCACGCCCGTGCTGCCTTCGCCGATGACAACGGCCTCGGCCCTGCCCCGGGAGATGTCCATCCGGTCCAGCTCGACATCGGTGGAACGGCCGACCTTGACGCCGCCGGTGGCCCTCACTCCGTGGACCACCACGTGAGCGGCGCCGCTGAGCGTGAGCCCCTTGGAAAGCTCCGGGGAGGACTGGACGTCGGAGCCGCCGTCGAACGTGATCGGCCTGCCCGGCTCGCCGTAGCGGTCGACGGTGACCGCCTCGGCGTACACCCCGGCCTTGATCCGCACGGTCTGGCCCGGCCCGACGACCTTGGCGGCCGCCGCGACCGTGCAGAACGGGGCGGCCTGCGCTCCGGAGCCGGCGTCGGAGCAGCCGGCGTCGTTCTTGTCGACGTAGAGCGGGGCCGGCGCACCCGCGGCCGCGGAGACCGGGACACCGAGAAGAGTGACGAGGCCCGCGGTGAGCAGACCCACCGTACGAGTGGCACGCAAGAGGAACGATCCTTCGGAAAAAGTGATGCGAATTCAGGACACTCCGGCGAGCGGAAGCGCACAGGAAACTCACAGAGACGACCTCATGATCCACCCATCGAAGGCCCCTGTCACTACGGATATTCCGCCCCTCACCGCCCAAATCCCCGGTCACAGACGATGCCTGCGGGACCGGTGGGACGAGGGTTTCAGGGCGTACATCCGTTAGTCCCAACGGACTTGACTGAGCCTCGATGGATGTCGGCCAAGGACTTGGTCCGGGCCGCGCGACTACGTACGAGTAGTTAACCGAGTGCACTGATTGAGCGGGGTGAGAGTGGGCAGGGCTCCCCGCGTACACGCACGGCACCCCGCCCCACCACCTCTCCCGCCACCCGAGTGAACGCGGACAGGAGCGGCCATGCCCGCAGCCCAGCCGTCTTCCGAGCGGCTAGAAACAGAGCGAACAGAGCGTGCACGACCAGCCGGAGTTCCGGCTGGGCTGTTGTCACCGAGCCCTGCGAACTGCCCCCAGGTGATCCCATCATGATCGGTCGTATTCCCGTTCTGGACGTCCGCCCCGCCGTCGACTGCGGTGCCAGACCCGCCAAGGCGGTCGTGGAGGAGGTCTTCGAGATCTCCGCCACCGTGTTCCGCGAAGGCCACGACGCCGTCGCCGCCCACGTCGTGCTCCGCGACCCCAGCGGGCGGCTGCGGCCCCCCGTGCCGATGCGCGAACTCGCGCCCGGCACCGACCGGTGGGGCGCTCGGGTCTCCGCCGATGCCGAGGGGAGGTGGACGTACACCGTCGAGGCGTGGAGCGACCCCGTCGGCACCTGGCAGGCCCACGCTGCCATCAAGATCCCGGCGGGCATCGACCCCGGCCTGACCCTCCTCGAAGGCGCCGAGCTCTACGAACGGGCCGGGTCGCGGATCCCGAAGAAGGACGGCCGCGAGCACGTGCTGGCCGCCGCCGAGGCCATGCGCGACGAGGACCGCCCCGTGGAGCTGCGGTACTCCGCCGCCCTGGCCGCCCCGGTCCAGGCCGCCCTCGCCCGGCGCCCGTACCGGGAACTGGTCACCGCCTCCAAGGCCCTGCCGCTGGTCGTGGAGCGCAAGCGGGCCCTCTTCGGCTCCTGGTACGAGATGTTCCCGCGCTCCGAGGGCGCCGTCGTCGAGCCCGGCGAGGAACCGGTGAGCGGAACGCTGCGCACCGCCGCCGAGCGGCTGCCGGCCATCGCCGCGATGGGATTCGACGTGGTGTACCTGCCACCGATCCACCCCATTGGGAGTACGTACCGCAAGGGACCGAACAACACCCTTTCGGCTGGAAGTTGGGACCCCGGGGTGCCGTGGGCCATCGGCTCCACCGAAGGCGGCCACGACGCCGTCCACCCCGACCTCGGCACGATCGAGGACTTCGACGCCTTCGTCGCGCGCGCCCGCGAGCTGCGCATGGAGATCGCGCTCGACTTCGCGCTCCAGTGCTCCCCGGACCACCCCTGGGTGGAGAAGCACCCCGAGTGGTTCCGCCACCGGGCCGACGGGACGATCGCGTACGCCGAGAACCCGCCGAAGAAGTACCAGGACATCTACCCGATCCACTTCGACACCGACATGGCCGGGCTCGTCGAGGAGACGGTCCGCATCCTGCGGTACTGGATGGACCACGGCGTCCGCATCTTCCGCGTCGACAATCCGCACACCAAGCCTGTCGTCTTCTGGCAGAAGGTGATCGCCGACATCAACAAGTCCGACCCCGACGTGATCTTCCTGGCGGAGGCCTTCACCCGGCCGGCCATGATGCGCACCCTCGCCGCGATCGGCTTCCAGCAGTCGTACACGTACTTCACCTGGCGCAACACGAAGGCCGAGCTGACCGAGTACCTGACCGAGCTCGCGGGTACCCGCTCCGCCTCCGTCATGCGGCCGAATTTCTTCGTCAATACGCCCGACATCCTCCACGAATACCTTCAGCACGGCGGCCGCCCGGCCTTCGAGGCGCGCGCCGTCCTCGCCGCCACCCTCTCCCCCACCTGGGGCGTCTACGCCGGGTACGAGCTGTGCGAGAACACCCCGGTGCGGGAGGGCAGCGAGGAGTACCTGAACTCCGAGAAGTACGAGTTCCGGCCGCGCGACTGGGCGGCCGCCGACCGCGAGGGCCGCACGATCGCCCCGCTGATCACCACCCTGAACCGGGTGCGCCGCCGCAACCCGGCGCTCCAGCAGCTGCGCGACATCCACTTCCACACGACCGACAACGACCAGGTGATCGCCTATTCGAAGCACGCGGGCGCCAATTCCGTACTGGTGGTCGTCAACCTCGATCCGCACCACACCCAGGAGGCGACGGTCTCGTTGGACATGCCGGTACTCGGCCTCGACTGGCACGGGTCCCTCGCTGTGCGCGACGAGCTCACCGGCGAGACCTACCACTGGGGCAGCGCCAACTACGTACGCCTGGAGCCGGGCCGAACGCCCGCACACGTACTCGTGGCTCTGCGACCGTCCCCGCCCACCGGAGGGTCACCCACCACATGATGATCAACGATCCCGTCCACGACACGTTCGAGGACACCCCCGCGAAGGACCGCGACCCCGACTGGTTCAAGCGGGCGGTCTTCTACGAGGTGCTCGTACGGTCCTTCCACGACAGCAACGGTGACGGCGTAGGGGACCTGAAGGGGCTCACCGCCAAGCTCGACTACCTGCAGTGGCTGGGCGTCGACTGCCTCTGGCTGCCGCCGTTCTTCGCCTCGCCGCTCCGCGACGGGGGCTACGACGTCGCGGACTACACGTCCGTGCTGCCCGAGTTCGGCGACCTCGCCGACTTCGTGGAGTTCGTGGACGCCGCGCACCACCGCGGCATGCGGGTGATCATCGACTTCGTCATGAACCACACGAGCGACCAGCACGAGTGGTTCCAGCAGTCCCGCAAGGACCCGGACGGTCCGTACGGCGACTACTACATGTGGGCCGACAACGACAAGCAGTACCAGGACGCCCGCATCATCTTCATCGACACCGAGACCTCCAACTGGACGTACGACCCGGTGCGCAAGCAGTACTACTGGCACCGCTTCTTCTCGCACCAGCCGGACCTCAACTACGAGAACCCGGCCGTCGTGGAGGAGATCGTCTCGGCGCTGCGCTTCTGGCTGGACCTCGGCATCGACGGCTTCAGGCTCGACGCCGTGCCCTACCTCTACGCCGAGGAGGGCACCAACTGCGAGAACCTGCCGCGCACCCACCAGCTCCTCAAGCGGGTCAGAGCCGAGATCGACGCGCACTACCCCGACACCGTGCTCCTCGCCGAGGCCAACCAGTGGCCCGAGGACGTCGTCGACTACTTCGGAGACTTCGCGAGCGGCGGGGACGAATGCCACATGGCGTTCCACTTCCCCGTCATGCCGCGCATCTTCATGGCCGTACGAAGAGAGTCGCGCTACCCCGTCTCCGAAATCCTGGCCAAGACCCCGGCGATCCCGGACCGCTGCCAGTGGGGCATCTTCCTGCGCAACCACGACGAGCTCACCCTCGAAATGGTCACCGACGAAGAGCGCGACTACATGTACGCGGAGTACGCCAAGGACCCGCGGATGCGGGCCAACATCGGCATCCGCCGCCGGCTCGCCCCGCTGCTGGACAACGACCGCAACCAGATGGAGCTGTTCACCGCCCTGCTGCTGTCGCTGCCCGGCTCGCCGGTGCTCTACTACGGCGACGAGATCGGCATGGGCGACAACATCTGGCTCGGCGACCGCGACGGGGTGCGCACCCCGATGCAGTGGACCCCGGACCGCAACGCCGGTTTCTCCTCCTGCGATCCGGGCAGGCTCAACCTGCCGGTCATCATGGACCCGGTCCACGGGTACCAGGTCACCAATGTCGAGGCCGCGATGGCATCGCCCTCGTCGCTGCTGCACTGGACCCGCAGGCTGATCGAGGTCCGCAAGGCGAACCCGGCCTTCGGCCTCGGCTCGTACACCGAACTGCCCTCGTCCAACCCGGCGGTACTGGCCTTCCTGCGCGAGTACGGGGACGACCTGGTGCTGTGCGTGCACAACTTCTCGCGGTTCGCGCAGCCGACCGAGCTGGACCTGCGGTCGTTCAACGGGCGGGTCCCGGTGGAGCTCACGGGTGACGTGCGCTTCCCGCCGATCGGCGAATGGCCGTACCTGCTCACCCTCGCGGGGCACGGCTTCTACTGGTTCCGCCTGCGCAGCGAGTAGCCGCCGATACGGGGTGGGCGCGCGAATGGGTCAATCGCCCGCCCCTGTACGGATCATCCTGACCCGACACTCGTACACCACCGGAGAAGCAACTGACGCGATCCGGGACACTCTCCGCATTCTGTGACGGCCCGGGGAAAGGACGCGACGCCATGTCGGAGGCTGCATCCACCGGGACGACGAGCACGACCGGACTCAGTCCGCTGGAGCCGATGCTCCGGGACTGGCTGCCGCTCCAGCGCTGGTTCGCCGGCAAGGGCCGGCGCATCGGCCGGCTCCGGATGATCTCGGCGGCCGATCTGCTGCCGCCGGGGTCCTCCCCCAGACTCGTCCACCTCCTCCTGGACGTGGACGGCGACTGCTACCAGCTGCTGCTGGGCATGCGCCCGGCGCTGCCGCCGGCCCTGGCGCCCGCGCTGATCGGACGGCCCGAGCAGGGCCCGTACGCCGGCCAGTGCGTGTACGAGGGACTGGGCGATCCGCGGCTGGCGGCGCTGCTGCTGGAACGGTTGCGCGCTCCCGGGACGCTGGGCCCGCTGCGCTTCGACCGGGATCCGATGGCGCTGATCCCGGCGGCGCTCACGCCCCGGCCGCTGTCCGGGGAGCAGACCAACTCCTCGATGATCTACGGGGATTCGTACATCCTCAAGGTGTTCCGGCGGGTCGGCCCCGGGGTCAATCCGGACCTGGAGCTGCCCAGGGCGCTGGCCGCGGCCGGGTGCGCGCGGGTCCCCGCCCCGGTCGCCTGGTACGAGGCCGCGCTGCCCGGCGGAGAACCGTTGACCCTGGGCGTGCTCCAGCCCTATCTGCGCGGCTCCGACGACGGCTGGCAGCTCGCGCTCGGCCGACTGAGGGCCGGGGCCGACTTCACCGCGGAGGCGCACGCGCTGGGCCGGGCCACCGCCGAGGTGCACAGCGCGCTCGCCACCGCCCTGCCGACCGTCGCGCTGGGGCCCGAGCAGACCGCGCGGCTCGCCTCCGGGATGACGGCCCGGCTGGCGGCCACCGCCCGCGAGGTGCCCGCGCTGCGGCCGTACGAGGCGGGGCTGCGCGGGGCGTTCGACGCCCTGGCCGCCTCCCGCGGGGCCGGGGTGCCCGCCCAGCGGATCCACGGGGACCTGCACCTGGGCCAGACCCTGCGCACCAGCGACGGCAGCTGGGCGCTGATCGACTTCGAGGGTGAGCCGGCCCGGCCGCTGGCCGACCGGCGCCGCCCCGAACCCGCCGTCCGCGACATCGCCGGGATACTGCGCTCGTTCGACTACGCGGCCCGTTCCCACCGCCCGTTCGCCCCCGCCTGGGCGGACGCCTGCCGGGCGGCGTTCTGCGAGGGCTACGCCCGCACCACCGGCCGCGACCCGCGCGAGGACCCCGTCCTGCTGCGCGCGTACGAGACCGACAAGGCGGTGTACGAGGCGCGCTACGAGTCCCGGCACCGCCCCGACTGGCTGCACGTCCCGATGGCGGCCATCCGGAGGCTGGCCGCCGGCGCGGACCGGGGATTCGGCCGGGCCCAGCCGGGCGCCGCCTCCCCGGGCGCCGGGCCCGCCCCCGGCGAAGGCTTCCCCTCCCTCTCCCCGCACCCCCGCCCGCAGCCGCCTAGGAGGCCGCACACGTGAGCCCCGCCCGTCAGTCACCCTCGACCACCCCGCCGCCCCCGGCCGCCGCGGCCCCGGCGGCGGCCCCGGCCGCGCGCAAGAGCACGCCGCCGCGCGCCCGGAAGGCGCCCCCCGGGGTCCGGCCCGCGCCCGCGCTCGGCGCCGAGGACCGGGCCCGGCTGCTGGAGGGCCGCCACCACGACCCCCACGGGGTGCTGGGGGCCCGGACCCAGCGGGGCGGGGTCGCCATCCGCGTGCTGCGCCCGTACGCCAAGGCGGTCACGATCGTCGCCAAGGGGCTGCGGACCCAGCTCCACGACGACGGCGACGGGCTGTTCTCGGGGCTGCTGCCGCTGACCGGGGTACCGGACTACCGGCTGCTGGTCGCGTACGACGAGGACGAGATCGAGGTCCACGACCCGTACCGGTTCCTGCCCGCGCTCGGCGAGCTGGACCTGCACCTGATCGGCGAGGGCCGGCACGAGGAGCTGTGGACGGCGCTCGGCGCCCGGCCGATGGAGCACCAGGGCGTGGCCGGCACCCGCTTCACGGTGTGGGCGCCGAACGCCCAGGGGGTCCGGGTCACGGGGGACTTCTCGTACTGGGACTCCGTCGCCCAACCCATGCGCTCGCTCGGCGCGAGCGGGGTGTGGGAGCTGTTCCTGCCGGGGGTGGGCGAGGGAGCGCTCTACAAGTACGACATCACGCGGCCGGACGGCAGCCACACCCTGCGCGCCGACCCGATGGCCCGCGCGGCGGAGGTCCCGCCGGCCACCGCCTCGGTCGTCACCGCGTCCCACCACACGTGGCAGGACGCGGAGTGGATGGCGCGGCGCGGGGCCCGTCCGGCGCACGAGGCCCCCTTCTCGGTGTACGAGCTGCACCTGGCCTCCTGGCGGCCGGGGCTCTCGTACCGGCAGCTGGCCGAACAGCTGCCCCCGTACGTCAAGGAGCTGGGCTTCACGCACGTGGAGCTGATGCCGGTCGCCGAGCACCCCTTCGGCGGATCGTGGGGCTACCAGGTCACCGGGTACTACGCGCCGACCTCGCGGATGGGCGGTCCGGACGACTTCCGGTTCCTGGTGGACGCTCTGCACCGGGCCGGGATCGGGGTGATCGTCGACTGGGTGCCGGCGCACTTCCCGCGCGACGAGTGGGCGCTCGCGGAGTTCGACGGACGGCCGCTGTACGAGCACCACGACCCGCGGCGGGCCGCGCACCCGGACTGGGGGACGCTGGAGTTCGACTACGGCCGCAAGGAGGTCCGCAACTTCCTCGTCGCCAACGCCGTGTACTGGTGCGAGGAGTTCCACGTGGACGGCCTGCGGGTGGACGCGGTGGCCTCGATGCTCTACCTGGACTACTCGCGCGGCGAGGGCGAGTGGGCGCCCAACGAGCACGGCGGCCGGGAGAACCTGGACGCGGTGGCGCTGCTCCAGGAGATGAACGCGACGGTGTACCGGCGCTGTCCGGGCGTGGTGACGATCGCGGAGGAGTCCACGGCCTGGACGGGCGTGACCCGGCCGACGGACGCCGGCGGGCTCGGCTTCGGGCTGAAGTGGAACATGGGCTGGATGCACGACACGCTGCGCTACGCGTCGAAGGACCCGGTGCACCGCAAGTACCACCACCACGACATGACCTTCGGGATGATCTACGCGTACAGCGAGAACTACGTGCTGCCGATCTCGCACGACGAGGTGGTGCACGGCAAGGGCTCGCTGGTGTCGAAGATGCCCGGGGACTGGTGGCAGCAGCGGGCCATACACCGTGCGTACCTGGGCTTCATGTGGGCCCACCCCGGCAAGCAACTGCTCTTCATGGGACAGGAGTTCGCGCAGGGTGCGGAGTGGTCGGAGGCGCACGGGCCGGACTGGTGGCTGCTGGACTCCTCGTACTCGGCGGCCGGCGACCACCGGGGCGTGCGCGACCTCGTGCGCGACCTGAACCGCACGTACACGGCGGCGCCCGCGCTGTGGGAGCGGGACACGGTGCCGGAGGGCTTCGCGTGGGTGGAGGCGGACGCGGCGGAGGACAACGTCTTCGCGTTCCTGCGGTACGCGAAGGACGGCTCGCCGCTCTTGTGCGTGTCGAACTTCTCGCCGGTGGTGCGGCACGACTACCGGATCGGCGTCCCGGAGGAGGTCCCGTGGTGGCGGGAGGTCCTGAACACGGACTCAAAGGAGTACGGCGGCAGCGGGGTGCGCCATCCGCAGCCCCTGCGGCCCGAGCCCGTGCCCGCGCAGGGCCGCCCGGCGAGTCTGCGGATGACGCTGCCGCCGCTGGCGACGCTCTGGTTCAGGCCGTGACGGTGGTGGGGCGGACGGCGCCGGTGACCTCTTCGAGCTCCTGAAGGAGCTTGCGCTTGGCGCGGGCCCCGACCATCTGCTTGACGGGCTCGCCGCCCTGGAAGACGAGCAGGGTCGGCATGGACAGCACCCCGTACCGGGCGACGGTGGCGGGGTTGCGGTCCGCGTCGATCTGCACGACCTTGAGGCGCTCGGCCTCCTCGGCGGCGACGGCGGAGATCACGGGTGCGATCTGCCGGCACGGGCCGCACCAGTCGGCGGTGAACTCCACGAGGACGGGCCGCCCCCGCTCGGCGAGCACCTGCGCCTCGAAGTCCTGGTCGGTCACCTCGGCGACACCCTGGGCGTGGATCATGTGGTTCCCCTCTCGTGTGGTCAGGTCCTACGGCCGGTCCTGCGGCCGGTCCTGCGGTCCGGTCATTTCGCAGCGCGGCGACGCCGCCTCCCCGGCGGCGTCCTCGGCGGCGGCGAGCTGCCGCGCGACCTGCTCCCGTACGTCGGCCAGCTGGCCGATCAGCCCGTCGAGCTCGGCCAGCTTGCGCCGGTAGACGGCCAGGGACGCGGGACAGGAGTCCCCGGCGGGATGGCCGGCGCGCAGGCAGTCGACGAACGGGCGGGTCTCCTCCAGCTCGAAGCCGAAGTCCTGGAGCATCCGGATCTGGCGCAGCAGCCGCAGGTCGTCCTCGTCGTACGTGCGGTAGCCGTTGCCGGCGCGCCGCGCGGGCAGCAGTCCGCGCGACTCGTAGTACCGCAGGGTCCGCGTGCTGGTCCCGGCCCGCTCCGCCAGTTCGCCGATTCGCATGTCCCGACCGTAATCCTTGACGCCGAGGTCAAGGCAAGGCGCGGATCCGGGGTGCGGGGCGGGGCCCTCGCCACCCCCGTGAGCGAGGGCCCCCCACCTGGATCACGGGCAGGGCGGGAGGCCGGTTCAGGAGAGGGTGCGGGGGATCGGTGAACATCGTGCGCAGGGGTACCGCGCGGTCGGCCGGGACCGTACGCTGGGAAATGGATCTAGCATCGGTCCGATTACCGGACGGTCGCCGGGAAACCGACCCACAGCGTTGAACTCCCTAGGACGTTCCTACGAGTTCTGGGCTTGTTTGAACGGTCTGTAGTCGCCACCCCTTGGGCACTCCTACGGTGTGCCCTGTGCACTCCAGCCCTCCCTTCAATGCCCCCGCCGCGCGTCGCCTCCGCGCAGCCCTGGGCATGGCTCCCGGTCATGTCGCCTATGGCCTGCGCGCCCAGTACGGACTGATCGTCGAGCCCGAGACCGTGATGGCCTGGGAGCGCGGTGAGATATCCCCGAGTTCCGCCGAGCTCACGGCGCTGGCCGGCGTCCTGTGGTGCGCCCCCGGCGAACTGCTCGCCGAGCCCGTGACCCTGCGGGAGCACCGGATGGCCCGGGGCATGGCCGCCGACGAGCTGGCCCGGCGGATCGGGATGGAGACGGCCGCGTACCAGAAGATGGAGGACACGGGGCGCTGGAAGGGCAACGAACGGCAGTCCGTGGCCCTGGCGCAGGTGCTCGGGCTGTCGCTGGCCCAGTTCGTGGCGGCCACCGGCAAGCAGGACGAGCTCGCCGAGCTGCTGCGCAACGCGGTGACCACGCGCTGGCAGGCGTACGTGAAGCCGCTGGCCAAGCTGCTGCCGGTGCCGAAGCAGCACCTGGAGCCGGTCTTGGAGCGGCTCCACGGGGACTACCAGTCGAAGATGGTGGCCACCTTGAGCTGGGGCAGCGCCTCGGGCGAGGCCGGCACGGGCGACGCGGGCCGCCAGTTCCTGGCCGACATCGTGGCCCACTTCTGGTCCTACGCCGTCGGCCCCCGCCAGTGACCTGACCCGGGGCCCCGCCGTGGTCCGCAGGCCCCGGCCTACGTCAGCGGTGCGTACACCACGGTCGCGGCGCTGCCCGCGCTGCCGAGGTCCTGCCTGAGCCGGTCGGCCGTCCTGCGGTCTCCCACCAGGACGGTCGGCGGGGTCGGGCAGGACGCGATCGCGCTCTTGAGCCGGCCCAGCGAGGCCTGGTACTCCTTCTCGTCGACGGCGGCCGGGCCGCCGATCTTGACGTAGAAGACCTCGTAGAGCCCGACCATGGTGCCCGCCTGGTGCGTGAGGATCTGGGCGAGGAACGTCGACTTCAGGTTGAGGTACGCGTCGCTGCTGTAGAGGGCGATCACCGGGGAGGTGACGCCCTTCAGGTCGCGTCGGGTCAGGGCGTTCGCCGGCGGGCCGATGTCGGACTTGGCCTCGCCCCTGCCCCACTTCACCATCGGGCTGTCGTACCAGGCGGAGGGGTGGCCCCAGCCGGACGGGACGCCCCACTGGACGTTGCCGAACAGGGCGAGCGCGGCGGCCGTCGCCACGCCGGAGCGCAGCAGCAGGCCGGTCCGCCGGCGCAGCCGGGAGCCGCTCGTGGGGGAGGCGGGCTGGAGCATCAGGCCGATCACGCCCAGCGAGATCAGGGCGATCACCAGGCCGGCGGCGGTCAGCTTCTCGAAGTAGTACGAGTAGTAGCCGATGGTGAGTTTCTGCCAGGCACCGAAGACGCCGATCACGGCGGTACCGCCCAGGACCAGGGCCAGGACCATCTGCCCGGTGCCGGTCCTGCGGTTCACCGGCAGGGACGCGGCCGCCAGGGCCAGCAGCCCGCAGCCGATGAAGACCGGGCGGTCGGGGATGACCATCGGTCCGGCCAGGTTCGAGGTCTTGGCGACGTCCAGCTTGGTCAGGACCGAGAAGACGCTGGGCAGCCCCGCGATCAGGGTGCCGGCCGCCAGGGCGCCGATGACCAGGCGGCGGCGCGGGGCGAAGCGCCGCCGGTGGACGACCAGGACCGCGGCCAGGGTGAGGCCGACGAGGACGCCGTAGAGGTTGTAGACGAAGGTGACCGAGACCAGAGCGGCCACCGCGACGAGTACGAACTCGGCCCGGCCCATCGCCGGCCGCACGAGCAGCGCCAGGGCGACGGCCAGGAACAGCAGGCCGATGGTCTCGGAGTCGAATCCCCGCTCGACCAGTTGCGCCATCGAGCCGGACATCATCACGGCCGTGACGGTCGCGCAGACCGCCGCCGTGCGCCAGCCGCGCAGGCGCGGGCCGCCGATCCAGCGGGCCGCCCAGACGAGGGCCCCGCAGAAGAGCGCGTAGGCCGCCAGGACGTACAGGAGGTAGCGGTGCGTCATGTCGAGGGCGGAGCCGCCGTCGGTCGAGGACTTGACCAGGACGTCGATCCAGACCAGCAGGAAGTGCGAGCCCTGCGGGTAGACCGCCTCGGCCGGGGTCATCATGAACGCCTTGGCCGCCTCCTGGTGGAGGAAGGCGTAGCCGCCGACGTGGTGGATGCCGTCGAAGTACGAGAAGTGTCCGAGCCGGTCCTCGGAGGTGACGAAGTACGCCAGCCGGTCGGCGGCCGATTTCCCGGCCACCGGGTGGTGGAGGTAGCGCCAGACCACGGCCACGGTGCCGAGCACGAGGGCGTCCGAGCCGCGCAGGCGCAGCGGTATGTGCGGCCTGCGGCCGGCGAGCCAGCCCGAGACGGACAGGACGGTCAGCAGGAGTCCCGTTCCGGGGACGGGGGCCAGGCCCCACGGCCAGACGGAGAAGAGGAGGCCGAAGGCCATCACCGCGCCGCACAGGAGGAAGGAGGCGACCACCAGGCGGTCGAGGAGCCCTCCGCCCACGCGGATCAGGGAGGCGATCGCGAGCACCAGGACGGGGATGAGCACCACGTCCAGGGAGAGCGTGTGGAGCAGGAGCGGCAGCGCCCAGGACAGGGCCACGGCTGCGCCGAGGACGGGCCACCGCCTCCCGCCGCCGGCCGGGCCTTCGGCCGGGCTCGGCGGCCGGGTACCGGCGGGCTTGCTGGTCGGAACGGCAGAGCGGGTGGCCACGGGAGACGGGCACCTTCCATCGAGCGGTCGGAACGGATGACGGGGCCGGACACAACGGCCCGATCCGTCCACGCGACTCGGCCACCCACCCCAACCCCCAGGGCGGAAATCATATCCGCCGGGTGCGAGCGCGGGAGAAAGCCCCGGAGAGCGGATCTCCGGGGCGGAACGCCGCGGGGGCGAAGGGGGCTTCCGGCTCCGCGATTCGGGCCGGAGGTCCCGCCGGGGCGGGACGAAGGGCCTGCGGCCGGCGGGTCAGAAGACCGATTCGGCCTCGTACATGCGGTCGTCCGGGACCGTCTTCAGCTCGGTGACGGCGTGGGCCAGCGGGGCCATCACGATGTCGGTGCCGCGCAGGGCGGTCATGTTGCCGAAGTCGCCGCGGTGGACGGCCTCCACCGCGTGCCATCCGAAGCGGGTGGCGAGGACGCGGTCGTAGGCGGTGGGGACGCCGCCGCGCTGGACGTGGCCGAGGATGACCGGGCGGGCCTCCTTGCCGAGGCGGTGCTCCAGCTCGACGGCCAGGCGGTTGCCGATGCCGGCGAAGCGCTCGTGGCCGTACTGGTCGATGGCGCCCTTCTCGTACGGCATGGAGCCCTCGGCCGGGTGCGCGCCCTCGGCGACGCAGATGACGGCGAACTTCTTCCCCCGCGCGAAACGTTCCTCCACCATCTTCACCAGGGCGTCCACCTCGAAGGGGCGCTCCGGCAGGCAGATCCCGTGCGCGCCGCCGGCCATGCCGGACTCCAGGGCGATCCAGCCCGCGTGCCGGCCCATGACCTCGACGACCATGACGCGCTGGTGCGATTCGGCGGTGGTCTTGAGGCGGTCGATGGCCTCGGTGGCGACCATGACGGCGGTGTCGAAGCCGAAGGTGCGGTCGGTGGAGGAGATGTCGTTGTCGATGGTCTTCGGCACGCCGACGACCGGCATCCCGGCGTCCGACAGCATCCGGGCGGCGGTCAGGGTGCCCTCGCCGCCGATCGGGATGAGCGCGTCGATGCCGTAGCGGGTGGCCAATTCCTGGGCGTTCTCGGCGGCTTCGTGCAGCCGCGCGCGCTCCATGCGGGCCGAGCCGAGGATCGTGCCGCCGCGGGCGAGGATGCCGCTGACGGCGTTGATGTCGAGGGGGCGGTGGTGGCCGTCCAGGAGGCCCTTGAAGCCGTCCTCGAAGCCGATGACTTCGTCGCCGTGACCGACCACGGCGCGGTGCACGACCGAACGGATGACAGCGTTCAGGCCCGGGCAGTCGCCGCCTGCGGTGAGAACTCCGATACGCATCGTGCTGTGTCTCCTGCTCCTGGTCGTACCGGGCCGTACGCGTGCGGGCGGACGGCCGTACATCTGAAGGGCGCCGTGGTCGTCATGTCGTGGTCGTCATGCGTGGTCGTCATGGTGAGGCGTGTCCGATTGTTCCACGGGCCCGGGGTGCGGCGCTGTGTGCCGTGCTCCGCCCACGAGGCCTTTCGGCCCCCGCGGACAGGCCTTTCCCGGCGGGCGCCCTATCTGGCCGCCGAGGTATTGTCAAGAGGTCAGGCCCACCCTAACGGGAAAAACCACCACATCCACTACATCCACTGCATCTACGGCATTCACGACATCCACATGATGGGACGGAGACCACGCGTGACGCGCAGCGTGTACGTGACCGGTATCGAGCGGGGGGACGGCCGCCAGGTCGTCGAGCTGGGGATCATGGAGCTGCTGACCCGCCAGACGGCGCGGGTCGGCGTCTACCGGCCGTTGCTCCACGACGGACCGGACCGGCTCTTCGACCTCCTGAAGGCCCGCTACCGGATCGACCAGGACGCCCGGGCGGCGTACGGCATGGAGTACCACGAGGCCTCCGCCATCCTGGCCGAGAAGGGTACCGACGAGCTCGTGTCCCAGCTGGTGGACGGCTACCACCGGGTGGCCCGCGACTACGAGGTCATGCTCGTCCTGGGCACCGACTACGCCGAGACGAACCTCCCCGACGAACTGGCGCTCAACGCCCGTCTCGCCAACGAACTGGGGGCCGTCGTGGTGCCCGTCGTGGGCGGCACCAAGCACCCCGCCGAGGCGGTGCGCGCAGAGGCCCAGAGCGCCTTCCGCGCGTACGAGAGCCTCGGCTGCCACGTCGTCGCGATGGTGGTCAACCGGGTGGCCGCCGAGGACCGGGACGCCATAGCCGAGCGGCTGGCCGCCCGGCTGCCCGTGCCCTGCTACGTGCTGCCGGACGACAAGTCGCTCTCCGCCCCGACCGTCGCCCAGATCACCCGGGCACTCGGCGCCGAGGTGCTCCTCGGCGACGACGCCGGGCTGGCCCGCGACGCCGTGGACTTCGTCTTCGGCGGCGCCATGCTGCCGAACTTCCTGGGCGCCCTGACGCCCGGTTGCCTGGTGGTCACCCCCGGGGACCGCGCCGACCTGGTCATCGGGGCGCTGGCCGCGCACGCCTCGGGCACCCCGCCGATCGCCGGCGTGCTGCTGACCCTGAACGAGCGACCGGGCCCGGACATCCTGACCCTGGCCTCGAAGCTGGCGCCGGGCACGCCCGTCGTCTCGGTGGCCGGCAACAGCTTCCCGACGGCCGCCGAACTGTTCTCGCTGCAGAGCCGCTTGAACTCCGCGACCCCGCGCAAGCTGGAGACCGCCCTCGGCCTGTTCGAGCGGCACGTGGACACCGCCGAGCTGCGCGGGCTGCTGTCGGTGGCCCGCTCCGAGCGGGTCACGCCGATGATGTTCGAGCACGAGCTGCTGGAGCGGGCCCGCTCCGAACGCCGCCGCGTGGTGCTCCCCGAGGGCACCGAGGAGCGCGTGCTGCGGGCCGCGGACGTGGTGCTGCGCCGCGGGGTCTGCGACCTGACCCTGCTGGGCGAGGAGCAGGCGATCCTGAAGAAGGCCGCCGACCTGGGCATCGACATCTCCGGCGCGCAGCTCATCGACCCGGCGGCCTCCCCGCTGCGGGAACGGTTCGCCGAGTACTACGCGCAGGCCCGCGCCCACAAGGGCATGACCGTCGAACTGGCCCTCGACGTGGTCACCGACGTGAACTACTTCGGCACGCTGATGGTCCAGGAGGGCCTGGCCGACGGCATGGTCTCGGGCTCGGTGCACTCCACCGCCGCGACGATCCGGCCCGCCTTCGAGATCATCAAGACGAAGCCGGACGCCTCCATCGTGTCGTCGGTCTTCTTCATGTGCCTGGCCGACCGGGTCCTCGTCTACGGGGACTGCGCGGTCAACCCGGACCCCGGCGCCGAGCAGCTCGCCGACATCGCCGTGCAGTCGGCGGCGACCGCGGCCGCCTTCGGGGTCGAGCCGCGGATCGCGATGCTCTCGTACTCGACCGGCACCTCGGGCAGCGGCGCGGACGTGGACAAGGTCCGCAAGGCCACCGGGATCGTCCGCGACCAGCGCCCCGATCTGCTGATCGAGGGGCCGATCCAGTACGACGCCGCCGTCGAGCCCTCGGTCGCCGCGACCAAGCTGCCCGGGTCGGAGGTGGCCGGCCGCGCGAGCGTGCTGATCTTCCCCGACCTCAACACGGGCAACAACACGTACAAGGCCGTGCAGCGCTCGGCGGGCGCCGTCGCGGTCGGACCGGTGCTCCAGGGCCTGCGCAAGCCGGTCAACGACCTCTCGCGCGGCGCGCTGGTGCAGGACATCGTCACCACCGTGGCGATCACCGCGATCCAGGCGCAGGGCGCGCACGGCGCCCGGCCCGTGCAGGCCCCGACCGCCTGACCCCCCGTACCGCCTCCCCCGGTCCCCCCGCTTCCGAAGGAAAGACGCCCAACGTGACCACCGCATCGCGCGTACTCGTCCTCAACTCCGGCTCCTCGTCGGTGAAGTACCAGCTGCTCGACATGGCGGACTCCGCCCGCCTGGCCGCAGGCCTGGTGGAGCGGATCGGGGAGGAGACCTCGCGCCTCGTGCACGAGCCGCTCACCGGTCCGGGCGCGGGCGGCGGAAAGCGCGAGCGGCTCGGGGCGATCGCGGACCACGCGGCCGCGCTCCGGGTCGTGGCGGCCGAGCTCGCCGCCGACGGGCTGGGCCTGGACTCCCCCGAACTGGCGGCGGTCGGGCACCGGGTGGTGCACGGCGGGACCCGCTTCACGCAGCCGACGGTGATCGACGACGAGGTGCTGGCGGAGATCCGGAGCCTGATCCCGCTCGCCCCGCTGCACAACCCGGCGAACGTGACCGGCATCGAGGTGGCCCGTTCGCTGCGCGCGGACCTCCCGCAGGTGGCGGTCTTCGACACGGCCTTCCACTCGACGATGCCGGAGCACGTGGCCCGGTACGCGATCGACGCCGCGACGGCGGAGAAGTACGCCATCCGGCGGTACGGGTTCCACGGCACCTCCCACGCGTACGTCTCGCGCGCGACGGCCGCGCTGCTCGGCCGGCCGGTGGAGGACGTGAACGTGATCGTGCTGCACCTGGGCAACGGGGCCTCGGCCTCGGCGGTCCGCGGCGGGGTGTGCGTGGAGACGTCGATGGGGCTGACCCCGCTGGAGGGTCTGGTCATGGGCACCCGTTCGGGCGACCTGGATCCGGCGGTCGTCTTCCACCTGGCGCGGGTGGGCGGCTTCTCGGTGGATGAGATCGATTCGCTCCTGAACAAGAAGAGCGGTCTGCTGGGCCTGTGCGGCGACAACGACATGCGCGAGGTGCTGCGGCGGGCGGGCGAGGGCGACGAGTCGGCGCGGCTCGCCTTCGCGGCGTACGTCCACCGCCTGAAGAAGTACATCGGTGCCTACTCGGCGGTGCTCGGCCGGGTGGACGCGGTGACGTTCACGGCGGGGGTCGGCGAGAACGCGCACCAGGTCCGGGAAGCTGCCGTCGACGGCCTCGCGGAGCTGGGGCTCGCGCTGGACCCGGAGGCCAACGCCGTGCGCTCTTCGCAGCCGCGGCTGGTGTCGCCGGACTACGCGCGGGTGGCGGTGGCCGTGGTTCCGACGGATGAGGAACTGGAGATCGCCACCCAGGCGTACGCCCTCGTTACTCGCTAGTCACTTGGACTTTCCACCAGACGGAATATTCCGCTACGAAACAAACCGATAGGATCCGCTCCATGCGCCGTTCCAAAATCGTCTGCACGCTGGGCCCCGCCGTCGACTCGTATGAGCAGCTGAAAGCACTCATCGAGGCAGGTATGAACGTGGCCCGATTCAACTTCAGCCACGGATCCCAGGCAGAACACCAGGAGCGGTACGACCGCGTCCGGAAGGTCTCCGAGGACACCGGGCGCGCGGTCGGCGTCCTCGCCGACCTCCAGGGCCCCAAGATCCGCCTGGAGACCTTCGCCGAGGGCCCCGTCGAGCTGGTGCGCGGTGACGAGTTCACCATCACCACCGAGGACGTCCCGGGCGACAAGTCCATCTGCGGCACCACCTACAAGGGCCTGCCGGGCGACGTCTCCAAGGGCGACCAGGTCCTGATCAACGACGGCAACGTCGAGCTCCGGGTGACCGAGGTCGAGGGCCCGCGGGTCAGGACCATCGTCGTCGAGGGCGGTGTCATCTCGGACCACAAGGGCATCAACCTGCCGGGTGCCGCCGTGAACGTCCCCGCCCTGTCGGAGAAGGACGTCGACGACCTGCGCTTCGCCCTGCGGATGGGCTGCGACATGGTCGCCCTGTCCTTCGTCCGCGACGCCAACGACGTCAAGGACGTCCACAAGGTCATGGACGAGGAGGGCCGCCGGGTCCCCGTCATCGCCAAGGTCGAGAAGCCGCAGGCCGTCGAGAACATGGCGGCCGTGGTCGACGCGTTCGACGCGGTCATGGTGGCCCGCGGCGACCTGGCCGTCGAGTACCCGCTCGAAAAGGTCCCGATGGTCCAGAAGCGGCTCATCGAGATGTGCCGCCGCAACGCCAAGCCGGTGATCGTCGCGACCCAGATGATGGAGTCGATGATCACCAACTCCCGCCCGACCCGCGCGGAGGCCTCCGACGTCGCCAACGCGATCCTCGACGGCGCGGACGCGGTCATGCTGTCGGCGGAGTCCTCGGTCGGCGCCTACCCGATCGAGACCGTCAAGACGATGTCGAAGATCGTCTCGGCGGCCGAGGAGGAGCTGCTGTCCAAGGGCCTGCAGCCGCTGGTCCCGGGCAAGAAGCCCCGTACGCAGGGCGGCTCCGTCGCCCGCGCGGCCTGCGAGATCGCGGACTTCCTCGACGGCAAGGCGCTCATCGCCTTCACGCAGTCCGGTGACACCGCCCGCCGGCTGTCGCGCTACCGCGTGGCCCAGCCGATCCTGGCCTTCACCACCGACGTCAACACCCGCAACCAGCTCACGCTGAGCTGGGGCGTCGAGTCCTACATCGTCCCGCACGTGGACACCACGGACGCGATGGTCGACCTCGTGGACGGCGAGCTGCTGAAGCTGGGCCGCCACAACGCCGGCGACACGATGGTCATCACCGCCGGCTCGCCCCCCGGCGTCCCGGGCACGACCAACATGGTCCGCGTCCACCACCTGGGCGGCCAGCAGCCCCAAGGCTGACCCGGCCCGGCGCGCCGCACCTCTGCCGCACAGAGACCGAGGGCGGCACCCCGAACCCGTCAGGGTTCCGGGGTGCCGCCCTCGGTGCGTCGTGCGTTGCGCGTCGTGCGTCGCACGGGGTGCGCGGTACGGGACTACTCCGGCGGGCCGACGTAGTTGTGGAGGCCCGGGACCGTGAGGGTGCCGCCGAACTGGCCGGCCTGGACGACCTTGACGTTCGAGAAGAACGCGAAGGGGACGTTCAGGGGCGGCGGGCTGTTCGGGGTGAACTCGATCGGGATCAGGCCGAAGAGGTTCCCCTTGAGGCTCTCGGTGTACATCGTCACCGTGCCGCCGCGGATCTTGGAGGTGGAGCCCGGGCGGGACTTCAGGTGGGCGACGTTCCCGCTCTTGCCGACCGTCTGGTAGAGGTCCTTGATGTCCAGCGAGTCCGCCGTGAACTTCAGGACCTTCTTCGTCTTGCCGCCCGCCGTTTTCACCTCGACTATGCCGTGGTAATCCAGGCCGTAGAGGGTCAGGAGCGAGCTGTCGAGGTACCAGGGCTCGTCCGGCAGGAGCGGGATGCCCGGCTCCAGTTCGGCGTCGGCCAGCGCCTTGGCGTCGTACGTCGGGCAGGGGAAGGGTTGCTTCCCGTCCGCGTCCTTCGTCTCGTCCGCCTTGCCCGTCTCGTCCTTCGGGGTCTTCTCGGTGTCCTTGACGTCCTCGGACAGTTCCTTGACGTCGACGCCGGCCTTCTTCGCGGCGTCCCTGATCGCGTCCGCGGCCGGGTCCGGCTCGGGATCCGTCTTCGGGTCCGGCTTCGGGTCGGGCTTGGGGTCCGTCTTCGGATCGGGCTTCGTCGTCGGCGCGGACTTGGTCGGCGTGGGCGTGGGCGTCGGGGTCGCCGACGGATGAGCGCCCAGGATCGGGGTCGTGATGCCGTCGACGATGCCCTTGACCTTGTCGCCGATGCCCAGCGGGTCCAGCGGGTTCGGGGTCTTGGACGGGGACGGCGCGGCGGCCGGCCCGGCGGGGGCCGAGGGGGCCGTCTGCTTCGACGCGGCGGAGGACTGCGCCGACTTGCCGGCGTCCGGCTTCGGGGCCGTCTTCGGCGCCTTCGACGCACCCGGCGAGGGGCTCGCGGAGGGCGAGGAACCCGGCGAGGGCGACGTGAACGCCGACGGGCTGGGAGAAGCCGACTCCGCGGGTTCGTCGGACCGCGTCACGCACGGGCCGGGCGCGAAGGGGATCTCCTCGTCGGCGAGCGCCAGCTTCGGCGCCATGCCCATCCCGACGAAGACCGCGGTCGGCATAGCCGCCAGCGCCATCGTCTTGCCGACGGGTATCTGGATCTTGTTCAGCAGCGACTTCCGTGGCGCGGCGTGCCGCGGACCCCTTCGTTCACGGGACTCTGCGCTCGGGGTCACGGCCCGCTGCGTCTCGTCACCCCGCACTGTTCCTCCCGCCATCGGCGTGGGCAGTCGTTTCTGTCGCGTAAGCCGTATCCGTCTCCGTGTCGCGGGGGCCGGGAACGCCCAGGGGACCGCCCCCGTACGCCTCCGCCTTGTCCGCCGCGGCGTCGCCCTGCGCACCGTTGGCCTTGCCCGGCGCCCACGACAGCGCGAGGGCTCCGCCGACCAGGGCGAACAGGAAGCCGAGGAAGAAGCCGCCCAGGTTGGACACCGGCAGGGAGACCAGGGCCAGCAGGATCGACGCCACACCGGCGAAGACCCGGATGCCCTGCTGGAACCAGAGGGCGAGGCCCAGGGTGATCAGCAGGACGCCGATGATCAGCGAGCCCGCGCCCGCGGTCGTCGCCATGGCGATGGTGACGTTGCCCAGCCGGAGGTCCGCGTACGGGAAGTACGCGATGGGAATGCCTCCGATGAGAGTGAAGAGGCCCGCCCAGAAGGGCCGGCCACCACTCCAGGCGTGGAAGCGGTAGTACACCGCGGTGAGCCATGCGTCGTCTGCGGCGCGAACCGGGGCCTGGGGGTTCATGGACAACAGCTCCCTGGAAACGGTGGTACGGAGAACTGGGGGAGCCCGGCGGGACGGGCGGCGGCCACGGCCGCCACCCGCCTCCACCGGTCACGCCCCGGGACGGACTACTTCTCGTCCTGGTAGCACGGCTGGTCGCCGCTGAGCAGGCGCAGCTTGAGGTCGGGCAGCGTGAAGGTGCCCGCCGTCGTCGCCCAGGCCTTCTGACGCACGTTGGTCAGAACGGCCTTCTTGGCGCGCTGCGAGAACAGCGCGCCGTTCGCCACCGTGCCGGCCTGCGGCGCGGTGGGGTGCTTGTCGTCGGCCGCGGCGCCGACCGCGACACCGATGTCCAGGTCGGTGAACGTGGCGTCGGTGTCGAGCTCGGCGACATCCAGGTAGATGTTGTCCGCGACGGCCGGCTTGCCCTTGTTGCCCGTACGCAGCTGCATCGTGACGTTGCCGAGGCCGGGAATCGGGGTCACCAGCGACTGGCACATGTTGGTGATCTCGGCGTGGCGGAACCCGGAGATGGTGACCGGGTGCGCCGCGTCCTTGCCGTCCAGGCCCTTGCCCTTGGCGACGCTGCCGTACTGGAGCAGGTCGTCACCGTCGAGCTTGTCGGCCGAGACCTTGAAGTCCTGGCCGGAGACGCTGAAGGACGCCGCGAGGGCACCCTGCGCCAGACCCACACCGACCGCGGCGGTGGCCGCGATGCTCGGCACCATGACGAGCGCGAAGCGCTTCCATCTGGTCCCGCCACGAACCTGAGAACTCATTATTCGTTCCTCCTTCTCGGACGTACATCTCCGGTCCGGGCCGTACCCGTCCTGGGATGGGAGAAGTGCTACGTCCTCGGGAAGGAGCGCAGGCGGCCGAAGCGCGGCCGAGCCGCGTCCGGTACACCGGCGTTCACCCCCGAGCGACAACCACTGGGTCACGCGTTCGCGCAACCAGGAGGACAGGCTCCGCCGGTGCGGCGAAGACCCCCCTGTCCAGCAGCCGGCACCCCTGGCACCGGCCGGCCCGGTGGGGACCCTCCGCCGCGGCTCCGATGAGCGGGACTGCGGGAAGGACCGAGCGTCGCCGATCGTGGTCCATTCCAGGCCGGGACACAAGGGGGTTCGTTACTGGCGGGTAACGGGAAGATAACCGGGCATCGACCCGGCGCCATCGGGCGACGACGCTGGGTGTCACCAAGGGCCACGACAGAGCGGTGGATTCACGAACACACCGGACAGTTCACGGGGTTCTATTTACTGCGAGTAACAGCAGCCGCAATTGCCAAGTTTTGGCAAAGTGCGGCTGCTGTTTATCTACGTGTCAACAAATCGTCGGGCGGGGATCGGGGCTAGAACAGCACCCGCGCGAGCGCCGTACGGGCCGCCGCCACCCGGGGGTCGTCGGCCCCGATGACCTCGAACAGCTCCAGCAGCCGGACCCGTACGGCGTCCCGGTCCGCACCCGCCGTCACCCGGACCGTGTCCACCAGGCGCCCGAAGGCGTCCTCCACGTGACCGCCGACCAGATCCAGGTCGGCCGCGGCGATCTGGGCCGCCGGGTCCTTCGGGTCCTCGGCCGCCGCGGTGCGCACGGCCTGCGGGTTCATGTCCTTGACCCGGGCGAGCAGCTCGGCCTGGGCCAGGCCCAGCTTGGCCTCGGTGTTGGCCGGATCGTCGGCCAGTACGTTCTTGTACGCCTGCACCGCTCCGCCCAGGTCACCGGCGTCCAGCGCGACGACGGCCGCTTCGAGCAGCGCGTCGTACGGGCCCGCCGGGGCCTCGTACGCAGCGTCGGCCGCGGTGCCCGCGGGGACGCCCTCGGCGTTCGGGTCCACCTCGATGCCGATGATGCCGAAGCGCTCCTCGGCGACCTGGACCAGCTGGGCGAGGGTCGCGCGGATCTCCTGCTCGGGCGCCATTCCCTGGAACAGCGGCAGCACCTGGCCCGCGACCACGGCGAACACGGCCGGAATGCCCTGGATGCCGAACTGCTGCATCAGCATCTGGTTGGAATCGACGTCGACCTTGGCCAGCAGGAGGCGGCCGTTCGCCTCGACCGTCAGGCGCTCCAGGAGCGGGCTGAGCTGCTTGCACGGCTCGCACCACTCGGCCCAGAAGTCCAGGACGACCGGGACCTCGGCGGAGAGCTGGAGGACGTCGCGTTCGAAGCCGGCCTCGTCGACGTCGATCACGAGCGCGGACGGCGGCACGGCACCGGCGGACGCGGGCGCGCCGCCCTGGGCGGCCTGCCGGGCCGCTTCGGCACGGGCCTGCTCGGCCTTCGCCTTGGCCTCGCCGGCCGCCTTCACCGCGGCGAGGTCGACGACGCCGCTCATGGACATGTTTCTGGGCTGCATGCGTACATCCTCCCCCGTGTGCGCGCGCCGACGAAAAAGATCGGCCGAAATGCCTTCTTGAGTACCCTCGGTGGTGCGGTGTTGGCGCCGGGTCCCCACCTGGCGCCGGTAGCTTCGCGTGGTCGTCGCTCTTACGCTACGAGCCGTAGCGTAACTGCCCGCGGCCCTTCGCGCCCCGTGATCTGAACCACAGCGTTGCGGGGCCCGCCGCTTTGGCTACCGACGGGTATGGTCTCGGCCATGCGCAACCCCAGCCCCCCGCCCGGACGCACCGGCCGCCCCGGCCGCCCCCGCAGCGCCGCCGCGGACGCCGCGATCCTCGCCGCGACGCGGGACGCGCTGGTCGAGCTGGGCTGGTCGAAGCTGACGATGGGGGACGTCTCCACCCGGGCCGGGGTCGCCAAGACCACCCTCTACCGCCGCTGGGCGGGCAAGAACGAGCTGGTCGTGGACGCCGTCGCGGAACTCTTCGACTCACTCGAACTCCCCGACCGCGGCTCCCTCGAAGCCGACATCGAGGACGTGGTCCTCCAGTTCGCGGCGCTGCTGCGCCGGCCGGAGGCCCGTACGGCCCTGATGGCGGTCGTCGCCGAGTCCACCCGCGACGAGGCCCTGCGCGACCGGATCCGGTCGGCGATCGTGGACCGGCAGAAACGTCTCGTCGTACTGGGTCGCGAACGGGCGCAGGCCCGCGGCGAACTCCCGTACGAGGAGGACGAGGAGCTCGCCTGCCGCACGACGGACCTGATCTTCGACGTGATCGCGGGCACGGTGGTGCACCGGGCCCTGGTCAGCTCCGAGCCGGTGGACGAGCTCTGGGTGGCCACCTTCACGGCCCTGCTGATGCACGGCCTCCGCGGCCCGGCCCACGCCTGACACGCCGGAGGCCGGCCGCGGCCCCCGGCGGGGATGCCGCGACCGGCCTCCGGGCCGGCGGATCAGAAGCCGGGCGGCTCCGTGTACGTGCCCCACTCGTCGCGCAGCACGTTGCAGATCTCCCCGAGCGTGGCCTCGGCGCGCACCGCGTCGAGCATCGCCGGGATCATGTTCGACCCGTCGCGGGCCGCGGCCAGCATCGCGTCCAGCGAGGACTTCACCTTCGCGTCGTCGCGCCGCGCCTTGCGGGCCGCCAGGTGCTCCACCTGTACGCGCTCCACCTCGTGGCTGACGCGCAGGATCTCCAGGTCCCCGGTCACCGAGCCGTGGTGCACGTTGACGCCGACGACCCGCTTGTCACCCTTCTCCAGCGAGCGCTGGTACTGGAAGGCCGACTCGGCGATCTCCCCGGTGAACCAGCCGTCCTCGATGCCGCGCAGGATGCCCGAGGTGATCGGCCCGATCGGGTGCTGCCCGTCCGGGTGGGCGCGCAGGCCGCGCTCCTTGATCTGGTCGAAGATCTTCTCGGCGTCGGCCTCGATGCGGTCGGTCAGCTGCTCCACGTACCAGGAACCGCCCAGCGGGTCGGCCACATTGGCCACCCCGGTCTCCTCCATCAGCACCTGCTGGGTGCGCAGGGCGATCTCGGCGGCCTGCTCGCTCGGCAGCGCGAGGGTCTCGTCGAGGGCGTTGGTGTGCAGCGAGTTGGTGCCGCCGAGGACGGCGGCGAGGGCCTCGACCGCCGTGCGGACGACGTTGTTGTACGGCTGCTGCGCGGTCAGCGAGACGCCGGCCGTCTGGGTGTGGAAGCGCAGCCACATCGACTTCTCGCTCTGCGCCCCGTACACCTCCTTCATCCAGCGCGCCCAGATCCGGCGGGCGGCGCGGAACTTGGCGATCTCCTCGAAGAAGTCGAGGTGGGCGTCGAAGAAGAAGGAGAGGCCGGAGGCGAAGTGGTCCACGTCCAGACCGCGGGACAGGCCCAGCTCCACGTACCCGAAGCCGTCGGCGAGGGTGTACGCGAGCTCCTGCGCGGCCGTGGCCCCGGCCTCGCGGATGTGGTAGCCGGAGACGGACAGCGGCTTGTACGCCGGAATGCCCTTGGCGCAGTACTCCATGAGGTCGCCGATGAGGCGCAGGTGCGGCTCCGGTTCGAAGAGCCACTCCTTCTGGGCGATGTACTCCTTGAAGATGTCCGTCTGGAGCGTGCCGTTGAGCAGGGCCGGGTCCACGCCCTGGCGTTCGGCGGCGACCAGGTACATGCAGAAGGCGGGCACGGCCGGGCCCGAGATCGTCATCGAGGTGGTCACGTCGCCCAGCGGGATGTCCCGGAACAGGACCTCCATGTCGGCGGCGGAGTCGATGGCGACCCCGCAGTGGCCGACCTCGCCGAGCGAGCGCGGGTCGTCGGAGTCACGGCCCATGAGGGTCGGCATGTCGAAGGCCACGGAGAGCCCGCCGCCGCCGGCGGCCAGGATCATCTTGTAGCGCTCGTTGGTCTGCTCCGCGTTGCCGAAGCCGGCGAACTGGCGGATGGTCCAGGTCCGGCCGCGATACCCGGTGGCGTGCAGACCGCGGGTGTAGGGGTACTCCCCCGGCCAGCCAATGCGCTCGAATCCCTCGTACGCGTCGCCGGGGCGGGGCCCGTAGACGGGATCGACGTCATCCCCGGAGAGCGTGGTGAAATCGGCCTCGCGCTTGCGGGCCTTGTCGTAACGGGCCTGCCAGCGACGGCGGCCCTCCTCGATGGCGTCAGCGTCCATACCCACGAATTTACTAGGACGTCCTAGTAAATGTCGATGGGAAACCCCGGGGAGTATCCCCGGGGCAGCCGGACGCGAGCCGCGCTCTAGGCGTCGGCGGGCGCCAGGGCGCCCTCGACCAGCGGCTCGATCTCGGCGCGGACCTTGCGCTCGACGAAGAAGGCGGCCAGCGGGATCGTGCCGGAGACCAGGACCCACAGCAGCTTCGGGAACGGCCAGCGGGCCTTGGAGCCGAGGTCGAAGGCGAACACCAGGTAGATCATGAACAGCACGCCGTGCACCTGCGAGACCGCGAGGGTCAGGTCGGCGCCGGTGTCGAAGCCGTACTTGAAAACCATGCAGGTGCAGAGGATCAACAGCATGACCGCGGTCAGGTAGGCCATGACCCGGTAGCGGGTCAGCACGCTCTTCTTCATGCCGACGAGCCTAACCGTCCGTTTTGCTCGATCTTGACGGGGGCCCGGCGAGCGCGATCCGCGGGCGCCCGCTACTCCTCGAAGTCCGCCGCGGCCACCCGCAGCGGGCGCAGGAGCGCGAAGATCTCCTGGCATTCCTCGGCGTCGTACGCGCGCAGCCCGAAGTCGACGGCCATCAGGTCCTTCGTCGCCGCCTCGACGACCTCGCGGCCCTTGTCCGTGATGGACGCGAGCGTGCCGCGGCCGTCGTTCGGGTTGGGCCGCTTGGCCACGAGCCCGGAGCGCACCAGCCGGTCCACCGTGTTCGTCACCGACGTCGGGTGGACCATCAGCCGCTCGCCGATCTTCGACATCGGCAGCTCGCCGGCCTTGGAGAAGGTGAGCAGCACCAGCGCCTCGTACCGCGCGAAGGTCAGCCCGTACGGCTTGACCACCGCGTCGACCTCGCCGAGCAGGATCTGGTGCGCGCGCATGATCGAGGTGATGGCGGCCATCGAGGGCACCGGTCCCCAGCGGCGCTGCCAGAGCTCGTCGGCGCGGGCGATGGGGTCGAAGGGGAGGCTGAGCGGCTTGGACACGCACCCGACCCTACCGGGCGGTCATTTGGCAGCGGGCCCCGTCTCATTCTTCGGTCGGCCGCCCTGCGGGCCCGCGGACCGCAGCGCGGCGAGGAGGCCCAGGACCACCGCCGTACCGAGCACGCCCGCGCCCGCGACCACCACGTGCACCGGCAGGAACTCGGCGGCCAGCCCGGCCAGGGCCATGCCGACGCCCTGGAGGGTCATCAGCCCGGTGCTCAGCAGGGTCATCGCCCGGCCGCGCAGCGCGTCGGGGACGGCGTCCACGTACCACTGGTCGAGGCCGAGGGTGTACGCGTGCGCCAGCCCGGCGAGCAGCAGGGCGGCGAGTACGACGGGCACCCCCGGCCGGAAGGCGTACGCGAGCAGCGGCAGCAGGCCGGCCGCCGCGAGCGGGGCCACGAGCCGGGAGCGGGCGCGCGGCCCGAGCGCCGAGCCGGCCCACAGTTCACCCGCGATGGTGCCGACGGGCAGCGCGCACATCATCACTCCCAGGGCGGCGGTGCCGGCGCCGATGCCGTCGGCGTACGGGACGAGCAGCGCCTCGGGGGCGATGACGAAGACGGGCGGCAGCCAGAACAGCAGGGTCAGGGCGCGCAGCCGCCGGTCGCCGAGGACGGCCCGCAGCCCGGCCGGCGGGGAGGTGCGGACGGTGGCGGCGGCGCGGGCGGCGCGGGCCGGGCGGGAACGGGTGCCGAAGCGCAGCAGCAGGGCCGAGCACAGGAACCCGGCGGCGGTCAGCGCCACGGCGGCGCGCGGGGCGAGGACGGTGAGGAGCAGCCCGCCGAGGCCGAAGCCGATGAGCTGCGCGCTCTGGGCCACCATGCGCATCAGCGAGCGGCCGAGGACGAAGGCGTCGCCGGGGCCGAGGACGTCGGCGAGGGAGGCGTTGCGGGTGCCCTGGAACAGCGGGGCGACGAAGGCCATGGCGCAGCGCAGGGCGAGGAGCCCGGCGACGGGGGTGCCGGGCCGGACCATGGCCGCCGCGCAGGCGGCGCAGAGGAGGTCGCAGCCGACGAGCACCCGTCGGGCGGGGTGCCGGTCGGCGATCCCGGCGAGGAGGGTGCCGCCGAGGGCGTACGGGAGGAAGCCGAGCGCGAAGGTGAGCGCGCTCATCAGGGGCGAGCCGGTCGTGCGGAACACGAGGACGGTGAGGGCGATCTCGGCGACGACGACGCCGAGGACGGACAGCAGGTGGGCGGCGAAGACGGCCCGGAACTCCCGGACCCGGAACACGCCCCGGTAGCCGCCCGCGGCCTCGTTGACGGTGATGGACATGCGGCGACCCTGCCGGGCTACCGTGGGGGCACGGCAGTGATTCGTCCTGTGCCGAATCACTCGGCCGATCATGCCCGCTCACGCGACCGAGGACGTGCCCGAGCACCCGACCGATCGCCCACCCCGCACCGCACGCCCCCGGAGGGACATGGCGTACCACTTCCGGTTCGGAGCCGGGGACCTGCTCCGCTGCCGGTTCTCCCTCTCGCCCCTGTGGGAGACCCAGGAAGCGGTGCGGACCCTGCGGCGGCCGGCCCGGCAGCAGTACCACCTGCCCTGGCTGCGCCGTATCCGCGCGGCCGCCGACGGTCTCGACCTGCGCCCCCTGTGGCTGCTGATGCCGCGCGCCGGCCACCACCCCGACTTCCTGAGCCCGCCCCCGCTCGGCCCCAGCGTCACCTTCGAGGAGGAGGTGGACCGCGTCCGCTCCGCGGCGGCCGGTCCGGAGGCGGTACGGGAGGACCTGCGGCGCTCCCTGGTCTGCACGCCGGGCGCCGCCGAGAGCGACCTCGGGCGGCGGATGCTCGCCGATCCGGCGCGCGCCGTACGGGAGCTGGCCGACCTGTACGAGCAGGCCTGGGCCGCGCTGATCGCCCCGCACTGGCCCCGGCTGCGGGCCCTGCTGGAGGCCGACATCCTGTTCCACTCGCGGCGGCTCGCCGCCGGCGGGCTGGAGGCCCTCTTCGACGGCCTCCACCCGGACCTGCGCTGGTCGCGGGGGACGCTCACGATCGACCGCCCCACCCACCACGACCGCTCCCTCGACGGACAGGGCCTGCTCCTCATGCCGAGCGCGTTCGTGTGGCCGGAGGTGGTCGGGGGCTACGACCCTCCCTGGCAGCCGACGCTGGTGTACCCGGCCCGCGGCATCGGCGCGCTGTGGACGGCTTCGGCGGGCCCCACCCCGCAGGCGCTGGCGCGGCTGCTGGGCCGGGGCCGGGCCGACGTGCTGTGCGCGCTCGACGAGCCGGCTTCCACGACGGCGCTGGCCCACCGGCTGGGTCTCGCCCCGGCCACGGTCTCGGCGCACCTGAAGGCCCTGCACGGCGCGGGCCTGCTGATCTCGGCCCGGCACGGCCACCGGATCCTCTACGAGCGCACCCCGCTCGCCATCGCCCTGACGACGGGCGGTCAGCCCCGGACGTAGGCACGCCCGGTGTCGCGGAACGGGGGTAACTGACCGTCATGTCACGATATGCCGGTCGTGATTGCGTGCGTCGACCCTTCGAGGAAACCGGATGCCAGGCCGCCCCCGCCCCAGATCCCTCGCCGCCGCGCTCGGCGTCGCGGTGCTGATCGCCGCGGCCCCCGGCTGCGGGAGCGAGGAGTCCGCCCCCTCGCGCGCGCCCGCCGAGGCCCCGCCCGAGGCCCCGCCCGCCGGATCCCCGTACTGGGTGGACCCGGAGAGCGACGCGGCCCGGCAGGTCGCCGCCTGGGAGGCGCGGGGCCGCAACGGCGAGGCACAGCTGCTGCGCCGGATCTCGGAACGGCCCATGGCCCTGTGGGGGCCGGGCGACGACCCCGGTCCCGCGATCCGCCGCGCCGTGAAGGGCGCCAGGGCGGCGGGCCGGGTCCTCGTCCTCGCCGCGTACAACATCCCCCACCGCGACTGCGGCCGGCACTCGGCGGGCGGGGCCGCGGACGCCACCGCGTACCGCAACTGGATCGGCGCCTTCGCCGACGCCGTCGGCGACGCCCGGGCGGTGGTGGTCCTGGAGCCGGACGCCGTCCCGCACATCGTGGACGGCTGCACGCAGGCCGCCCACCACGAGGAGCGCCTGCGGCTGCTCTCCGAGGCCGTCACCCGGCTGAAGAGGAACCGGAACACCAAGGTCTACCTGGACGCCGGCAATCCGGCCTGGATCCCGGACCCGATGAAACTCGTCGAGCCCCTCTTCAAGGCCGGGCTCGGCCAGGCCGACGGGTTCTCCCTCAACGTGTCCAACTTCCAGCCGGACGCGGCCGGCCGGGAGTACGGCGCCCGCCTCTCCGAGGCCGCCCACGGCAAACACTTCGTCATCGACACCAGCCGCAACGGCCGGGGCCCGCTCCCGGGCGGCGGTCACGAGTCCTGGTGCAATCCCCCCGGCCGGGCCCTGGGCACCGCGCCGACCGACCGGACCGGCGACCCCCTCGTCGACGCGTACCTCTGGATCAAGCGGCCCGGCGAGTCCGACGGGCCCTGCCGCGGCGGCCCGGCGGCGGGCCGCTGGTGGCCGGAGTACGCGCTGGGGCTGGCGAGCCGCGCCACGCAGTGACGGCCCTCCCCTACTCGCCCGGCTCCCGCGCCTGCGCCGATGGCGGCTCCGCGGAAGGCCGCTCCGGCTCCCGTACCTGGATCCACTTCGCCCGCGAGGGCGTGCCGTCGGCGTCCGTCACGAACAGCATGTACCAGCCCGGCGGCACCAGCGACGGATCCTTCGGCACGTCCACCGTCACCGACCCCGCCCCCCGCGTCAGCCCGAGCTCGATCGAGCGCTGCTCCACGTCCGTGGTGTGCGTGACCGCGCTGGGCCGCATCAGCCGGGCCCGCCGGATCCGCTCCGGGTGCGCCGCCGCGAACGTGGCCCGCCCGTCCGGGCCCACCTGGGCCGGTCCGGAGCCCAGGGCCGGCCGCAGCCCCGGGTTCCGGTACAGGTAGGGCGGCGAGTACACCTCCAGCCGGTGCTCGAACTTGCCGAGCCGGGTGTTGTCCTTGTCCGCGAAGAGCGGGTCGGAGCCGAAGGTCGCGATCCGCCCGTCGGGCAGCAGCAGTGCCTCGGAGTGGTAGTTGCGGCCCACCGTCGGATCGGCGGCGGCCACGAAGGAGTCGGTGCGCGGGTAGTAGAACTGCGCCTTGTACACGTCGCTGGCGCCCCGGCCGCGGTAGTCGCGGGAGCCGCCCGTGGTGAACACGGAGTCGTCCGGCAGCAGCACGCTGCTCAGGTACCGGGTGCCCTGCGGCAGCCGCGCGGAGGACCGGAAGACCGGGGTGTCCTCCTTGAGGTCCACGATCGCCGTCCGGCTCGACGACAGCTTCGATTCGCCGACCCCTCCGCCGCCCAGCACCATCACCCGCTGGTCCTGGGCGGGTGGCAGCAGCACCGAGGAGGAGGTCTCCAGCCGGTCGGGCTCGGCCAGCCCCCCGACCTTCCGGAACGTGTTGGTCCGCAGGTCCCACACGCCGGGCTCGCGCCCCTTGTCCGCCGGCCCGTAGCCCGCGTTGGAGCCGGTGTAGAGCAGCTTGCCGCCCTGCATGAGGAAGAGCGCGGGGTAGGTCGGGAAGTAGCGGGAGGGGCCGCGGGTCCACTTCCTCGTCTTCGGGTCGTAGTACTCGTTGTCACCGGGGACCACGTCCCCCACGTCGTTGAGCCCGGAGACCGCGAGGACCCGCCCGTCCTGGAGGGCCACCAGCGTCGGGTACCAGCGGGCGTCCTTCATCGGGTCGACGGGGACGTACTTCTCGGCCCTCGGGTCGAACTCGTACGCCGACCTGATGCCCTGGAAGTCCTGTTTCTCGACGCTGAGGCGCTCCGCGAGCCCGTAGACGTTGTCGGCGTCCTTCCCCTTGAGGCCGAGGACCCGGTACTGGGCGGCCTCGGTCGTCAGTCCCCCGGCGCCCGCCTCCACCGCCTCGACGAAGACCCGCGCCTCCGAGGCGACCACCTTGCTGCGCCAGGGCTTCAGGTGCCCCTTCTTCCCGTACGTGATCTCGAACTCGCGCGTGGCCCTGGGCACGGTGACGTCGAACTTCGAGACGTATTCGACCCCGGACGGGGACCGGAACCGGGTGCCCTTCTTCAGCCGGGCCGCCTTGTCGGGGTTCTCGTTCTTGACCCGCATGCCGCCGCCCGCGCGGGTCACCTTGCCGTCGAGGACCTCGTACCGGGCGGTGCCGCCCGCCACCAGCAGCCGTCCGTCGGGCAGTTGGCCGTGGCCCGAGCAGAAGAAGTCCTCGGGCGTCGGGATCTTCTTGAAGCTGTCGTCCTTCGGGTCCCACAGGACGGTGTCGAAGGTGCCCTGGTCGAACTTCTTCTGGTTGTTGCCGGAACCGGCGATCAGCAGCACCTTGCCCGTGTGCAGCAGGGCCGCGTGCATCGCGTTGATCCGGTATTCCTCGGGGAGGCGGACCTGCCCCCACGAGCCGTACTGGATCTTGTAGCTGGACTGCCCGATCTTGTACGAGTGGTAGCGCTCCTGGGCGAAGGACAGCGCGGCGGGGGCGTTGAGCGCGGCCAGCACCACCACGGCCCCGGTGCCCAGCACGGTGTTCTTGAACTGCTTGGAGGGCCGGTAGCCCATGGGTCAGCTGCCTCCCGTCGGTGTCGCGAAGGCCGGCTCCGGCTCCTCGCCCGGCCCGTGGCCGAGCCCGAGGTCCAGCGGTCCGGCTGTCCGGGCGGGGGCGGCGGCCGCGGCCCGGCGTTCGCGCAGCAGGGTCCAGGCCCGTACGGCGACCGGCGCGAGGGCGATGAGCAGGGCGAGCACCGCCCAGGTGCGCATGGCCGCGTGCGTGTGGCCGAGGCGGACCGAGGCGGCGAGGGAGAGGGCCAGGACGGCGGCCCAGCCGAGGTGGATCCGGAAGGTCGCCACCCGGTCGGGGCTGGCGTCGCCGCCCTTGGGGGTGACGACGAAGGCTCCCCGGGTGCGCAGCAACGCCGAGGTGAGCGAGGCGAGGTAGACGGGGGCGCAGATCGCGGACATCGCCATGCCGGCCAGGCCGCCGGAGCCGTCGGGCTCGTGGGGGGAGACGTTGTGCCGGCGGTTCCAGAGGTAGAGCCCCACCTGGAGGGCGGCGGCGTCGGTGTAGAGCATGAGCCAGACCTCGGAGGAGACCTGGGTGCCGGAGGCGCCGAACCACAGGAACAGGACGCAGCTGAGGACGCCGAGGAGCCAGTTGACGGCCGTCATGGGGTAGTAGACGAGCATCAGCGTGTAGTTGAGGGCCCGCCCCGGGGGCATCCGGTGGAAGCCTTTCCAGTACTGGCGCAGCAAGGTCTCGTACGTCCCCCGCGACCAGCGCAGCTGCTGGGTGAAGAAGTCGGTCCACGAGGCCGGGCCCTCGCCGACGGCGAGCACGTCGGGGGTGTAGACGGACCTCCAGAACCGCCCGGTGGCCGGATTGCGCCGGCGGTGCAGCTCGAAGCCGGTGGCCATGTCCTCGGTGAGGGAGTCCTGGAGCCCGCCGATCTGCCGGAGGGCGCTGATCCGCACGGCGTTGTTGGTGCCGACGAACATGGGGGCGCCGTAGCGGTTGCCGGCGCGCTGGATCAGCGCGTGGAAGAGGTACTGCTGGGACTCGGCGGCCTTGGTGACGACCCCGGTGTAGTTGCCGTACACCTGCGGACCGACGACGAAGGCGATGTCCGGGTCGCGGAAGTAGCCCAGCATCCGCTCCAGGAAGTTCGGCAGCGGGACGTGGTCGGTGTCGACGGAGGCGAAGAACTCGTAGTCGTCCCCGTGCGCGACCAGCCAGGCGTTGTAGTTGCCGTGCTTGGTCCGCTCCCGGTGGGGGCCCTCGCGGGTGTTCCAGCCGGCGACGCCCTTGCGGGTGAAGTGCCGTACCCCGAGCTCCGCGCACAGGGCCCGGACCTCGGGATCGTCCCCCTCGTCGAGCAGCCATACGTCGAGCGGGCCGTCGTGGCGCAGGGCGACCGCCCCGAGGAGGGTGGCCCGCACCGTCTCCAGCGGTTCCTTGCCGGGGACGTACGTGGTCAGGAAGGCGACCTTGGTGCCGGGTTCGGGCGGGACCGGTACGGGATCGCGGGCGACCATCGTGGCGTGGGCCACCGACACGACGTTGACCAGCATGAAGAGCATGATCAGCGCGATGGAGCCGAGCATCACGGCGTCGAGGCGGATCAGCCAGCGCTCGCCGCCCTCGCGGACGGTCCGGTGCGTGGGCCAGACGAGGTAGAGCAGCAGCCCGGCCGCGGCGAGGGGGGCCAGGGCCATCAGGAGCACGGCGCGTATTCGGGCGCGCGGCTCCTCGCGCGACAACAGGGAGCGGTAGGCCACCCGGTAGGGGGCGGCGGCGGTGCGGTCCGGCTCCGCGAACGGGCCGGCGAGCAGGCTGTGGGTCTCGTAGTCGAAGCCTTCCGGCCGCACGGCCCCTCCAGTGCTCGAAGCCCAGGGTTTACATCACCACAAAAGGTGACAAACCCTGGGCGTGTCGAACGGGGCTCGGCCGAACGGGGGATCAGGCCAGGTGGCGCTCCACCGTCTCCACCTTGGACGTCAGCCCGTCGGCCACCCCGGGGCGGATGTCGGCCTTGAGGACCAGCGAGACCCGCGGCGCCCGCTCCTCCACGGCCGCCACCGCGCGCTTGACCACGTCCATCACCTCGTCCCACTCCCCCTCGACCGAGGTGAACATGGCGTCCGTGCGGTTCGGCAGCCCCGACTCCCGTACGACGCGCACCGCGTCGGCCACGTACTCGCCGACCTCTTCACCGACCCCCAGCGGGGTCACCGAGAACGCGACGATCACGCTGCGTTCGCCGCCTCGCGCCGGGCGCGGGCCGCCATGACGCTGTCGGCCTCCTCGCGCTTGAGGAGCCTGTCGCCGTAGAGGCCGCCGAAGGGCAGCAGCGCCAGCAGGAAGAACAGGGCGACCTTCTTGACCGGCCACTTCGCCTTGTTCCACACGTCCAGCAGGAAGAGCGCGTAGATCACGAACAGGATCCCGTGCAGGATGCCGAGCGGCATCATCAGGTAGTCGATGTCGGAGATCCGGCTCAGCACCGATCCGAAGATCAGCAGGGCCGGGAACGACAGCGCCTCCGGGACGGAGATGAGGCGCAGCCGGTGCAGGGCGGAAGCGGTCTTGATGTCCACGATGAGCCTTCGAGGTGGTGGCCGGGGGTCCGTTCCAGTCTCTCAGCCGCCCTGCCGGATCTTGCGGCGGGGCCGCCGCGGCGGGGTGGGCGGCGGGTGTCCGGGGTGTGCGGGATGCCGCAGTCGCCGGATATCGGCCACCGGGCCCTGTTCGCCTCCGCCCGGTGCCGATAACGTCATCCCGTGGCTCAGTTCCGACTCCAAGGCAGCAAGGTGCTCGCCGTCGACCTGACCGGGGATGCCGTGAAAGCGAAGAACGGCTCCATGGTCGCGTACGACGGTCAGATGGCCTTCAAGAAGATGACCGGCGGCGGCGAAGGTTTGCGCGGCATGGTGACCCGTCGGCTGACGGGTGAGCAGATGACCGTGATGGAAGTGCAGGGGCACGGCACCTGCTTCTTCGCCGACCGCGCGAGCGAAATCAATCTGGTCAACCTGCGCGGCGAGAAGCTGTACGTGGAGTCCAGCAACCTCCTGTGCACCGACGCCGGCCTGCGCACCGGCACCACCTTCACCGGCCTGCGCGGCGGGGCGACGGGCAACGGCCTGTTCACCACCACCGTCGAGGGCAACGGGCAGGCGGCGATCATGTCCGACGGGCCGGCGGTGGTGCTGCGCGTCAGCGCCCAGTACCCGCTCTCCGTCGACCCGGGGGCGTACATCGCGCACACCGGCAACCTCCAGCAGTCCTTCCAGTCCGGGATCACCTTCCGCACGCTGATCGGCGAGGGCTCGGGCGAGGCGTTCCAGATCCGCTTCGAGGGCGAGGGCCTGGTCTACGTGCAGCCCAGCGAGCGCAACACCATCGGGGGCGACATCTGATGCCGTTCCGCGAGATCAACTCGAAGATGGTCGAGGCCCAGGTGATCCCGGGGCAGAGGATGTTCAGCCAGCGCGGCGCGATGCTCGCCTACCGCGGGGACGTCTCCTTCACCCCGAGCCTGACCGGTGGTCAGGGCGGGGTGATGGGCATGATCGGGCGCCGCGTGGCGAACGAGCAGACCCCGCTGATGTCGGTCGAGGGCAGCGGCACCGTGATGTTCGGCCACGGCGGCCACCACATCCAGGTGATCAACCTGACCGGCGAGACCCTGTACGTCGAGGCCGACCGGCTGCTCGCCTTCGACGGCACGCTCCAGCAGGGCACGATGTTCATGGGCTCGCAGGGCGGTGTCATGGGCATGGTCCGCGGCCAGGTGACCGGCCAGGGCCTGTTCACCACCACCCTCAAGGGGCACGGCTCGGTGGCCGTGATGGCCCACGGCGGGGTCATCGAGCTCCCCATCACCCCGAACCGGCCGGTCCACGTCGACCCGCAGGCGTACGTGGCCCACCACGGGGACGTCAGGAACAAGCTCTCCACCGCGCTCGGCTGGCGGGACATGGTGGGGCGCGGCTCGGGCGAGGCGTTCCAGCTGGAGCTGTCGGGCCAGGGAGCGGTGTACGTGCAGGCCTCGGAGGAGAAGCTGTGAACTTTGGTCCCGTGATCGGCGGCCCGGGAGGCCCGACGGTCTTCGACCCGCACACCCTGCCCTCCGACGACAACGTGAACGCCTACACCTTCTGCGTGGAGCTCAAGGGGAGCCAGTGGTTCCTGCAGAAGGGCAAGATGATCGCCTACTACGGGCGCGTCGAGTTCAACGGCGTCGGCAACGGCCGCTTCGACCGGCTCCTGCGCACGAGCTTCCACTCGCCGATGCACGCCGCCGACTGGGTGGTGGCCGAGGGCTCGGGCAAGATGCTGCTGGCCGACCGGGCGTTCGACGTGAACTCGTACGACCTGGACAACGGGAACCTGACGATCAGGTCGGGCAACCTGCTGGCCTACCAGCCCTCGCTCGCCCTGAAGCAGTCGATCGTGCCGGGGTTCCTGACCCTGATCGGAACCGGGAAGTTCGTGGCGGCGTCCAACGGACCGGTGGTGTTCATGGAGCCGCCGCTGCGCGTGGACCCGCAGGCGCTGGTGGGCTGGGCGGACTGCCCCTCCCCCTGCCACCACTACGACCACGGCTACATGTCGGGTGTCATCGGCGGGCTGCGCTCGCTGACGGGCCTCGGCGGCAGCTCCGGCGAGGAACACCAGTTCGAGTTCGTCGGGGCCGGGACGGTGCTCCTGCAGTCCTCGGAGATGCTGATGGCGGAGCAGGCGATCGGGACCGTCGGCGCCGGCGCGGAGTCGGCGGGCGTACCCGGGGCCGGGTACGGCGGCGGCCACGGACAGCAGGGGCCGCTGGGCCAGCTGGGCGTGCCGAGGATGCCGGGGCAGCTGGGTGACATCCAGCGGCGCCTGGGACTCTGACGTATTCCGCCATCCATTTTTGTACGTAATTCAACTTCTTAGGTAGAGTTCAGTCATGGAGACCATGGAGACCGAGACGGCCACACGCTGGCTGACCGAGGCCGAGCAGTGCACCTGGCGCACCCATCTGGACGTCAGCCGGCTGCTGATGCACCAGCTGGAAAAGGATCTCCAGCCCTTCGGACTCACCAACAACGACTACGAGATCCTGGTGAACCTCTCGGAGTCCGAGGGCCACCGGATGCGGATGAGCGATCTCGCGACGTCGACGCTGCAGTCCAAGAGCCGGCTGTCCCACCAGATCACCCGCATGGAGACCGCGGGCCTGGTCGTCCGGGTGAACTGCGAATCCGACCGCCGGGGGCTGTACGCCGTCCTGACCGACGAGGGCATGGAGCTCATGCGGAAGGTCGCCCCGCACCACGTGGCGTCCGTCCGCCGGCACTTCATCGACCTGCTGCCGCCGGAGGCCCTGGCGGCGCTGCGCGCCTCGCTGGAGCCGGTCGCGAACCACCTGCGCGACGAGCGCGGCAAGGCCTGACCCGGGCGGGGCGGCGGTGCCGCGGCGGCCCGTCCGGGGTGCCGTCCGCCGCGGCCGCCCGGAGAATGGGTGGTAACGCTCGCTCGCCGGCCGCCCGCCGAGCAACCGTAAGCGCATGGCCGGCCAGAGGAGGTCAGCCATGCACCCCAAGCACAAGGCCTGCGTCGGCGCGGCCGCGGCCGCGCTCCTGATCGCCGGGGGCCCGGCGGCGGCCGCCGCCGCGCACACGGCCGACGCGGCGAGAACCGCCCCCGCGGCCGCCGCGGTCCGCGCCGACGTCGACGCCGCGGGCGCGGCCGCCGCCGCGCTGAAGAAGTACCCCGGCGTCGTGTCCTCCGTCGACAAGGACGGCGCCGTCTGGCACGTCGACGTCATCGGCAAGGACGGCAAGCACGCGGAGCTGACGGTCGACACCCGCAGCGGCAAGGTGTTCACCGAGAACGCGGACGACGACAGCGGCGACGACGGCCAGAACAAGGCCCTCGCCGCCGCGAAGGTCACCGCCCAGCAGGCGATGAAGGCGGCCGTCGCCGCCCACTCCGGCCAGGTCCGGTCCGTGGAATGGGACGACGATGACGACAACGGCTCCCGCTACTGGAACGTCGAGGTCCAGTCCGGGGACAAGACCACCAACGTGCACGTCGACGCCGCCTCGGGCAAGGCCACGGTGTCCACGTCGGACTCCGACGGCGACGACGACGGCAACTGACCCGCGCCGGTCCGCGGGTTCCCGTGCGGAGCGGATCGGGCGCCCCTAGACTGGCGAACGCCCGGATTACCCCGATCTTCGAGGGAGTGGCGTCATGGCCAAGCGCGGCAACAAGAAGCGAGCACGCAAGAAGAAGAAGGCGAACCACGGCAAGCGTCCCAACGCCTGACCGGTCCGCCCCGCAGACGTACGAGAGCCGCGCCCCGGTCTTCCGGGGCGCGGCTCTCGTACGTCGGACCTGCGTCAGGACTCCGTCAGCGTCGCCAGCAGGGTGTCCGAGGCCGCGTACGGGTCCAGCTCGCCCGCCGCGACCCGGGCCGCGAGGGCGTCCAGGTGCGCGTCCCCGCGCACGTCCGCCATCCGGGCCCGCAGGGCCGTCACCGCGATGGTCTCCACCTCGCGGGCGGCCCGGGCCGTACGCCGCTCGGCCAGCACCCCGCGCTCGTCCATCCACGCCCGGTGCTTCTCCAGGGCCTCGACCAGCTCGTCGATGCCCTGGCCGCGCGCCGCGACCGTCTTGACGATCGGCGGCCGCCAGTCGCCCGCGCCCCGGGACTCGCCCAGGCCCAGCATGTGGTTGAGCTCCCGGGCGGTGGCGTCGGCGCCGTCCCGGTCCGCCTTGTTCACCACGTACACGTCGCCGATCTCCAGGATGCCCGCCTTCGCGGCCTGGATCCCGTCGCCCATGCCCGGCGCCAGCAGCACCACCGAGGTGTCGGCCTGCGAGGCGATCTCCACCTCCGACTGGCCGACCCCGACCGTCTCGACCAGGATCACCTCGCAGCCGGCCGCGTCCAGCACCCGGATCGCCTGCGGGGCGGCCCAGGCCAGGCCGCCCAGGTGGCCGCGGGTGGCCATGGAGCGGATGTAGACCCCCGGGTCGGAGGCGTGGTCCGACATCCGGACCCGGTCGCCGAGCAGCGCGCCCCCGGAGAACGGCGAGGACGGGTCGACGGCGAGGACGCCGACCCGCTTGCCCGCCTTGCGGTACGCGGAGACCAGCGCCGAGGTGGAGGTGGACTTGCCGACGCCGGGCGAGCCGGTGAGGCCCACCACGTACGCCCCGCCCGTCAGCGGGGCCAGGGCCGCCATCACCTCGCGCAGCTGCGGGGACGCCCCCTCGACCAGGGAGATCAGCCGGGCCACCGCTCTCGGCCTGCCCTCACGCGCCTGGGCCACCAGCTGGGGGACGTCCACCGTCATACGTGCTGCGCTCCTCGGTTCGGGTAGGGAAGGTCCGGCGGGCCCGGGGCTACTTCTTCGGGACGCGGACGATCAGGGCGTCGCCCTGGCCGCCGCCGCCGCACAGCGCGGCCGCGCCGGTCCCGCCGCCCCGGCGCGCCAGCTCCAGGGCCAGGTGCAGCACCACGCGGGCGCCGGACATGCCGATCGGGTGGCCCAGGGCGATGGCGCCACCGTTGACGTTCACCCGTTCCGGGGTCACGCCGAGATCCTTCATTGACTGTACGGCGACCGCCGCGAAGGCCTCGTTGATCTCGATGAGGTCCAGGTCGGAGACCTGGAGCCCCTCCTTCTTCAGGGCGTGCAGGATCGCGTTCGACGGCTGCGACTGCAGCGAGTTGTCGGGACCGGCCACATTGCCGTGGGCGCCGATCTCGGCGATCCACTCCAGCCCGAGCTCCTCGGCCTTCGCCTTGCTCATCACGACGACGGCGGCGGCGCCGTCGGAGATCTGCGAGGAGGTGCCGGCGGTGATCGTGCCGTCCTTCGCGAACGCCGGGCGCAGCTTGCCGAGGGACTCGACCGTGGTCTCGGCGCGGATGCCCTCGTCCTGGGTGAACAGGACCGGGTCGCCCTTGCGCTGCGGGACCTCGACGGGGACGATCTCGGCCTCGAAGACGCCGTTCTTCTGCGCGGCGGCGGCCCGCTGGTGCGAGGCGGCCGCGAACTCGTCCTGCGGGGCGCGCTCGATGCCCAGGCGGCTGTTGTGCTTCTCGGTGGACTCGCCCATCGCGATGTGCTCGAAGGCGTCGGTGAGGCCGTCGTAGGCCATCGCGTCGAGCATCTCGATCGCGCCGTACTTGAAGCCCTCTCGGGACTTCGGCAGCAGGTGCGGGGCGTTGGTCATGGACTCCTGGCCGCCCGCGACCACGATGTCGAACTCGCCCGCGCGGATGAGCTGGTCGGCCAGCGCGATCGCGTCGAGGCCGGAGAGGCACACCTTGTTGATCGTGAGCGCCGGGACGTTCATGGGGATGCCGCCCTTGACCGCCGCCTGACGGGCAGGGATCTGGCCCGCACCGGCCTGGAGCACCTGCCCCATGATCACGTATTGCACCTGGTCACCGGCGATGCCCGCCCGCTCCAGCGCGGACTTGATGGCGAACCCGCCGAGATCGGCACCGGAGAAGGACTTCAGCGAGCCGAGCAGCCGCCCCATGGGCGTGCGGGCCCCGGCGACGATCACTGACGTGGTGTTGTTCGTTCCGGACATGGAGCACAGCCCCTTGAAGATGAGGGTGAACGAGGGTTTACATGAATGTACTGAGCAGTACCCGCGCCGTCACCGGGCAGTCGGTGTGATCGCTGGCACGTTGCGTGACCGCCCTCCGCAGCGGTGCACTGGTCCCATGCTGACAAGAATCGACCACATCGGGATCGCCTGCTTCGACCTGGACAAGACCGTCGAGTTCTACCGTGCCACGTACGGCTTCGAGGTGTTCCACACCGAGGTCAACGAGGAGCAGGGTGTCCGCGAGGCCATGCTCAAGATCAACGGGACCTCCGACGGCGGCGCCTCCTACCTCCAGCTCCTCGAACCCACCCGCGAGGACTCCGCGGTGGGCAAGTGGCTGGCCAAGAACGGCGAGGGCGTGCACCACATCGCCTTCGGCACCGAGGACGTCCTCGGCGACTCGGAGGCCATCCGCGGCAAGGGCGTCCGGGTCCTCTACGACCAGCCCCGCACGGGCTCGATGGGCTCCTCGATCACCTTCCTGCACCCCAAGGACTGCCACGGAGTCCTCACCGAACTGGTCACCTCGAACCCTGACCACTGACGGACCACTGATGGCCCGATTCCCCGGCCGGTAGAGTGGCCATGGCTCGGCCGGGGTTCGGTGCGGAGACGGGGTCGGGGCCTGTGACCCCTGCCCCGGTATCTGACACCATTCCCCGGGGGCGTCGTTCAGCGGGCGAGCGATGCTCAATTGGGAGTGAGCTTGCGACCAGGGGACGGATGGGACCGCGCTGTGCGGGGCTACGAAAGCCAGGAGAGCCATCAGGCTGAAGCCGACCATCTCTCGCGCTTCGAAGCCGAGATGGAGCGGCTGAAGAAGGAGCGCGGGAAGGCCGTCCAGCACGCCGAAGACCTCGGCTACCAAGTCGAGGTGCTGCGCGCCAAGCTCCACGAGGTGCGCCGCAATCTGGCGTCCCGCCCCGTCTACGACAGTGCGGACATGGGCTACCAGGCGGAGCAGCTGCTCCGTAATGCCCAGATCCAGGCCGACCAGATGCGTTCGGACGCCGAGCGCGAACTGCGCGACGCCCGGGCACAGACCCAGCGCATCCTCCAGGAGCACGCCGAGCACCAGGCGCGGCTCCAGGCCGAGCTGCACGCCGAGGCCGTCAACCGCCGCCAGCGGCTGGACCAGGAGCTCAACGAGCGCCGCCAGACCGTCGAGGCGCACGTCAACGAGAACGTGGCCTGGGCCGAGCAGCTGCGCGCCCGTACGGAGTCCCAGGCCCGCCGGCTCATGGACGAGTCCCGCGCCGAGGCCGAGCAGTCCCTGAACGCGGCCCGCGCCGAGGCCGCCCGCGTCGCCGAGGAGACCCGCCGCCGGCTGACCGCCGACGCCGAGGCCGCCCGCGCGGAGACCGAGGCGATCCTGCTGCGCGCCCGCAAGGAGGCCGAGCGGCTGCTGACCGCCGCCTCCGCGCAGGCCCAGGAGGCCACCGAGCACGCCGAACGGCTGCGCAGCAGCACCAGCGCCGAGGCCGAGCAGACCCGGCAGCAGACCCTCGACCTCGGCCGGGTGGCCGAGCAGCGGGTCCAGGAGGCCGACGGCGCCCTGCGCGCCGCGCGCGCCGAGGCCGAGAAGCTCCTCGCGGACGCCAAGGAGAGCGCCGCCCGGCAGCTCGCCTCGGCGGAGTCGGTGAACGAGCAGCGCACCCGCACCGCCAAGGAGCAGGTGGCCCGGCTGGTCGGCGAGGCCACCAAGGAGGCCGAGGTCCTCAAGGCCGAGGCCGAGCAGACCCTCGCCGACGCCCGCGCCGGCGTGGAGCGACTGCGCGCGGAGGCCGCGGAGCAGGCCCGCGCGGCGGCGGCCGAGGACACGGCCGCCCAGCTGGCGAAGGCGGCCCGCACCGCCGAGGACGTACTGAACAAGGCCTCGGAGGACGCGCGGGCCACCACCCGCGCCGCGTCCGAGGAGGCCGAGCGGATCCGCCGCGAGGCCGAGTCCGAGGCGGAGCGGCTGCGCGCCCAGGCGGCGGCCACGGCCGCCGAGCTCAAGGGCGCGGCGAAGGACGACACCGAGGAGTACCGGGCCCGGACCGTCGAACTCCAGGAGGAGGCCCGGCGGCTGCGCGGCGAGGCGGAGCAGCTGCGCGCCGAGGCCGTCGCCGAGGGCGAGCGGATCCGCGGCGAGGCGCGCCGCGAGGCCGTCCAGCAGATCGAGGAGGCGGCCCGGACCGCCGAGGAGCTGCTGGGCAAGGCCAAGTCGGACGCGGACGAGCTGCGCGGCGGCGCGAGCGCCGAGAGCGAGCGGGTCCGCGCCGAGGCCGTCGAGCGGGCCACCACCTTGCGCAAGCAGGCCGAGGAGACGCTGGAGCGCACCCGCGCCGAGGCGGAGCGGCTGCGCAGCGAGGCCGAGGAGCAGGCGGAGTCCGTACGGGCCGAGGCGGACGCGGCGGCGCGGGCGCGGCGCGAGGAGACCGAGCAGGCCCTCGCGGCGAAGCGCGCGGAGGCCGAGGAGGAGCTCGTACGGCTGCACGCCGAGGCCGAGAGCCGGCTGGGCACGGCCGAGCAGACGCTGCGCGACGCCCGCGGGGCGGCGGAGAACATCCGGCGGGAGACCGCCGAGGAGGCCGACCGGCTGCGCGCCGAGTCGGCCGAGCGGATCCGCAGCCTCCAGGCGCAGTCGCAGGCGGAGGCCGACCAGCTGCGCACGGACGCGGCGGACGACGCCGGGCGTACCCGCGCGGAGGCCGAGCAGGTCGCCGTACGGCTGCGCAGCGAGGCGGAGTCCGAGGCGGAGCGGGTGCGCGCGGAGGCCCAGGAGACCGCGGACCGGCTGCGCGCGGAGGCGAAGGCGGCCGCCGAGCGGGTCGCCGCGGAGGCCGCCGAGGCCTTGGCCGCCGCGCAGGAGGAGGCCGCGCGGCGCCGCCGGGAGGCCGAGGAGACCCTCGCGTCGGCCCGGACGGACGCGGACAGCGAGCGGGCCCAGGCCCGCGAGCAGAGCGAGGAACTGCTGGCCTCGGCCCGCAAGCGCTCCGAGGAGGCGCAGGCCGAGGCGGCCCGCCTGACCGAGGAGGCGGAGCGGCGCGCCGCGGAGCTGGTGTCGGCGGCGGAGGCCACCGCCCAGCAGGTGCGCGACTCCGTGGCCGGGCTGCGCGAGGAGGCCGACGAGGAGATCGCCGGGCTGCGCAGCGCCGCCGAGCACGTGGCGGAGCGTACGAGGACGGAGGCCGAGGAGGAGGCCGCGCGGGTCCGCGCGGACGCCTACGACGAGCGCGAGCGGGCCACCGAGGACGCCAACCGGATCCGTACCGAGGCGCGGGCCGAGACGGACGCGGCGAAGGCGCTGGCCGAGCGCACGGTCGGCGACGCGATCGCCGAGGCGGAGCAGCTGCGGGGCGACACCGCCGAGTACGCGCAGCGTGTGCGTACGGAGGCGACGGACGCGCTGGCCGCGGCCGAGCGCGACGCGGCCCGTACCCGGGCCGACGCCCGGGACGACGCGAACCGGATCCGCGGCGAGGCGGCGGAGTCCCTGGAGGCCGCGCGCGCCGAGGGCGGCCGGATCGTCGCGGAGGCGACGGCGGAGGCAGAGCGGCTGACCGGCGAGACCGAGGCGGCGAACGCCGTGACGCTCGGCGAGGCGGCGGCGGAGGCCGAGCGGCTCACCACCGAGGCGCAGGAGGCGGCGGACGCCACCCGTGCCGAGGCGGCGGGCACCCTGGACGAGGCGCGCTCGGAGGCCAATCGGCTGCGCAGCGAGGCCGCGGAGCAGGCGGACCGGCTCATCACCGAGGCCGCGTCGGAGGCGGAGCGGCTCACCGAGGAGACGCGCGCCGCGAACGAGGCGGCGGTCGAGCAGGCGACGGCGAAGGCCGAGCGGCTCACCCGGCAGGCGTCCGACATGCTGGCCGCGGCCGAGCGGGACGCGGCGCGGGTCCTGGTCGACGCCCGCAACGAGGGCGACCGGCTGGTCGACGAGACGCGTGCGGCCAACGAGGCCACGGTCGGCGAGGCCGCGGCCGAGGCCGAGCGGCTGCGCGCCGAGGCGGCGCGGACCCTGGACGACGCCCGCGCGGAGGGCGGCCGGATCATCGGCGAGGCCACCGCGGAGGCCGACCGGGTCACGGTCGCGGCGAACGAGACGCTGGCGAGCGCCGAGCGGGAGTCGCAGCAGACGCTCGACGACGCGCGCGCCGAGGCGGGCCGGCTGCGCAGTGAGGCGGCCGAGCAGGCGGACCGGCTCATCACGGAGGCGGCGGCCGAGGCGGACAAGCTCACCGAGCAGACCCGCAAGGACAACGAGCGCACGGTCGGCGAGGCCCGGTCCGAGGCCGAACGGCTGCGCGCGGAGGCCTCGGAGGCCCTGGCCTCGGCGCAGGAGCACGCGACCCGTACCCGCGCGGAGGCCGAGCGCGTCAAGGCCGAGGCGGCGACGCAGGCGGAGCGCACCCGTACGGAGGCCCGCGCGGAGTCCGAGCGGCTGCTCGACGAGGCCCGCGAGGAGGCCAACAAGCGGCGCAGCGAGGCCGCGGAGCAGGTGGACCGGCTCATCACCGAGGCGGCGGCCGAGGCGGACAAGCTCACCAGCGACGCGCAGGCGCAGGCCCTGGCGGCCACGACGGCGGCCGAGGAGCAGGCCGACGCGATGGTCGACGCGGCCCGCAAGGAGGCCGCGCGGATCTCCTCCGAGGCGACGGTCGAGGGCAACTCCCTGGTGGAGAAGGCCCGTACGGACGCGGACGAGCTGCTGGTCGGCGCGCGCCGCGACGCGGCGGCCATAAGGGAGCGGGCGGAGGAGCTGCGCTCCCGCGTCGAGGGCGAGGTCGAGGAGTTGCACGAGCGGGCCCGCCGGGAGTCCGCCGAGCAGATGAAGTCGGCCGGCGAGCGCGTGGACAAGCTGGTGCGCGCGGCGACCGAGCAGAGCGTCGAGGCCGAGGCGAAGGCCAAGGCGCTGGTGTCGGACGCGAGCAGCGAGGCGAGCAAGGTGCGCATCGCGGCGGTGCGCAAGGCGGAGGCGCTGCTCAAGGAGGCCGAGCAGAAGAAGGCCGAGCTGGCCCGGGAGGCGGAGAAGGCCCTGTCCGAGGCGAAGGCGGAGGCCGAGCGGCTGGTCGACGAGGGCCGCCGTGAGCTGGAGGTCCTGGTGCGCAGGCGCGAGGACATTCAGGCGGAGATCTCCCGTGTCCAGGACGTTCTTGAGGCGTTGGAATCATTCGAGGCGCCTTCGGGCGGCGGAAAGCCGGCGGTCGGCGGTCAGGGCGCGGGGGGCGTGAAGGCCGGAGCCACAGCCGGTTCCACCCGTTCGGGTGGCAAGGCGTCGGAGGGCTAGCAATCGATCAGGTTGTGTGTTCCTGATGAAGATTCAGCCGAACGAGTGACAAGCATTCTGTCGCCTTGCCACTCAAAAGGGGTGTCATTGTCCAGATCAAACGTGGATTGACTCGATGACACGCCGCTCGGGCGCCTAGGATTCCCCTAACACCTCACGTAGCACCTCATCGGTCTCATTCGACAGGAACCCCATGAGCGACACTTCCTCCCCCTTCGGCTTCGAGCTCGTGCGGCGTGGTTACGACCGCGGTCAGGTGGACGACCGCATTACCAAGCTGGTCTCCGACCGCGACAGCGCCCTTGGACGTATCAACTCTCTGGAAAAGCGGATCGAGGAGCTGCACCTCGAAACGCAGAACGCCCAGGCCCAGGTGAGCGACGCCGAGCCGTCGTACGCCGGCCTCGGTGCCCGGGTCGAGAAGATCCTGCGCCTGGCCGAGGAGGAGGCGAAGGACCTGCGCGAGGAGGCCCGTCGCGCGGCCGAGCAGCACCGCGAGCTCGCCGAGTCGGCTGCCCAGCAGGTGCGCAACGACGCCGAGTCGTTCGCCGCCGACCGCAAGTCGAAGGCGGAGGACGAGGGCGTCCGCATCGTCGAGAAGGCCAAGGGCGACGCCTCCACCCTGCGCGCCGAGGCCCAGAAGGACGCCGCCTCCAAGCGCGAGGAGGCCGACGCCCTGTTCGAGGAGACCCGCGCCAAGGCCGCCCAGGCCGCCGCGGACTTCGAGACCAACCTGGCCAAGCGCCGCGAGCAGTCCGAGCGCGACCTGGCCTCGCGTCAGGCCAAGGCCGAGAAGCGCCTCGCCGAGATCGAGCACCGCGCCGAGCAGCTGCGCCTGGAGGCCGAGAAGCTCCGTACGGACGCCGAGCGCCGCGCCCGCCAGACGGTGGAGACCGCCCAGCGCCAGGCCGAGGACATCGTCGCCGACGCCAACGCGAAGGCGGACCGTATCCGCAGCGAGTCCGAGCGCGAGCTGGCGGCGCTCACCAACCGCCGCGACTCGATCAACGCCCAGCTCACCAACGTCCGCGAGATGCTGGCGACGCTGACCGGTGCGGCCGTCGCCGCGGCCAACCCGATCGTCGACGACGAGCCGGTCACCCGCGGCGTTCCGGCGCAGCAGAGCCGCTAGTACGCCCGGTACCGCGCCCGGCAGTTCACCGGTGGTCGGCCGGCCGGACCGCCGCCGTCTACCGGTTCGTGGACGAACGTCCTGCCCGAGGGCCCTATGTCACCTGTTTGAGGTGGCGTGGGGCCCTCGGGCGTTCTAGCGTGAGCGGCATGATCGAGCTTGAGGGCCTTACCAAACGATTCGGCGCGAAGACCGCCGTGGACCACCTCAGCTTCCAGGTCAGACCGGGGGTGGTGACCGGCTTCCTCGGCCCCAACGGGGCGGGCAAGTCGACGACCATGCGCATGATGCTCGACCTCGACAACCCGACCAGTGGCACGGTCCGGATCGACGGGAAGCACTACCGGGACCTGCCGGAACCGCTGAAGCACATCGGGGCACTGCTGGACGCGAAAGCCATGCACGGCGGCCGCAGCGCGTACAACAACCTTCTCTGCCTTGCCCAGTCGAACCGGATCCCCGAGAGCCGGGTGGCCGAGGTACTGGATCTCGTCGGACTGACGGCCGTGGCGAAGAAGAAGTCGAAAGGATTTTCGCTGGGGATGTGCCAGCGGCTGGGAATCGCCGCCGCCCTGCTGGGCGATCCGGAGATCCTCATGTTCGACGAGCCCGTCAATGGTCTGGACCCGGAGGGAATTCTCTGGATCAGGAATCTTATGAAGGGGCTGGCGTCCGAGGGACGGACGATCTTCGTCTCGTCCCACTTGATGAGCGAAATGGCGCTGACCGCAGACCATTTGATCGTCATCGGCCAGGGAAAGCTGCTGGCCGACATGTCCATGGCTGATTTTATTCACGAGAACTCGCGCAGCTACGTCCGGGTCCGCTCGCCCCAGCAGGAGCGGCTCAAGGACGTCCTGCACGAAGCGGGCATCGACGCCATCAGCGTCCCGGCCACCGGCACGCTGGAGATCGACGGCGTGGCCTCGGAACAGCTCGGCGAGCTGGCCGCGCAGCACCAGATCGTGCTGCACGAACTCAGCCCGCAACGGGCGTCACTGGAGGAAGCGTTCATGCGCATGACGGCGGACTCCGTCGAGTACCACGCCCACGCACCGGGTTCCCCGGGCCTGCCGCCCGGCCCCGGCATGGCCGCCGACAACCCGGCCCGCCCCGCCGACGTCCCCGCCTGGGGCGCCGGTTACGAGGCGACGCGCAAGGGTGGTGAGTGACCATGGCGTTCTCCGCCGTCCTCAAGTCCGAGTGGACCAAGATCCGTACGGTCGCCTCGACCAGCTGGACCCTGGTCGCGGCGCTTGTGGTCACGGTCGGCGTGAGCGCCGGCCTGTGCGCCGCCTTCAACGCCACCTTCAAGGACATGCCGCAGGAGCAGCAGGCCACCTTCGACCCGACGCTGGCCAGCTTCGCGGGCATGACCCTCGGCCAGCTCGCGATGATCGTCTTCGGAGTGCTGGTCGTCGGTACCGAGTACAGCTCGGGCATGATCCGCACCTCGCTGGCCGCCGTACCGCGCCGGGCGAGCTTCCTGGCGGGCAAGCTCATCGTGGCCACCGGCCTCGCGCTGGTCGTGGGCCTCGTCACCAGCTTCCTGTCCTTCTTCCTGGGACAGGCCATCCTGGGTGAGCGCAGCATCGGCATCGACGAGCCGAACGTGCTGCGCGCCGTGATCGGCGCCGGACTCTACATGGCCATGATCGCCCTGTTCTCGATGGGGGTGGCGACGATCCTGCGCAGCTCGATGCTGTCGCTCGGCATCCTGATGCCGTTCTTCTTCCTGGTCTCGACGATCCTCGGGGCGGTCAGCGCCACCAGGAAGGTCGCCCAGTACTTCCCGGACCAGGCCGGCTCCAAGATCATGCAGGTGGTCCCGGGGGCGATGGACAGCGGGGAGACCCCCTACGGACCGTGGGGCGGCTTCGGGATCATGGCGCTGTGGGTGCTGGCCGCCGTGCTCGGCGGGTACCTGGTGCTGAAGAAGCGCGACGCCTGAGTGAGGCTCCGTCCCCCTCGGGACGGACGCCGCAGGTCGTACGGGTCATCCCCGGGTCGGATCAGGGACAGCTCAGGGATCCGGCCCGGGGTGGAACCGTAGGCGACTCGATATCCTCTTAACCCTTACGCGGACGAAAGTCGTCCGGTCCTGGCAAGGGGCAGAGCAGAGGCAGAGCAATGATCGAGGCTGTCGGCCTGACCAAGCGCTACGGCGCCAAGACCGCCGTCGACCAGCTGTCCTTCCAGGTCAGGCCGGGTCACGTGACGGGATTCCTGGGGCCGAACGGCTCCGGGAAGTCCACCACCATGCGCATGATCCTCGGCCTGGACCGTCCCACGGCGGGCAGCGTGACGATCAACGGCCTGCCCTTCCGGCAGCTGCCGAACGCCCAGCGGCACGTCGGGGCCCTGCTCGACGCCAAGGCCGTGCACGGCGGCCGCCGGGCCCGCAGGCACCTGCTCTCCCTCGCCCAGCTCTCCGGCATCCCGGAGAAGCGCGTGGACGAGGTGCTGGCCGTCGTCGGCCTCCAGGACGTCTCCCGGCAGCGTACGAAGGGCTTCTCGCTCGGCATGGGCCAGCGGCTCGGCATCGCCGCCGCCCTCCTCGGCGACCCCCAGGTCCTGCTCTTCGACGAGCCGGTCAACGGACTCGACCCCGAGGGCATCCTCTGGGTGCGCACCCTGATGCGCCGGCTCGCCGCCGAGGGCCGCACCGTGTTCGTCTCCTCACACCTGATGAGCGAGATGGCGCTGACCGCCGACCACCTCATCGTGATCGGCCGCGGCCGGCTGCTCGCCGACATGGGCACCCAGGAATTCATCGCGCACAACTCGGCCGGATTCGCGCGGGTGCGCGCGGCCGACAATGATCACGGTGGCCGGGATGCACTGGGTGAAGCCCTGACCAAAGCCGGCGGCCGGGTCCTCCAGGAGCCCGAGGGGACACTGCGCGTGACCGGGCTGGAGCTCCCCCGGATCTCCGACCTCGCCCACGAGGCCGGCGTACGGCTGTGGGAGCTGTCCCCGCACCGGGCCTCGCTGGAGGAGGCCTACATGCGGATGACCCAGGCCGACGTGGAGTACACCTCCACCGAGGACCCGCGCGCCGAGCTCTGGGAGCCGGAGCCGCTGACCGTCCCCGCCTGGGAGGACGAGCTCCGGACGCCGGAGGTGCCGCGGGGAGCCTTCTTCGCTCCCCCGCCGCCCGGCGCGGGCGGGCAGCCCTTCCTGATGCCCGCCGACCCCGGCGAGCTCGCCGGCGCCGACCGGACCGCCGCCCAGAACACCTCCAAGGACACCCGCGAGGACACCCGATGACCGGCCCCAAGAGCCCCGCGCGCCCCACGACCGGTACGAGCGCCGCGAGCTCCTCGGACAACCGCCCGAAGAGCTACAGCTCGCCGCTGGAGACCCCCCGGCCCCACCTCGGGCACGCCGTGGCCTCCGAGTGGACGAAGATGATCTCGGTGCGCTCGACCGTGTGGACGCTCGGCTCGCTGGTGCTGCTCGTCGTCGGCATCGGCGTGCTGGCCGTCGCCGAGACGCGCGCGACCGACTTCCAGGAGGTGCCGCTCACGGCGCCCGCGCTGTTCGGGCTGCTGGTGGGACAGATCTCCGTGATGGTGCTCGGCGTCCTGACCATCAGCTCCGAGTACGGCACGGGCATGATCCGTACGACGTTCACCGCCGCCCCCGACCGGGCGCGGGTGCTGACCGCGAAGTACCTCGTCTTCGCCGGCGTCGCCTTCGCCGCCGTCGCCGGGTCGGTGGCGGCCGTGGGCCTGGCCTCCGCGATCCTGCGGGGCGGCGCGGGCGCCGGTGCGCACGGCGGCGGCGAATGGGCCCGGGCACTGGCCGGCTGCGTCTACGTCACCCTGCTCGGGGTCCTCGCCCTCGCGGTCGGGGCCATGCTGCGGCACTCCGCCGGAGCGATCGCGGTGATGCTGGGGCTGGTCACGCTGCCGCCGGTGGTCGGGGGGATGCTCAGCATGTGGGAGACGCTGGCCCCGCTCGGCAGCGTCATCCTGCGGTACAACGCCCCGGTCGCCGTGATGGGGCTGTTCGGCCTGCCGAACGCCGACACCGGGAACGCGCCCGGAAGCGCCCTCCAGCTGCTGCTGATCGCGCTGGTGACGGGGGCCGCGGTGGCGGGCTCCTACGCGGTGGTCGGCCGCCGCGACGTGTGATCCGTACGCGGGAGCCGGTACCGGTGCCGGGCCGGTGCTGGTGCCGGTGCCGGTGCCCGTACCGGGGTCAGTACTTGGGGGCGTTCCTGGACCGCTGCACCCTGGAGGTGCGGCGGTCCTTCGCGTTCCAGCAGGCCTTGTGCCAGTGCCGGCGGTCGTCCACGCCGCCGTACTCGGGCCAGGCCACCAGGTGCGGGGTGCCCGAGGGGATCTCCTGGTCACAGCCGGGGCAGCGGTAGCGCTTGCCCGCCGCGCTCGCGCCCGCGACGTGCCGGACCTTCCACTCCTCGCCCTGGTACTCCTCCGTGCGCTCCAGCCCGAACCGGTCGAGGCCGGTGCTGGGGCGTTCGTCCGGGGTCTCGCCGCCCCTGGGGCGGTTGTGGCGCGGTGACACGTATACCTCACGTAGGGGCGAACGGAAGTGACTTTCTCCCAGACTACGCGCAGCGAGGCCGGGTACCCGCAGGGTGGCTGACAGAGGCGGCCGGAGGTGACGCGCCCGCAGTCGGGTGGCCTGACTATCCCAATAACTTTCGTGTCAGGCCGTGCCTTTGGCACGTGTCAGACGTTGTTGCCATCAGATGAACCGGTCCACCTGGGGGAGGCCGCGTCAGCCACGAGGAGGGTAAAGGCGATGCGTGTAGGAGCGTTTGTACTGGCGGCCCAGTTCCCGGGCCAGGGGCAGGGGGAGGCGCTGCACCGGGCGGTGCGGACCGCGGAGGTGGCCGAGGAGGCGGGGCTGGATTCGGTGTGGCTCGCCGAGCACCATTTCGTCCCGTACGGGGTGTGCCCCTCGGCGGTGACCCTGGCGGCCCTGCTGCTGGGGCGGACCCGGCGGCTGCGGGTGGGCACGGCGGTGAGCGTGCTGCCGAACACGCATCCGGTGACCCTCGGGGAGCAGGCGGCGCTGCTGCACCTGACCTCGGGCGGCCGGTTCACGCTCGGGGTGGGCCGGGGCGGGCCCTGGGTGGACCTGGAGGTGTTCGGCGGGGGCCTGGACTCCTACGAGAAGGAGTTCCCGGAGGGGCTGGACCTGCTGCGCCGCTGGCTGGCCGAGCCGCGGGTGGCGGCCGCCGGCGAGCGGTACGGGTTCCGCGAAGTGGCCGTCGTACCGCGCCCGTCGGAGGCGCTGGACGGGGACGGATCAGGGCCGGAAGTGATCGTCGCGTGCACCTCGCCCGCCTCGGTGCGCCTGGCCGCCGAGCGGGGGCTGCCCATGCTGCTGGGCATGCACTGCGGGGACGAGGACAAGGCGGAGATGGTGGCGCTGTACCGGCGTACGGCCGCGGCGGCCGGGCAGGACCCGCACGCCCCGCACGTGTCGGCGGGCGTGTGCCAGCTGGCGGACCGTACGGCGGACGCCCGCGAGGCCCTGCTGAAGGCGATGCCGGGCTGGTTGAAGCAGGGGCTGGACGCGCACGTCACGGTGGACGGCCGGGAGCGGGCGATGCGGGACCCCGTCGCCTACACGGAGCTGCTGTGCGCCCTGCACCCGGTGGGCACCCCGCGGATGGCGGCGAGCCGGCTGGCGGCCACCTCGGAACGGACGGGCATCACGCGGTTCGCACTGCTGGCGGAGGGCTCCGGGGACCTCGCCGCGACGGAGGAGAACGTACGGCGCCTCGGCGCCGAGGTCCTGCCCCGTCTCGGTTGAGGCTGCCGCCCCGGTATCACCTCCCCCGATACGGAGCGGCAGCGGAGTACGGTCGGTCAGCAGTCCCGGAGCTCGGGCGACTGGTTGAGCAGCTGGCCGCGGATCGAAGTGAACTTGGCGAGCCGGTCGTCCGACGAGGGATCCAGCGGGAACACGGCCACCCGGTGGCAGTTCTGGAACGCCAGGCGCACCCCGAAGTGGCGCTGCAGCGCACCACGTATCGCGTCACTCGCGAGAGCGCGCAGCAGCTGGCCACGCGCCTGCTCGTCGGGCGGCGGCGTCTGGTTGTCGGCGAACTCTCCGCCGTCCACCTTCAGCTGGGCCACCAGCGAGCTGATCATCTCCCATGCGAAGGGCAGGGAGGTCCGGACGCAGTCGACGAAAGCGGCTTCGTCGACCTCGCCTCGCTCGGCCTGTTCGAGTAGGGCCGGTGAGACGTCGAGCGACATGGGTTCTCCTCTCGCGACCCCGGCGGTTCGGGTTGCCGGAGTCTTACGGGCAGGGAAGGAGGCCGCGACGCAGAGTGCACGCTCCGCCACCTCCCGCTCACCACGGTAGGCGCCCCATGGGTGGCGCACCAGGAGAATGCGCATACAACGCGCCATCGGCGAACGGGGCTTTCGGGGGCGAATCGCGTGCAGGCCCGCTCGTCGAGTAGCGTTGCCGACCATGCGTCTCGTCATTGCCCGCTGCTCCGTCGACTACGCGGGCCGGCTCACCGCCCATCTGCCCTCGGCACCCCGTCTGATCCTCGTGAAGGCCGACGGCAGTGTCTCGATCCACGCGGACGACCGGGCGTACAAACCGCTCAACTGGATGTCGCCCCCCTGCACCCTCAAGGAGGGGAGCGGGGATGAGGCCGGCGTCTGGACGGTCGTCAACAAGGCGGGCGAGAAGCTCATCATCACCATGGAGGAAGTCCTCCACGACTCCTCCCACGAGCTGGGCATCGACCCGGGCCTGATCAAGGACGGCGTCGAAGCACACCTCCAGGAGCTCCTGGCGGACCGCATCGAAACGCTGGGCGACGGCTACACGCTGATCCGGCGGGAGTACATGACGGCGATCGGGCCGGTGGACATCCTGTGCCGGGACGCCTCCGGCGCGACGGTGGCCGTGGAGATCAAGCGGCGGGGCGAGATCGACGGCGTCGAGCAGCTGACCCGCTACCTGGAACTGCTGAACCGGGACCCGCATCTGGCGCCGGTGCGCGGCGTTTTCGCGGCCCAGGAGATCAAGCCCCAAGCCCGCGTTCTGGCCACGGACCGGGGCATGGACTGCGTGGTCCTGGACTACAACGCCCTGCGCGGCATCGAGGACGACAAGCTCCGCCTGTTCTGACGGACGGCCGCGGCCCCCGCCGGCGCTACAGCGTCGCCGTCGGGCTGGCCGGTGTGGTCGTCGTGGTGGGGGTCGGATCCGGCGTCGTGGGCGGCGTCGTCACCGGGTCCGGGGACGGCGGCTTCGGGTTGTCCGGGGACGGCGGCCTCGGACCGTCCGGGGACGGCTTCTGCGAAGGCGGCGGGGTGACCGGCTTGCGCGACGGGGGCCGCGGCGGCTGGTTCGGGTCCGGTGTCAGGGTCGACGCCGGGGAGCCCGGGGCCGGGTCTTCGGGGGCCACGGTTCCCGGGCCCGCTGCAGGATCGTTCCCGCTCTGGTCCGTCACGCCCGGCGCCGACGCCCCCGGAGTCGGCGTGGAGGACACCGCCGGGCCGTCCTCACCCGCCGGGCTCCGCGGATCGTCCGGGCCCGACATCGCCAGGGCCATCACCGTGCCCAGCGCCACCACCGTCAGCGCCCCCGCCGCGGCCAGCAGCGCGGGCTTGCGGCGCGGGCGCGGGCGGGTCGCCGGCGCGGTCGCGTAGGCGGTCGCGGGCGCCGCCTGCGGCGCGGGCTTCGGCGTGAGGGGGAAGGCCTCCTCGAACACCTCGGTGAGGCTCGTCGGGGAATCCGAGCGGCCGATCACCGCCGCCACGGGGGTCACGGCCGCCAAGGGCGTCGTGGGCGCCACGGGGGTCACGGGCGTCGTGGACGCCGTGGACGTCACGGGCGGCGCCCCGGGCGCGGCCACCGGCATCACGGTCGTGACGGCCTCGGCGGATCCACCGCCCGGCGCGGGCGCCGGCGGCTCCAGCCGCAGCGGCGGCGAGACCTCCACCCCCGCCTTCTCGCGGTCGGCGACCAGCGCGAGCGCCCTCCGCCCCGCCACCGTGCCCCGCTTGTCGGCGAGTGCGCCCTTCAGGCCTATGGAGGCCTCCAGTTCGGCCCGCGCCCGGTCCAGGCGTCCCTCGCACAGCGCGAGTACGCCGAGCTCGTGGTGGAAGTACGCCTGTTCCGCGACCTCCCCGGCCTTGCGCGCGGCCTCGGCGCCCGAGCGCAGCACCCGCTCCCACGCCTCCCAGTGCCGCGAGGCCGCGAACGCCGGGGCCGCGGTGCGGGCCAGCAGTACGGCGGCCACCACGTCCGCGCCGGCCAGCGCGGCCAGCACCGCGTCGGCCTCCGCCGCGACCCGCTCCGGGGTCACCGAGGCGTGCCCGGTCCACCAGGCGTAGTGGCGGGCGGCCGTACGGGCCTCCTCCGCGGCGGTGTCCCCGTACCCGGCCTCCTCCAGCTGCCGCAGCACCCCGGCGGCCAGCCGGTAGCGGGTGCCGACCGGGGTGAGCAGTCCGCAGCCCAGCAGTTCCGCGACCGCCGCGTCGGCGTGGGTGTCCCCCACCAGCGCCGGGAGGTGGGCGTGGTGCGGGAGCTCCCCGCCCAGCGCGCTCGCGATCCGCAGCGCCGCCCGCGCCGACTCGCTGACCCGGGAGGCCAGCAGCTCGGCGGGGGCCGCGCCCTCGGCCAGCGTGGGCAGCGCCACGAACTCGGCGTCGCGCGGCCGCTCGTCGAAGACCCCGGGCTCGTCGTGCTCGTCCTCGGCCCAGGTCCGGTTCCGCTCGTCGCGCTGGCGCAGCAGGGCCGCCGCCTGGACGAAGCGCAGCGGGAGCCCCTCGGAGGCGAACCGCAGGTCTCCCGCCCAGGCGGTCTCCTCCTCCGTCAGCGCCCGGCCCGTGCCCGCTTCCAGCAGCGCCACGCAGTCGGCCCGGTCGAGGCCGCCGAGGAAGACCTCTTCCAGGTGCGAATCGTCGGAGGGGGCGCGGGTCTCGGGGGTGGCGGCCAGCAGATAGGCGCACTCGGGGGTGGCGCGCAGCAGTTCGTCGAGGGCGGCGCCGCCCATCTCCAGGTCGTCGAGGAGCACGATGGCGCCGATGTCCCGTACGCGGGCGAGGAGTTGGGTCCGCTCGGGGCGCTCGCGGGGGGCCTCGTACACGGCGTCGTACAGCGCGTACAGCAGCTCGCCGGGCTGCTGGTGCCCGTACCCGCTCAGCCGGACGACGCCGTCGGGCGCCAGTCGCCCGCAGTCGGCGGCGACCGCGTCGAGCAGGGAGCTGCGGCCGGAGCCGGCGGGTCCGGTCAGCCGTACGGAGCGGCCGCGGCCCAGCAGTCGTACGAGGCGCTCCCGCTCCTCGTCGCGGGCCATGAGCGGCGGGAGGGGGGCGGCGGGGCCGGGCAGGACGGGCGGCCGCGCCGCGGCGTCCCGGGCGGCGCGGGCGGCGGCGTCGCGCTTGGCGGGGGCGCTGCCGCCGGTGCCCGGGCGGCGCGGCTCGATCTCGCTGCCGTCGACGGGGTTCACGGTGAGCGTGAAGTCCCCGGCGGTGAGGGTGACGATCCGCGCGACGGCGGCGGGCGCGGAGCCCGCGGCGGCCGGGGCGGGCGCCTCGGCAGCCGTCGCGGCGGGCACGGGCGCCGCCGCGGGCTGCTCCACCGGTTCGGGCTGCCCCTGCGTGCGGTCCATGACCTTGTCCCCCGATCGCGCCCTGCGCCGTAGCCGTCGTGTCGTACCGTCCGGCCTGCGCACATTCCGCTGTCGCTACGGGTCCGGTTTCCGCCCGACCCTAGACGGGCCCGGTCGCGCACGGAACCGCAGGGGTGCCATCACCACCGGACCGTTACGTTTCCGCAGAAGGGTAGACGGTGGCCGGTTCAGACCCGCGGGAGGGATTCCGCTTCCAGCCCGCCCTCGATCGCGAGGATGCGGTGCAACCGGGTGGCGACGAGGAGGCGCTGCATCTGCGGCGGCACTCCGCGCAGGACGAGGCGGCGGCCGGTCCGGCCGGCCCGCCGGTGGGCTCCCATGATCACGCCGAGTCCGGTCGCGTCCCAGGAGTCGAGCCCGGTGAGGTCCAGCACGAGGTCGCCGTGGCCGTCGTCGAGGGCGGAGTGGAGGGCCGTACGGGCGTCCGCCGCGCTGCGCACGTCGAGGCGGCCCCCGACAGCGAGTTCGGCGTGGTCGCCCCTGATGTGCATATGTGCTCCCGGCAGTCCTGGGTACGGGTACGTAGGGATCCGACTGGCCCGCGGTCGGCAACTCTCACTGCATCTGACTGCCGTTCCGGCAGCGAGGTTGCCGACCGTGAGCGAACCGATACCTAATTCACCCGTGCGGGTGCGGATATTCGAACTGGCGCTCAGTGTCGCCTCAGTGCTTGTAGAAGCCCTGACCGCTCTTGCGGCCGATGTCGCCGGCGTCCACCATGCGGCGCATGAGCTCCGGCGGCGCGAACTTCTCGTCCTGGGACTCGGTGTAGATGTTGCTGGTGGCGTGCAGCAGGATGTCGACGCCGGTGAGGTCGGCGGTGGCGAGCGGCCCCATGGCGTGACCGAAGCCCAGCTTGCAGGCGATGTCGATGTCCTCGGCGGAGGCCACGCCCGATTCGTAGAGCTTCGCGGCCTCGACGACCAGGGCGGAGATCAGACGGGTCGTCACGAAACCGGCGACGTCGCGGTTGACGACGATGCAGGTCTTGCCGACGGACTCGGCGAAGGCGCGGGTGGTGGCGAGGGTCTCGTCGCTCGTCTTGTAGCCGCGGACGAGCTCGCAGAGCTGCATCATCGGGACGGGCGAGAAGAAGTGCGCGCCGACGACGCGCTCCGGACGCTCCGTCACGGCCGCGATCTTGGTGATCGGGATGGCGGAGGTGTTGGACGCGAGGATCGCGTCGTCCCGTACGAGCTTGTCGAGCGCGCGGAAGATCTCGTGCTTGACCTCCAGCTTCTCGAAGACGGCCTCGACGACGATGTCGGAGTCGGCGACCGCGTCGAGGTCGGTGGTGGTCGTGATGCGGGCGAGCGCGGCCTCGGCGTCCTCGGCCGTCATCTTGCCCTTGGAGACGAACTTGTCGTACGAGGCCTTGATGCCGTCCGTGCCGCGGGTCAGCGCGGCGTCGGTGACATCACGCAGTACGACGTCCCACCCCGCCTGAGCGGAGACCTGAGCGATTCCGGAACCCATCAGTCCGGCACCGATGACGGCGAGCTTCCCAGCCACTGCACACCCCACGTTCTTCCATACGGCCCAGTCTCGTAGCCTCTCCGGCGGAGACTAGCGCCAGCGGGGGGTCGTGTGACCGCGAAGTAACACGCGTCACGTCTCAACTGACGGACATCACACCGTCCGGCCGAGAACCCGTGCACGGCCCGAGAGTTCACCCGCCGGTGGCGGCGCAGCGGCGGCCCGGCTCACGCAGCCCTTCCAGTTCCCGCCGCGCGCCGGGCAGATGGCCCAGGCCGACGGCCATGGCACCGCGCCCCGCGAGGTAGTGGGCGTCCGCCCGGCCGGCGGCGTCCGCACCCGGCAGCGCGCAGACCGCGGTCCTGCGCCGCGCCCCCGCAGGACGGTACGCCGTGCAGCGGCGGCCTCGCCCGGAATTTCTCCGGCGCGCCCGTCTACGCTGGCCGCATGGTGAACCTCACGCGCATCTACACCCGTACCGGCGACAAGGGCACGACCGCCCTCGGCGACATGAGCCGCACGGCCAAGACCGACCTGCGGATCTCCGCCTACGCCGACGCCAACGAGGCCAACGCGGCCATCGGCTCGGCGATCGCCCTCGGCGCGCTGCCGGAGGATGTCGTGAAGGTCCTGGTACGGGTACAGAACGACCTCTTCGACGTCGGCGCCGACCTCTGCACCCCGGTGGTCGAGAACCCCGAGTTCCCGCCGCTGCGCGTCGAGCAGTTCTACATCGACAAGCTCGAAGCGGACTGCGACACCTTCAACGAGCAGCTGGAGAAGCTGCGCAGTTTCATCCTCCCCGGCGGCACCCCCGGCGCGGCCCTCCTCCACCAGGCCTGCACGGTGGTCCGCCGCGCCGAGCGCTCCACCTGGGCGGCCCTGGAGGTGCACGGCGAGGTGATGAACCCGCTGACCGCCACCTACCTGAACCGTCTCTCCGACCTCCTCTTCATCCTGGCCCGTACGGCCAACAAGGAGGTCGGGGACGTCCTGTGGGTGCCGGGCGGCGAGCGCTAGGTCGAAGGACACGGCCTAGCGGTCGGCCCGCACGGACTCCTCCTGCGGCTGCCCGGCCGGGGCCTTGCGCGGCCACAGCGTGTAGGTGGCGGCGATCACGGCGTGGATGCCGAGCACCCGCAGGGCGGCGTACTGCCAGCTCTCCAGGGCCTCGGTGTCGGCCGCGCCGCCGGCGTACCAGATCGCGGCCTGGAGCAGTCCGAGCGCGACCGCCGCGCCGGCCAGCGTGCGCAGCCACAGCTTCCACTCGTGGACCGCCCTGGCCTTCCCGTACGCCGGGCCGGGCGGCTTGGGGCCCCCGGCGAGGCGGTACGCCGCGTGCCGGTCGAGCCACTTCACCGTGTAGTGGCCGTAGCCGACGGTGTAGCCGATGTAGAGCGCGGCCAGGCCGTGCGTCCAGCTCGGCTCGCCCCCGTTCCTGAGGTCCACGGCGGTGGCCACCAGCAGGGCCAGCTCCAGCAGCGGTTCGCACAGCAGGACCGCCGCCCCCAGCCTCGGCATCTTCGCCAGGTAGCGCAGCGCCAGTCCGCCGGCCAGCAGCACCCAGAAGCCGACCTCGCAGGCGATGATCAGTGCGACGAGCACCGGTTCCTCCCTTCCGTTGCCGTGAGCGACCTTCCGGCAACCACGGGATCCAGCCTCCCGCCCGATCCGCGCCGCTTCGTCGTCGCCGGTGACGAACCGTGACTGCATCCTTCGGTGTAGTGCCGCCCCGCCCGGCCTCCGCCCCGGCGGCGACGCCCCGCCCTCCTCCACCCTGTTGGATGGGACCGTGACCGTGACCCCGACCCAGCCGGACCCGGCCGAACGCGCCAAGACCTTCCGCCCGCACCGCGACGACGTCCTCCTCGCGGTGCTGAGCGTGCTCGCGGGCCTCCTGCTGTGGTCGCTCGGCCTCTACAGCACGAACAACCGGCACTTCTTCCCCCCGTGGGCCGCCCTGGTCCCCCTGCTCGCGCTCGGCCCGATGGAGCTGCTGCGGCGCACGGCGCCCCACACCACGCTGGCCGTCGGCACCGCGGGGGTGATGGCCGACCAGTTCACCGTGGGGAACCTGGGCACCGTCCTGATCTTCACCGACCTGATGTACGCGGCCGTCGTCTACGGAAAACCCGCCATGGCCCGGCGGCTCCCGGTCACGACCGGCCTGATCACCATCGCCGTCACCATCGCCTCGGTCGCCTGGCTGCGCACCCCGCAGGCCCTGATGATCGGCGTGATCACCGGAATCGTCAGCTTCGGCCCGGCCCTGACGGGCGCCACTCTGCGCAACCACCGCGAGGCCGCCGAGGCCGCCCGGCTGCGGGCCGAGCAGACCGCGCTGCTGGCCGAAATGGACCGCAGCCAGGCCGTCGTCGCCGAGCGCGCCCGGATGGCCCGCGAGCTGCACGACATGGTGGCCAACCACCTCTCGGCCATCGCCATCCACTCCACGGCCGCCCTCTCCATCGACACCGCCGAGACCAGCCGGGAGGCGCTCGGGGTGATCCGGGAGAACAGCGTGCAGGGGCTGGCCGAGATGCGCCGGCTGATCGGGCTGCTGCGGGACGCGGGCGCGGAGCAGGAGGCCGTCGCGACGCCCTCCCTGGACGGGCTCGACGCCCTCCTGGAGCAGGCCCGCGCGAGCGGCGCCGCGAGCGGTCTGGACTTCGCGCTCCGGGACGACCGGCCGCCCGGGGAGCCGCTGCCGGCCCCGGTGGAGCTGGCGGCGTACCGGATCGTCCAGGAGTCGCTGACGAACGCGCTCAAGCACGCCTGCCCCGGGACGGTCCGGGCCCGCGTGACGCGCGCGGACGGGCTGCTGACCGTACGGGTGGAGTCCCCGTACGGGGACCGGCCCGGCCCCCGCGCCCCGGGCTCGGGGGCCGGGCTGATCGGCATGCGGGAGCGGACGGAGCTGCTGGGCGGGGAGTTCTCGGCGGGCCGGACGGGATCGGTGTGGCTGGTGCGGGCGGAGCTGCCCGCGGAGGAGAAGGCGGTGACCGGATGAGCATCCGGGTGGTGGTGGCCGAGGACCAGAGCGCGGTACGGGCGGGGCTGGTGCTGATCCTGCGCAGCGCCGGCGACGTGGAGGTCGTGGGCGAGGCTGCCGACGGGGAGGAGGCGGTGCGCCTGGCGCGGGAGCTGAGGCCCGACCTCGTCCTCATGGACGTGCAGATGCCGCGGCTGGACGGGGTCTCGGCGACCCGGCAGGTGGTCGCGGAGGGGCTGGCCGACGTCCTCGTCCTGACCACCTTCGATCTGGACGAGTACGTCTTCGGGGCCCTGCGCGCGGGAGCGGCGGGCTTCCTGCTGAAGAACGCGGACGCGGCCGAGCTGATCGGGGCGGTACGGACGGTCGCGCGCGGGGAGGGCCTGATCGCCCCGGCGGTGACCCGGCGGCTGATCGCCGAGTTCGCGGCTCCGCGGCCCGTCAAGGCTGCGGTCGCCCCGGAGACGGCCGCGGCGGTGGCCTCGCTGACGCGGCGGGAGCGGGAGGTGTTCGGCGCCCTGGGCGAGGGGCTCTCGAACGCGGAGATCGCGGTGCGGCTGGAGATGGCGGAGGCGACGGTGAAGACGCACGTCAGCAGGTTGCTGGGGAAGCTTGAGCTGCGCAGCCGGGTCCAGGCGGCCGTGCTGGCCCAGGAGTTGGGCCTCTAGAGGCGCACCGGAGCGAAGGTCTGGACCTCTTGACGGTTGGTCCAGACCTTTCTACGCTCGCGGCAACTGTGGTGAGCGTGCCATGACAAGCGTGCTCACGGGCGGCGCAGGTCCCATCCCCAGTCCCGGTCGGCCCCACGACCGGGACGGACCTACGGAGGAGCACCCTTGAGCACAGCACGCGCAACCGGTACGGCACCCCCACCCCGCACGCGACTGCTGCGAAGGCTCGCCGCGAGCGTGGCCGCCTTCGCCCTGCCCATCGCCGGGCTCGTGGCCCTCGCCGGCCCGGCCGAGGCCGCCGCCTCCGCGACGGCCACGTACACGAAGGTCTCCGACTGGGGCACCGGCTTCGAGGGCAAGTGGACGGTGAAGAACACCGGCACCACCACCCTCACGAGCTGGACCGTGGAGTGGGACTACCCCTCCGGCACCACGGTCACCTCCGCCTGGGACGCCACCGTCACCAGCTCCGGAACCCACTGGACCGGCAAGAACGTCGGCTGGAACGGCACCCTCGCCCCCGGTGCCACGGTCAGCTTCGGCTTCAACGGCGCCGGCTCCGGCGCCCCCGGCGGCTGCAAGGTCAACGGCGGCTCCTGCGACGGCGGCTCCAACCCCACCGACAGCCCGCCGTCGGCCCCCGGCACCCCCACCGCCAGCGGGGTCACCGACACCTCGCTGACCATCGGCTGGGCCGCCGCCACCGACGACAAGGGCGTCAAGAACTACGACGTCTACCGCGGCGGCGCCAAGATCGCCACGGTCACCGGCACGAGCTACGGCGACTCCGGGCTGACCAAGGGCACGACGTACACCTACAGCGTCGTCGCCCGCGACACCGCCGACCAGACGGGCCCGGCCTCCGGCTCCGTCTCCGTCACCACGACCGGCGGCGGCACCACTCCCCCGGACCCGGGCGGCAAGGTCAAGCTCGGCTACTTCACCGAATGGGGCGTCTACGGGCGCAACTACCACGTGAAGAACCTGGACACCTCGGGGACCGCGAGCAAGATCACCCACATCAACTACGCGTTCGGCAACGTCCAGGGCGGCAAGTGCACCATCGGTGACGCCTACGCCGACTACGACAAGGCCTACACCGCCGACCAGAGCGTCGACGGCGTCGCCGACAACTGGGACCAGCCGCTGCGCGGCAACTTCAACCAGCTGCGCAAACTGAAGGCGAAGTACCCGAACATCAAGGTGCTGTGGTCCTTCGGCGGCTGGACCTGGTCCGGCGGCTTCGGCCAGGCCGCGGCCAACCCGGCCGCCTTCGCCGACTCCTGCTACAGCCTGGTCGAGGACCCGCGCTGGGCGGACGTCTTCGACGGCATCGACATCGACTGGGAGTACCCGAACGCCTGCGGGCTCTCCTGCGACACCAGCGGCGCCGCCTCCCTGAAGAACGTCCTGTCGGCGCTGCGCGCGAAGTTCGGCAGCAGCAACCTGGTCACCGCGGCGATCTCCGCCGACGGCTCCAACGGCGGCAAGCTCGACCTCGCCGACTACGCGGGCGCGGCGCAGTACGTCGACTTCTACAACGTCATGACGTACGACTTCTTCGGCGCCTGGGACGCCAAGGGCCCGACCGCCCCGCACTCCCCGCTCACCTCCTACACCGGCATCCCGATCGCCGGCTTCAGCTCCGAGGCCGCGATCACCAAGCTCAAGGGCAAGGGCATCGCCGGCTCGAAGCTCAACCTCGGCATCGGCTTCTACGGCCGCGGCTGGACCGGAGTCACGCAGGCCGCCCCCGGCGGCACCGCGACCGGGCCCGCCCCGGGCACGTACGAGCAGGGCATCGAGGACTACAAGGTCCTCAAGAACAACTGCCCGGCCACCGGCACCGTCGCCGGCACGGCCTACGCCAAGTGCGGGAGCAACTGGTGGAGCTACGACACCCCCGCCACCATCGCCGGGAAGATGAGCTGGACCAAGCAGCAGGGCCTCAGGGGCGCCTTCTACTGGGAGTTCAGCGGCGACACGGCCAACGGCGAGCTCGCGAACGCGGTCCACACCGGGCTCCAGTAGCCCCCGCCTGCCGGCCCCGGTGAACGACGAAGCCGGGGAGACGGGTCCGCCCCCCGTCTCCCCGGCTTCTGCGCGTCCGTGCCGAAGGCTCAGGCCACGTTCACCCTCTGCCCGGGGGGCGCCGCCTCCAGCCAGGCCAGGAAACCCGTCAGCGCGTCCTCGCTCATCGCCAGCTCCAGGCGGGTCCCCCGGTGGAGACAGCCGAGCACGACGGCGTCGGACAGCAGCGCCAGCTCCTCCTCGCCCTCGGGGGCACGGCGGGCGACGACCTCGATGGAGGACCGCTCCAGCAGCCGGCGCGGGCGCGGGGAGTACGAGAAGACGCGGAACCACTCGATGCGGTCACCGCTGTAGCGGGCGACCCCGTACACCCAGCCCTTGCCGGAGATGTCGGGCTCCTCGGAGACCCCCCAGCGCAGGCTGCAGTCGAAGGTGCCGCCGGAGCGCTGGATCAGTCTGCGGCGCAGCCCGAACACAAACAGCCCGATCACCACCAGGGCTACGACCAGGCCGCTCACAAGCAGAGCGAGGAGCATCTTCACCGACCTCCTCGCTCATCGAATACCGCAAAACGAAAAACGACCTGCATCGCCTCAGCCGCGACCCGGTCTGGAAAATTCCAGACCGGACCGCGGCTGAGGTCTCAAACCTGTTCGGTACGGGGCTCAGTGCCCCGTGACCGCGCGCAGCCGGACATCGGCGCGACGCTCGGCGGCCGCATCGGCCTCCGACTTCGCGCGCTCCAGTGCCCGCTCCGCCCGCTGGACGTCAATCTCGTCAGCGAGCTCGGCGATCTCGGCCAGCAGGGACAGCTTGTTGTCCGCGAACGAGATGAATCCGCCGTGCACCGCGGCGACGACAGTGTTGCCCTCGCTGGTACGGATGGTCACCGGGCCCGATTCCAGCACACCGAGAAGCGGCTGGTGACCGGGCATGACGCCGATGTCGCCGGACGTGGTGCGGGCGACGACCAGGGTGGCCTCGCCGGACCAGACATTGCGGTCCGCCGCGACCAGCTCGACGTGCAGCTCAGCAGCCAAGGTGGCTCCTCGGGTCACCACCCGGCGGGTCAGCCGGGTGTTGGGTCAAATTCTAATGGGCGTGGGGAGAGGGACGGGACACACCCGCCCCTCTCCATGGGTCCTTCGGACCCGGAGCGCTCCGCGGGGAGCGCGCCGGATCAGGAGACGCCCAGCTCCTTGGCGTTGGCCTTCAGGTCCTCGATGCCACCGCACAGGAAGAACGCCTGCTCGGGGAAGTGGTCGTAGTCACCGTCGCAGATCGCGTTGAACGCGGTGATCGACTCGTCGAGCGGAACGTCCGAACCGTCCACGCCGGTGAACTGCTTGGCGACGTGGGTGTTCTGCGACAGGAAGCGCTCGACGCGACGGGCACGGTGGACAACGAGCTTGTCCTCCTCGCCCAGCTCGTCGATACCGAGGATCGCGATGATGTCCTGGAGGTCCTTGTACTTCTGCAGGATCCCCTTGACGCGCATCGCCGTGGCGTAGTGGTCCGCCGCGATGTACCGCGGGTCGAGGATGCGGGACGTCGAGTCCAGCGGGTCCACGGCCGGGTAGATGCCCTTCTCGGAGATCGGACGGGAGAGAACCGTCGTCGCGTCGAGGTGGGCGAAGGTGGTGGCCGGCGCCGGGTCGGTCAGGTCGTCCGCGGGGACGTAGATCGCCTGCATCGAGGTGATCGAGTGACCGCGGGTCGAGGTGATGCGCTCCTGCAGCAGACCCATCTCGTCAGCCAGGTTCGGCTGGTAACCCACGGCGGACGGCATGCGGCCCAGAAGGGTCGACACCTCCGAACCGGCCTGGGTGTAACGGAAGATGTTGTCGATGAAGAAGAGCACGTCCTGCTTCTGCACATCGCGGAAGTACTCCGCCATGGTCAGACCGGCCAGGGCGACGCGCAGACGGGTGCCCGGGGGCTCGTCCATCTGGCCGAAGACGAGCGCCGTCTTGTCGATGACGCCGGAGTCGGCCATTTCCTCGATGAGGTCGTTGCCCTCACGGGTACGCTCACCGACGCCCGCGAAGACCGACACACCGTCGTGGTTGTTGGCGACGCGGTAGATCATTTCCTGGATCAGAACGGTCTTGCCGACACCGGCACCACCGAACAGACCGATCTTTCCACCCTTGACGTACGGGGTGAGAAGGTCGATGACCTTGACGCCGGTCTCGAACATCTCGGTCTTCGACTCGAGCTCGTCGAAGCGGGGCGCCTTGCGGTGGATCGGCCAGCGCTCGGTGACGTTGGCGTTCTCCTCCGGGTAGTTCAGCACCTCACCCAGGGTGTTGAAGACCTTGCCCTTGGTGAAGTCACCGACGGGGACGGTGATGCCCTCGCCCGTGTCGGTCACCGGGGCCTGGCGGACCAGGCCGTCGGTCGGCTGCATCGAGATGGTACGGACGAGGCCGTCACCCAGGTGCTGCGCGACCTCAAGGGTCAGGGTCTTCAGCGCGCCGTCCTCGGCCGGGTCGGCGACCTGGACCTTCAGCGCGTTGTAGATGTCGGGCATCGCGTCGACGGGGAACTCCACGTCGACGACCGGGCCGATGACCCGGGCGACGCGGCCCGAGGCGGCGGCCGTCTCAACAGAGGTCGTCATTACTTGTCACTCCCCGCGGTCGCGTCGGCCATGGCGCTGGCGCCACCGACGATCTCGCTGATTTCCTGGGTGATTTCGGCCTGGCGGGCCGCGTTGGCAAGCCGGGAGAGGCTCTTGATGAGGTCTCCGGCGTTATCGGTCGCCGCCTTCATCGCGCGGCGGCGGGCGGCGTGCTCGGAAGCGGCCGACTGCAGCAGTGCGTTGTAGATACGGCTTTCGACGTAGCGCGGCAGAAGGGCGTCGAGGACGTCCTCCGCCGACGGCTCGAAGTCGAACAGCGGAAGGATCTCGCCCTTCGTACCGCTCTCCTCCGCAGCCTCGTCGAGGCTGAGCGGCAGCATCCGGCCGTCGACCGGGTTCTGCGTCATCATCGACACGAATTCCGTGTAGACGATGTGCAGCTCGTCGACGCCACCCTCGGCCGTCTCCGTCTGGATGGCTTCGATCAGCGGCTCCGCGACGCGCTTGGCGTCGGCGTAGGCCGGGCTGTCGGTGAAGCCGGTCCACGAATCCGCGACCTTGCGCTCGCGGAAGGCGTAGTAGGCCAGACCCTTACGGCCGACGATGTAGGTGTCGACCTCCTTGCCCTCGCCGCGCAGCCGCTCGGTGAGCCGCTCCGCCTGCTTGATGGCGTTGGAGGAGTAGCCGCCGGCCAGACCGCGGTCGCTCGTGATGAGCACGATCGCGGCCCGGGTCGGCTGCTCGACCTCGGTCGTCAGGGCGTGCTTGGTGTTCGAACCGGTCGCCACCGCGGTCACCGCACGGGTGAGCTCGGTCGCGTACGGCATCGACGCCGCAACCTTGCGCTGCGCCTTGACGATGCGCGAGGCGGCGATCATCTCCATCGCCTTGGTGATCTTCTTGGTCGCCGTGATGGCACGGATGCGACGCTTGTAGACCCGGAGCTGCGCTCCCATGAGTCAGGTCCCTTCCGTCGTCACTTGGAGACGTTGACGGCCGGTGCGTCCTCGCCCAGGAGCTTGCCGTCCGAGGTCTCGAACTGGCGCTTGAAGCCGGCGATGGCGTCCGCGATGGAGGACAGGGTGTCGTCCGACATCTTGCCGCCGTCCGCGATGGAGGTCAGGAGGTCCTTGCGCTCACGGCGCAGGTGCTCCAGCAGCTCCGACTCGAAGCGACGGATGTCGTTCACCGGAACGTCGTCCATCTTGCCGGTGGTGCCGGCCCAGACGGAGACGACCTGCTCCTCGACGGGCATCGGCTGGTACTGGCCCTGCTTCAGCAGCTCGACCAGGCGCTTGCCGCGCTCCAGCGCGGCCTTCGACGCGGCGTCCAGGTCGGAACCGAAGGCGGCGAACGCCTCCAGCTCACGGTACTGGGCGAGGTCCAGACGCAGACGGCCGGAAACCTGCTTCATGGCCTTGTGCTGGGCCGAGCCACCGACGCGGGAGACCGAGATACCGACGTTCAGCGCCGGGCGCTGGCCCGCGTTGAACAGGTCGGACTCCAGGAAGCACTGGCCGTCGGTGATGGAGATGACGTTGGTCGGGATGAACGCCGACACGTCGTTCGCCTTGGTCTCGACGATCGGCAGACCGGTCATCGAACCGGCGCCCATGTCGTCGGAGAGCTTCGCGCAGCGCTCCAGCAGACGGGAGTGCAGGTAGAAGACGTCACCCGGGTAGGCCTCGCGGCCCGGCGGGCGGCGCAGCAGCAGCGACACGGCGCGGTAGGCGTCGGCCTGCTTCGACAGGTCGTCGAAGATGATCAGGACGTGCTTGCCGGCGTACATCCAGTGCTGGCCGATGGCGGAGCCGGTGTACGGCGCCAGGTACTTGAAGCCGGCCGGGTCGGACGCCGGGGCGGCGACGATCGTCGTGTACTCGAGCGCACCGGCGTCTTCCAGGGCGCCGCGAACGGACGCGATGGTCGAGCCCTTCTGGCCGATGGCGACGTAGATGCAGCGGACCTGCTTGTTCACGTCGCCGGAGCGCCAGTTGTCGCGCTGGTTGATGATCGTGTCGACGGCCAGAGCGGTCTTGCCGGTCTGACGGTCACCGATGATCAGCTGACGCTGGCCACGGCCGACGGGCACCATGGCGTCGATGGCCTTGTAGCCGGTCTGCATCGGCTCGTGCACCGACTTGCGGACCATGACGCCCGGAGCCTGAAGCTCCAGGGCGCGACGGCCTTCGGTCGCGATCTCGCCGAGACCGTCGATCGGGTTGCCGAGCGGGTCGACGACACGGCCGAGGTAGCCCTCGCCGACGCCGACGGAGAGCACCTCACCGGTGCGCTGCACCGGCTGGCCCTCCTCGATACCGCTGAACTCGCCGAGGACGACCGCACCGATCTCGCGCTCCTCGAGGTTGAGGGCGAGACCGAGGGTGCCGTCCTCGAACTTCAGCAGCTCGTTCGCCATGGCGGAGGGCAGGCCCTCCACCTTCGCGATGCCGTCGCCGGCAACGCTGACCGTTCCGACCTCCTCGCGCGAGGCCGCGTCCGGCTGGTACGACTGGACAAAGTTCTCCAGTGCGTCCCGGATCTCCTCCGGCCGGATCGTGAGCTCCGCCATCTGGGTTCCCTGCTCTCCTTGTTGGGCCTGAAGCTTCTTAGGGGTCTGGGGGCGACCCCCAGGAATCTTCTGCAAGTTCTGCACGGCCCAACCGGGCCGCTAGGAATGCTTTTGTTCTGTTGCTGGCTGAGGTCAGCCGGCCATGCGGCGGGTCGCCTCGGCGAGGCGGTCCGCGATGGTGCCGTCGATGACCTCGTCGCCGACCCGCACCGTGATCCCGCCGAGGACCGCGGGGTCCACGTCGAGGTTCAGGTGCATCTGGCGGCCGTACAGCTTGGCCAGCACCGCGCCGAGACGCTGCTTCTGCACGTCGCTGAGCGGAACCGCGGTGGTCACGGTGGCGACCATGCGGTCACGGCGCTCGGCGGCGAGCTTGGAAAGGGACTCCAGTCCCGCTTCCAGGCTACGTCCACGCGGGTGCGTGACGAGACGCGCGACCAGACGCTCGGTGACGGCGTTCGCCTTGCCGCCGAGCAGGCTGCGCAGCAGCTCGTTCTTGGCGGAGGCGGTGGCACCGCGGTCGGTCAGTGCGGCACGCAGCTCGGTGTTCGAGGCGACGATCCTGCCGAAGCGGAAGATCTCGTCCTCGACGTCGTCGAGCGCGCCACCCTGCTGGGCCGCCGTGAGGTCGGCGGTGGCCGCCAGCTCCTCCAGCGAGTCCACCAGGTCGCGGGACTGCGACCAGCGGGACCGGGCCATGCCCGACACCAGGTCGAGGGCCTCGCCGCCGACCTGGGAGCCCAGCAGCCGGCCGACCAGCTCGGCCTTGGCCTCGCCGGACTGCGCCGGGTCCGTGATGACCCGACGCAGCGAGACCTCACGGTCGAGCAGCGCGGTGACGGCTGCCAGCTCACCGGCGAGCTTCGCCGCGTCGACGGACGTGTTGTCCATCAGCGCGTCGAGACGCTCGCGCGCGGAGGCCAGCGCCTCGCGGCTCGCTCCGTTCATCGGGCCGCCTCGGCCTTCTCCTCAAGCTCGCTGAGGAAGCGGTCGATCGTGCGGCTCTGGCGGGCGGCGTCCTCAAGGGACTCGCCGACGAGCTTGCCGGCCAGGTCGGTGGCGAGCTTGCCGACGTCCTGGCGCAGCGCCTGAGAGGCGGCCTTGCGGTCGGCCTCGATCTGGGCGTGGCCGGCAGCGATGATCTCCTCACGCTGCCGCTGGCCCTCTGCGCGCAGTTCTTCCTTGAGCGCAGTGCCCTGCTCCAGCGCTTCCTGGCGCAGGCGCGCGGCCTCGTGCCGGGCTTCGGCGAGCTGGGCCTTGTACTGCTCCAGCACGCTCTGGGCCTCGGTCTGAGCGGCCTCAGCCTTCTCGATACCGCCCTCGATCTGCTCGCGACGCTCGTCCAGAACCTTGTTGATGTTCGGGAGGAGCTTCTTCGCGAGGAAACCGAAGACGATGACGAAGGCGATCAGACCGATGACGAGCTCGGGGATCGGCGGAACGAGCGGGTTTTCCGTCTCGGCCGCGAGAACCAGGAGGTTCACATCAGTGCCTTTCGTCTAATGGACTGTTCGTCGAGACCGAAGATCAGGAGCTCGGGTAGACGAACGGCATGACCAGACCGATGAGGGCAAGCGCCTCACAGAAGGCGAACCCGAGGATCTGGTTGGCGCGGATCAGACCGGCAGCCTCGGGCTGACGGGCGAGGGCCTGGGTGCCGTTACCGAAGATGATGCCGACGCCGACGCCGGGGCCGATGGCCGCGAGACCGTAACCAACAGAGCTGAGGGAGCCGGTGACGGCGGCAAGGGTCTGGGACATGCCAGTTCTTCCTTCTCTTTCACGGACCGGTGGGGGTTGGCCACCGGACGAATGGGGGCTGAGCGGGAGCGGGGCCTGGCTCAGTGGTGCTCGGCGAGCGCGCCCTGGATAAAGCTGCAGGCCAGTAGCACGAAGACGTACGCCTGAACCGCCTGGATGAAGAGTTCGAAAGCGGTCATGACGATGACCATGATGAACGAGACGCCCGCGTAGGCGATCCCGATCCCGTTCAGCAGGTACCAGCTGGCGATGGTGAACAGCAGCAGCAGGGTGTGACCAGCGAACATGTTCGCGAACAGTCGGACCGCGTGGGTGAACGGGCGCACCAGGACGTTCGAGAAGAACTCGATCACCATGATGAGCGGCAGGACGCCACCCAGGCTCTTGTCGTAGCCCGTCAGGTTCTTGAATCCGCCGACGAAGCCGTGACGCTTGAACGTCACCGACATCCAGATGAAGTAGACGATCAGCGCGAGCGCCGCCGGGTACGCGATGATCGCGGTCACCGGGAACTGGGCCACGGGAACGATCGACCAGACGTTCAGGACCCAGACGAAGAAGAACAGCGACACCATGAAGGGGACGTACTTCTCGCCCTCCTTCTTGCCCAGCGTCTCGTACACGATGCCGCGGCGCACGAAGTCGTAACCGGCCTCGGCGACCATCTGCAGCTTGCCCGGTACGACCTTCGGCTTCCGGAACGCGGCCCAGAAGAAGGCGACGATGATCACCGAGCCCAGGAGGGCCAGCAGCATCGGCTTGTTGAAGTACGCACTGGTGGTGCCGGCTTCGCCCCACAGCGGCTCGAAGAGGAACGAGTGCAGGCCCGGGCCGGGGAAGCCACATCCGTCGAAGATGTGACAGTCGGTCTCGAAAGCGAGCACCTGCGTCAGGTCAGCACTCACCGCGGGCTCCTTCAGCGTGGCGCATAGGTACGGCAACCTCGTTGTGTCGGCGCGGCGCACAGCCGCTGTTCGGCACTGGACTGGTGTTACGGGTGTGGGGGCGGCGATCAGGCATCGAGCCTCGCGATGGAACAGGCGTCAGCTCAGATGCCCGCGCCCGCAATGCCGCAGTTGGAACCGGACGATAGCAGCATCTCGAACGCGCGCTTATCCCGGCCCTACCCCTCACGACTTCGGCCCCGAATTTTCGGGCTTGTCGCCCTTCGTCGAGTCCGGTTCTACGTACAGGATCTTGGCCTTCATGTGAGCACGCGTCTGTGCGCCGATCCACACCAGGGTGGTGGCGACGAGCGTGATCGCGAATGCACGGGGGTTGAACAGCGTCGTGTTCTTGAACACGGCGAGAAAGACGAAGAGCAGCAGGATCTGGGCCGTGTAGAGCATGAGCCCCATGGCCTGGAACAGGTGCGGCAGCGATTTCGCGGTGCGTTGCAGAACCACGAATCCGATGCCCATGAACAGCATCACCAGCAGCGTGGCGATGACGGCCCCGAGAGCCCCCTTGCCGCCTGTCACCACCGCGCTGATGACGGCGGCGAGAGCGCCGGCGACAGCCGTGGGTACAGCGGCGTGCAGAAGGGATCGGACGTCATCAGACCGCATGGCGGGTTGCTCCGCGTGGTGGTGGGGGCACGGACTCGTACGGGACTCGTACTACGGGGACTCGTACGGGACGAGCGTAAGCCCGGTCCGAGATCGAACCTCGGGCCGATGGGCCGTCGCACTACGGTCCTTCGGCTCTGTCGCCGGGTTTAGTGAACGGTATCACAAACTATTTGATGAGAGCTTTACCCACCGAGTGTGCCGACTGTCACACATGAGAGCTAACCCGCCCGTGTGTGCGCGACAAGCCCTCATTGTGTGTGGTAAAGGCGGTTCATGTCCGACATGTACCGGGGGCGTCAGCGCGCCGACTCGGCCTTACGCCGGTCGGGGAAGCGCGAACGGGGGCCTACCGCGGTCGCTCCGTTGACGCCCGAGACTCCGACCCGGATCGGCCCGACGGACTCCGGCTCCCGGCCCGAGGCATCCAGCGCGGCCGCCTCGGCGGCGCGCTCGCGGTGCCGGTAGCGCGGAGGCACGAGGCCCTCGGCCCAGCGCGGGGCGCGCGGGGTGAAGCGCGGCAGGAGCAGCAGTACGAGGCCGGCCGCGCTCAGCCCGACGATGGCGAGCACGATCCACATCGAGGCGGAGTGCACCGAGTACGCCACCGCGCCGAAGGCGATCAGCCCCGACCAGAAATACATGATCAGCACCGCGCGGCTGTGCGAGTGCCCGAGCTCCAGCAGCCGGTGGTGCAGGTGCCCGCGGTCGGCCGCGAAGGGCGACTGGCCCTTCCAGGTGCGCCGCACGATGGCCAGGACCAGGTCCGCCATCGGGATCGCGATGATCGTCAGCGGGAGCAGAAGCGGAATGAAGACCGGGAGCATCGCGTGCGTCGCGTTGCGCTCACCGCCGGCGAACAGGGCCATGGTGTCCGGGTCCACCTGCCCGGTGATCGAAATCGCCGCGGCGGCCAGAACCAGGCCGATGAGCATCGATCCGGAATCGCCCATGAAGATCCGGGCCGGATGCATGTTGTGCGGCAGGAAGCCGAGGCACATCCCCATCAGGATCGCGGCGAACAGGGTCGCGGGGGCGGCCGCCTCGATCCCGTACCCGAACCAGATCCGGTACGCGTAGAGGAAGAACGCGGCGGAGGCGATGCAGACCATGCCGGCGGCCAGGCCGTCGAGTCCGTCCACGAAGTTCACCGCGTTGATGGTGATCACGACGAGCGCCACGGTCAGCAGGTTGCCCTGCCACTGGGTCAGCGACACGTTGCCGATGCCCGGGACGGGGATCCACAGGATGGTCAGCCCCTGGATGACCATCACACCGGCTGCGATCATCTGCGCGCCGAGCTTGATCAGGGCGTCGATCTCGAACTTGTCGTCGAGGACGCCGATCAGCCAGATCAGGGCGGCCCCGGAGAGCAGCGCCCGCGGCTCGTTCGACAGCTCGAAGACGCCGTTGAGGTTGTGCAGGTGGTCCGCGACCAGCAGCCCCGCGCACAGCCCGCCGAACATCGCGATGCCGCCGAGCCGCGGGGTGGGCTCGCGGTGCACGTCGCGGGCGCGGATCTCCGGCATCGCACCGGCCGCGATCGCGAACTTCCGCACGGGCCCGGTGAGCAGGTAGGTCACCGCGACCGTGACGCAAAGCGTCAGCAGATATTCACGCACGGGCTGCCCCAGATGTATCGCCGGCCATCTCAGCCCCACACATTAGCTGCGATGTACCCCTCACCGAGGACGCGAGGGGGCGCTATCCCGGTTGCGGTACGCCCCGCTTGTCCCCCTTACTCCCCGTACGGGGGAAATCCGCGCGTCAGCTCGGCCACCTCCGCGCGGGTGTTCGCGCCTTCCCCGCGCAGCGCGGCGGCAAACAGCGCGGCGATGCGGGTCATCTCGGGCTCCCCCATGCCCTGGGTGGTGACGGCCGCCGTGCCGAGCCGGATCCCGCGCTGGTCCCCGTACGGGAGGGCGCAGGTGTCCAGCACCACCCCGGCGGCGGCGAGCCGGCCGCGCGCGGTGGGGCCGTCCACGCCGAGCGGCGCCGGGTCGGCGGTGATCAGGTGGGTGTCGGTGCCGCCCGTCGTCACCGCGAAGCCGTGCGCGGCGAGGGCGTCGGCCAGCGCCCGCGCGTTGGCGACCACCCGGTGGGCGTACGTGGTGAACGCGGGGGCCGCGGCCTCGCCGAAGGCCACGGCCTTGGCGGCGATCGTGTGCATCTGGGCGCCGCCCTGGGTGAAGGGGAAGACGGCCCGGTCGATCCGCTCGGCGAACTCGGCCCCGCACAGGACCATCCCGCCGCGCGGACCGCGCAGCACCTTGTGCGTCGTCGCGCAGACGATGTCGGCGTACGGGACGGGGCTGGGGGCGGCCCCGCCGGCGACGAGCCCGATCGGATGCGCGGCGTCCACGATGAGGTGGGCCCCGACCTCGTCGGCGATCTCCCGGAACACCGAGTACTCGGGGTGGCGCGGGTAGGAGATCGAGCCGCAGACGATGGCCTTGGGGCGGTGCATCCGGGCGAGGCCCTGCACCTGCTGGTAGTCGATCAGGCCGGTCTCGGCGTCCACCCCGTACCCGACGAAGTCGAACCAGCGGCCGGAGAAATTGGCGGGCGAGCCGTGCGTGAGGTGGCCGCCGTACGGAAGGCCCATCGCGAGGACGGTGTCCCCGGGCCGCAGCAGGGCGGCGTACGCGGCCAGTACGGCGGCGGAACCGGAATGCGGCTGCACGTTGGCGTGCTCGACCCCGAACAGCGCGCGGGCCCGCTCGACGGCCAGCCCTTCGGCGAGATCGGCGTACTCGCAGCCGCCGTGGTAGCGGTGGCCCGGGTAGCCCTCGGCGTACTTGTTGGCGAGCGCCGAGCCGAGGGCCGCGAGCACGGCGGGCGAGGTGAAGTTCTCGGCGGCGCTCAGCTGCAGCGTGATCGCCTGGCGCTGCGCCTCCCCCGCGAGCACGTCGGCCATCTGCGGATCCTGCCGGCGCAGCAGGTCCGAGGGCGGGGTGATGACGCTCATGGCGCGGCTCCAGTGGGCTGTCCGGAATAGCCCCACTCTAGGGCGCCCAGTCCCGCTCTGCCCGATTTCGACCCCTTCGATGTGCGGGGCGCGGGGGATCCGGGTCAGTGCCGGGCGTTGACGCCCGTCAGGGCCGTGACGACCGGGTCCAGGGCCTGGTTGATCTCGTCGCCGATCGAGCGGAAGAAGGTGATCGGCGCCCCGTACGGGTCGTACACCTCGTCCGCGTCCGGCGACGGCGCGAGCAGCCAGCCCCGGAGGGCGGCGGCGGCCCGCACCAGGGCTCGGGCGCGCTCCGCGACCCCGCCGTCCAGCGGCGGCAGCGTGGCCGGATCTATCGCCCGCACCAGCCGCGTGAACTCCTTGAGCGTGAACGTCCGCAGCCCTGCCGAATGCCCCATCGAGATGACCTGGGCCCGGTGGTCCCGGGTGGCGGTGAGCACCAGGTCCGCCCGTATGACGTGCTCGTCCAGCAGCTCGCGCCCGGTGAAGCCGGTCGCGTCCGCCCCGAAGTCCGCGAGCACGGCCGCCGCGTTCGCCTCCATCGGGGCCCCCTCGTGGCCCCACGTCCCGGCGCTCTCCACGATCAGGTCGCCGGCCGGAATACCGCCCAGCCGGTGCGCCAGCGCATGCCGGGTCAGCCGCTCGGTGATCGGCGAGCGGCACACGTTGCCGGTGCTGACGTGGAGGATGCGGAAGGTGTCCCCGCCGGCGCCCGCCGGGTGGGGGTCCCCCCAGCCGTGGCTCGCGCCGGAGGTGTGCCCGCTTGCTATGCCACGCCCCTCAGGGCTCACGGGGCCACCTCGAGGTCGGGTACGACCTCCCGCAGCTGCTCGGCGGTCAGCGCCCCCTCGCGCAGCAGGACGGGAACCTTCCCGGTGACGTCGACGATCGACGACGGCTGGATCCCCGGGGTCGGGCCGCCGTCCAGGTACACGGACACGGAGTCGCCGAGCATCTCGCGCGCCGCGTCGCAGTCCTCCGGCGCCGGGTGGCCGGTCAGGTTCGCCGAGGACACGGCCATCGGGCCGACCTCGGTCAGCAGCTCGATCGCGACGGGGTGCAGGGGCATCCGTACGGCCACGGTGCCGCGGGTCTCCCCCAGGTCCCAGGCGAGCGAGGGCTGGTGCTTGGCCACCAGCGTCAGCGCGCCCGGCCAGAAGGCGTCGACGAGCTCCCAGGCCTGCTCGGAGAAGTCCGTGACGAGCCCGTGCAGGGTGTTCGGCGACCCGATGAGGACGGGGGTCGGCATGTTGCGGCCGCGCCCCTTGGCGGCGAGCAGGTCGCCGACGGCCTCCGCGCTGAAGGCGTCCGCGCCGATCCCGTAGAGGGTGTCGGTGGGCAGCACGACGAGCTCGCCGCGGCGCACGGCGGATGCGGCTTCACGCAGACCCGTCTTGCGGTCCGTCGCGTCGTTGCAGTCGTATCGCCGGGCCATCAGCGGGACTCCTCGTGCAGCAGGGGGGTGGAGGGGCGGGTCGGGGGCGTCACGGCATGGCCTTGCGGGCCGTGGCGAAGCGCGGGCGGTTGTTCAGGTCGGGGTGGTCGGCGGCATCCGCCCATCCCCGCTCCTCGGCGAAGATCCACGGCACCTGGCCGCCCTGGGTGTCGGCGTGCTCGATGACGACGATGCCGCCGGGCCTCAGCAGGCGGTGCGCGGTGCGCTCGATGCCGCGGATGGTGTCCAGGCCGTCCTCGCCGGAGAACAGGGCCATCTCCGGGTCGTGGTCCCGGGCCTCGGGGGCGACGTACTCCCACTCGGTGAGCGGGATGTACGGCGGGTTGGAGATCACCAGGTCGACCTGGCCGTCCAGCTCCGGCAGGGCGCTCAGCGCGTCGCCCTGGTGGACGGTGACCCGCGACCCCTCGGCGTTCTTGCGGGTCCACCGCAGGGCGTCCTCGGACAGCTCGACCGCGTGCACGCGCGAGCGCGGCACCTCCTGGGCCATGGCCAGCGCGATGGCGCCGGAGCCGGTGCACAGGTCCACGATCAGCGGCTCGACGACGTCCATCGCGCGGACGGCGTGTATGGCCCAGTCCACGACCGACTCGGTCTCGGGCCGGGGCACGAAGACCCCGGGCCCGACCTGGAGCTCCAGGTACCGGAAGAAGGCGCGGCCGGTGATGTGCTGGAGCGGCTCGCGCGCCTCGCGGCGGGCGACGGCCTCCCAGTAGCGGGCGTCGAAGTCCGCGTCCTTGACGTGGTGCAGTTCCCCCCGCTTGACGCCGTGCACGAAGGCCGCGAGCTCCTCCGCGTCGAAGCGCGGTGAGGGCACGCCGGCGGCGGCCAGCCGCTGGGTGGCCTGGGCCACCTCGGCAAGCAGCAAGTTCACGCTGGTCCTCCGGGCTGCTGTCGTACGGGGGTGGTGCGGGGGTCGTGCACGGTGAAGCGGGTCGAGCGGGGGATCAGTGCGCGGACGCCAGCTTGGCGGCCGAGTCCGCGTCGACGCAGGCCTGGATCATCGGATCGAGGTCGCCGTCGAGCACCTGGTCCAAGTTGTACGCCTTGAAGCCCGTCCGGTGGTCCGAGATCCGGTTTTCCGGGAAGTTGTACGTACGGATCTTCTCGGAGCGGTCCACGGAGCGCACCTGGCTGCGGCGCACGTCGGAGGCCTCCTGCTCGGCGGCCTCCTGGGCCGCGGCCAGCAGGCGCGACCGGAGGATGCGCATGGCCTGCTCCTTGTTCTGGAGCTGGCTCTTCTCGTTCTGGCAGGAGGCGACCACACCGGTGGGGATGTGCGTGATGCGCACTGCCGAGTCGGTGGTGTTGACGGACTGGCCGCCGGGGCCCGACGAGCGGTACACGTCGATGCGCAGGTCGTTCGGGTTGATCTCGACCTCGACCTCCTCGGCCTCCGGGGTGACGAGCACGCCCGCGGCGGAGGTGTGGATGCGGCCCTGGGACTCGGTGGCCGGAACGCGCTGCACGCGGTGGACGCCGCCCTCGTACTTCAGGCGGGCCCACACGCCCTGGCCGGGCTCGGTGGCGCCGTTGCCGCCCTTGGTGCGTACGGAGACCTGGACGTCCTTGTAGCCGCCGAGCTCGGACTCGGTGGCGTCGATGATCTCGGTCTTCCAGCCCACGCGCTCGGCGTAGCGCAGGTACATGCGCAGCAGGTCGCCGGCGAACAGGGCGGACTCGTCGCCGCCCGCGCCCGCCTTGACCTCCAAGAGCACGTCCTTGTCGTCGCTGGGGTCGCGCGGGACCAGCAGCAGGCGGAGCTTCTCGGTGAGCTCCTCGCGCTGGGCGCTCAGCTCCTTCACCTCGGCCGCGAAGTCCGGGTCGTCGACCGCGAACTCCTTCGCCGTCTCGATGTCCTCGGCGGACTGCTTCCAGGCACGGAAGGTCGCGACGATCGGGGTCAGCTCCGCGTAGCGCTTGTTGAGCTTGCGCGCGTTGGCCTGATCCGAGTGGACCGAAGGGTCGGCGAGCTTCTTCTCAAGATCGGCGTGCTCGCCGACCAGTTCCTCGACCGCCTCGAACATCGGGGGCTCCTGAAGTGAAAAGTGTGAAAAAGGGCTGCGGGACGACAAAGGCGCCGGTCCGGCTGCCCCCGTGTGGACAGGGTGCAGCCGGGGTCCGGCGCCGGGGGCTCGCTACTTCGAGCCGGCAGCCTTGCCGAAGCGGGCCTCGAAGCGGGCGACACGGCCACCGGTGTCGAGGATCTTCTGCTTGCCCGTGTAGAACGGGTGGCACTCGGAGCAGACCTCGGCACGGATGGTGCCCTCGGTCAGGGTGCTACGGGTGGTGAACGACGCGCCACAGGTGCAGCTGACCTGGGTCTCGACGTACTCGGGGTGAACATCGCGCTTCAAGGTGTCTCCTAGATTCGGGAGGGCGCCGGGTCGCAGGAGCCGAATTGCGCACTGCGTGAACCGGGGCCGACAGACCAGTCTGCCAGGACCGGGCTGCCTGTCAAAATTCTGAGGACGCCTCCCTCAACGAGGGGGGTCAGGCATCTATTCCGCTCCCCTACGGGAAGCCCCTGACCAGGCATTTCGCGGACTATTGGACGATCTGCCCGGCGCTGCCCTTGTCGCCCATGGAGTTCGCGGTCGCCTCGGCCGGGACCGGCTGCTCGGCCAGCAGGGCGTCCCAGACCATCTTGGACTCCTTGGCCAGCGGGGCGACCCGGTCGGGGTCGCGGGGGTCCGGGCCCACGGGCAGGGTGATCATCTTCATGTCCTGGGCGTCGATGCCCTGGAGGCTCTGCGCGAAGCCCATCAGGGACTTCACGTCGCCGAGGGACTTGTCGGTGGTCAGCGCCTTGGTGCCGGTGTCGGCGAGGTCGAGCAGCCGCTTGGGGTTGTCGAAGACGCCGATGCCCTTGACCTGCTTGATCAGGGCCTTCATGAACGCCTGCTGGAGCTGTATTCGGCCCAGGTCGGAGCCGTCGCCGACGGTCTTGCGGGTGCGTACGAGGCCGAGGGCCTGCTCGCCGTTGAGCTTGTTGGGGCCGGCCGGGAGGTCGAGGTGGCTCCCGTAGTCCTTGATCGGCTTGTTGGTGGTCACCTCGACGCCGCCGAGGTTGTCGATGATCTTCTTGAAGCCCGTGAAGTCGACCTCGATGTAGTGGTCCATGCGGATCCCCGACATCTTCTCGACGGTCTTGACCGCGCAGGCGGCCCCGCCGATGGTGAACGACTCGTTGAACTGGGAGCGCGAGCTGCCGCGGTCGGTCTTGCCGTTGGCCGTCGTGCAGGCCGGCCGGTTGACCATGGTGTCGCGCGGTATCGAGACGACGGTCGCCTTCTTGTGGCCGTCGTACAGGTGGACGATCATCGCGGTGTCGGAGCGGGCGGAGCCGCCGTCGTCCGGGCCGTACTCGGAATTGGCGCCGCCGCGGGAGTCGGAGCCGAGGACGAGGATGTCCATCGAGCCGTTGTCCACGTTCTGCGGGCGGTCGGTGCCCAGGGCCTGGTCGATGTCGACCGTCTTGAGGTTCCCGTTCAGGTGGAAGTAGAACCAGCCGAGACCCGCCCCGCCCAGCAGGACCACGCCGGCGGCGCTCCACGCGGCGATGACCAGGGCCCTGCGGCGCTTCGGCGGTTTCCGTCGGCGCCGGCCCGCGGCACGCCTGCCGCCGCCCCTGCTGTCCTCGCTCATGCTCTCCGCTCTCCTCGTCCTCCTGTGCTGCCTCTGACACAGACGGCCTAACATCCCCCAGGGTTCCACGACCCCTGGGGGACAGTACGGCGGCAAGGCAGGCAAACGCGGCATGTGTGGCGAAGCTCGCACGGTCCCCCTACCCTGCGCGGGGCTCGGAAACGGCGCGGGAAAACGCGGGACCGCCCCCGCCGCGGCTGCGGTGGGGGCGGTCCCGGTGATGCCGTGTACGGCGACGGATCGAGGGATCAGTCGTCGTTCTTGCCCGACGGGGTCGTCTTGGCGATCTGCATCAGGAACTCGGCGTTCGACTTCGTCTGCTTCATCTTGTCGAGGAGCAGCTCGATGGCCTGCTGCGAGTCGAGCGCGTGCAGCACCCGGCGCAGCTTCCAGACGATGGCGAGCTCCTCGCTGTTGAGGAGGATCTCCTCCTTGCGGGTGCCCGACGGGTCGACGTCGACGGCCGGGAAGATGCGCTTGTCGGCGAGCTTCCGGTCGAGCTTGAGCTCCATGTTGCCGGTGCCCTTGAACTCCTCGAAGATCACCTCGTCCATGCGCGAGCCGGTGTCGACCAGCGCGGTGGCCAGGATGGTCAGCGAGCCGCCGTCCTCGATGTTGCGCGCGGCACCGAAGAAGCGCTTCGGCGGGTACAGCGCGGTCGAGTCGACACCACCGGACAGGATGCGGCCGGAGGCGGGCGCCGCGAGGTTGTACGCGCGGCCCAGACGGGTGATGGAGTCCAGCAGGACGACCACGTCGTGACCCAGCTCGACGAGGCGCTTGGCGCGCTCGATGGCCAGTTCGGCGACGGTGGTGTGGTCCTCGGCCGGGCGGTCGAAGGTCGAGGAGATGACCTCGCCCTTGACCGACCGCTGCATGTCGGTGACCTCTTCCGGACGCTCGTCGACCAGGACGACCATCAGGTGGCACTCGGGGTTGTTCGTGGTGATCGCGTTGGCGATCGCCTGCATGATCATGGTCTTGCCGGTCTTCGGCGGGGCCACGATCAGGCCTCGCTGGCCCTTGCCGATCGGCGACACGAGGTCGATGATGCGGGTCGTCAGCACGCCCGGGTCGGTCTCCAGACGGAGCCGGTCCTGGGGGTACAGCGGGGTCAGCTTCTGGAACTCCGGGCGGCCGCGGCCGGATTCGGGCGCCATGCCGTTCACCGAGTCCAGGCGCACGAGGGCGTTGAACTTCTCGCGGCGCTCGCCGTCCTTGGGCTGGCGCACGGCACCGGTGGTGTGGTCGCCCTTGCGCAGACCGGCCTTGCGGACCTGGGCGAGGGAGACGTACACGTCGTTGGGGCCGGGCAGGTAGCCCGAGGTCCGGATGAACGCGTAGTTGTCGAGGATGTCCAGGATGCCCGCGACGGGGATCAGGACGTCGTCGTCGGCGACCTGCGGCTCGTTCGGCGCGAACTCGTCGCGGCCACGACGGCCGCGGCGGTCGCGGTAGCGTCCGCGACGGCCGCGACGGCCGCCCTCGTCGTCGAAGTCGTCCTCGGGACCGTTGCCCTGGGGGCCCTGGCGGTCCTGGCGGTCCTGACGGCCCTGCTGCTGGCGGTCCTGACGGCCGCCCTGCTGCTGGCGGTCCTGGCGGTCGCCCCGGCCACCGCCCTGGGCCTGGCCGCCCTGGCCGCCGCCCTGACCCTGGCCGGCCTGGCCCTGACCCTGGGCGCCCTGGCCCTGGTCGTCGGCCTTGGCGCCGCGGTCGCGGCGGTCACGGCGGCCGCCCTCGCGCTCGGCACGGTCACCGCGGTCGCGGCGGTCGCGCCGGCCGCGGCCCTCGCCCTCCTGGGCGGGAGCGGAGACGGCGGTGGCCGCCTCCGCCTTGACCTCGGCCGGAGCGGTCGCGGTGGTGGTGGCGGTCTCGGTCTTGGCCTCTACCTGCACGGCGGCGGGGGCCGCGGTCTCCGGGCTGCCGGAGGGGGCCGTGGCCCGACGGCGGCGGCGCTCGCCGGCCGGGGCGTCGTCGGAGGCCGGCTGGCCCGGGATCTCGATCTGCGCCTGCGCGGCAGGCTTCTCGGCGGGCGCCTCTGCGGCGGCCTCACCCGTACGGGCCTTGCTGGTGGCGCGGCGCTTCGGCTTGGCCTCGGCGGCGTCCGCGGCGGGAGCCGCGGCCTTGGGGGCGCCGCCACCCGCCTGCGCCTCCTTGATGACCTCGATCAGCTGGCTCTTGCGCATCCGCGCGGTGCCCCTGATACCGAGGCCCGACGCGACCTGCTGGAGCTCGGCCAGGACCATGCCCTCAAGGCCGGTGCCGGAGCGGCGACGCTTGGGGGCGGCGCCCGCGGCGGGGGCACTGGTGTCGACAGTGGTGTCGGCAGCGCCCATCAGATCGGTGGTGTCGCTCACGAAGGGTCCTTCCCTGGAGCGGACGTCGGCCTGTCTGGCTCGGCGACCGGTTGTGCTGTCCGGCGACGGTCCATGGCTTGGTGGGTCATGGGCCGCAGCCGGGGCGGTGGTCCGCCGAAAGAGGAACGGCGGAGAGAAACGTGCGTGGGTGGTTCCGGCGAGAAGCCCCCGAGCTGGAAGCGTGGGAATGTCACGCCGATTCCGGAGCGTGCTCGAAACTGCTGGCAGCGATCAAAGCAGTCGGGGAGGCTCCCGGAAGAAAGGTGGTCCCGGATGGGGACACTGAGCACCGAGCCATGGCGGCTTCGGCTGCGCACTTGAGACTAACACTACCGGATCCAACAGATATTCCCCCTCTCAATCACCGGCAATCGCGCCTTCAGCGCGGGCGGCCTGCCCTGGCCGCCCGCCCCTGGCGGGTATGCCCCGACCTAGCCGCCCTGGTTTCCCAGCGGCAGGACGCTCGCGCCCGCGGCGTCGAGGGCGAGCCGGTTCGCCGCCCACCCCTCGCCCGCGAGCTGCGCGACCTTGTCGGCCGCGCCGTTGTCGACCAGCGCGAGGACCGTGGGGCCCGCGCCGGAGATGACCGCGGGGATCCCGTCCGCCCGCAGCCGGTTGACGAGAGCGACGCTCTCCGGCATCGCCGGGGAGCGGTACTCCTGGTGGAGCCTGTCTTCGGTGGCGGGCAGCAGCAACTCGGGACGCCTGGTCAGGGCTTCGACGAGCAGGGCCGCACGGCCCGCGTTGACGGCCGCGTCCACGTGGGGGACGTTGCGCGGCAGCAGACCGCGCGCGGTTTCCGTCAGGACCGGCTTGGAGGGGACGAAGACCACCGGAACGATGGAATCGGCGGGCTCCATACGGATCGCCTTGGCGCTGCCGCCGTCCATCCAGGCGAGGGTGAAGCCGCCGAGGAGACAGGCGGCGACGTTGTCGGGGTGCCCCTCGATCTCGGTGGCGAGTTCGAGCAGGGCCGCGTCGTCCAGCTTCGCCTCTCCGCCTATGGTCACGGCGCGGGCGGCGACGATGCCGGCGCAGATGGCGGCGGAGGAGGACCCGAGGCCGCGGCCGTGCGGGATGCGGTTGGCGCAGACGACCTCAAGGCCGCGCGGCTGCCCGCCCAGCAGGTCGAAGGCGGTGCGCATGGAGCGTACGAGCAGGTGGCTCTCGTCCCGCGGGAGGGTGTCTGCACCCTCCCCCGCGATGTCGATGTTCAGACCCGAGTCGGCCACCCGGACGACGACGTCGTCGTAGAGCCCCAGGGCCAGGCCGAGGGCGTCGAAGCCCGGGCCGAGGTTGGCACTGCTGGCGGGGACGCGCACCCGTACGGCGGCGGCGCGGAACGCTGGACCGGCCATCGTCCGATGACACTCCTTGTGACTGTGCGAGACGAGATCTTCGCTGGCTCGCTGCGAATGTACTGGAGAACGTACGACACCCGAAGGCCCTCTGGGCAGCACCACGGTCATATGCGCGGTGGCGGATGTAAGTACAGCGTATCGAAGGAAGGTTCTCTCGCGACATAGGGCGCACAGGAGGCGCACGATGCGTGTCGGTGTCTTCCGGTGGATCTCGGCGAACGCCGTTGACTTTTGTGCCGTACGGCCTGAGTTGCCGGATTCCGTGAGCCTCCGGGAGGCTCACGGAATCCGGCAACCGGGTGACCGGGTGACCGGGGTCAGACCAGGCCGAGGCGGACGGCCGCGGCCTCCGCGTCCACCGGGACGGTGACCGGCTGCGGAGCGCCGGCGACGGCCCAGTCGGGGTCCTTGAGGCCGTTTCCGGTCACGGTGCACACGATCTTCTGGCCGGGGTCGACCAGACCCAGCTCGGCGGCCTTGAGCAGGCCGGCCACGGACGCGGCCGAGGCGGGCTCGACGAAGACGCCCTCCTGGGCGGCCAACAGGCGGTAGGCCGCCAGGATCTGGCGGTCCGTCACCTCGTCGATGAAACCGCCCGACTCGTCGCGCGCGGCCAGCGCGTAGTCCCAGGAGGCCGGGTTGCCGATCCGGATCGCGGTGGCGATGGTGTGCGGTTCCTTGACGATCTCGCCGCGCACGATCGGTGCGGAGCCGGAGGCCTGGAAACCCCACACGCGGGGCGTACGGGAGGCCAGGCCGTCGGCCTTGTACTCCTTGAAGCCCTTCCAGTACGCGGTGATGTTGCCGGCGTTGCCGACGGGCAGCACGTGGATGTCGGGGGCGTCGCCGAGCGCGTCGACGATCTCGAACGCGGCCGTCTTCTGACCCTCGATGCGCACCGGGTTGACCGAATTGACCAGCGCGACCGGGTAGTTGTCGGACAGCGCGCGGGCCAGGTCCAGGCAGTCGTCGAAGTTGCCGTCGACCTGGAGGATCTTGGCGCCGTGCACCAGCGCCTGGCCCATCTTGCCGAGCGCGATCTTGCCCCGGGGCACGAGGACGGCGGAGACCATCCCGGCGCGCACCGCGTACGCGGCTGCGGAGGCCGAGGTGTTGCCCGTCGAGGCGCAGATGACCGCCTTGGCACCCTCTTCCTTGGCCTTGGTGATGGCCATGGTCATGCCGCGGTCCTTGAAGGACCCGGTGGGGTTCGCGCCCTCGACCTTGAGGTGGACCTCGCAGCCGGTGCGCTCGGAGAGCACCTGCGCGGGCACGAGCGGCGTACCGCCCTCGCGGAGTGTGACCACGGGAGTCGTGTCCGTCACCGGCAGGCGGTCCCGGTACTCCTCGATGATGCCGCGCCACTGGTGGGTGCGATTGCTGCTCATGGGTCCTTACTCCCCTTCAACACGCATGATGCTGGCGACACCGCGCACGGTGTCCAGCTTCCGCAGTGCCTCGACGGTCCCGGAGAGGGCGGCGTCGGGCGCGCGGTGAGTGACGACGACGAGGGAGGCCTCGCCGTCCTTTCCCTGCTGGCGGACGGTGTCGATGCTGACCCCGTGCTCCGCGAACGTGGTCGCCACCTGGGCGAGGACGCCCGGCTTGTCGGCCACATCGAGGCTGATGTGGTACCGGGTGACGACGTCGCCCATGGGGCTGACCGGCAGCTGGGTGTACGCCGACTCGCCGGGCCCCGTTGCCTCGGCGAGCTTGTTGCGGCAGACGGCGACGAGGTCGCCCAGGACCGCCGAGGCGGTCGGAGAACCGCCCGCGCCGGGCCCGTAGAACATGAGCCGCCCCGCGGCCTCCGCCTCGACGAAGACGGCGTTGTACGCCTCGCGTACGGAGGCGAGCGGGTGGGTCAGCGGGATCATCGCCGGGTGCACGCGGGCGGTGACGGACTCGCCGTCGGCGGCGCGCTCCAGGATGGCGAGGAGCTTGATGGTGCAGCCCATGCGCTTGGCGGAGGCGAAGTCGGCGGAGCTGACCTCGGTCATGCCCTCGCGGTAGACGTCGTCGAGGCGGACCCGGGTGTGGAAGGCGATGCCGGCCAGGATCGCGGCCTTGGCGGCGGCGTCGTAGCCCTCGACGTCGGCGGTCGGGTCGGCCTCGGCGTACCCGAGGGCGGTGGCCTCGTCGAGCGCCTCCTGGTACCCGGCGCCGGTGGAGTCCATCTTGTCGAGGATGAAGTTCGTCGTGCCGTTGACGATGCCCATGACCCGGTTGATCTTGTCGCCGGCGAGGGACTCGCGCATCGGGCGGACCAGCGGGATGGCGCCGGCGACGGCGGCCTCGTAGTACAGGTCCAGCCCGTGCTGGTCGGCCGCGGCGTGCAGGGCCGCGCCGTCCTGGGCGAGCAGCGCCTTGTTCGCCGAGACGACGGAGATGCCGTGCTCGAAGGCGGTGGTGATCAGGGTGCGGGCGGGCTCGATGCCGCCGATGACCTCGATCGCGACGTCGATGTCGCCGCGTTTGAGGAGGGCGGTCGCATCGGTGGTGACCAGCGCGGGGTCGATGCCCTCGCGCACCTTGGAGGGGCGGCGCACGGCCACGCCGGCGAGCTCGACGGGCGCGCCGATGCGGGCCGTGAGGTCGTCGGCGTGCGTCGTCATGATGCGCGCCACCTCTGAGCCGACCACTCCACAGCCCAGCAGCGCCACCTTCAGCGGACGCGTACGCATCATTCGACCTACGCCTTTCGATCTTCCATCACCACCCGGCGTGCGGTATTGCCCGCCGGGTCTCAACCAGTCTCACTCAATGGACAGCACTTTCCATCCTCGGTCCATTGAGTGAGACACCTATTTTGGGGGTATGGGGGCTTCTCCCTGAAATAACCGGATCATCCGAGGTCGAGACGCAGGAGATCTTCCTCCGTCTCGCGCCGGACGATCACCCTGGCCCCTCCGTCGCGCACGGCGACGACGGGCGGGCGCAGGGCGTGGTTGTAGTTGCTGGCCATGGAGCGGCAGTACGCCCCGGTGGCGGGTACGGCGAGGAGGTCTCCCGGGGCCAGGTCGGCCGGCAGGAAGGCGTCCTTCACCACGATGTCGCCGCTCTCGCAGTGCTTGCCGACGACGCGGACGAGCATGGGCTCGGCGTCGGAGACGCGGGAGACGAGGGTGACGGCGTACTCGGCGTCGTAGAGGGCGGTGCGGATGTTGTCGGACATGCCGCCGTCGACGGAGACGTACGTGCGCAGCCCTTCGAGCGGCTTGATCGTGCCGACCTCGTACAGGGTGAAGGCGGTGGGGCCGACGATGGCGCGGCCGGGCTCGACGGAGATGCGGGGCGCGCGCAGACCGGCGGCCTCGCATTCGCGGGCGACGATCTCGTGCAGGGCCTTCGCGATCTCGTGGGGCTCGCGCGGGTCGTCGGAGGAGGTGTAGGCGATGCCGAGGCCGCCGCCGAGGTCGATCTCGGGCAGCTCGACGCCGTGCTCGTCCCGTACGGCGGCCAGCAGCCGCACCACGCGCTTGGCGGAGACCTCGAAGCCGGCCATGTCGAAGATCTGCGAGCCGATGTGGGAGTGGACGCCGAGCAGGTCGAGGCTGTCGTGCCCGAGGGCGCGCCGTACGGCCTCGGCGGCGGAGCCGTCGGCGACGGCGATGCCGAACTTCTGGTCCTCGTGGGCGGTCGCGATGAACTCGTGCGTGTGGGCCTCGACGCCGACCGTCACGCGGATCTGGACGGGCTGGCGCACGCCCAGCTCGCGGGCGATGTGCGCGACGCGGGCGATCTCCTGGAAGGAGTCGAGCACGATCCGGCCGACGCCGGCGGTGACGGCCCGGGTGATCTCGTCGACGGACTTGTTGTTCCCGTGGAAGGCGATCCGCTCGGCGGGCATGCCGGCGGCAAGGGCGGTGGCCAGCTCTCCGCCGGAGCAGACGTCGAGGTTGAGCCCTTCCTCCCGCAGCCACTTCACGACGGCCTTGGACAGGAACGCCTTGCCCGCGTAGAACACGTCGGCGTCGGGCCCGAAGGCGTGCGCCCAGGCCCGGCAGCGCGCCCGGAAGTCCTCCTCGTCGAGGAAGTAGGCCGGGGTTCCGAACTCCTGGGCGAGGGTGGTGACGGGGACGCCCCCCACGGTCACCACCCCGTCCTCGTCCCGCCGCACGGTCCGCGCCCAGACCTTCTCGTCGAGCGCGTTGAGGTCGGCGGGCGGCGGGGAGTAGTGGCCCTCGGGCAGGACGTCGGCGTGGCGGGGCCCGGCGGGGTGCGCGGAACGGCTCATCGGTATCTCTCTTCGCAGATCACAGGCAGTCAGGTGCGTCTATGCCGAGAAGGGCCAGGCCGCCGGCCAGCACCGTCCCGGCGGCTTCGGCAAGAGCCAGCCGGGCGCGGTGGGCGGCCGAGGGTTTCTCGTCCCCCTTGGGCAGGACGCAGTGCTGAAAATCGAGCAGCTCGTCGGCGAGGGCGACGAGGAACCGTACGAGCCGCTCCGGCGCCCGCCGGTGCGCGGCGGCCTCCAGTACGAGGGGGTACTCGGCGAGGAGGCGCAGCAGGGCGGGGGCGGGGGCGTCGGCGGGTCCGGGGGCGGGGGCGTCGACCTCGCCGGGCTCGGCGTGGAAGCCGAGGCGGGCGGCGCCGCGGCCCAGGGCCTTGGCGCGGGCGTGGGCGTACCGCACGAGGAAGAACTCGCTGGACTCGTCCTGGACCAGGAGCGCGGGCCCGAACTGGGGGGTCTCGCGGGCCGGAACGCAGAGCGCGGCCCAGGTGGCGGCGTCCCGCCCGTAGGCGGCGACCACGTCCCCGTCGCGGCGCGCGACGGGGGCGACGCCGGGCGCCGCTGCGCCGTCTTGCGGCCCTTCCCCTCCCTGGCTCCGCAGGATGCGTACGACGGCCTCGTGGACGGCGCGCTGCCGGAACCCGGCGGTGGGGGCCCAGCAGAAGGGCCCGGCTTCGAGGGCGTCGTCCGCGTACCCGTAGCGCGCTCCGCGCGCCAGCACTTCGGCGACGAGACCGGCGCCGCCGCGGGGGGCGAGGGTGAAGTTCAGGAACCCGGCGCCGGTGATCTCGACGCGGTCGAGCCCGGGCTCGACGGCCAACCGCCGAGCGAGCACCTCAGCGACGTGGCCGGGAGCACTTCCCCCGGTCTTGGCGACCTGGAAGGCGACGGGGGTGGCGTAGTCACCCACTCCGCCGGGCCGGGTCCGCTCGACGACGACCCGCTCGGGCACGCCCGCCCCGGCGGGCAGCTCCCCGTCCTCGACGGCGCGGCGCACGGCGCGTGCGACGGTGCTGGAGAGGTCGGCGGGGGTCACGGGACCAGCCTAGGGGAGAAGCCCTCCCATCCCGCGAACGGTTTCGCCATGTGAACAGGTGACCGCCGCCACCGCCGCTACCCTCTGCCCCGCCCGGCCGGCGTGCCCTTCCGCTCGCGCCGGTCATTGCGCTCGATGAGCCGGCGTACGACCCGTACGAGCTCGGCGGGCTCGAAGGGCTTGGCGAGGAACGCGTCCACCCCGGCGTCGATGCCCGCCTCCACCTCGTGCTGCGTACAGGCGCTCACGATGGCGAGGGGCAGATGGCGCGTACGCGGATCGGCACGCAGCTGCGCGGCGGTCCCGAACCCGTCCAGGCGGGGCATGACCACATCAAGGGTGATCACGTCGGGGCACACGCGGTGCACGATGTCCAGGCATTCGGCACCATCGTTCGCGGTCACGACCTCGAAGCCCTCCAGCTCGAGATTGACCTTGATCAGCTGCCGGATGACCTTGTTGTCGTCGACAACAAGCACCCGGCCCGAGGCGCCTGGCACAACTCGAGAGTAGGTCCGCCTAAGCCCCCGCGTCCGGGTTTTTGCCACTTCCACCCCCTCCGAGCGACCCGGGCCCCCCAGGGCCGTAATCGGTTCCTGATCACCCCGCGGAAGCTGGTAGTGTTCCACCCGTCGCCGCAACGCGAACGACACGCCCCCGTAGCTCAGGGGATAGAGCAACGGCCTCCGGAGCCGTGTGCGCAGGTTCGAATCCTGCCGGGGGCACTTCGCAGGAAGTGCCCAAAGACCCCGCCATCAGCGAGTTCGCTGAGACGGGGTCTTCGCGTATGTGCAGCCACATGCCAGGCCAAGCAGCCGTATGACAGCCTCTGCGGCCTATTCGCGGCCTGGAGTCGTCCACAACTCCCCAGGTCAGCCTGGGGAAACACGAAGGCCCCCAGGTTTCCCCAGGGGCCTCGGGCCGCAACGGCTCCCCTCTTACTCGTACTCGCGGAGCAACTCCTCGATCCGCCGGTTGCCGACCTCCTGCCGGCCGTCGGGGGCACTTGGCGTACCGGCCGAGCAGCACCTCCACGCTGTTGCCTGCTCGCGCCGCAATCTCGGTCGGGTCGACGCCCGCGTTGAGCCAGCCGAGCCAGGAGCCGAGCCTCCTGCCAGGCCGGTAGTACGTCGAGGACGACACCGCTCCCCCGTGCTCGCTGTAGAAGAGCCGACCGTGCGCCGCAGTCTCGAAGGTGTCGACGTGCCCCTGCAGGACGGAGACGAGCTCGGGCGGAATCGGCACGCGCCGCACTTCTTCGGCAAGCCGGCTCTTGAGCCCGCTGTCTTCATGGCTCAGGCTGGAGTCGGTCCACTGCTCCCCGACGCTCGACCGTGACCGGTTCAGCAAGGCCTCTCCCCAGCCCCGGTCAGGGAGGGTGAGATCGGAGAGGGACAGCCCCACCGCCTCGGCCGGCCGGAATCCCCCTAAGTACATTCCGGCGAAGAGCCCGACCAGGCTTCGGCCACGCGCCCGTTTGAAGCCGCCGACATAGGACACGGCACACAGCAGCGACCGCGCTTGCTCCAGATTCACCCCGACACGGGGGTCCACGTCGTTTGCGCCCTCCGGCTTCTGCCAGCCAACAGCAGACAGCGGGTTGTACTGAAACTCGCCGAGATCCCGCGTAGTGCATGGAATTGACCAAGGTCCGCCGCTTCCGGTGTACGGTCTCCGCGGCGGCAGCGGCCCCATCGGCTTGAGATCTCACCGGGTCTACGAGAACACCACCCGCGGCATCGCCGCCCTGGTCTTCCGCTGCCAGCCGCCCGGCGGTACGGAGCACACGTCGGAGGAGTCGACCGCGGTCGCCTGGCTCACCCCGGAAGAGGTGTCTGCTCAGATGTCCGAGGTCCACGTAATCCGCCTCCTGGACGCCCTGGACGAGGCCGGCCCCCACGTCCGCAGCCACGGCGGCCGAACCTGGTCCAAGCGCGCTGACCAAGCCGATCACATCGCGACCCACCGTGGGCTACGTTCCTGCCATGGTGGACCCCTTTCTGAGATCGACTCCGTCGAGGAGTTCATACGGCTGCGCCGAAGTGAGGATCCTGCGGAGCGCGACCGGTCGGCACGGGCCGCTATGCCACTGACGGTGTGGCGGCAGCTAGTCCGGAAGCATTCAGAGATGCGTTTCTGGGCAGCCCACAACCGCACGTGTCCACCGGAGATCATGACTGAGCTGAGCAAGGACGCAGACTGGCGGGTACGGCAGCGCGTACTCGGCAAACGTTCCTGCCCACCAGAAATCATGCGGCAGCTGGCGGACGATCCTCACGACGCAGTCCGTAACACTGTTGCCACCCACCCACGTTCGCCACGGTCCGCGGTCGCTCGGCTCGTCGACGACCCCTGGCCGGTAGTCGCTGAAGCGGCACGCGCCCGCCTGGCGAACTGGACCACCCAATAGCCCACCATCACGCTTTGGAGACCGCCCTCAAGGCCAAACCTCTCGGTGGTTGTTCGCCGCCCTGCCCTCTGAACCTCATGCGTGGTAAGAGTTTCCCTACTTCATCAAGCACCCGGCTGCGCTCCGCTCCGTTGGGCGGCCTTCCCGGCTCCGCTCGGGGCGACGCTCCTGCCTTCGGCCCGCTCCGCCCCCCGCTTCGCCGACGCCCGCCCCCGCGAGACGGGATAGGCCCAAGGGCATGAGTCGAGCCCCTACGGGCCGCCGGTTCCCTCTGTCACCGACATGCCTCCGGCGGGGGCGCTCAGACTCCGGGATGGCGGGGGCGCCGTACGCGGGTGCCGACCGAGTGGGGTTGAGGTGGGGAGCTCCCATCCCGTCTGCCATCGACCCGGGCAAGCCGAGCAGACACGGGCCCTGGCGGCCCGCGCCCGCTCCACATACGTGTGGGTCGACGGCAGACGGGATGGGAGCAGTGCTCAGTGTGGCTGGCCCAGCTATTTAGGCGGCAGCAGCGTCCAGCGGCGCATCTGCTGGAGGGCGGAATGTCTGATGAAGCCCGATGCCGCAGAGGATGAGCGTGAGAATCAACAAGAGCGTGAAGATCACCCATGACCACCATGAGCCAGGGAGAGTCAGGAGCCACAGCAGCGGGAGCGCGATGGACAAAACCATTAGGACTGCACCCAGATTGCTCCAGCTGCGCCGTTGCTCGACATAGGTCTTCTGGCGTGCGGCAGCCGCCGCCAGCTGAATGCGTACGAGAACGTCGAGCTGATGGACTTCGGCGTCCCACGTCCCAGCCTCGTATCCCCTGAGTTTCTCCAGAAGATCGAGGTTTCGTGTCAGATCTGCGGCCAATCTCGCGTCACGCCGGTTCTGGACGGCTCCTGTCACGAGAGGGCCAGCCGCTGCGGCTATCACTACGCCCGCCGTGCCTAGCAGTGGTGCAAGTTGGAGCGCCATGGGCCTCCCCTTCCTACGGTGGGGAGAGCGTAGGTCTGTTTCTGGCCATGCGTCTTCGTTTCAGCCAACCTAGTGACTGACTATTGATCGAAGGCTCCGTGGCCGGGCCGTCTATGGGCCGTGGGGCGGTGGGCGGAGGCAACCAAGGGCGACAACCGATGGCTGCTCGATCGCAGGTCAGAGGCTGTCCGTCCGATATCGGCCCAGGTCGGAGCAACAACTAGGGCAAGACGTAGCCCTGATGGTTGTAAAGCTCCGCCAGCCGCTCGATACAGATGCTGGCCTTCCCGACCATGCGCCGGTCCGAGCAGGTCGAACGTGGCCTCTGTGGCCCCATCGGCGACAGGTGATGCATCCGACGCTCTGACCTGCTGAGACGGGCGCGGTGCACGTGTCCTTCAGATCCACCGAAGGGCGGATCAGGGTTACTGGTCCTTGCTTGGACATACCTTGTGGTCGGGATCCCACCAGATCGGATAGAAGATCCGCGGACTGTCGCTAGAGAGCACTCCCCAGAGGCGCTCCATGTTGCCGGTGCGAAATCGGAACAACTCATCGAAGTCGTCGAGCTGGAGCTCAACTAGTCGATCCTGCGCTTCCTTGCACAGGTGATTGCGGGGGATCGTCTTGTGCTTAGGACCGCGGCGCCGGCCTCCAGTCTGCTGCTGTCGTATTTCCCGCCAGGTCAGACGTTCCATTTCCGACAGAAAGTTCACGATCTTCAATAGCGTCTGATCGGTGATCTTCCACGACCACGACCCGTCGTGCTCGCGATCCAGCAGCGCAGTCCGCCACACAGGGTGTTGCTCGTCCATTTCACCCGGCACGGCGACGCCCCGGACGCGACGGGGGACGCGCTCCGGAGCGGACGGTACAGCAGCCGTGGGGACCTGCTTGTTAGCAGGTCTCTTGTTGTTCCCTCCCACATGCCCCCCCTGATGTGGCCTATCAGACGCTCTCTGTGTCGTTTCGTTTGACCAGAGACGCATAGAAGGACTGCATCGATTCGGGCGGGATTTCTGCTTCGCTGCGCTCAGTCGGCGGTACGCCGTCGCGAGCGTCGATCCACGGGCGCTCACTATGTGTGAGGTCGCTTAGCTGCTGGGCAGTGAGCTTCGCGTAAGCGTCGATCACTGCGTCAACGGTGGCCTTCTGGTCGGCGCTGAGCTGGGCGGGATCACCGGAGGGCCAGTTATGGATCGTGAACTGACCTCGGTGCTGCGCATACAGGGCGCGTACCACCGGCCCATTCGCCCAAGCCTCGATGCGATCATCAAAGAGAGGCTGCTCGTCCCAGACGAGGGACCAAGCCTGGGAGTAGTAGCAGAGCTTCTGCAGCTTCATCGCGGACAGCGGACCGGTCTTCGTCAGGATGTACGCCGCCACGTCGTGCGCGTTCCCCATGGTGCCCCCCTTTCGTCTCGTCCCTTCCACGTTAGACCAAGCGCCTGCCTGTCGTGTTGGCGGGTGGCGTGGCGGACGAGGCTCTCCCCCAGACAGTCTCAGCGTATCCACCGGCACTGACACTCGTAAGTGGGCGGGTGAAGATGTGGACGCAATGCGACCCTTCGAACGTAGGATCGGACGGATTGCCGGTGTAATGACACGCGAGGCCTCTGACATGGGGCTTTCGCGGCAGGCTGACCAAAAATCCAAACGATCGACCGCGGCGAGAGGCGGTTCCAGGTCTCAGGCACTCAGAGCCATCGCTGTGCTGCCGGTGGTGCGGTTGACCTGCCGCCCCGATAGCGCACAGGCTTAGCCAGGACTGCTTGTGGACGGCTGGCGCGCTGCCCGTGACCCGCGCAGGCGCCGAGCCCCACAGACACTCCGAAGCCGTGTGCTGGCGGTGCCCCTGTCCGCCTTGTCTGCGCCTTCCCAGCGGCCCTCCTTGGCGAGACCATCCCGGGGTCCGATGGCCGACGACGCTGGAAGCAGGTGGGGGCGATGGCCCAAGGGGCGGTCGTGCACCAAGCCCGCGATCATGAACAGCTCTCGGTGCCAGTTACACGAGGGCGGCTGGTCGAGCTATGGAGTGGCACAGCGGAGGAAGAAGCAAGCCGAAGCCAAGATGCGGAAGCTTCGGAAGAGGAAGTAAGACGGTGAGCGGCTTGCCTCTGACATCCACGGGTGACATCAACGGGGGTGGACGCCAGCAGTGCAGGGCGGTCGTGGAGAGGTGTTGCTGCATGGGCTGAGTGGGCAACGGGCGTGGGCCGGGCGAGCTTACAAGGCAGATGTCGACGCCCTCAAGCCGTGTACGCCCCCGCCACCGGGCTCGAGCGGCTACGCCTTGAGGATGGACTGCGACGAGGCAGGCAGGTCGTCGGCCCTTGATCCAGTGAGGTGTCTCAAGGCTTGCGAGCCGAATCCCGGATTTCACGACGCTCGCCCGGAAGCTCAAGTTGGATAGATCCATGGATACCAAAGACCTCCTGGAGAGTGGCATAGCCGGCGCAGCCGCAATGTTCAGCGGGTGGGCGGCGTGGAGTGCCCGGCAAGCTGCTCGGTCCTCGGACAGCAACTCGCAGAGAGCGAACCAAATATCCGAGTCAGCTCACCGCACAGCAGAGGCCGCTCGAGCCACCGCCGATGCTGTAGCTCGGATCGAGGAGGGCCGCTTCCACCGCGAACTGACCCCAGAGATGACCGTCCAGATCCTTGTGCACGACCAGGGTGTGCCTCAGCGGCGCCTCAAGATCCACTGGCTCGGCCCTGCAGTGCTTCACCGCCTCGACTCTGTCAACATCTCGATTCGGGATGACTGGGACCGCACCACCGTCCCTGTTTTGGGAGACGGACGCGACGTCGAGGAACGCGACCGCACGATCTGGGGACCGTTGCGATTCCCGCCCCGCACCGACAATGCCGACGAGCTCGGTCGCCACCTCGGTAGCTTCCCTATGGAGCTCCACGATACGAGGGAGTTCCAGCTCGAAGGCTCGTTCCGCCCCTCTTGGTACGAGGGAGCGGAGGGTGAGGAGCGGTGGCAGAGGCAGTACTCCAGGAGTCCACTGCGCCTATGGATCACATGCACGTCGGGCAGCTACAGACCCTGGACGCTCAGCGCCGAGGTGGACAGGACCACTCTCACGTCTGCCCAGATCGGCGGCCCGGGGCGATAGATCTACCTCACGGCTCACACCGTACGCGGGGGTACCCGCATGGACGCGGAGCGAGAGGCTCGTATAGCCGAGGTGGCCGTGAAGGCGCGGCCCCTATGGGCGGAGCACCGCGATAGCGGGGTTCTGCAGGAGTTCCTGAAGGAGATCGGCTGTGACAGCGTGGACGCGGTCATGGTGACCAGGCAGGTGGTCAAGTGCAGCCTCGGCGAGGCTCAGGAAATGTTCCTCACCGCGCCCTGCCGGGCCACCGAGCTCGCCGCCCACAATGCGCTCATGGACGCCCTTGAGCGGTCTCAGGGCGCCACCTGACAGGCCACTCGTACTCCTTATTGGTCCGGGATCCTGTCCGCCCTGCGTACGCCAGCACAGGCCACGAGTTCGCGGCCGTCAGCGGTGAGGAAGAACGTATAGACCCACAACCTGTCGGACGCTGTGATCTGCCCGATCCGGATGGGCTGAGGGCGCTCACGGAGGAGTTCCTCTGCTCGTTCCCATCCCAGGGTCTCCGCACCCATCCGCTGCATGCACCGATGCCGGATCGCGAAGGTCCCTGCATGTCCGTCTGAGAGCCGCGTTCCTGCGTCCCAGACGTCGTACTCGGCGCCGTCGGCGAGGGCGGCCAAGGCAGCTGTGGACGCCGCGTCGTCACCAGCGAGCAGCCGCATCAATTCATGTCGCTCCATAGCTCCTCCCTGGGTGGCATCCTGCGATCGGCAGCCGATGCGGCGCAACCGCGTATAGCACCCGACAACACTGCCTCCAGAACTCAGAGAGCCGTGTCCCCCGCGTGCCCGAGCGGGCGGGGTTTCGCGGGGAACGTCGTGGAGCGTGTGGGAACGTGCAGGTCAGGGGGTTGGCTGGTGACTGGGTGGGCGCGTGCGCGATCTTCCAAACTAGGGCCCCAGGCGCCAGGGTGATTACTATTCCGAGGGCCTTGACTGAGAAGGGGGACCTTGTGGCCGACTATGCAGCGCATGCTCACAAAGCGCAGGAGCTGTTGGACGCGAGCGAGAAGTGGGCGAAGGGGCGGCTCAGTGCCGATCAGCTCATTGCCAGCGCTCAGGTTGAAGCCCTACTCGCCCTCGCTGCGGCAGTTGCCCGTCGGGATGACTCGTCGGGCTACATCGTTGATCAACTGAGGTAGCTGCCTCCGTGGTTTGCGGCCTATACGTGGACGGCAGTGGTCAGGCAAGGCGCTGGTAGTCGCTTGACCTGCGGGAACGCGTGAGACGCACGGGGCCTCCGGAGCCGTGTGCGCAGGTTCGAATCCTGCCGGGGGCACTTCGCAGGAAGTGCCCAAAGACCCCGCCATCAGCGAGTTCGCTGAGACGGGGTCTTCGCGTATGTGCAGCCGTACGTCGGCGGTCGTGGAAGCGGCACCCGACGGGCCTCCTCGGCGCAGCGGTTCTTCAGCCCGTGGTCAGCCGCCGGTGCAGGAGACCGCGGAGAGCAGCGACCGCGCCTGCCGCGGCGGCAGTTCCCTCCAGATTGATTCTCAGCCCCGTGCACCGCCGGTCCGGGCAGGACCGATGTCACGCCGTGAAGAGGGTGGTGTTGGAGGGGATGCCGGTTCGGGGTTCGCGGGTGCCGAGGTGGTAGTGCCAAGTGAAGGGGACGCCTTGGGCGGTGGTGGGGTCGGCGGTGGTCATGAGCTGGAAGTGGAGGTGGGGTTCGGAGGAGTTTCCGGAGTTCCCGCAGTCCGCCAGGTGCTGGCCGGCTCGGACGTGGTCTCCGGGGCGTACGCGCAGGGAGCCTCGGCGGAGGTGGGCGAAGCCGGCGACGACGTTGTCCCCGGTGTCCAGAAGGATGTAGTTGCCCCAGAGGTGGCAGGGCCAGCCGAGGCTGCGGACGAAGCCTTCGAGGTAGAGGTACGCGAAGGACGGGAGTGAGGAGCGGGTCCAGTGGTCGCGCATGCGGTGCGCGGTGGCGACGACCACCCCGTCGGCGGGGGCCAGGACCGGTTGGCCGAAGGTCGGGTAGTGCTCGGGGCGGCGGGCCAGTGGCCAGAGGTTGGTGAACGGGGGCGCCTCGGGGCCCTCGGCGGGGTGGTGGATCAGGTCGATGGCGTAGGTCTGGGCGTGGCTGTGGGTGTGGCTGGGGACCTTGTCGGCGGGGCTGTTGTGTGCGGTCCAGGGGCCTTCGACGGGGATCCGCATCGGGACCGGGGGGTGGTCGCCGGTCGGGCGCTGGCGGCGGGTCAGGGTCCAGCGCATGGTGCCGCCGACGGCGAGGAGGAACAGGCCGGTGAACCACAGGGGGCTCAGGCCGTCGGTGTTGGCGAGGACGCAGAGCGTGCCGGCGGCGAAGAGGAGGCCGTGGCGCTTCCAGAGGGTCGTCCGGAGGGTCGTCCGCGGCGGCGTCCGGACAGTCGGCCGAAGGGTCATGGTGTGGGCCTCGGGGGGGAGAGGGGCGGGGCCGTGCGCAGGCCGTGGTGGCGGCGGAGGGCTGTCCGGGCGGCGAGGTGGCCGCACATGCCGTGCACCGAGGGGCCGGGTGGGGTGGCCGCCGAGCAGAGGTAGACCCCGGGGAGCGGGGTGCGGTAGGGGTCGGCCTGGAGGGTGGGGCGGGCCAGGGACTGTTTGAGGGTGAGGGCTCCGGCGGCGATGTCGCCGCCCACGTAGTTCGGGTTGTACGCCTGCCAGTCCGCGGCGGCCCGGCCGCGGGAGGCCAGGACGGTGTCGGAGAAGCCCGGGGCGTACTCCTCGATGCGGCGGCGGACCAGGTCGACCGGGTCGCGGGTGTCGCCGTTGGGTACGTGGGCGTACGCCCAGACCGGGCGGCGGTCGCCGCGGGCACGTCCCGGGTCGGTGACCGCGGGGTCCACGACGAGGGTGAAGGGGGCGGCGCCGGGTCGGCCGGCCGCCACCTCCCGCTCCTGGCGGGTGACGGCCTCGGCGCTGCCGCCCAGGTGTACGGTGCCGGCCCGGCCGGTCAGGGGGTCCGCCCAGGGGATGGGGCCGGACACCAGGAAGTCGGCCTTCGCGGCGCCCGGTCCGTACCGGTAGCGGGTGAGGGCGCGCCGGTAGCGGGCGGGGAGCCGGTCGCCGGCCAGGCTGAGGAACTCGGTGGGGCCCACGTCCAGCAGGACCAGCGGGATGCCGGTGAGTTCGGCGAGGTCTCGGACGCGGTGGCCGGTGACGAACTCGCCGCCGTGCGCGGTGATGTCCTGCGCGAGAGCTTGGGCGATGCGGTCGCTGCCGCCTTCGGGGAGGGGCCAGCCGGTGCTGTGCGCGGTGTGGCCGAGCAGCATGGCGACGGCGGCGGAGGCGAGTGAGGGCAGCGGTCCGACGGCGTGCGCGGCCACGCCGGCGAGCAGGGCGCGGGCCTCCGGGGTGGTGAAGGGGCTGCGCGGGAGGGCGTGGGTGAGGACGCGGGTGGCCAGGCGGAGCGCCGCAACGGGGTCGCGGGGTGGATGGCGGAGATCGGAGAGGAGGAGTTCGACGACCGCGGCGGAGCGTTCCACCAAGGGGCCCATCAGCCTGGACCAGCGGGGGCCGTCCGGGCCGAGCTGTTCGGCGGTCCGGGTGAGGCTCCGCCAGGCGGCGACGGAGCGGCCGCCGGTCAGCGGGTGGGCGTACGGGATCTCGGGCTGGAGCAGCCGGACACCTCTGGAGGGGAGGTCGAAGGCGGTGAAGAAGGGGGAGGCGGCGGCCATCGGGTGGACGGCCGAGCAGGTGTCGTGGCGGATGTCGCTGTCGAACAGGGACCGGGTCCGCAGGCCGCCGCCGATGGTGTCGGCCTGTTCGTACAGGACCACTCGCAGGCCTGCACGGGCCAGGGTGACGGCGGCCGCCAGGCCGTTGGGACCGGTGCCGACGACGGCCGCGTCGGGGTGGCGGCTCATCGGGCCGGCCCTTCGGCTGCGGGGGCCAGTTGGCGGGTGGCGAGGCGGCGGTAGGTGGGATCCCGGTCCAGCAGATCGGCGTGGGAGCCGCGCGCGCGGAGGCGGCCGTCCTCGACCACCAGGATGCGGTCCGCGTCGATGGTGGCGGAGAGCCGGTGCGCGATGGTGAGGACGTGGCAGCGGGTGCCGACCTCGGCGATGGTCTGCCGGAGGGCGGCTTCGGCGTCGGCGTCCAGGTGGGCGGTGGCCTCGTCGAGGAGGAGCAGGTCGGGGCGGGTGAGCAGGGCGCGGGCGATCGCCAGCCGCTGGCGCTGGCCGCCGGAGAGTCCGGTGCCGCCTTCACCGAGGGGGGTGTCCAGGCCCTGCGGGAGGGCTTCGACGACCTGGTCGAGGTGGGCCGCGCGTATCGCATCGGCCATCTCGGCCTCGGTGGCATCGGGGCGGGCGTAGGTGAGGTTCTCCCGTACGGTGCCGCGCATCAGCGGGGACTCCTGCTCCACCAGGCCGATCCTGGCGCGGAGTTCGGCCAGGGGGAGGGCCGCGGTGTCGGTGCCGCCGAGGTGGATGCTGCCCCGGTCGGGGGCGTGGAACCGTTCGATCAGCTGGAAGAGGGTGGTCTTGCCGGCTCCGGAGGGACCGACGACCGCGGTGACGCCGGTCGGGGGGAGGCTGAAGGAGATGCCGTCGAGGGTGGGGGCGGCCGCCCTGTGGTGCCGGAACGACACCTCCCTGAATTCGATGGCTCCGGCCGCTTCCCGGCGCTGTCCCGGATCCGACCCCGGCTCCGCCCGCGGCACCGATCCCTGTTCCTGTGCCGAGCCCTGCTCCTGCTCCTGCTCCTGCTCCTGCTCCTGCTCCTGCTCCTGCTCTATGGCAGCCAGTTCCCGGACCCGGTCCACCGCGGCGCGGCCCTGCTGGAGTTCACCGAGCGACATGAAGAGCATGACCAGGGGGCTGACCAGGTAGAACAGGTACATGATGAAGGCCGTGAGGTCTTCGATGGGGAGTTCTCCGGTGGCCGTGCGGGCCATGCCCCAGGCGATGACCACGGCCAGGGAGACCTGGGTGCCCACGTTCATCGAGGGCATGAGCAGGGCCGTCAGCCGGGTCACCCGGATGCCGCTGCGGCGGGCGGCGTCGGCCAGTTCGCCGATGCGTTCGGCTTCGCGGGCTTCGGCGCGGGATGCCTTCACCGTGGTCAGGGCGCCCAGGACGCGCAGCAGACCGGAGCCGAAGTCGCTGGTGTCCTCCCGGTTGGTGACGGCGGCGGCCCGGACCGCGCGGGCCAGGCCGAGGGCGACGGCGGAGGCGACGCCGAGGCAGCCGGCGGTGACCAGGAGCATCTGCCAGTCGATCCAGGCCATCACGGCGACGCAGCCGATGGTGGTGAGGGCCGAGGTGATGATCTGGGAGAGCGAGGAGGACAGCGCGATCCGGGCCACCGAGGTGTCGGCGACGGTACGGGTGAACACGTCGCCGTGTTCGAGCCGGTGGAAGGCTCCCAGCCGGGAGTGCAGCAGCCGGCCGGTGAGGGTGGTCCGCATGTCGAGAACCATGTTCTCGCCGGCCCGCCCGATCAGGTAGAAGTGGCCGGCGGCCAAGGCCGCGTCGGCCGCGAACAGGCTCGCGATGAGGACGATCGGCCAGACCGGAGAGCGGTCCAGGGCGACGGCCTCGATCAGGTCGCCGATGAGCAGGGGCTGGATCAGGGTGGCGGCGGTGCCGGCCACGCCCAGCAGGATGCCGGTGGCCAGGAGCGTACGGTGCCGGGCCGCGATCGCCGCCGTGTTCACTGCCGGGCCCGGCCCGCGGCGATGGCGGCGACGACCGCGACGGCGGTGCCGAAGATCAACCCCTTGGTCCAGGACTGGCTGGTGAAACGGCCGTCCTCGCGGAACATCACGGCCATGACGGGTACCGCCACGGCGAGGGCGGCGACGAACCATACGGCCCGCTGGGTGCTCATCTCAGGCCCCTTTCAGATAGGTGGTGAGGAAGAGCGGGAACCGCTCGTCGTACGGGGAGAGGTCCCAGCCGCTGTGGCGGCCCTCCGGGGCCAGTCCGACGGCCAGAGCCTGGGCGTCCGCTTCGTCGGGGGTGATCGGCCGGGACAGTTCGGTGCCGACCCGGGTACTTCCGTCGGATTCGTACCAGATGTGGGAGCACTGCCAGAGGTCGGATCCGGGGGGAAGGGTGGAGTGGGTCTGGAGTCCGGTACCCGGCTCGGGGTACGGCGTGAAGAGGGTGATGCGTGACCGGCCCTCGTGGAGGGCTTCGACGGCCGGGCGGTTGCCCGTCTCGACGACCAGCCGGCCGCCTGGGGTGAGCAGGTCGGCCGCCCGACGGAACATGGCCTGCTGGTCCTGGGGGGTCAGCAGCATCGACAGGACTCCGCACACGGCGTAGACGAGGCCGTACCGGCGGTCGTCGGTGTAGGTGCGGATGTCCCCGTGAATTCCCGTGACTTCGGCACGGTTGCCGCCGGGGCCGGGGCCGGTGGTCCGGGCCAGCAGGTCGAGCATCTCCGGGGAGGAGTCCACCCCGGAGACCGGGCCGGTGCGGGCGGCCAGCGGGAGCGCGATCCGGCCGGTGCCCACGCCGAGTTCGAGGGTGCCGGACCCGGGGTCGGGGTGGAGGGCGGCGAGGGTGTCGGCGACGGCTGCCACGCTCGCGTCCGTGGGGAAGATGCGGTGGTACCAGGACGCGAACTGCGTTCCGTAGCCGATGTCCTCGACTGCGCCGGCCATGGCTGGGCACCTCTCTGTCGGTGGGTCGGACGGTGGGGTCGGACGGGGGTCAGACCGCGGTCGGGTGGCCGGCCCTCGCCGGCCGGTCCAGGGGGGTGTACGGGGAGAGGAACAGGGGTTCCGGATCCTCGCTGGTGTCGTGGCCGGAGGCGCGGACCACGGAGAACTGGAAGCCCTGGACGGTGCCTTCGGGGTGCCGTTCACGGATGGTGTGCCGGATGAAGCCGAGCAGCACCTGGTACGCCGAGTTGGTCTGGGCGGCGCCGGCGCCGCCCTTGGCGGCGAGCTGGAGCACGGCGGTGCAGATGTCGAAGACGGCCTTCTCGGGGCGGCGCGAGGCGAACCAGAACGCCTGGTGCAGCCGGCGCGGTTCGATCATCTCGATCTCCTGCCAGTCGCCGGTCACACCGGCCGGGTCGAGGGTCCGGTACACGTAGTGGAAGTCGTGGACCGCCGGGTTCGGGGCGAAGAACTTCCAGTTGGGGACGAGCGAGTACACGTCCCGGGTGCGGGGCCGGTCGAACGCCGGGTGCGGGTGCTGTGCGGCGACGGTGGCCACCAGCATTCCGGCGCCGAGCACCCGGGCCCACGCGCCCTCGCCGGTGAAGGCCGACTTCAGCAGGGCGCCGGGGTTCATCGGGCGGTTCCTTCCGTACGGGCCGCGTCCTGCGGCTGGTCCTGCAGCTCGCCCTGCCGGGCTTCGGCCGGGACACGGGCGTCCGGAACACGGGCGGCCCGGGCCTCGGCCAGGAAGGTGGCGATCAGGTCGGCGGCGCGGTGGGCGTGGGCGGCGTTGGTCAGCAGGGAGTCGTGGTCGGATCCCTCGACCACCTCGATGCCGCCGGTCTCGCCGTGGCCGGGGTGGGCGTGGGAGAGCTCGTTGTAGAGGAGCAGTTGCTCGGGGTCCTGGTCGACGGTCTGCTGCGCCGCGATGATCAGGCCGGGGACGGGCAGCGGCGCGATGGTGCCGTCGAAGGCGCGGAAGTCTTTCTCGACGGCTTCCCATTCACGTTTGCCGGCGGTCCACAGCCGGGCGTCGGTGTACTGGGCGAACACCCGCTGCCGGTATTCCTTGGGCAGCCGGTCCAGCCATTCGGGGCGGCTCATCAGGATTCCGCTACCCAGGCGGAGGTATCGGGATGCCTGCGCGATGGTCTCGCTGAGGGCCTTGGAGCCCTCGCTCTGCCGTTCCGAGCGCTGGAGTTCGGCGGGGTGGGCGGGGTCCAGGTAGACCAGGCCGGCCAGCCTGTCGGACAGCCGGTCGGCGGCCCGGCGGATGATCTCGCCGCCGAGGGAGTGGCCGACCAGGACCACCTTGCGGCCGGCCGGCAGGACCCCGCGGACCAGGTCCTCCAGGTCGTCCACGGACTCGGCGAGTTCGTACGGGGCGGTGGTGCGGCGGAGGCTGCCGCCGTAGCCGGCCCGCGCGTAGGAGACCACCGGGTGGTCGGTCTCGTTGACGAAGCGCTCCGTGATCCAGGCGAAGTGCTCGGAGGTGGAGGCCAGTCCGGCGGCGAAGACGAGGACGGGCTCTTCGCCGTGGCCGGTGCCGAAGGTGTCGCCGGTGCCGAACGCGTCGCCGGTACCGCCGCCGGTCTCGTAGAGCAGTTCGTTGCCGTGCCGGGTGACGAACCTGCGGGAGGTGGGCCAGCCCTCCAGGACGGTGGAGCGGCGCTGCGCGGCCAGCGCTGCGCTCGCCGCGACCCCGGCGGCCAGCAGCAGTCCGGCGGCCTTCACGGCCCGGTCGTCGCGGCCGGCGACGGCGGGGTGGGAGGCGGGGGTGGTGGTGTAGGCGACCATCGGGTGCATGGAGGGGAAGGCCGTCATGAAGCGGCCGAGGCCCATGATGAACCCGTTGGCGACGTGGAAGCTCGCGGCGGAGGCCAGGACGGGCCGGGTGAGCCGGCCGCCCGCGAGGTGGACCAGGGGGAAGAGGCATTCCAGGGCGAGCACGCTGTGCTGGACGTACTTGGAGGTCTTCGGGTGGCGCTGGGTCAGCTGGTAGATCTTCTCGGAGCCGTAGGTCCGTGTCCGCATGACTCCGGGGAGCGCGGAGGCGTCGCGCCAGCGTTCGCCGAGGAGCTTGACCCAGCCGGAAGCCGCGTACGAGAGGTTGGCCTGCAGGGCCACGTACCAGAGGAGGGCGTCCTGGGTCTGGGTGCTGCGGGAGAGCCGGGCGAGGCCGGTGGCGCCCTGGACGAGGGTGGCGACCTGGTCGGAGCCGTCGGTGCCGTAGCGGTGGCGGGCGGCCAGCAGGCAGGTGGTGCCGCCGAGGAAGAGGCTGCCGGCGCCGCGCCAACGGCTGTTGCCCGGCAGCAGCATGCCGACACCGACGGCCGCGCGGGCAGCGTGCAGTGCGAGGGTGACCTCGCGGTGCGCGACGGCATTGCTGATTTTCCTGATGACCGGGTTGGTGGATTCCGGGGACTTCTTCATGATGTCCCAGTCATTGAGCCCGCCGGGCTCCAGGTGTTTCCGCTGGTTCAGGTATTCCAGGGAGGAGGACAGCGTGGTGAGGGCGGACAGCCGCTCCGAAATCCCCAGGGCCCTATCCCGGGAAACCGGAACGGGCGAGAAAACCGCCGAGGCCAGTTTCCTTATGTACCGCAAAACGCGCCTACCTCTCGGCTCGGCAAATGGCTTCGATTGGCGTTCGGTTAGCATGGACGGGCTGTCCGGCCGCGATTCCAGCGCGGCCGGACAGCCCTCGTTCCCACGTGGGGAGCGATGGCGAATACTCCGCCGATCCGGCGGGGGTCAGCCCTTGGCGGCGGCCCGGCCGGCCTCGTAGGCGCCGACCGCCGCGGCACCGGCCGCCAGCCCGCCCGCGGCGTACGGCGTGGTGACCAGGACGGCCGGGGTGAAGGCCACCGGCATCATTCTGGTGGTCTGCTCGCCCGAGTCCTCGGACAGCGTCGCGCCCGCGATGACGCGGACGCTCTCGGTGATGCTGTGCATCTGTACCCCTCCCTGTTTTCTGGTGTCATCCGGCGCGACGGCCGGAATCCGGAATCAGTTGACGACGCGGCCGGTGACGTACGCACCGACCGGAATGGTGAAAGCGACGATTCCGGCCGTGATCTTCACGGAGGCCGGAACGGCGACGACGGCCGGGGTTGCCATGACGGGCGTACCGCCGACGGAGAGCTCGCTCTCCGCGATGGGGCCCATGTCCTGCTGGTTCATGAAGGCCGCAATCTTGGCCATGACATTCCTTTCGGTGGGGGTGGGTGAGATGGGGGCGGGTGAGAACAGCCCACATCGGCATCGACTGATGTTCGATCATTTCCTGCTTCATCGAAACCCCAGTCGATGGCGCGACTCTAGGCACGAGCCGATCAAGCCGTCAACTGACATTGATTGCGAGATTGTGAATCTGACACACCAGTGTGGTGATAGGGTGCGCGCCGGAGAGGGAGGTACGTCATGGCCGATCAGGCGGATCAGGCGGACGGGGCCGGGCAGGCGGACCCGGTGGGGCCGCCCGCAGCCCCGAAGTCACTGGCCGAGAAGTTGGAGCACCTCTTCGCCCACACGGCCCCCGCCGGCCGGGGCCCGTACAGCGTCGAGGAAGTGGCGCGAGCCATCACGGCGGAGCGGATCCCGATCTCGGGCAGCTACATCTGGCTGCTGCGCAAGGGGCAGCGCGACAACCCGACTTTGCGCCACCTGGAAGGGCTGGCCCAGTTCTTCGGGGTGCCGCCCGCCTACTTCTTCGACGACCGGGTCACCGACGCCGTCGACGCGGAACTGGGCCTGCTCGCCGCGCTGCGCGACGCGAAGGTGCAGCATGTGGCGCTGCGGACGGCCGGGCTGTCCGAGAAGAGCCTGAAGTCGATCACCGAGATGATCGAGCGGGTCCGCGAGCTGGAAGGCCTCGGCGACGCCGACAACGGGCCGATGGTGTCCTGAAATCCCCTATGCGTCGACCGAGTCGCCATGCTGCGATGGAACGTATGGCAAGCAACGGGGCTGATCCATCCATCACGAACAACGGCCGGGTGACCACTGCCGATGTTCTCTAAGCCGCACGTCAAGCCGGGATTCCGAGCCGCCGCACCGGAGTCGGACCGAAGAGCACGGCGCCTCAGTCGCCGGTTCGTGAAGGGGCTCGACCTCCCACCGGCCGCCGATGTCCGGGAACTGATCCCGGCCATCCAGAGAATTTCCGGCCATCCCATCCGCTTGGCGCCCGCACCCGCCGGCAGCTTCCAGGGCATCTGCGGCATGTGGATCCGCACGGCGGCCGGCATCGACTACATCTTCGTGCACGAGAACACCAGCCGGGTGCACCAGGACCACATCATCGCCCACGAGATCGGGCACATCATCCGGGGCCACGGTCTCACCCGCGGCCTCGCCACGGACCCGGGCGCGGGTACGGGCAGGGGCGCTGGTACGGGCGCTGGTACGGGTACGGGCGCTGGTGCCGCGCGGCAGCAGCCGCCGACGGCCGACCAGCTGGACCGGCTCGTCCCGCACCTGGACCCGGCGAAGGTCCGGGTGATGCTCGGCCGCACCGACTACGTGCACGAGGAGGAGCGGGAGGCCGAACTGATCGGCACCCACCTCCAGCACCTGCTCCACCGGCCGGCGCGCGGGCGGACCACCCGCCAGGACCGGGCCGCCCGGACGCTGCTCCGCGGGTGGCGGTGACCGGCCCGCACCATGCAGCAGCTACTCCATCCCCTCTGCCTGACGCTGGCCGTGGCAGGGTTCTGCCTCCTGCTGCGGCCGGCCCGCAGGCACCCCCGTGACACCGCGCTGACCGCGCTCGCCGGGGTGTACGGCTTCTGCGCGCTGTCCTTCCTGGTGTCCCTGGAACCCACCTGGATCCATCTCGGCGAGGTGACGAACAGTCATTCCATCGCCCTCCTGGCCTCGTTCGCCTGCGTGATCGCCCAGGTTTCCCTGCAGCCGGTCGTGCTCGCCTGCTGGATCCTGCCGCCGGACGCGGCCCGCCGGGCGGCCCGGACCTCCCTGCTGGCGGGTGCGGCCGTGATCGCGGGCCTGGTGCTGCTCTTCGCACTCCTCCCGACGACCGGGCCGACCACCCCCCAGACGTTCACGGCGCGCCACCTCGGTGTCGGCGTCTACCAGGCATATCTGGGGCTGTACATCTCGGCGTACGGTGCCGGCCAGGCACTCCTCGTCGTCGGCTGCCTGCGGGCCGCTCGCCGCACGGACGAGGTGTGGGTGGCGCGCGGCCTGCGGATCGTCGGGGCCGGCGCCCTTCTCACCCTCGGCTACTGCGCGATCCGGCTGACCGCGCTGCTGGCCGCGGTGCGCGGCGACGCCCGTATCCCGGCGGCCGTGGAACATCTCGCCTGGGCCTGCGCCGACGGCGGCACCCTCATGGTCCTCACCGGATTCCTGGTCCCCGCGCTCGGCGTGCATCTGGTCCCGGGCGTACGGGGCTGGCTGCGCGCACAGCAGCAGTACCGGACGCTGGGGCCGCTGTGGGAGGTGATGCACCGCTCCATGCCCGCGATCGCTCTCCAGCCGGGCCGCCGCCCCACCCGCGTCAACCTGCCTGTCTGGAACGTCAGCTGGCAGCTGTACCGGCGCTGCGTGGAGATCCGGGACGGCCAGTGGGCGCTGGCCGTCCATCTGGAACCCGCCGTCCGCGAGGCTTCCGGCACCCGGCACTGCGGCCACGGCCTCCGCGACGGCGAACTGGCCGCCGCGATCACCGCCGACCAACTGCACGCCGCCCTCGCCGCACGCCACGACGGCCGGCGGCCGGCCGTACCCGCCGAATACGCCGACTCCGTCCGGCACCCGGATCTGCGGACCCCGGAGGACGACGTCCGGGAACTGCTCCGGATCGCCGCCCACTTCACCGCCGCGGCGCAGCCGTCCCACCGTCACTGAACGACCTGGCGCCGGCCGGGTGGTGGACCGCCACGCGCATCTCCGGCCTACCGCCAGGCGCGGACGAACGGCTCGACGGCCCGGCCCCGCCAGGTCGTCCACGACTGTGCTCGATCTTCGCGCACCCGGGGGGCCGGGCGCCGTCAGCAGCCGTCGGGCTCTAGGGGGGTGCGAGTGGGGGTTGAGGGGGCTGTGGGATGGTCCGGGCCGCTTGTCGGTGGCTTTTGGGGAGGCAGGATGGTTACGGGGACCGGGCTCGTGGAGCGGGCCGGGGGGTTGGGTGAGGTGGCGCGGCGGCGGGCCGCCGATGCCGAGGAGCGGCGAAAGCTGACTCCCGATGTGGTGGCGGGGGTGCTGGAGAGCGGTTTCGCCCGGCATTTCGTGCCCGTCGGGTTCGGCGGGGCCGGGGGGACTTTCCGCGAGTTCGCCGACGCCGTGGCCGTCGTCGCCGAAGGGTGTGCCGCTGCCGCCTGGTGTGCTTCCGTGGCGTCCAGTCTGGCCCGGGTGGCCGCCTTTCTGCCCGCTCAGGGGCAGGAGGAGGTGTGGGCGGAGGGGGCCGACGCGTTCGTCGTCGGGTCGCTCTCGCCCGCGGGGAAGGCCGCGGCGGCGCCCGGCGGGTGGCGGGTGTCCGGGAGTTGGGCCTGCGTCAGCGGCGTCGACTTCTCCGACTGGGTCGTCGTCTGTGCCGTGCTTCCCGGGCAGGCCGGTGCGCGGCTGTTCGCCCTGCCCCGCGGGGCCTACGCCGTCAAGGACACCTGGAGCGCGTCCGGGATGCGGGGTACCGGGAGCAACACGGTCGTCGTCGACGACGTGTTCGTGCCCGAGTCGCGGAGCGTGGACCGGCAGCGGCTGTTCGACGGGCCCGCCGTGCCGATCCAGGCCGTGAACGGGCTGTCGTGCGCGCCCGCCGCCCTCGGGGCCGCGCGCGGCGCGCTCAAGCTGTGGACCGGCGACACCGCGCGGCGGCTCGCGCGGGGCGCCGGGAAGGCGGGGGGTCCCGGGCCCTCCCTCGGTACGTATGAGGCCGCCCTGGCCCGCAGCTCCGGCGAGATCGACGCCGCCGCGCTGCTGCTGGAGCGGGCCGCGGACGTCGCCGACCGGGGCGCGCGGATCACCGAGGCGGAGATCGCCCGCAACGTGCGCGACTACGCGCTGTCCACCGAACTCCTCGTCACCGCCGTGAACCGGATGTTCGCCACCGCCGGAACCTCGGGGCAGAGCCTGGAGAGCCCGTTGCAGCGCGCCTGGCGGGACGTGAACTCCATCGCCACCCACATCGCCTTGACCTTCGACCCGGCCGCCGTCCTCTTCGCGGCCCGTCCCTTCGCCCTGGAGGCAGCATGACCGACATCCCCACCCGGCCCCTGGGTGGACTGGCCGTTTCCGCGCAGGGCCTGGGCTGCATGGGCATGAGCCACGGCTACGGCGCCACCGACGACGCCGAGTCGGTGGCGACCCTGCACCGCGCCCTCGACCTCGGGGTGACCCTCCTCGACACCGCCGACTTCTACGGCAGCGGGCACAACGAGGAGCTCATCGGGCGGGCCGTCGCCGGCCGCCGTGACGAGGTCGTGCTGGCCACGAAGTTCGGCTTCGCGAACCGGCTCGGCGAGCCCACGCTCGTACGGGGCGACGCCGCCTACGTACGGCAGGCCTGCGAGGCCTCGCTGCGCCGGCTCGGGGTCGACCACATCGACCTCTACTACCAGCACCGGGTCGATCCGAAGGTGCCGATCGAGGAGACCGTCGGGGCCATGGCCGAGCTGGTGCGGGCCGGGAAGGTGCGCCACCTCGGCCTGTCCGAGGCGGGCGCGCAGACCGTCCGGCGGGCGCACGCGGTGCACCCGATCGCCGCGCTGCAGAGCGAGTGGTCGCTGTGGTCCCGGGACCTGGAGGCGGAGATCGTCCCGGTCTGCCGCGAGCTCGGTGTCGGCGTGGTCCCGTACGCCCCGCTCGGGCGCGGGTTCCTGACCGGCCGGTACGGCTCGGTGGAGAAGCTGGCGGACAGCGACGTACGGCGCGGGCACCCGCGCTTCGCCGACGGCAACCGCGAGCGGAACCAGGCGATCGTCGCGAAGCTGGACGAGCTCGCCGCCGCGAAGGGGATCACCGCCGGGCAGCTGGCCCTGGCCTGGGTGCAGCACCGGGGCGAGGACGTGGTGCCGATCCCGGGCACCCGGCGCACGCGCTACCTGGAGGAGAACCTCGCGGCCCTGGCCGTCGGGCTCTCGCCCGAGGACCTCACCGCGATCGAGGCCGCGGCGCCGCCCGAGGAGATCGCGGGCACCCGTTACGACCCGACCGGGCTCACCTTCGTCAACGGCTGAGCCCACGAAGCCGGTTCCGTTCGCCCTCCGCCCGCCCGCTGCCCGTCAGCAGGCGGGCGGAGGCGTATGAGAATTTCATGTCCGCTCGTGCCTTCGTCACTGGCCGCCCGCTCAAGCCGGCTGCGATGCTGAATCCATGGAATTCGGAGTTCTCGGACCGCTCGAAGCCCGTATGCACGGCATGTCCATCGCACCGACCGCAGGAAAACCCCGCCAGATCCTCGCGCTGCTCGCCATCCGCGCGGGACGTGTCGTACAAGTGGAAACGCTGATGGCGGAATTGTGGGGCAATGCCATTCCCCGCAGCGCCGCCACCACGCTCCAGACCTACATCCTCCAATTACGCCGGAAACTGACGCAGGCCGGCGTGCAGCAGCAATCCGGCCGGAGCGCCAAGGACGTACTGGCGACCTGTTACGGGGGCTACCGGCTCGCTCCCGAGGAGTTCTCCCTCGACCTGCTGGCGTTCCAGCAGCTGGTGCGCCTCGGCGGCCGGACGATGGCGGAGAACGACCCCAGGACGGCGTCCGAGCAGCTCGGCCGCGCCCTGGACCTGTGGCGCGGACCGGCCCTGACCGACGTACCGGTCGGTGAGGTCCTCGCCACGGAGGTCATCGGTATGCAGGAGGAACGCGACTGGGCGCTGGAGATGCGCCTCGAAGCCGACCTCAGCCTCGGCCGGCACGCGGAGATCCTCGGCGAGCTGCGGATGCTCGTGAGCCAACAGCCCCTGCACGAGACCCTGTCCGCCCAGCTGATGACCGCCCTGTACCGGGCCGGGCACCCCTGGCGCGCGCTCGACGCCTTCCAGTCGCTGCGCCACGCGCTGATCAGCGAGCTGGGGGTCGAACCGTCCCCGCGGCTCCAGCGGCTGCACCAGGCCATCCTGGCCAACGACACCGGTCTGCAGGTCCCTTCCTCCACCCTGCATGCACTCTCCGCCTAGCCGGCGCCGCCCCCCACACAGCGGTACGGCCGCCGCCCCGTACGAACGACGAAGCTCCCGGCAGACACCGCGTCCGCCGGGAGCTTCGCCGTTCCGCCGCCTGCGAGGGCCCCGTCAGTGCTGCACGGCCAGCTCGCGGTCCGGCTCCCACCGGCCGAACTCGCCCCGCTGGTACAGGGCGGCGGCGCCGGGGAAGGTCTCGCTCTCCTCGATCCGCCCGATCAGCAGCAGGTGGTCCCCCGCCTCCACGGTCTCCACGAGCGCGCAGCCGGCGTACGCCACCGCGTCCTCGGTCAGTACGGGAACCCCCGCCAGCCCGCCGCGCCAGGCCACGCCGTCGAACTTGCGCTCCGCCTTCCCGGCGAAGGCCCGGGCGGTGTCCCGGCCCCGGTGGGCCACGAAGTTCATCGCGAAGGCCCCCGAGGCGAGGATCGCGGGCAGGGTCCTGGACCCCTTTCCCACGCACACCAGGAGCAGGGGCGGGGCCGCCGACACGGCGGAGAACGCGTTGCAGGTGAAGCCGGCCGGTTCGCCGTCCCCGCCGAGCGCGGTGACGATCGCGACCGGGGTCGGAAAGGAACCGAAAACCTTGCGGAAGGTGTCCGTGTCCAGCATGGTGTCCACTCCGTCGAGTCAGATACGGGACGTTCCCGCTGCATGCGCCGCACTATCGGGCAAGTGGCTTGAAACCATCTGGACGGGAACTCGGCCGGAACCCAAGCGTCCCTTGAGCCGCCCGGGCGTGACGGCGGACGGGGACCGGCGGACGGGAAAGAGCAGACGGGGACGGGGAACGGCGGACGGGGAACGTCGGGCGACGGCGCCGCTACGCCGGTTCGTCCACGGACGTGACCAGCCCGGCGGCGGCCAGGTAGCCGACGATGTCCTCGGTCACCTGCGGCGGCAGCGGCAGGGCGGCCGAGACCGCGGTGAGCGTGGTCGGCCACGCGAGCGTCATCGCCACCCACGCCGCCTCCTGCCGGTGCAGGACGACGCGGTGCGGGGAGCGCTCCGACTCCAGGACGCATCCGGTACCCGACTCCGGCACGGTGAAGGCCACGTGCCGGGGCAGGCACACCCGGCGCTCGCCGGCCGGCCGGATCAGGACGAACGAAGCCGCCGACGACAGCGGGACCACGGACAGCAGCGGCCCTTTCAGGTCGTCCACTCCGAGGGTGCGCACCACGAGGTGCGACAGCTTGCTGAGCGCCGGCAGCGTGAAGGGGCACTGGTCCTCGGGCTCGCTGAGGGCGTTGGCCAGCAGGACCGGCCCGAGCTCCATCCTCCGCAGCACCTCGCGCACCGCCGGGCTGGGCCGGTCGAGCCGGTCCTCGCCCCAGCGGCTGGTGAGCAGGAGGACGTCGCCACCGGGCCCCTGATCGACGATCACGTCCTCGGACAGCGACCAGAGATGGAAGGTCTGGACACCCCCGGTCGTATACCGCATGTTGCACCTCTCTAGCCGGCGGAGGGTTTCACGAGTATGGCCGCGCGCCCGAGCCTGACGACAGGTCGTGCGCCATACGGCCACCATGAATTCCTCATGCCGCCGCCGCGGGCCCGTCACCCGGGCCGGATCGTGATGTGTGGACTCGTGGCGGTCAGGACCCGGCGCGCCGGGGCGCCTCTCCCCCGGCCCGGCCGAAGACGGCCGTCGTCAGCATCGCGGCGAGCGCGAAGGCCCCGGCCACGATCATCGCCAGGCGCGGCCCGTTGGAGTCGATGATCAGGCCTCCGATGAACGACCCGACGCCGATGGCCCCGTTGAAGGCGGCGACGTACAGGGACGAGGCGGCTTCGCTCTCCTCGGGGACGAGGCGCATGACCCAGGTCTGCAGGGCGACCGGGAGCGCCGCGTAGAGCACGCCCCAGCACACGAGCATGGTGATGACGAGCGGGCCGCTCGCCCCGCCCGCGTACATGACCCCCATGACGACGGCCAGCAGCCCGGTGCAGCCGATGATGCTCGCCCGCAGGGCCCGGCCGACGACGGCGCCCGCCGCGAAGTTGCCCGCCAGCCCGGCCGCGCCGAAGACCAGCAGCAGCGCGCCGACGAGGGAGGGCCGCACGCCGGTGACCTCTTCCAGGAAGGGGGCCACGTACGTGAAGGCGAGGAAGTGGCCGCTCATGATCAGCGCGGTGACGCCGACGGCGACGCGCAGCGCGCGGTGGCGCAGTACGTGCCGCAGCGCGGCCAGGCTCCCGCTGCCCTTGGCGGGCAGGGCGGGCATGAACAGCAGGCTGGCCGCCAGGACGAGGAAGCCGAGGAAGCCGACGCACACGAAGGCCGCGTGCCAGCCGGCGGACTGGCCGACGGCGGTGCCGAGCGGGGTGCCGGCGACGGAGGCGAGGGAGATGCCGCCGAGGACCACCGAGGTCGCGCGGACGGCGTGCCGCTCGGGGACCAGCCGTACGGCGATCGAGACGGCGATGGACCAGAACACCCCGTGCGCCAGGGCCACGATGAGGCGGGCGGTCAGCAGCAGCGCGTAACCGGAGACGGCGGCGGCCATGAAGTTGCCGGCGACGTAGAGGACCATGAGGCCGACCAGCAGCCATTTGCGGTCCACGCGCCCGGTGAGCGCGGTCAGGGGCGCGGCGGTCACGGCGGCGAGCACCGCGAAGCCGGTGACGAGGAAGCCGGCCGAGCCGAGCGAGACCTTCGTGCCCTCGGCGATGGAGGGGAGCAGGCCGATGGGCAGGGTCTCCGTGGTGACGAAGGAGAAGACGCCGAGGGCCAGTCCGATCACGGCCAGCCAGGACCGCCAGGGCGAGCCCGGTGGGGCGGTGGCCTCGGGGTCCGGGCGGTCCGTCACCGGGGGCGTCGTGCTGCTGGGGCTGGTCACGCTGGTCACGCTGGTGGACATGGTGGCTCCCGGGTCGAGGAATATGCGCGAAACGCGATACGCGAAAGGCGAAACGGCGCCATGCGATGGCGCCCGTATTTCACAGCGGAGAGTTCCGTCGGTGGAATTCTTCCGCGCCCGCACCCGGTGATGAAGTGCCTCCAACTGCTGGTGGTGGCACCAACTGGATAAGTACGCCCAGGCAATGGGGCCGCGGCTCGGGTAGCTTTCCTGGCGTCTTTCCCAGCATCCCTCTTCTGAAGGAGCAGCATCGTGTCGACGGACAGAATGCGTACCCGGGTGACCCGCCTCGACACGCTGACCGGGTTGCGATTCCCCGCCGCCTTCGTGGTGTTCCTGTACCACGCGGCACTTCTGGCCTTCCTCGGCGTCCCCTGGCTGAGCAGCGGCTCGGCCGTCACCACGTACTACGACGCCGTGGCCCACGTCGGCGCCCTCGGCGTGACGTTCTTCTTCGTGCTGAGCGGCTTCGTACTGACCTGGTCGGCCCGGGACACCGATACCGCGCCGCGCTTCTGGCGCCGGCGCTTCCTCAAGATCGTCCCGAACTACGTGATCGTCTGGGCGCTGGCCATGCTGGTGTTCGCGGCGCCCGTCACGGACATGACGATCGGCCTGCTCAACCTGTTCATGGTCCAGGTCTGGTACCCGGACTTCGCGATCAACTTCGGGGTGAACCCGGCCGGTTGGTCACTGGGTGTGGAGGCGGTCTTCTACCTCCTCTTCCCCGTCCTGCTCCACTGGATCAAGAAGATCCCGGCCCACCGCCTGAACTCATGGGTCGTCGGCGTCGTCGCCGGCATCATCGCGACCCCGCTGCTGTCGACCCTGCTGGTGCCGGCCGGGGCGATGATGGCCACCGAGCCCGACACCTCGGTCAACCAGTACTTCTTCTCCTACATCCTGCCGCTGCCCCGGGTGCTGGACTTCGCCCTCGGCATCCTCGTGGCCCGTTCGGTGATGGCGGGCCGCTGGCGCAACATCGGCATGGTCTGGTCGGGCGTCCTGCTCGCCGCCGCCTTCGTCCTCGGCTACTTCACTCCGCCGATCTACTCGACGCGCGCGGTCTGCGTCATCCCCGCCGCCCTGCTCATCGCGGCCGGCGCCATCGCGGACGACGAGGGCCGGTTCACGCCCTTCCGCAACCGCGTGATGGTCTGGCTCGGCGACATCTCCTTCGCCTTCTACCTGGTGCACTACACGGTGATGGTCGCGGTGTGGAAGCTGCTCGGCAGCCACGCCTACTCGAACGCGGCGGCCGTCGGGCTGATGGCGGTGGCCATGGCCGTGGCGATCCTGGCCTCGTGGGCGCTGTACACCCTGGTCGAGCGGCCGATCACGCGGCGCTGGTCGAATCCGGGGAAGAAGCGCGCGGCGGCCGCTCCCGTCACGGATGCCGCCGCCGCTCCCGCTCCCGCTCCCGCTCCCGCCGCCGCTGCCTCTGCCTCTGCCGCTGCCGAGCCGCGGCCCCTCGCGGCCCGAGTCGCGGGCGAGACGGTGGGCTCCGCCCCCGCCGGGTGACCGTACGGGCGCGCGGATCGGGGCCGCCCGGTCCCTCCGGCTACGGCCGGAGGGACCGGGCGGCCCCTCGCGTGCGTCGCACGCGTACGTCACAGGCCCGCCGCGGCGCGCAGGCCCGCGGGCGTGGACACGTAGCCGAAGAGCGCGCCGCCGGGATCCAGGGCGGACGACTCCTTCAGCCCGCCGAGGGGGACCGGTACGAAACCGGCGTCGCGCACCAGGGTTTCGGTGACCTTCCCGGCGCCGGGGTCGTCGGAGGCGGTGCCCACGCCCCAGAAGTGCGGCTGCCGGGTGCCGCGCGACCACAGCAGTTCGTCGGGGAAATGGCAGAACGCGCGGGCGACGGGGCTGTCGGGCAGCCGCCCGGCGGTCCAGCTGCCCTGCGTGAGGTCCGCCCCGATCACCGAGACGAACAGTCCGTCGTCCGAGACGCCGATCGGGCTGGTCGCGTCGATCACGGTCTTCCCGGCCAGCGCGCCCGCCAGCTGCCGCAGCAGTCCGTCGAGGGCCGGGTGCGGAACGGCCAGCAGGACGACCTCGCTCGCCTCGGCCGTCTCCGCGTACGCCGCGGCCCGCGCCCGCCCGCCCAGGGGTTCCACGAAGGACCCGAGCCGGCCCGGGTCCCGGGAGCCGAACGTCACGCGGTGCCCGGCGGCCGCCCAGTGCCGGCCGAGCGGGCGGCCGATGTTGCCCGCGCCCAGGATGCCGATGTCCATGTTCGTGTTCGTGTTCGTGTTCATGGCGGAACTCCTCGTTTCCGTGTCCGTGCGTACGTACGACGTCGGCCGCCGGTCATGGTGACCGGCGGCCGACTGAGGGGAATCGATGAAGGGACCGGTGGTTCAGTACGCGGTGATCTCCGGCCAGACCAGGGCGGTCGAACCCCAGGTCACGCCACCGCCGAAGGCGCTCATCAGCACGCGGTCGCCCGGGGTGACCTGACCGTCGGCCACGGCGTCGGCCAGGGCCAGCGGGATGGAGGCGGCCGAGGTGTTGCCGACGCGGTCGAGGTTGACGACCGTGCGCTCCCGCGCCATGCCGAGCTGGTCGGCGACGGCGTGCAGGATCCTTACGTTCGCCTGGTGGCCCACGAAGCGGTCCACCGAGTCCGCCGCCCAGCCCGCGCGGTCGAGCATGGCCCGGGAGGAGGCCGCCATCCGGGTCACGGCGTGCCGGAACACCGCCTTGCCCTGCATGGTGAAGTACGCGTCGGCGCGGTCCGGTTCGGGCGCGCCGGGCGCGGCGGCGGCCGAGCGCTGCCGCGAGCCCCCGCCCGGGACGATGATCAGGTCCTTCAGCGAGCCGTCGCTGCCGAGGTCGTACCCCAGCAGCGCACCGGGCTCGGTGGCATCGCCGGCCCGCAGCACCACGGCTCCGGCGCCGTCGCCGAAGATCACCGAGGTGGTGCGGTCCTCCGGGTCGAGGATCGTCGAGTACGTCTCCGCGCCGATGACCAGGACGCGCTCGGCGAGGCCCGCGGCGATGGCGCCGGCCGCGGAGGCCAGCCCGTAGACGAAGCCGCTGCACACCGCGGCCACGTCGTACGCCGCCACGCCCCGCAGGCCCAGCCGGGAGGCGACTTCGGGAGCCGTCGCCGGGCAGGGGTGGTCCGGGGTGGTCGTGGCCAGCACCACCAGGTCGGCCTCCCCGGAGCCGGCCGACTTCAGCGCCCGCTCGCCCGCTTCCACGGCGAGGTCGCTCGTGGCGGTCCCCGGGTCGGCCCAGTGCCGCTGGGTGATGCCCGTACGGGTGCGGATCCACTCGTCCGAGGTGTCCATGGTCCGGGACAGCTCCTCGTTGGTCACGACGCGGGGCGGGACGAACGTCCCGAGCCCGGTGAGGACCGCTGTCCGGCCGTGGGGCAAGGCATGAGTCAAGGGAGGCCTCCATGGTCGCCGGTGCGGAACGCCGCTACCGGGCTCGGTGGAAACGGGCCGCTCTCCACACGGGGGCCGGCCACCCGACGATTCTGCGGCGGCGGCCGGAGCCCAACCAGAGCGCGCCGCCGGTGGTGTTGGGACCACCACCCTCGCCGCGTCCCTCCTACGACCAGGCCGACACGGGCCCCGCGGCGCCCGGCGGCAGGTACACCAGGAGCCGGGTGCGCGCGGCCTCGTCCAGGTCCATGGTGAAGAGCACGAAGGAGACCCGCCCCTCGTGGGGGTGGTCCACCTCGACGCCCACCGGCGCGAACTCCTCGACCTCGTGGCGCTCCCACAGCTCGGCGAAGCGCGGGTCCCTCCCGGCCAGTTCGCCGGCGATCTCCTCGTACCGCTCGTCGTCGGCCCCGTACGAGGACTGCAGGCGGAACCGGGCCGTCATGCGGCGGGCCAGCTGGGGCCGGTTCACGTACCTCTCGCCGTGGGTCCCGGAGAACAGGCTGGTCAGGAAGTTGTCGTTGCCCTCGCGGCCCAGGCGCAGCACCTCGGCGGCCGCTTCGTTGGCCGCGAGGACGTCCCAGTACCGGTCGATCACGCAGGCGGGACCCGACAGCTGGGTGTCGACCATCCGCTGGTAGAGGCCGGAATCGGGGAGGCCCGGCGCCGCGAGCGGGAGCGGGGGGTTGGCGTCGGCGAGCCGGTACAGGTGCACGCGCTCGCGTTCGTCGAAGCGCAGGGCGCGGCTGATCGCGTCGAGTATCCCGTCCGAGACCTTGATGGGGCGGCCCTGTTCGAGCCAGGCGTACCAGGAAGCGCTCACCCCGGCGAGGACCGCGACCTCCTCACGGCGCAGCCCCACCCGGGGGCGCCGGGCGGCCGTCGCCAGTCCGACGTCCTCGGGGGAGAGTGCGGCGCGGCGGCTCCGCAGGAAGTGCGCCAGCTCGGTGCGCTTCCTCTTCGTACGGTCGGTCCCTAACGGCATGGCGTCCATACCGCCCGAAGGTAGGTCACACCACCACGCGGTGTCAGCGGCGGGAATCACACGGCTCGGTTTTCGACCGAGCCGAGGATGCGCCCCAACTCCGCGAAGAACAGGTCCTTGTGCTCCCGGTTGAAGAAATGGCCCCCCGGGAGGGTGCGGAAGGAGAACTGCGCGCTCGTGTGCAGGCGCCACGCCTCGGCGTCCGCCGCCGGGACCAGGGGGTCGTGGCGGCCGAGCAGGACGTGGACCGGGCAGGGCAGCGGCCGGCCGCCGCCCGCCGGATGCCGGTAGGTGGCGCATATCCGCAGGTCATCGCGGAGCCGTGCCACGACGGCCCGCATCCGTACCGGGTTCTCGCGCAGCAGTCTTCCGGCTCCACCCAGGCCCAGCATCAGCTCTAGGGAGGCTCGATCCGATAGCCCTACGGTCAGGTCGGGCGCAGCCTGGACATGCGGCGCGCGGTGGGCCCCGGCCACGAGAGCGGCGGGTGGACGCCGTCCCGCGGCGATGTGCCGCTGTGCCACGCCGTAGGAGACCAGCGCTCCCATGCTGTGTCCGTAGAAGGCGTAGGGCTCGTCGAGGAAGGGGGTCAGCTGACTTGTCACCTCGCGTACGAGGTCGTCCATCGTGCTGACGGCACCGGGGGCGCCGGCCGCGTGCACCGACCTGGGGGGCATGGACACCGGCACCACCTCCACGCCGCGGCCGAGCCATTGTCCCCAGCCCGAGAAGGACCAGGCGCTGCCGCCGGCGTGGTGGAAGCAGAACAGGCGCAGCCGGGCCGATTCGTCCTTCGCCGCAACGCTTTTCGCCGGAACGCTTTTCGCCGTACGCGCCGCCGTGGCGGCCGGGATGTTCGCCGCTGTGTGGAACATGCCGCCAGTGTGGCGGGCGGGCGCGGCGGAAGGGAGTGTCTGTCGAACGGGGTGGTGGCACCACCACCGGTGGGCCTGCCCGGCGGGGCGCGGTCCACGGAAGTTTTCTTCAGTCGGAGAGAGAAAGAGGTCGAGGAATGCAGACGACTGCGTCCCCTCCGGTATCGGGGCTTTTACGGCGGACGAGGCTGCGGCATTTCCTGCGGGCGCGCAGGGAGCAGATCACGCCGGAGGAGGTCGGTCTGGTGAACATCGAGCGCAGACGTACGCCGGGGCTGCGGCGCGAGGAGGTCGCGGCTCTGGCCGGGGTGGGGGTGTCCTGGTACACCTGGCTCGAACAGGGGCGGGACATCAACGTCTCCGAGGGCATCGTGAACGCGGTCAGCAATGCGCTGCGGCTCGGGGACGCGGAGCGCACGTATTTCTACCGGCTGGCCGGCCACAATCCGCCGCAGCCGACGGCGGGGCGCCGGTGGGACAGCGAGTACGCGCGGATGAACGCGCTCGTCGAGGGGTGGTCGCGCAATCCGGCGTACATCACCGACCGGTACGGGCGCATCGAACTGGCCAGCCGTTCGGCCCGGTCCCTGTTCCGCATCGAGGCCCGCGGGGACAACTGCGTGCTGAAGTTCTTCACCGAGGCGTCGACACGTGAGAAGTACCCGGAGGCGGAGGAGGTGGGGCGCGGGCTGGTCGCCCAGTTCCGGGCCCAGTCGGCGCGTTTCCCGGAGGACCGGGAATTCGGCCGGATCGCCGAGCGGCTGAGCGAGCGCAGCCCGCGCTTCGCCGCGCTGTGGGACTGTCACGAGGTGGTCGGCCCGAACCGGAGCCGGCGAAAGATCGCGCTGCCGCAGGCCGGGGTGCGGGTGTTCGACCGCGTGGAGATGAGCGTGCCGCAGAGCCCCGAGTCGTTGCTGACCCTGTACATCGCCCGGCCCGGAGTGGATTCGGTCGCGCGGGAGCGCGATGCGGTCGGCTGTCACGCCGAGGCCGCCTGATTCCGCCGCCTCCTGATTCCCCGGCCTCCTGATTCCCCTGCCGGTGGTGTTCGCACCACCATGATCGGGAGACACTTCCTCCGCCCGTTCCCGGATCCCATGATGAATCCGTGGGACGCGGAGGGCATTCGATCCGCTGAATTCACCAGCTCCGATCCCGCAACGCGAAAGTCGGCGTTCCAAGTGATTCACGGAGGATTCTCATGGATGTTTCGATCGTCAGCCGTATCGTCGTGGTCCTGGGCGAGCTGGACGTGCCGACGGCGGATGTCACGCCGGACACCACGTTCGAGGCGATGGAGATCGACTCGCTGCTGCTGGAGGAACTGGCGCTGCGGTTGCAGAAGACGTTCGGCGTCGAGATCGAGATGGGTGAACTCGTCCCCGAGCAGACCGTCGCGGAGGCGGCGGCGGTGATCGCCTCGAAGAGCGTCACGGTCGCCTGAGGCGTTCCCCCGTCCGCACCTTCCCGCATTCACACCTTCCCGTATTCGCGCATTCGCGGTCCGCGCGTCATGCATTCCCGTACTCACGTATTCACGTATTCATCGAAAGGGCACAGCCATGTCTTCGACCCTGCTCGTCCTCAATGAAGTCGCCGTCGCCCCCGGCCGCCTGGACCAGGTCCTCGCCGAGTGGAACCGGCTGCACCAGAAGGAGCCGGTGGCCGGCCGCGCGCTGTACGTCAGCGTGGACGACGGCAACGTCCTGGAGATCACGCCGGTCAAGGAGCTCTCCGAACTGGACGGCCTGAACGCGGGCTGGAAGCAGCTGTGGGAGGCCGTGTCGGCCGACCTCGTCACCGACTTCCGGCGCCACCTGCTGGAGTTCGTCGAAGCCCCCAAGGACACCGCCGACCCGCTGCCGCAGACCCCGTACGTCCAGCTGCGCTACATAGAGGTGAAGCCGCGCGAGTACGCCGCGTACCGCGAGTGGCGCGAGAACACCATCTTCGACGTGGTCCGGCGCGCGGAAGAGGTGCAGACCTTCCTCGCCTACCACTCGCTGATCAGCTCGCAGCCGGGCGTCATGTTCGTGTCCGGCTTCGAGGTCGAACCGGCCGCGTACCAGGCCGTCTTCACCTCGCCGGAGTACCAGGAGATCGTCCGCCAGGCGGGCGACCGCTACATCGTGGGCGGCGAGAGCGGTCTCTACACCCGCGTCTACAAGCGCGCCGATGTCTGAGAAGTACGAGCTCGCCCTGACGACCCAGGGTCCGCTGTACCCGCCGAGCGAGGTCATGGACGGCGACGGCAACTTCCTGGTGGTGGGCATGATCAACCGGCCCACCGCCGGCGGCGGGGCCGCGCCCGAGTGGGGCGCGGCCGTGGTCTCACCGGCCGGCCCGGTTCCCGAGTTCGGCCGGCTCGCCCCCTACACGGTGCTGCGCGAGCTGGACACCGACCCCGGCGGGGCGGACCGGGACCTCGTCCTGCACACCCTGCCGCTGCCCCTGCCCTGCAACAACTACCCGATGGTGTTCGCGCCGGAGCAGCTGCCGTACGCCGACCGGGTCCGGCGGCCGAGCCACGCCTTCCACGAGGTGCCGATCCCGGACCTGCGGCCCGAGGACGGCCCGAAGGTCACCGAGCCGGTGACCTTCGGCCGGTGGATGGAGGCGAGCGGGACCCTGGAGGTGGCCGTCACCCCCGACGGCCGGTCCGCGACGTTCGACTTCGACTTCTCGCGCCTCGTGCCGGACAGCGTCTACACGGTGATGTCGCTGCGCGCCCGTGACCTGGATCCGGCCGGCCCCACCCGGCCGGGCCCGCTCGGGGTGCCGAACGTCTTCACCACGGACGCGGACGGCTCCGGCCGCTACCACGCCACCATGCCGGACCCCTTCCCGGACCCGGAGCTGCCCGGCGCCAACCGGATCATCAACGTCGTCGTGCTGTGGATGAGCTACCAGCGCAGCTACGGCGGCGCCATCGGGGAGTTCGGCCTCGGCGGGGACATCCACGCCCACCTGAAACTGCGCGGCCCGTCCTTCCAGGACCTGCGCACCACACCCTGAGAGGCCCTTCCCATGCCCATCATCTCCGTCACCACCTGGGACGGCCAGGACGACGCCCAGAGCCGGGAGCTCATGGAGGAGCTGACCCGGACCGTCAGGAAGGTCACGGGAGCACCCCTGGACAAGATCACGGTCTACATCCAGGAGGTGCCGCGCAACCGCTGGGCCGAGGGCGGGGCCCTGGGCAGCGACCCGGAGTTCCCGGTGCTGAGCCGGCGCCTGACCGAATGACGCGACCCCCACCACCACCCGAACAGGAAAGGTCGAAAGCCATGTCCGTGCCCATGCCCCATGAGTCGTCCCAGGCGGCCGCCACCCATGCCAAGCCCGGCACGCTGTTCCTCGTGGGCGACGTGTTCGCCGAGTTCGCCCACCACGAAGGCGTGTTCACCGTCTCGCAGCTGGCCCGCCTGATCAGGAACGGGACGTTCCCCGAGAGCCCCGCCGGCCCCGGCGGGGTCCGCGTGAGCGTGGGGCAGGGCGTCTCCCTGTTCGACGTGCAGTACGTACGCGACACCCTGGCCCGGCGCGGGCTGACGGACCTGGTCGTCATCGACGACCAGGCACTGCACACCCGCGCCGGCCGGGAGATCGCCCACAAGCACCGCCCCGAGAACGTGCTGATCTCCGAGCCCCGCCCGGTCGGCGACGACTGGTACGAGGCGGACCTGCTGGTGGACGGCGACAACGAGGTGATGTCCGACCACCTCACCGGACAGCACATGCAGGGGATGCTGGCCACCGAGGCCGGCCGGCAGATGTTCATAGCGGTCGCCGAGCAGTTCTACCTGCCGCCCGAGGCGGTCGGGAGCAGCTACTTCGTCATCGATTCCTTCGCGACCCGGTACCGCAACTTCCTCTTCCCGCTGCCCGCGGTGGTGCGCTGCCGCGTCCTCGCCCACCGCACCCCGCACCGTACGCGGATGACCTTCCACTGCGAACTCTCCGTGAGCCAGGGCGGGTCGGAGACGGCGGGCATGGAGGTCCGCTTCACCGCCTTCGACACCCAGGTCTCGCACGCCAAGGAGACGCGTGCGGCGCAGCGTTCCCTCCAGGACGGGGTGGCGCTGGCCACGGCGGCGGCGGCCGCGGAGGCCGCGTCCCCCGTCCGCGCGGAGGTCCGTACGTCATGACCGACCACCTGCCCGGCTACATGGCCGAGTACGTCAGCGCCTCCCTGTCCGCGGCGGTCCGGCCCTACATCGTCTTCAGCGACGTCGACGAGACGCTGATCACCGTCAAGAGCATGTTCGACTTCCTCCACTACCAGCTGGTGCGCCGGCACGGCGCGGCCGGCGAGGAGGAGTACGAGCGGATCGCGGCGGTGATCGGCCGCCGGGCCGCCGCCGGCGCCCCCCGCTCGGAGATCAACCGCTTCTACTACAGCCATTACGCCGGCGAGTCCGTGGAGACGATCACGCGGCTGGCGGACGACTGGTTCACCGAACGCACCTCCTCCACCCGGGGCTTCTACATCGACTCGACGCGCCGGGCCCTGCGCGGGCACCGGGCCGCGGGGGCTCCCCTGGTCCTGGTCTCCGGTTCCTTCCCGCCCCTCCTGGAGCCGCTGGCGCGCGAGATCGGCGCGGAAACGGTTCTGTGCACCCGTCCGCTGACCGAGGACGGCCGCTACACCGGCGAGGTCGGCACCCCGGTCATCGGCGAGGGCAAGCGCGCCGCGGTCCTCGCCCACCTGGCGGCGCGGCCCGCCGTCGACCCGCGCGACTGCTTCGCGTACGGGGACCACCTCTCCGACCTGCCGATGCTCGAACTCGTGGGGCATCCGGTGGCCGTGGGCGAGGACCCCGAGCTGCGGGCCCACCTGGCGGCCCGCCGCCCCGAGACCACCGCCACGCGATGACCGGGCCCCGGTTCCACGTGCTGCTCGGTCCCGACGGGGCCGGCAAGTCCTCGGTCATGAAACGCCTGGTGTCGAAGCTGCCCGAGTGGCGGATGGTCTCGACGGACAGTGCTTTCGTCGCCCCCGAGCACGCCCTGATCCCCCGGCTGCGCCGGGACGTCCACGAGCACCTGCTGCCCGGTCTCGGCGCCGCATACTCCGCAGACTTCCTGGCCAGCGTCCTGCAGACCGCCGTGGTCCACCTCAGGGACCAGGTGCGGGAGGCGGACCCGTGCGTGCCGGTCCTCATGGACTCGTACTACTACAAGATCCTGGCGAAGTGCCGGATGGCCGGGGTCCAGGACCGCGCGATGTACAGCTGGTGGCGTTCCTTCCCGCGGCCGAGCTCGGTGGTCTTCCTCGACGTCTCGCCCGAGTCCGCCTGGCGCCGCAGGGGGGACGGCGCACGGCTCAACTCCCTGGAGTACGACGGGGAGGACGGGACCTGGGCCGAGTTCGAGCGCTACCAGCGCAGCCTGCGCAAGCTGCTGCTGGAGGAGGTGCGGGAGGTTCCGGTCACGATGCTGGCGGAGCAGCCCGACGCCGGCCGGGCGGCCGAGGCCGTACGGGAGGTGCTGACCTCGTGAACGCCGATTCCGTCTGGCACACCCCCGGCCACACCGGCCGCTACCGGGCGCGCGTGTTCGCGGCGCGCGAGCGGCTGGCCGCCGAGCACGCCGATCTGCGCGGGGCGCAGCAGCGCGTCCTCACCGACCTGGTGGGCTTCAACGCCTCCACCCATTTCGGCAGGCGGCACGGGTTCGGCCGTGTGCTCACCGTGGACGACTTCCGCGAGGCCGTCCCCGTACGGGACTACGCCGACCACGCCGACCTCATCGAGCGGACGGCCGCCGGGGAGCGCAACCTGCTGTCGGCCGACGCCCCCGCCGTCTACTTCACCAGCAGCGGCAGCACCGGAGCGCACAAGAAGGTGCCGGTCACCCCGCGCTTCATGCGGACCACCTTCATGCCGTTCTACCTCGCGGCCTGGGCCCCGCTGATCGAGCACTTCCCCGACGTGCTGGAGCGGCCCGACGCCGTGCTCAACCTCAAGCACGACCCGCTGAGCGCCCCGCCCACCACCGGCGACGGCCGCCCCCATGTGGGCGCCAGCCAGGTGGACTTCGGCGCCCGGTTCGGCGAACCCCTCTCGGCCGAGCCCGGTACGGGCGCACCGTGGGCGGCTCTGCCGGTGCCGACCGAGCCGGGCGACCACCTGGAGCGGGCGTACCTGCGGCTGCGGCTGGCGGTGCAGAGCGATCTGCGCGCGCTGATCGGCATCAACCCGGCGATGGTCGCCGCCGTTCCGTACCAGCTCAACCTGTGGTGGCCGAGGATCGTGAAGGAGGTACGGGACGGCACCCTCGGGGGTCTGCCGCACCGGGCGCCGGACCCCGAGCGGGCCGCCGAGCTCGAACACCTCGCGGAGTACTTCGGCACCGTACGGCCCGCGCAGGTGTGGCCCCGGCTGCGCGCGGTCTTCTGCTGGACGACCGGGGTGGCCTCGCTCTACCTGCCCGCGCTGCGGGAGGAGTTCGGCCCCGGGGTGAGCGTGCTGCCGGCGCCGGTGGCCGCCTCGGAGGGCCCGGTCGGCGTGGCGCTGGACCGGCACGCCTCGGCCGGCAGCCTGGTCGCCTCGGCCTCGGTGTACGAGTTCGTACCGGCCGACCGGGACCTCGCCCCGGACTCGGCCACGCTGCTGCCGCACGAGCTCGAAGCCGGCCGGGACTACCACGTGGTCTTCAGCCACGTGGGCGGCCTGTACCGGTACGCGGTCGGGGACGTGGTCCGCGTCGTGGACGTGTCCGGCGGGGTGCCGAGGCTGGAGTACGCGGGCCGCGGCGGCCGCTCCGACGCGGCCGGCGAGCGGCTGCGGGACGCGGAGGTGGTCCGGGCCCTGCACACGGCCCTGGCCGGCGGCGGACTCGCCCTGCGCAACGTGGCCTGCCGGGTCGAACCGGCGGGTCCGGCGCAGCTCGGGGCTCCGCACTACGTCTTCGCGATCGCCCCCCGCACCCCCTGGCACGAGGCCGAGACCGTACGTTTCACCGCCGCCCTGGACCGCTGCCTCGCGGAGCAGTCCGCCGGGTACGCCGGGGCCCGGGCGGCCGGCCGGCTGGGCGCCCCCGCCGTACGCCTGCTGGACGCCGAGGCGTTCGACCGCGACTGGCACGAGGCCGTCGGCGCGGGCATCCGCCCGACGCAGGTCAAGGACCGCCTCTTCCGGCAGGACGACGCCCTCTGGGAGCGCCTGACCCGGGCCCCGCTCGTCTGACCCGGTCCCTTTCCCGCCCGCCCCGGTCCCGCCCGCCCCGGTCCCGCTCGCCCGCCCCGGTCCCGCTCGCCCCGCCGCACCCCCGTACAAGGAGCCACCATGCCCGTGCTCAACCCCGTCGAACGGACCGCCCTGCTCACCGCCGCCCTGCGGGCCGCCGAGACCCGCCGCGAGGACCGGCTGTACGAGGACCCGTACGCCGCCGGACTCGTCGGCGAGGCGGGTCCCGGGCTGCTCGCCGAGATCCGGGCGGCGACGTTCCCGCCCGACCGGCCGCGGACCCTGCCCAGCACCCCCGACTACAACGCCATCCGCACCCGCTTCTTCGACGACCTGCTCCAGGAGGCCGCCCAGGATCCGGGGACCACCCAGCTCGTACTGGCCCCGGCCGGCATGGACTCGCGCGCCTACCGCCTCCCGTGGCCCGGGCACATCCGGTACTTCGAGGTCGACCGCCCGGCGGTGCTCGACTTCAAGGCCGGGCGGCTGCGGGGCGCCGAGCCCCGGGTCGACCACCGTACGGTCGCCGTCGACCTCACCGCCGACGACTGGGAGGAGCGCCTCGTCGCCTCCGGCTACGACCCTTCCGTCCCCTCGGCGTGGCTGCTGGAGGGACTGCTCTACTACATCCCCGAGGCCGACGCCCACCGGATGCTGGAGCGGGTCGCGGCGATCTCCGCACCCGGCAGCCGCATCGCGGCCGACATCGTCAACGCGGCCGCCCTGACCCTCCCCCACATGCGCGGCCTGCTGGACGTGTTCGCGGGCTGGGGGTGCCCCTGGGTGTTCGGCACCGACGAGCCGGAGGCCCTGTTCGAGCGGTACGGGTTCGACGTACGGGCCGTCCAGCCGGGCGAGCCCGGCGCCGACTTCGGGCGCTGGCCCGACCCGGTGCCGCCGCGATCGGTGGCGGACGTACGGCGGGTGTTCTTCGTGCACGGCCGGCGTCGCTGACCATGACGAGCACCGTGATCGCGGGCGGCGGCACCGCCGGCCTCGCCCTGGCCCTGGCACTCGGCGCGCGCGGCCACCGGGTGCGCGTCCTGGAGCGCGGCGGACCACCGCCGCAGGGGCCGGTCCTCAAGAGCGCCGGGCTGTGGGAACGGCCCGGCGTGCCCCAGGCCGGGCACGACCACATCCTGAACGCGCTCGGCGTGCGCATGCTGCGCACCCACGCGCCCGCCGTGCTCGACGCGGCGCTGGCGGAGGGGGCCCGGCTCGCCGACCTCACCGCCGCGGCGCCGCCGGGTGCCGCGGAGCCGGGGGACGAGGACCTCGTCACGCTGCTCGTCCGCCGGTCCGTCCTGGACCTCGTACTGCACCGCGCCGCCTCGGCCCTGCCCCGCGTGAGCGTCAGCCACCGCACCACGGTCAGGGGCGTGCTGACCGCGCCGACGGGCCGCCGCGTGACGGGCGTCGTCACGGACGGCGGCGAGCGGATCCAGGCCGGCCTGGTGGTGGACGCGTCCGGCCGCAGGGCGGCGTCCCGGTCCTGGCTGGCCGCGGCGGGCGTACCGGAGGCGGCCGACCTGACCGGCCCCAGCCGGCTGCACGCCTTCGGCCGCTTCTACCGGCTGCGCGACCCCGACGGCCCGCCGCCGGGCCCGCTCAACCGCGCCAACGCGGCCGGCGGGATCTGGGACCACTACTCCGCCGTCCTGCACCCGGCGGACAACGAGGTCTTCGCCGTCACCTTCGGCGCGCTGCCCGGCGACCGCGCCATGGCCGCCCTGCGCACGCCCGCCGCCTTCACCGCCGCCTGCCGCCTCTCCCCCTACCTGGCCGCCTGGGTCGACGAGGGCGCGGCGCGGCCGATCGGACCGGTACGCGCCATCGCCATGCCGCCGAACGTCCTTCGCGGCGCCGGGCCCGGCCTCCGGGCTCCGGTGGCCGGGCTGCTGCGGACCGGGGACGCCGCCTGCGTCACCGATCCGATGTTCGGCCGCGGCCTCTCCCTCGCCCTCGCGCACGCCTTCGGGCTCGCGGAGCTGATCGGGGAACACCCGGCGGCGGACGAACGGTTGGCCCTGGCCGCCGCGGACCTCGCCGACCGCCTGCTCCGCCCCTGGTACGAGGAGGGGGTCCACGACTCCCGGTCACGGGCCGAGCGGTGGCGGGCGGCGGCCGGACCGCCGCCGGACCCCGGGCCCGCGGCGCCCGCGGCGCCCGCAGCGCCCGAGGGCGGCCCGACCGTTGCGCCCGTGCCCGGGCCGGTCCGGACCGCCGCGCTCGCTGCGGCGGCCACCGACCGCACCGTCTGGCGGGGGATCACCCGGATCGGGACGAGCCTCGCCACCCCCGCCGAGGTCTTCGCCGACCCGGGTTTCACCGCCCGCGTACGGGCGGCCCGGGCGGGCGCCCCCGCACCCGGCGGTCCCCGCCCGCCCGCGTACGCCGAACTCCGCGGGGCGATCACCGCCCGCGTCCCGGACCGGAAGGAAGGATGAACGTGCTGACCCGCAAGAACGTCCTGCTGGCACCGGTCACGGTCACCCCCACCAAACCGCTGACCCCCAGCCACCTCAAGGGCCTGCTGTGGACCGACGTGATGTTCCGGGCCACCGCACCGCTCGCCACGGTGACGTACCGCTACAGCCACACCACCTACCACGTCACCGAGCAGACCGTCGGCTTCTGGGAGTACCTCGACCGCACCCACGGGGAGGCGGACTACGCGCAGCTCTCCGAGGAGGAGATCGGCGAGCTGTACGTCCACTACCGCTCCCGGGAGCCGCACCAGGACGCCGCCGTCCTGCGGCCCTACCGGGACGCCGTCGAGCACAACGGCTGGGTGCACCCGGCGAGCGAGCGGATGCTGCGGCTGTGGGCCGGCCACTACGAGCGGCTGGGCATGTACGACCCGGGTCTGCGCGAGCACCAGCCGCCCGGGCTCGGACTGGAGGAGATGGTCGAGCGGCTCGCCGCCGTGGGCCTGGTCCTCGACCAGCGGCACTGCGGGGGCCCCGTCTACCTGGACCTCACCCGCCACGGAATGCCGCTGCGCCGCATCGTCACGGCCGACGGCCGCCCCAACTACCTGGCCTGCGCCCTGCGCGAGCTGCTGCCGCTGGTGCCCTGGTACGACGAGGTGGTCCTGCTGTACGACCGCGAACTCGACGCGGACTACCGGCTGCTGCACCGGGTGCTGACCGCCTTCGGGCCGCCGGTGCGCCGGGTGCCCATCGGCCGGGTGCCCATCGGGGGAAAGATCACCTCGGCCCGGCACGGCGGCTGGCACGACCACACGGCCGGCGCGCTGCTGCGCGCCTCGGCCGAGGTCTGCGAGGGCCCGGACGGCCACGGCGAGGCCGCGCTCCGGCTCGGCATGCGGCTGTACTTCATCGCCACCCTCGGCCCGGGCGAGCAGCAGTCCTTCCGCCACGACCTGCTGCGCCACTGCCTGACCGTGGCCGCCCGGCTGCTGCGGCGCTCCGGGGCCGCGAGCGGCGGGGGCGACCTGCCCGGGGTGCTGGAGCGGCACCGGCGCGGCCACGCGTACGTCGACCCCTACCGGCTGGCCTGCTCGCTCCTCGGCAAGGGCCGCCCCGCTCCCGATCCCGTACTCCTGTCGGCGGTGTTCCTGTGAGTGCCCTTCCCCTGTCCTCCGCGGCCCTGCTCAAGTCGGCCGCGGACCGGGTCCGCTCCGCGCGGCCGGAGTTGGCGGACGGGCTCGACCTGTCCAGTACGCAGGCGCTGCGCGCCGTCCGGGCCGGGCTTCACGGCCGCCCCGCCCCGGCCGACGAGGCGCTGGCCGTGGTCGTCATCGGCCGGCTCGACCTGCCCCGGTGGGTGGGCGAGACCTGCGCCTTCGCCCTCGCGCTGGCTCCCGGGCGACGGGAGGCGTGGCGGCGCTCGTTCACCCGTACCGTCTACCTCGCCGGCAGTCCGTCCAACCTGCGCGAGCGGTTCGCCTTCGACCACGTCGCGGGCGACGACTCCATGGCCTGGGCGGGGCCCGCGCCGGGCACGGAGACGGCCACGCTGCGCCGACTGCTCAAGACCTTCGAGGCCGCGCACGAACTGACCGCGCAGCGGCCGGCCACCGTGACCGTGCCCGGCCGCCCGGGCGCCCGTACGCCGGTCCACCGCGAGCTGTACATCGCCACCGCCAGGGTGTCGGTCACCGCGGCGCTCGTGCACGTCAACCACCTGCTCGCCGAGGCCGTCCTGGACGGGCTGATCGGTCCCGGGGACCGCCTCACGCTGCGGTTCGTACCGCGGCTGACCGGCCTGGGCGCACGGCTCGCCGTGTTGCGGGTCGACACCGATGTCCACCGCCCCGACGAACTCCAGGCCTATGCCGGACTGACCACGGAGGTCTGAAATGCCCACCCCCGCCACCCTCACCCCCGCCACCCTCACCCCATCCGCCCCCGCCCCCGCCGTCCGCCTGGGCGTCCACGGTTCCACGCACCTGGCTTCCCGCCTGGTCGCGGCCGCCGGCCACGCCCCGGAGTCCGTGGAGTACGTCCCGTACGAGGTCACCGAGCCGTTCGGCCCGCTGCGGGCCGGTGACGCGGACATCATGATCGTCAAGTACGACCCGCTGGAGCCGGACCTCGCCCTGAGCCGCCCGGTCGGCTTCGACGGGCGGGCCGTGCTCGCCGGGGCCCACCACCCGCTGGCCGGGCGCGCCTCGGTGTCGGTCGAGGAGGTCGCCGAGTACGGGGGCTTCCGGTGCCCCGGCTCCTTCCCGGCGCACGTCTGGGACCTGGTGGTACCGCCGCGGACCCCGCTGGGCCGGCCGATCCGCCGCGTCCACGCCATGACCACGCTGACGGCGATGGCGGAGCTGCTCAGGAGCACGTACGCGGTCCACGTCTCGTTCCGGTCCCTGGACGCGGTGGTCCCCCCGGACATCAAGGTCGTACCCGTGCACGACCTGCCGCCCTCACCGGTCGCCTTCGCCCGGCTGCGTGGCGCCGAACCACCCGAGCACGTACGGCGGTTCGTCGCGGACGCGGAACGGGCGGCGCTGCGATGAGCCTTCCCCTCGCCCTGCTGCACGCCCTGCCCCTCGACTCGTCCATGTGGGAGGCGACGGCCCGGGAGCTGCGCGCCCGGGGCCGGCGGGTCCTCACCCCCGACCTGTGCGGTTTCGGTTCCGCGCCGCTCCCTCAGGGCCCGCCCTCCCTCGACGCCGTGGCCGACGCGCTGGCCCGCGAGCTCGACCGGCAGGGTGTCGGCGAAGTCGCCCTCGCCGGCTGCTCCATGGGCGGCTACGTGGCGATGGCCTTCCTGCGCCGCCACCCGGACCGCGTCCGCGCCCTGGCCCTGCTGGCGGCCAGGAGTACGGCCGACGGCGCGGAGGCGGCCGCGCAGCGCCTGCGCTTCGCCGAGGCGGTCCTCGACGACGCGGCGCGCCCCGCGCTCGTCTCCGCGACCACCCCTTCCCTGCTGGGCGCCACCACCAGGGCCCGGCGGCCGCGGCTGCCGGCCCGGGTCAGCGGCCTGGCGCTCGCGGCCCCGCCGCGGTCGGTCGCCTGGGCGCAGCGGGCCATCGCGGCCCGTACGGACTCCACGGCCGCCCTGCGCGCGGCGGACGTCCCCGCGGTGGTGGTGATCGGCGCCGAGGACGCGCTCGTCTCCCTCGACGAGGCCTGCCGGACGGCCGAGGCGCTGGGGCGCGGCCGGCTCCTCGTCCTCCCCGGGGTCGGCCATCTCGCCCCCCTGGAGGCACCGGAGGCGGTGGCGGGGATCCTCTCGGACCTGCTCGCACGGGCGCGGACCACGGCCGAGGGGGCCACCGTACGGACCGGGGCGCAGGCGGCGGCATGCTGACGGCCGGACACGCGGCATGGGGGTACACGACCTCCACCGGGCTGCCGTTCACCCACGAGGAGATCGTCGACCCGCACTTCGAGGCCTGCGCCGTCCCCTACCTGGACGCCCTGGACGGGGTCGGCATCCGGCCCGGCTGGCACGTGCTCGACGCGGGCTGCGGCAGCGGCGCGTTCCTGCCCCGGATCGCCGAACTCGTCGGCCCGGCGGGCCGGATCTCGGCCGTCGACCTGGCCGCGGAGAACGTGGAGCGCGCCGCCGGGCGGCTGCGGGACCGGCCGGACGCCCCGCCGCTGGTGGTGCGCCGGGCCGGTCTCCTGGATCTGCCTTACGCGGACGGCATGTTCGACGCCGTGTGGTGCGCGAACACGACGCAGTACCTGGACGACGCGGAGCTGGCGCGCGCACTGGCGGAGCTGCGCCGGGTCACCCGGCCCGGCGGCCTCGTCGCGGTCAAGGACGTGGACGGTTCGCTGAGCACGGTCCGCCCGGCGGACCCGTTCCTGATCACCGATTTCCTCCGGGCGTCCGCCGCCTCCCCCGGCTACGCCCGCCAGCTGCTGCGCGGCCGCGACCTGTACCGGTGGCTGCGGGCGGCCGGTCTGACGGACGTACGGCAGCGCACGATCCTCATGGAGCACCACGCTCCGCTCACCCTGGCCGCCCTGCGCTTCTACGCGAACGCCTGCGCGCGCTTCGCCCGCCAGGCGGCGGACGAAGGCATCGCGGGGGACTGGGCCCCCTTCCTCGACCCCGACGATCCGGCGGGCCCGCTGCGCGACCCGGACGGATACGTCAGCGAGGGCAACGTCATCGCGATCGGCACAGTGCCGTTCGCACCGATGGATGGAGACGACACACCATGAACGACGTACGGAGCACCGCCGAGATGACCCGCCGCGCCACCCTCACCGGGGGCGCCCTCGTCGGCATCGGCCTCGCCGAGGGCCTGCTGAACCCCGCGCCGGCGGCGGCCGCGGCCGCCTCCCGCGACGACTCCCGCTACGCGCGCGGGCTGGCCGTCCTGCACGAGACCTCGGGCGAGCGCGGCGCGGCGGTGATCGAGTCGCTGCGGGACATCGCCCCGGACCTCGGCCGCTTCGTGGTCGAGTTCGCGTACGGGGACGTCTACTCCCGCGCGGGGCTCGACCTGCGCGAGCGGGAGCTGTCCACGGTCGCCGCGCTCGCCGCCCAGGGGGACGCCGCCCCGCAGCTGGACTTCCACATCGACGCGGCGCTGCACGTCGGCGTGGAGCCCGAGGAGATCATCGAGGCCCTCATCCACATCGTCCCCTTCATGGGGTTCCCCCGGGCGCTCAACGCGGTCGCCGTCGCCCGGAAGGTCTTCGCCGACCGGGGCGTGGGCTTCGAACCGCCGGTCATGGACGATCCCCGCGACCGGTACATGCGCGGGACCGAGAAGCTGGTGGAGATCGACGGGCACCACGGGCTGGAGGTCATCGAGTCCCTCAAGGACATCGCCCCCGACCTGGGCCGGTTCATCGTCGAGTTCACCTTCGGCGACGTCTACCACCGGCCGTGGCTGTCGCCGCGGCGCCGCCAGCTGGTCACCGTCGCCGCCCTGACGGCCTTCGGCGACACCGCTCCCCAGCTGCGCGTGCACATCGGGGCCGCCCTGAACGTGGGCCTGAGCCCGGCCCAGGTCGTGGAGACGCTGATCCACGTGGTGCCGTACGCCGGGTTCCCGCGGGTGCTGAACGCGATCGGCGTGGCCCGGGAGGTGTTCGAGAAGCGGAACACCCCCGTGCGGTGAGGCGACAGGACCCATGACGAGCGGACGGCAGAAGGGCTGACCCGTGCGAACGGACACCACGGCCGACACCACGGCCGGCATCACGGCCGGCGTCTCGGCCGAGACCACGGCCGGCGGCGGGGCCGGCGTCTCGGCGGACATCGCGGCCGACTTCGGGGCGCTCGGGGAGGAGTTCGTCCGCGATCCCCACCCGGTGTACGCCGCGCTGCGCGCCCGCGGCCCGGTGCACCGCGTCCGCGTGCCGGAGGGAGCCGACGCCTGGCTCGTCGTCGGCTACGAGGCCTGCCGCTCCGCGCTCACCGAGCCCTCCCTGTCCAAGTCCTGGCGGGACGCCTCGCCCGCCCTCCCGCTCACCCGGCTCTCCGCGGGCGAGAACCTGCTGAGCTCGAATCCGCCCGACCACACGCGGCTGCGCAAGCTGGTGGCCAAGGAGTTCACCCCGCGCCGCGTCGGGGCGCTCGCCCCCCGGGTGCGGGCCCTGACCGGCGAGCTCCTCGACGCCATGCTCGCCCGGCCGGCCGGCTCGGCGGACCTCGTCGAGGCGCTCGCGTTCCCGCTGGCCATGGGCGTCATCTGCGAGCTGCTCGGCGTGCCCTCCCTCGACCGCGCCGCCTTCCGCGACTGGGCCGAACAGGCCCTGAGCAGCCCGGACCACGCCACCAGGACGGCGGCCACGGCGGCGATGACGCGCTACCTCGCCGGCATGCTCGACGCGATGCGCGCGCGGCCCCGGGACGATCTGATGAGCGCCCTCATCCGCGCCACCGACGAGGACGGCGGCCGGCTCTCCCCCGACGAACTCATCGGCATGGCCTGGCTGCTGCTCGTCACCGGCTTCGAGACCACCGTCCAGCTGATCTCCTCGGGCGTCCTCGCCCTGCTGCGCCACCCCGACCAGCTCGCCGCGCTGCGCGCCGACCCCTCGCTCGTCGACGACGCCGTGGAGGAGGTGCTGCGGTACGAGGGGCCGGTCGAGACCACCACGTACCGGTTCACCACCGGGCCCGTGGAGATCGCCGGCGCCGTGATCCCCGGGGGCGGCGAGCTGGTGCTGGTCGCGCTCGCCGACGCCGACCGGGACCCCGCGCGCTTCCCCGACCCGGACCGCTTCGACATCCGCCGGCCCGCGGGCGGGCACATCGCCTTCGGCCACGGCATCCACTACTGCCTGGGAGCGCCGCTGGCCCGCCTCCAGGCCCGTACGGCCGTCACCTCGCTCCTCGCGCGCTGCCCGGCCCTCTTCCTGGACGCCGGCCCCGGCGACCTCGTATGGCGCGCGGGGCTCCTCATCCGCGGCCCGCGGAAGCTGCCCGTCCGCTGGCGGGCCTGACCGTCCGGCCCCGCCGGCGGCGCCGGTCCATGTGAAAACTTCACCTCGCGCTGGTGACCGCGGCACTGTCCCGCGATCACCGGATCCTCGCAGAATCGTCAGTGAACGGACCGACCCGCGCCACGACGACGCAGAGGGAACTCCACCGCCATGACCAGCCTTTCGGCCAACGCCCGTATCAGCCCCAGCACCGGATCCGCACCGATACCCGTCCGCTCCACGAAGCCGGGCCTGGTGATCGAGAACCTCGACGCCCTGCCGGACACCGCGTACGCCCTGTTCACCGTCTGCAGCCGGACGCAGGTCACGGAATCGGCCGCGACGCCCGCCGGACGGCTGGGAGCATGAGCGCTGCCGGGCGCGAGCGGCCCGACCTGCCGCTCCCGGCCGCGCCGGCCGCCGCCGAGGCGCTGGTGGGCTTCAAGTCCCACCTGCGGCCCACCGTCGTCCCCGGCGACGCCGCCTACCTGGTGTCCCGGCGCGGGGTGACCGCCCTGGGCGGGAGCGGGGCGGAGGTCCTCGTGCCGCTGCTCGACGGGACCCGGACCGCGGGGGCGGTCCGCCGGGAGGCCGCGCGGATCCTGGGGGCCGAGGACGCCGAGGCGGCCCTCCTCTCGCTGGCCGACGCCGGGTTGATCCGCTCCACCACCCCGGCGGCGGAGGCCGAGGCCGAGGCGTACTGGGACCTGGCCGGGCTGGACGGCGGGGTGGCCGCCGCCGGGCTGGCCCGGGCCGCCGTCGCCGTCGAGGCGCTGCCCGGGCTGGATCCGGAGCCGGTGGCCCGGGCCTGCCGGGAGTCGGGGATCGCGGTCGTCGCGGACCCCGGCGCCGCCGACCTGGTCCTCGTCCTGTGCGAGGACTACCTCTCCCCCGGGCTGGCCGCCGTGGACGCCCGCCAACGCGCCTGCGGCCGGCCGTGGCTGCCGGTCAAGGTGTGCGGAACCGACCCCTGGGTGGGCCCGTTCTTCCGGCCCGGCTCCGGCCCCTGCTGGCACTGCCTGGCCGTACGGCTGCGCGGCCACCGCCACTCCGAGGTGCCCGTGCGGCGCGCGCTCGGCCTGGAGGGTCCCGTACCGCGGCCCGCCGCCGGGCTCGCCGCCGGGACCGCGCTCGCCGTGAACCTCGCCGTCCTGGAGGCCGCCAAGTGGCTGGCCGGGCTGCGCCGCCCCGAGCAGGCCCACATCCGCACCTTCGACACGCTGAGCCTGAGCACCGCCGGCCACCCGGTGGCCCGGCTCCCGCAGTGCGCGGCCTGCGGGGATCCCGGTCTGGTGGCCCGCCGGGCCGGCGCCCCCTTCGTCCCCGTCTCCCGGCCCAAGGCCGCCGCGACCGGGGGCGGGGACCGCGCCCTGACCCCGGCGCAGATGCTGCGTACGTACGGACACCTGGTGGACCCGGTGACCGGGGTGGTCAAGGAGATCCGGCAGGCCCCCGGCGCCCCGGAGTTCGTCCACGCGTACACCTCCGGGCACAACCTGGCCATGGAGTCGGCGTCCTTCGCCGGGCTCAGCTCGGGCCTGCGCGCGCTCAGCGGCGGCAAGGGCCGCACCGCCGAGGAAGCCCGTACGAGCGCGCTGTGCGAGGCGGTCGAGCGCTACAGCGGTACCCGGCACGGCGACGAGCCGGTGGTCCGCGACTCCCTGCGCGGCCTGGGCGGCGCGGCCGTGCACCCCAACGACTGCCAGCTCTACAGCGCCCGCCAGTTCGCGGAGCGGGAGGAGTGGAACGCGCGGCACTCCCGCTTCCACCACGTACCGGCGCCGTTCGACGAGACCCGGCCGACCGACTGGACCCCGGTGTGGTCGCTGACCGGCGGCGTCCGGCGGCTGCTCCCCACCTCGATGCTGTACTTCGGGCGGGCGACGGACGTCGCGGCGGACCCCGCGGCCGGGGAGCCGTGGGCCGACTCCAACGGCAACGCGGCGGGCAGCAGCCCCGAGGACGCGCTGGTCCAGGGCTTCCTGGAGCTGGTGGAGCGGGACGCGGTCGCCCTGTGGTGGTACAACCGCACCCGTCAGCCCGGGGTGGACCTGGGCTCCTTCGAGGACGAGTGGGTCGAGCGGACGCGCCACGGGCTGCGCCGGATGAACCGGGAGGTGTGGGCGCTCGACCTCACCTCCGACCTGGGGATCCCGGTGATCGCGGCGCTGTCGCGGCGCACCGACAAGCCGGCCGAGGACGTGCTCTTCGGCTTCGGCGCGCACTTCGACCCCCGGGTGGCGCTGTGCCGGGCCCTGTCGGAGCTGGGGCAGCTGCTGCCCGCCGTCGGCGCGGCGCGCGGGGACGGCGGCGGATACCGGATCACCGACCCGGAGCCGCTGTCCTGGTGGCGCGGGGCCACCATCGCCAACCAGCCATATCTGGCGGCCGATCCGATGGCGCAGACCCGTACGCCGGGCCACTGGACCGTGGCCGCGGGGGCCGATCTGCTCGACGACGTACGCATGATCACCGAGCTGGTCCGGAGCAAAGGACTGGACCTGCTCGTACTCGACCAGAGCCGACCTGACCTCGGACTTCCCGTGACGAAAGTGGTCGTACCGGGACTGCGCCACTTCTGGGCGCGGTACGGCCCGGGCCGCCTCTTCGACGTCCCCGTGGGCCTGGGCCGGCTGGCCGAACCCACACCGTACGACCAGCTCAACCCCGTCCCGCTGTTCGTATGAGGGATCGAATCCCGCCCCCGGTCCACGCCCCTCCCCTATGCTCACATCTGGCGTGTAACAGAGGAACGCTTAAGGGGGATTGACATGCCTGGCCGCCTCAAGTCCTCGGATGGACCGTCGGAGGCGGTCCTGGTCGAGGGCATTCTGCGACGGAGCCGGGACTTACCCGCACCCCGGATGGCGCAGGTCATCCTCATCGCCGCGCTCCTCTGCTACGTGGGCATCACCGCCCTGAACATCCTCAGCGCCGGAGTCGAAGGGCTCGCCCTGGCCGCCGCCTTCGGCTGCCTGGGCGCGGTCTTCGCCCTCCAGCTCCTGCACTCCCGGACGAGCACGCAGCGCGTCCCGACCGGACACCGGGCGCTGACGCTCGGCGCCCAGGCCGCCTTCACCTACCTGCCGCTCATCGCCCTGAAGTCGCAGTGGGGCGCCATGGCCGGCTTCCTCGCCGGGTCCCTGCTGCTGCTCCTGCCCCCGCGCCTGGGCTGGATCCTCTACGGGATCGTGGGCGTCAGCATGCTGGTGCCCCCGCTCCTGGAGGGGCGGCCCGTCATCGACAGCGTCTACCTGGTGCAGACCACCCTGCTGACCGGGCTCGTCACTTTCGGCCTGACCCGGCTGTCGGAGCTGGTCCGCGTCCTGCACGAGAGCCGCGGCGAACTCACCCGCGCCGCCGTCACCCGCGAACGGCTGCGCTTCGCGCGGGACCTGCACGACCTGCTCGGGTACAGCCTCTCGGCGATCCAGCTCAAGGGGGAGCTCATCCACCGCCTGATCCCGGCCCATCCGGCGCGGGCCATGGACGAGATCGAGGACGTGCTGGCCATCTCCCGCCAGTCGCTGGCCGACGTACGGCGGGTGGCGAGCGGGTACCGGGACATGTCGCTGGAGGAGGAGATCGCCTCGGCCAAGTCGGTGCTGGGCGCCGCCGAGGTCGACGCGGTGACCGACATCCGCATGGGGGAGGTCAGTCCGCCCGTGGACACGGTGCTCGCCACCGTCCTGCGGGAGGCCGTCACCAACGTCCTGCGCCACAGCAGGGCCGTGCACTGCGAGATCACCGCGGTCGAGGAGGACGGCCTCATGACCCTGTCGGTCACCAACGACGGGGTCACCGACGGCTACCGCGACACCTCGCCGCACAGCGGCAGCGGCCTGGGGAACCTGGGGCTGCGACTGCGGGCGGTGGGCGGGGAGCTGACGGCCGAGCGGGGCCCCGGCACCCTGTTCCGGCTGGTGGCACGGGTCCCGGCACACGGGGACGTCGACCCCGACCTCGACGAGGCGGACGAGGCGGCGGAGGGCGAGCGCTCATGGCTCCTCGCCTGACGTGAGCGCCCGCCACCGGCTGCCAACCGGTCGCCGGACCAGGCCGGTTGCTATGATCACAAGTACACGATCGACCGCGCGGACGGGGGGCTCGTCACGGTGATCAGAATCCTGCTGGCCGAGGACATGCACATGGTGCGCGGAGCGCTCGTCGCCCTGCTGGACCTGGAGGACGACCTGGAGGTCGTCAGCGAGTTGTCGCGCGGGGACGAGATCCTGGCCGCCGCCCTCGACGTCCGGCCGGACATCGCCATCATCGACATCGACCTCCCCGGACTCGACGGCCTGAGCGCGGCCGTGCAGATCCACGAGCACCTCCCGGAGTGCCGGACGCTGATGCTCACCAGCCTGGGCCGCCCCGGAACGCTGCGCCGGGCCCTGGCGGCCCAGGTCTCCGGCTACCTCCTCAAGGACGACTCCCCGAAGGAACTGGCCAGCGCCATCCGCCGGGTCGTGGCCGGGCACCGGGTCATCGACTCCAAGCTGGCCGTCGCCGCGTGGAACGGGCTGGAGAGCCCGCTGACCGACCGCGAGACCGAGGTGCTGCGCATGGCGGCGCAGGGCTCGGAGGCCGCCGAGATCGCCGGGGAGCTCCACCTGTCCACCGGGACGGTGCGGAACTACCTGACGACGGTCGTGATGAAGCTGAAGGCCCGCAACCGCGTGGACGCGATCCGCATCGCCCGCGACGCGGGCTGGCTGGTCTGAGCCCCGGGTTCACTCCCCCGCGAGGGAGCCCCCGGGGCGCGGACGGTGGGTGGTGAACCAGTGCTCGGCGAGGGCGGACACCTCGTGGAGGGCCCCGGGCTCCTCGAAGAGGTGGGTGGCGCCCTCCACGATCTCCAGGCGGCTCTCGCAGCGCAGCCGGGTCCGGGCCTCGCGGTTGAGGGCGAGGACCTGGTGGTCCTGCGAGCCGACGATCAGGAGGGTGGGCGCGCGGACCCCGGCGAGGAGGGATCCGGCCAGGTCCGGGCGGCCGCCGCGGGAGACCACGGCGTAGACCGGCGAGTCGGGCCCGGCCGCGGCCGCGAGGGCGGCCGCCGCCCCCGTCGAGGCGCCGAAGTAGGCGGGCGGGACCGGGGTGCGGGTGCCGAGCCAGGTCGTGGCGGCGGCGAGGCGGGCGGCCAGGGCGGCGATGTCGAAGACGTTCGTACGGTCCGCCTCCTCGGCCGGGGTGAGCAGGTCGAACAGCAGCGTGCCCAGACCGGCCCGGTTCAGGTCCGCGGCCACCCGGCGGTTGCGCGGGCTGCGCCGGCTGCTGCCCGAGCCGTGCGCGAACACGACCACCGCGCCGGCCCCCGGCGGGAGGGTGAGGTCTCCGGGAAGGCGCAGGCCCGCCGCCTCCACCGCCACCTCCACCCCGGCCTGCTCCGCTGGGGCCGGGCGCCGCGGCGACTGGGCGAGCAGGGCGACGACCTCCTCGTCCGGGGTCTGGGAGAAGTCCCGGTACCACTGGCCGACCGAGGAGAACCCCGGCGGCGAGCCCAGGCAGACCACCTCGTCGGCCACCGCCCCCACCCGGGCCAGCGCGTCCGGCGGGGCCACGGGGGCCGCCATGACGATGCGGGCCGCGCCCTGCGCCCGTACGACCTGGCAGGCCGCGGCCGCGGTGGCGCCGGTCGCGATGCCGTCGTCCACCACGATCACCGTCCGCCCGTGCAGGTCCTCCTGCGGCCGGCCCGCGCGGTAGCGGGCGGCCCGGCGGGTCAGCTCCGCCTGCTCCGCCTCCTCCACGGCGGCGATGTCCTGCGGGCGCAGCCGCCCGCGCCGGACGATGTCCTCGCTGATGACGCGTACGCCGCCCTCGCCGATCGCGCCGAACGCCAGCTCGGGCTGGTACGGCACCCCCAGCTTGCGGACGACGATCACGTCGAGCGGGGCGCCGAGGGCGTGGGCCACGTGGAAGGCGACCGGGACCCCGCCGCGCGGCAGCCCCAGCACCACGGGACGGTCCGGCGCGTACCTCGCCAGCTCGGCGCCGAGCCTTCGACCTGCGTCGTCGCGGTCCGTGAAGAGCATTGCGGGTCATCCCCAAGGGTCGTCCCCGGCGTTCCCTGCCGTACTTCGAAACAACGCCTCCCGGCGCCCGCGTGCAACTCGGGTGCGGCGGCCGGTGGGTGGTCCGTACGAGGGAGGCGGGTCCGGGTCTGTGGGTTTTGAGGGATGGGTAGGGGTGGGGTGCGTGCGTAGGTTGGCCGTCAGGCGGCGTCCGCGCCGCCGGCCTGGTGCTTTGGGGCGGGCTCTGACGACGAGGATGGGGCGGCGCGATGCGTGAGCTGGTGGAGACGGCGCGGCGGTGGACGGCGGAGGGGCGCACCGCGTTCCTGGCCCGGCCGGTGGCCGAGCAGGGCTTCGGGCCGCGGGACCCGGCGGGGGCCCTGCTCGTGGACGCGCGCGGGGAGTGCGTCGGGGCCCTGTACCGGGGGGTCTTCGACGCCGAGCTGGTGGCGGAGGCTGCGGCCGTGCCCGCCGGGGCCACCGCCCGGGTGTGCGAGGTCTCGGTCGGCGCCGACGAGGCCGTGGAGGCGAAGCTGACCTGCGGCGGGCGGGCCGAGATCCTGCTCCAACCGCTGTCGGCCGTGCCCGCCGCGTGGTGGGACCTGCTCGGCGAGGGCGTGGGCGTCGCGCTCGTGACCCGGCTCGACGAGCAGGCCGGGCACGCGCTGAGCGAGGTGGTACGGGCCGTCGACACCCCGGCCGACGACGCCGAGCGGCGGGCCGGGGAGCTGCTGGCCACGCGCCGGCCCGGGCGGGACGCGCTGTACGGGGAGCGCGGGCTGGTGTTCGTGGAGGCGTACCCTTCCGCCCCGTACGTGCTCATCGGCGGGGGCGGCGAGCTCGCCGAGATCATCGAGGCGCAGGCCCTGCTGCTGGGCTGGGGCGCCGGACTCGTCGATTCCGTCGCCGAGGCCGGGAAACTGCTGGAGGCCCGCCGGGACGCCGCCTGCCTGGTCATGCTGAGCCACGATCCGGAGTTCGACGTGCCGACCGTACGGACCGCGCTCGCGCTGGGGATCCCGTACGTCGGCGCACTCGGCTCCCGCAAGACGACGGCGCGGCGCCGCGAGGGGCTGCTGGCCTCGGGGGTCTCCGAGGCGGAGATCGCGCGGGTGCACGGGCCGATCGGCCTGGACCTCGGTGCCCGGACGCCCCCGGAGACGGCGCTGGCGATCTGCGCGGAGATCCTGGCCGTGCTCGGGGGGTACGAGGTCCGGGCGCTGCGGGATTCGGAAGGGCCGCTGCGCTAGGCCGCGCCGGGCGGTGCCCGTCCGGGGCCGGCTCAGCTGCCGAGGGCGCGCTTGAGCTGCGTCTTGTTCATCTCGGAGCGGCCGTGGATGTTGCGGCGCCTGGCCTCCGCGTAGAGCTGTTCGTACGTCGGCCCCTGCGCGCCCGAGTGGGAGTGCAGGCCGCCGCGCCGTCCGGAGGACATGTCCTCCAGGGACAGTTTGCTCGCGGTCTCGGACTCGCCGGCCCGGGCCCGTTCCTTGTTGACGGTCCGGGCGGCGATCTCCTTGGCCCGCTCCTCGGACTCGCCGCGCTGCTCGGCGCTCTCCTTGATGTGCTCGTACTGGCGTTCTCGTTTGGGTGAAGATCCGCGGGGCATTTTCAGGCTCCTTCCGGGGCGGGTCGCCGCTGCGCCTGCCCCCGATCCGGTGCGGTAGTCGCCCGGTCCTCTGATCAGAGGATCTCCCCGCGTTCAGGGTGAAACAGGCACCAATGCGGGAAAATAGTGCGTATGGACATGACCTTGAGTCTGGACCAGACCCTGAGCAACATCGCGTGGTTCCTGGTCGTCGGGATCATCGTGGTCGGCTTCCTGCTGGGCGCCTTCAAGCTCGGCCAGCGGGTCCGGGCCAAGGAGCCCCCGCCGCCGACCGCCGAGAGCCAGCCCCATCTGCCCGAGGGCGGCGCGGTCCACGAGCTCCGCGAGGAGCGCGAGAGCGTGGAGATCCCCGAAGGCGGTCTGCGCCCGCACGAGATGCAGGGCTACGGGAACTTCGGCTCCACCACGAGCAGCCACCAGGAGGAGGCCCGGGCCGAGCGGGAGGCCGGGTACCGGAACCCGCCGAGCTACCCCGGCCCGCAGCAGCCCCCGCACGGCGAGCCGCCGGTCTACAAGCCCAGCGGGAACGCCTGACCCGCCCGCCGGCCCGCGCCCCGCACCCGTGACCCGTGACCCGCGCCGCGGCGCGGGTCACGGGTGTCAGAGCTCCGTCCGCAGCCGGATCACCTCCGGCGGCGGGTGCCGGGCCGTCGAGGGGTGGCGGACCTCGGCCGTCAGCGGCGGATCGAGCGGCCGGTAGGGGACCTCGCCGAGCCCGATCGCGGTGACCGTGGCCCCGGCCGGGGTGCGGGAGGGCGCGTCCCGCTCCGCCACGGCCGCCACCACCTGCGCCCGCAGCGCCGCCGTCAGCGGGCTCGACACCAGGGGGGTCTCGTCCCCGACCGGCAGGACGAGGACCAGCGCGAGCGGGCGGCGCGGGGTGCCGGTGTACCCGACCACCGCCGCGTCCCGCACCTGCGTGTGCCGCAGCTTCTGCCAGCCGCGCCGGCCCGCCGGGTACGTCTGGTCCAGCCGCTTGACGACCAGGCCCTCGATACCGCTGGCGGGCAGGGTCTCGTACCAGGTGGCGGCCAGTTCCGGGTCGGTCGTCATCGGGACCGGCTGCAACGGCGGGCCCAGCGGGAGCAGCAGGTCGACGAGGAGCGCCCGGCGCCGCTCGTACGTGCGCCCGCGCAGGTCCAGCCCGGCCAGTTCGAGCACGTCGAAGGCGGCGTACGAGGCCGGCAGGCTCTGCGCCAGCACGGCGGCCCGGGCCGCCGTGGGCGCCGCCGCCCGGCGCTGGACGAGGGCGAAGTCCGTACGGCCCGCGTGCCAGATCACCACCTCGCCGTCGAGGACCGTCTCGGCGGGCAGCCTCCGGGCCGCGGCCGCCAGATCGGGGAAGGCCGCGGTCACGATGCGGCCGGAGCGCGCCTGGAGCACCACGTCCTCGGCGGTGCGCACGATGACCAGGCGGTGGCCGTCGAACTTCGGCTCGTACGCCAGGCCGTCCCCGCGCGGCAGGGTGCGTACGGTGGCGGCGAGCGCGACGCGGATCACGGTCGACCCCCGGGGGGTGCGGGCAGCCGGTGGGCGCGGTCGGGGTCGGTCAGCGGGGCGAAGAGGTCCCCGTCGCGCTCCAGCCGCGGCGGGATGTCGTCGGCGAGGAACACCAGGTCTTCGGGGGTGCGGCAGGCCGCGACCTCCTCCCAGGAGACGGGGGCCGAGACGGTGGGCCGGGCCCGCGCGCGCAGTGTGTAGGGGGCGGCGGTGGTCTTGGCTGCCGCGTTCTGGCTGTGGTCGACGAAGACCTTGCCGGGGCGCAGGGCCTTGGCCATGCGGTGCAGGGCGAGGTCGCCGAGTGCGCGCTCGGCCTCCTGTGCGAGGCCCTTGGCGTACGCCGACACCCGCTCGGACGGGGTCGGCTCCAGCGCCACGGCCAGGTGCATGCCCTTGGAACCGGAGGTCTTCGGGTACGCCTCCAGGCCGTCGGCGGCCAGGCGCTCGCGCAGCCACAGCGCGACGGCGCAGCACTCGACGGCGGTGGCGGGGGCGCCGGGGTCGAGGTCGATGATCAGCCGGTCGGCGACGGCCGGGCCGCCGGCCGGCCACTGGGGGGTGTGGAACTCGACGACGAGGTTGGCGGCCCACATGAGGGAGGCCAGGTCGGTGATGACCACCTGTTCGGCGGAGAGGTCCTCGGAGCGGGGCACGGGAGTGGTCTTCACCCAGTCGGGGGTGCCGGGCGGCGGGTTCTTCGTGAAGAAGAGCTGTCCGTCCGGGCCGTCGGGATAGCGCAGGAACGACACCGGCCGGTTGTGGATGTGGGCCAGCAGCGAAGGGGCGACGGTGGCGTAGTAGTGCAGCACCTCGCCCTTGGTGAATCCGGTCTCGGGGTACAGGACCTTGTCGAGGTTGGAGAGCGGGATGCGACGCCCCTCCACCATGGTGATCGGCGTCATACGATGAGATTGCCATGAATCGGGAGGAACCGTGCGATCCATCTGGAACGGGGCGATTTCCTTCGGCTTGGTCAGCATTCCGATCAAGCTGGTGAACGCCACCGAGAGCCACTCGATCTCCTTTCGCCAGATCCACCTGAGCGACGGCGGACGGATCCGCTACCGCAAGGTGTGCGAGCTGGACGGCGAGGAGGTGGCGACCGCCGAGATCGGCAAGGGGTACGAGGAGGCGGACGGGTCGATCATCCCGATCACGGACGAGGACCTGGCGCAGCTGCCGATCGCCACGGCGAAGACGATCGAGATCGTGTCGTTCGTCCCGGCGGACGAGATCGATCCGCTGCAGATGGACGCCGCCTACTACCTCGCGGCGAACGGGCCGACTGCCGCGAAGCCGTACACCCTGCTGCGGGAGGCGCTCAAGCGCAGCCGGAAGGTCGCGATCGCCAAGTACGCGCTGCGGGGGCGGGAGCGGCTCGGCATGCTGCGGGTGGTCGACGACGTGATCGCGATGCACGGGCTGCTGTGGCCGGACGAGATCCGGGTGCCGGAGGGCGTGGCTCCGGAGGGGAAGGTGTCGGTGCGGGAGGCCGAGCTGGACCTGGCGGACGCGCTGATGGCGACGTTGGGCGAGGTGGAGATGGACTCGCTGACGGACGAGTACCGGGAGGCCGTGGAGGCGATGATCTCGGCGAAGTCCGAGGGCGCGTTCGAGCCCGCGGCGGAGGCCGAGGTGGAACCGGCCGGCGGGAAGGTCATCGACCTGATGGCGGCGCTGGAGAAGAGCGTGAACGCGGCGAAGGCCTCGCGCGGGGAGGCGACGGCGACGGCGGAGAAGGCGGGGGTCACCCCGATCCGCCGCAAGGCGGCGGCGGCCGCGCCGAAGGCGGTGGGCGGGAAGAAGTCCACTGCCGCGACGAAGAAGACGGCCGGCGGTACGAAGAAGACCGCCTCGGCCAAGTCCACGGCGACCAAGTCGGCCTCGGCCAAGTCGACGGCCACCAAGTCGACCGCCACCAAGTCCACGTCGAAGGCGGCCTCGCCGAAGAAGGCGGCGGCCACGGCGAAGAAGGCGGCTCCGCGCAAGCGCGCCTCGGCCTGAACGCACACGCACCCGGACGCCCGCCGGTCAGGGGCGCAGGACCACGCAGGTGGTCGTGCCGTGCGCGTACAGCTTGCCGTCCTCGGCGCCGACCACCCGCGCCTCGGCCGTGGCGGTGGTGCGCCCCACGTGCAGGGCCCTCCCCTCGCACCGCAGCGTGGGCGTCTGCGCCAGCACCGGGCGGATCATGTGCACCCCCAACTGCACGGTCGTGTACGTGGTGCCCGCCGGGAGGCGGGTCATCACGGCCGAGCCGAGCGCGGAGTCGAGGAGCGTGGCGAGGAACCCGCCGTGCACCGTGCCCATCGGGTTGAGGAGGTGGTCGCCCGGATCCCCCTCGAAGACGACGAGGCCCTCCTCGGCCTCCGTCAGCCGGAAGCCCAGGGTGCTCATCATCGAGGCCCCGGGCAGCACGCCCTTCAGGCATGCCTGGAGGACTTCGAGCCCGCTCATGCCCAGGATCTCCGGGGTGGGTTCGGGGCGCGAATGCCACGTGTGGGTGCGGGAGCGGTCGGCGTCGGCGGAAGCGGCGTACGGGATGGTCCGGGGCGTCGTCATGATCCGAGCCTAGGCGGGGCCCGGCCCGCCGCGGGAGTGACGGATCCGGCGCCTTGCGCACCGATTCCGACACCCCCGCTCATCCGTCCCCGCCGCTAGGGTGGGCTGGTGAAAACCGCCGTCCTGGTCCTCGACGGGGTGTTCGACTCCGGAGTCTCGGCCGTCCTCGACGTCCTGCACACGGCCAACGCCCTGCGCGGACGGCTGCCGGGAGCCCCGCCGCCCGCCTTCGACATCCGTACCGTCGGCCTCAGGCGCACGGTCCGCACGGGCCTGGGCCACCGGATCGACACCGAGCCCGCGCGCACCGCCGAGGACGCCGACCTCCTCGTCGTGCCCGCCCTCATGGAGCGCCGCCCCGAGGCGCTGGTGGAGACGGTGGCCTCCGCCGGGCACCGCACCGCGCGCCGGCTGCTCGCCGAGGCCCGGGAACGGCGCACCCCCCTCGCCACGTCCTGCACCGGGACGTTCCTGCTGGCCGAGTCCGGGGTGCTCGACGGCCACCGGGCCACCACCAGCTGGTGGCTCGCCCCGGTCTTCCGGGACCGCTACCGCAAGGTCACCGTGGACGAGACGCGGATGGTCACCACCTCGGACGGGATCACCACCGCCGGGGCCGCGTTCAGCCACCTCGACCTCGCGCTGGCGATCGTGGGGACGCGCAGCCCCGCCCTCGCCGACCTGGTGCGGCACTACCTCGTCGTCGACGACCGGGCCTCGCAGGCCGCGTACGCCATTCCCAGCGCCCTGGCCCGCCACGATCCGCTGGTGGCCGCCTTCGAGCAGTGGGTCCGGGCCCGCATCGCGCAGCCGCTGTCCATCGCCGACGCGGCCCGCGAGCTCGGGGTCAGCGAGCGCACCCTGCAGCGCACGGTCTCCCGCACGCTCGGCCGCACGCCGATCCGGCTGGTGCAGGACCTGCGGGTGGAGCAGGCCGAGCACCTGCTGCGCACCACCGGCCTGCCGCTGGCGGCGGTCGCCCGCCGGGTCGGGTACGAGAGCCCGGGCGCCCTGCGGGCCCTGCTCCGCCGCCGCCTGGGCAAGGAACCCCGCGCGCTGCGCCCCTGAACGGCCCCGGGGCCTATCGGCCGTTCCTGGGCCTGCGGGCCGTGAAGGACCGCGACCGGGGCCGGTGCGGGAGCGGCGGGAGCCAGGTGCGGGTGTCCCGCGCCTGGGTGAACAGGGCCTCCGTGTCCGGGGGTTTGAGGGTGGTCGGGGCCGAGGCGAGGTGCGCCGCGGCGGTCGCCGGTTCCAGGATGCGGATGTCGCGGACCGTCGGGGCCACGTCCACGCGGGAGGCGTCGACCAGGGCCAAGGCCGGCTGGACCGGGGCCGCGAGCGCCCGGGTGGCCGCCGCGGCCGCCCGGCGTATCCAGCGCGGGTCCGGGCGGGGCTCGGCGCGGCCCACCGTCATCAGCAGGTCCCCGACGGCCGCGCGCTGCCGGCGGCCCGGGAGGGTACGGACGCAGAAGATCCCCGCCGGGCCCATGAGGAGGTGGTCGATGGGGCCGAGGCCCGGCAGCGGGACGCCGTGCAGGACCCGCCAGCCCTCCGGTTCCAGGGAGTCCAGGAGCTCGCCCATGCGCTGCTGGGCCGTCAGGTCCTGGCGGAGCCGGTGCCGGGTCCGGGTGCCCGCCGAGCCGTGTTCCAGTTCGCCCAGCAGGAGTTCGCCGGGGCGGTTCGGGGCCAGGTCCTCGTCCGGTGCGAGGGCGAGTCTGCGCAGGTCGGCCGGGGTGGGCACCGGCGGCGGACCGACCGTGAACGGGCCGGCGATGTACGGGCGCAACGCCGCCACGACCGCTTCGCGGTGCTGGTCGGCGAGCACGCTGATCCGGTTGGTCTGCCGGTCGTACCAGGCCACCGCCTGACCGTCGGGCAGGTTGACGTAGAGCCGGCCGCGGCCGGGGCGGCCGCTCGGCAGCACCCTGAGTCCCCGCATGGACCTCACCCCCCGCCGTACATGGGAGCAGCCCGGGCGGCTCCCGGCAATCCCCCGGCGGAGTTCTCGGTCGTGTAACAGCTTCTACGGAACTCCGCCGGGTGCCTGTTACATGCTCATCGCGGTACTGACACAGCGGACTCCTAGGTTGGTCGCACCTGGACCGGACCGAAGGATTTCCCGTGAGCACCGTCAGCCGCCGCACTCTCGTACGAGCCGCCGCAGTGACCGTCTGCGCCGGAACCCTCCTCGCCCTGCCCGCCGCGGCCGCGCTCGCCGAGGGGGTGCCCGCCGCGTCGGCGGCGCACTCCGCGGGTGCGCCCCGGACCCTGGTCAAGAGCCTCGCCCTCGCGGACGGCGTGTCCCGGGCGAACGTCTACCGGGTCGCGCGGGGCGGCTTCCAGGCCGACATCCTGGCCGCCGACGGCACCAAGGCCGCCACCCTGACCAGCCACGACGGCATCGCCGGCGTCGGCGGCGCCGGCCCGCTCCACGCGGCGCTGCGGCCCGACGGCCGGCTCTCCTCCTGGGTCGGCGAGACGGGCGGGGCGGACGGCCGCACCGCCACGCCGGTCTCCGACGGGTACAAGACCGGGGTCCGCGACGGCCGGGTCGTCCAGGCCTCGGCCGGGCACGCCCGTACGCCCGTCGGCGGGGCCCTGGACACGCTGGCCGACGGGCCGGGCGACGGCGTCCTGCTGCTCGCCGCGGGCGGCGGCATCGCGGCCGTGGGCGCGGCCGGGCTCGGTTTCGCCATGCTGCGCCGCGGCCGTACCGAGGGCTGACCGACCCGGGCCCGTCGGCGGCCCCGAAGCCTTCATAAACGGTCATATCTCCACATAAGGCTAAGATTCGCCGATGAAACGCGCCGCCCTGCTCGCCCTGCCCCTGCTCCCGCTGCTGCCCCTGCTCGCGGGCTGCGGCGACGCGGGCGGCCTGGTGGCCGCCGGTCCGACCGCGACCGCGAGCGGTCCCGTACACCTGTGGCCCTCGCACCGCGGGGCTTCCGTACCGCCCGCCGAGCCCGGGGGTGCGCCGCCGGAGTACGTGCAGGGGCTGGCGCCGGTGACCGACCAGAACGTGCACGGGGTGGATCCGGTGGCCCTCGTCCAGGCCGAGCTGGCCGCCCATCCGAACACCGACGTCGGCCCGGACGGGATGCCCCCGGAGACCGTCGCCGCGATCAAGGCCTGCGGGCGGGCGGGGCAGCCGCGCGAGAAGTGCCCGGTGCTGGCCCCCTACTACCGGGACCTGACGGGCAACGGCCGCGACGAGCTCGTCGTCGGCATCGAGATGCCCGACCGGATGATGTCCGTACGGGCCTACACGGCGGACCCGGACGGACGTCTCAACCGGATCATGGCGACGACGCAGACCGTCGTCGCTGTGGACCTGGCCGGGCAGGACGTGGTCCTGCGGGTGCCGAGCGGGAATCCCGGCTACGAGCTGATCACCGCGTGGTCCTGGGACGAGAAGCAGCGGACCATGCTGCCGGCGCGCGAGCAGATCGTACGGCTGCCGGGCACGGCGCAGAGCCCCGCCCCGTCCCCGCCGCTGAAGCCGTCCGTCGAGGGGGTCCGGTGAAGCGGGTACGGGGGCGGCTGCCCGCGTGGACGGCCACGCTGACGTGGAAGTCCGGGCTGTTCATCGTCGTGATGTGCTGCTCGCTCGCCGCCGTGCTCGGCGCGCTGGTGCACGTGCAGGTGACCCGGCAGACGGTCTCCGCGGCCCGGGACAAGGCGCTGGAGAAGCTGCACGACGTCTCCCGTGAGTACGAGGCCGGGGAGGCACTCCCGCCCGACGCGGGGATCGACCCGGCGGGGCTGCCCCCGCGGCTGCGGGCGCTGGCGGTGTCGGGGCAGCGCGCCACGATGGTCGCCGAGTACGAGGGCCGGCCGACGATGTGGGCGGCGGCCCCGGCGGACGGCAAGGCCCTGGCCACGGCCGTGGACTACGCGCAGAGCGCGCGGACGATCACCGGCCTGGACAACGCGATCATCGGCTCCTCCGTGCTGGCCATCTGCGGAACGCTGCTGGTGGGCGCCTTCGCGGTGACCCGGGTGACCCGGCGCCTGCACCAGACGGCGACCGTGGCCCGGCGGATCAGCCAGGGCGATCTGGACGCGCGGGTGGACGACCCGCGCACCAAGGACCCCTCCCGGCACCAGGACGAGGTGGCGACCGTGGCCGGCGCGCTCGACACGATGGCCGGGACCCTCCAGGCGAAGCTGCTGAGCGAGCAGCGGTTCACGGCGGACGTCGCCCACGAGCTGCGCACCCCGCTGACGGGGCTGCAGGCCGCGTCGGAGCTGCTGCCCGAGGGGCGGGCCACGCAGCTCGTGCAGGAGCGGGTACGGACCATGCGCGGGCTGACCGAGGACCTGCTGGAGATCTCACGGCTGGACTCGGGGCGCGAGGTGGTGGAGACGGATCTGCACCAGCTGGCGCGTCTGGCGCGACGGGTGGTCCGGGCGTCGGGGACCCCGACGGAGCTGGTGGTCGTCCGGGACGCGCACGTGGAGACGGACCGGCGCCGGCTGGAGCGGGTGCTGGGGAACCTGGTGGCCAACGCGCACAAGCACGGGCGGGCGCCGGTGGTGCTGACGGTGGACGGCCCGGTGGTCACCGTACGGGACCACGGCGACGGGTTCCCGGAGTACCTGATGGCGCACGGCCCGCAGCGGTTCCGGACCGGGGGCGTGGGCTCGGGCAAGGGGCACGGGCTGGGGCTGACCATCGCGATGGGGCAGGCCGAGGTCATCGGCGCGCGGCTGGAGTTCCGGGGCGCGGAGGGTGGCGGGGCGCTGGCCGTGCTGACGCTGCCGGAGCCCCCGCCCGCTCCTGCGCCCTGCCCTTCGGCCTGATCAGGCGGTGGGCGGGGCCGGCTTCTGCTCCGCCTCGGGCTCCGGTCGGGGCTCCGTCCGCGGCTTCGTCTTCGTCCAGGGCCAGCGGAGCGCGGGCTTGCGGCCGGAGGGGGTGTACGTGTACTTCCAGCCCTTCTGGAGGTGCAGCCGCTTCGAGTGGCCCGCCGGGACCCGCTCGTACAGCAGGACCGTCGGGGGGCCGCCGTCGGCCGCCGGGACCGGGATCTCGTACCACTTCGGCGGGTGGCCGGTCGGGCCGAGGAGGACCGGCAGGACCCGCCCGTCCATCGGGCCGCCCTCGAAGGGCGTGCGTTCGCTTCTCACCCCACCAGTGTCACAGCAGGTGGGCGGCCTCGGAGACCACCGGGATCACGCGGCGGGCCAGGACCCCGACCGGGCCGTCCGCCGATTCCAGGGCCAGTGCGGCGCGCGCCGCGGCGGCCGTCTCCGGATCGGTGGCCGCGGTCGCCGTCAGGAGGGCTATGAACTGGTCGACGAGCCAGTCGCGCAGGGCCGAGACCTCCGGCTGCTTGCCCTCGTCGATCCAGATGAGGGAGGCCGCCTCGACGGCGGTGATCCAGGTGCGGACCATCATCCGCAGCCGTGGCCCGGGGGCCGGGACGGCCAGGTGGTAGAGGATCTGCTGGGCGGCGGCCCGGCGGATGCCGTCCACCGTGGCCGTCGTACGGGAGGTCTCGACGACGCTGCCGCCCTGGAGGAGGGCCGAGAAGCCCGCGTCGTGCTCGTCCACGAAGGCCAGGTAGCGGTCCAGGGCCCGGGAGAGGCGCTGGGTGAGCGGCCCCGCCTGGGGTTCGGCGAAGCACTGCTCCAGCAGCTCCGCCGCCGAGCGCAGGGCGGCCTCGTACAGCTGCTGCTTGCCGCCCGGGAAGTAGCGGTAGACCAGGGGCCGCGAGACACCCGCCGCCTCGGCGACGTCGTCGAGCGAGACCTCCTCCGGGGCCCGGTGCGCGAACAGCGACAGGGCGGCGTCGAGGAGCTGGGCCCGCCGCTCCTCGACGCTCAGCCTGCGGTACGCGCGTACGGTCGTCATGCCCGCAGGGTAGCCCCGAAACAGCCGGTTCAGGCGAGGAGTCCCGAGCTCTTCCAGAGCTTGCGGCCGACCCCGCGCAGGACGCCGATGTCGTCGAGGAAGTCCGTGAGCCGCTTGGCGCCGGTCTGCATGACCTCGCGCCGGTGGCCGCTCGCCTGGACCTGGGCGAGGGCCTCGCGCCGGTCGAGCCCGACGTTCTCGTAGACCTTCGGGTTGACGAAGGCCAGCGAGAAGACGCGGGCGGCCTGCCCGCAGCTGACGCGGGTCAGTTCCTGCTCCCAGCGGGGGGCGGTCAGCATCTGGCGGCGCAGTTCCTCGCGGGCGTAGCGGACGTGCCGGGCCTCCTCGATGACGTGGATGCGGGTGACTCCGCGCACGAGGGGCTGGATGCGCTCGTCGGGGAAGGTGAGGCGCTGCATCCAGTCGAGGATCTCCTCGCCGAGGAGGGTGCAGGCGAAGGAACCGGGGGTGGTGGAGATGGTCTTGAGGATGCGCGCGAGGTTGTGGTTGGTGCGCGAGACCGGGTAGGCGGGGGCGCCGGCCTTCTGGATCATGCGGGCGAACATCATGGAGTGGCGGCACTCGTCGGCTATCTCGGTGAGCGCGTAGCGGACGTGGTTGCTGGTCAGGGACTTGTCGTAGATGTGCCGGACCATCAGCTGCATCAGGATGATCTCGAACCAGATGCCGAGCGAGCCGAGCGCCGCCGCCTCGTGGCGGGAGAGGTCGATGCGCTGCTCCTCGCCCATCTTCTTCCACAGGGGGGTGTCGTAGAGGGAGAGCAGCTCGGGCGGCCAGTAGTACGCGCCGTCGACGGGCGGGGCGTCCCAGTCGAGTTCCTTGTCCGGGTCGAAGGAGTGCTTGGCCGAGGATTCGAGCAGTCGTGCGGCGATCTCTTCGCGGTCCTTGAGGAGGCCGAGCGCGTCCTGCAGCACGCCTCGATCGGTCACGGTCGTCATGGCTTCGGATACCTCGCTCATCGGGTTACCGGCGGTCAGTAGTTATGAGACTGCTTGTCAGCAAGACCGTCAATCCCCTGCGCACGACTTGTTGACCCCGCGTCTACCAACGTGTGACGCTGCCAACCATCCAGTCCTGTAGGGAAGTACACGAGCCGAGGGGGCGTCAGTGTCGACGCACGAGCTCTACACCAAGGACCCGGGCGCGGACGTCTGGCAGGTCCCGGCCACCGGCGCGGCCCGCTTCAGCTGGGAGGCCATGTACGTCGGCCAGGAGGACGGCGCGGGCCGCGAGCGGCTCCTCGCCCTGTACCAGAAGGGCAAGGACAAGCAGTGGGACGGCGCCAAGCGCATCGACTGGGAGCTGGAGGTGGACCCGCACGACCCGCTCGGCACCCCGGACGAGGCACTGACCCTCTACGGCACCCGGCACTGGTCCAAGCTCACCGAGAAGGACAAGGGCGAACTGCGCCGGCACTACTCCGCCTGGAACTTCAGCCAGTTCCTCCACGGTGAGCAGGGCGCGATGGTCTGCGCGGCGCGCATCGTGGAATCGGTGCCCGACCTGGACGCGAAGTTCTACTCCGCCACCCAGACGATGGACGAGGCCCGGCACGCCGAGATCTTCGGCCGCTTCCTGCACGAGAAGGTCGGGATGCTCTACCCGATCAACGACAACCTCCAGGCGCTGCTCGGCGACACCCTGCGCGACTCCCGCTGGGACATGCCCTACCTCGGCATGCAGGTGCTCATCGAGGGACTGGCGCTGGCCGCCTTCGGGATGATCCGCGATACGACCGACAAACCGCTCCCCCAGCAGATCCTCGCGTACGTGATGCAGGACGAGGCCCGGCACGTGGCCTTCGGACGGATGGCGCTGCGGGACTACTACAAGCAGCTGACGGACGCCGAGCTGCGCGAGCGCGAGGAGTTCGTGATCGAGGGCTGCCACCTGATGCGGGACCGGCTGCGCGGGGTGGAGGTGCTGGAGAATTTCGGCATCTCCCGCAAGGAGGCCGAGGAGTTCAGCGAGCAGTCGGAGTTCCTGCACCTGTTCCGCAAGCTGCTGTTCAGCCGGATCGTGCCGTGCGTCAAGGACATCGGACTGTGGGGCGAGCGGCTGCAGAAGGCGTACCTGGACATGGGCGTCTTCGAGATGGGCAACTCCAACCTGGACCTGCTGATGGCCCAGGACGAGGAGATCGCCGAGGCACTGGACCGCGAACGCTTCGCCGCGGAGGAGGCGGACCGGGTGGCGGAGGTGGCGGAGGCGATCGCGCAGGGCGCCGACCCCGAGTAGGAGGGGCTGCGGAGGCCGGCCCCGTCAGCGTTTCGCCGGTGCGGACAGCACGGCCTCCATCACCGCCCGGGCGATCGGGGCCGCCGCGCCGTTGCCGCTGATGTCCCCGCGGCGCGCCTCGGCGTCCTCCACGACCACCGCCACCGCGACCCCCGGCAGCGGCGCGTCCTCGGCCTTGGCCCAGCCGATGAACCACGCGTACGGGGTCCCGGCGTTCCCGACCCCGTGCTGCGCGGTACCGGTCTTGCCGCCCACCACCGCGCCCGGGATCGCGGCGCCCGGTCCGGTCCCGCTCTCCACCACCTGCACCATCATCTCCTGCAGCCGCAGCGCCGTCGCCGGACTCATCGCCCGGCCCAGAGCGCGCTGCTGCCCGCGCCGGACCGGGTCCCCGTCGTCCTGGGTGGTCCGTTCGACCAGGTAGGGGTACTTGAGCTCGCCGCCGTTGGCCACCGCCGCCGCCACCATCGCCATCTGGAGCGGGGTGGCCCTCGTGTTGAACTGGCCGATCGAGGAGAGGGCCAGCTGGTCCGGGCTCATGTCGGTGTCGAAGTTCGACCGGGACACCCAGGCTGGCACCCTCAGCCCCTCCTCGTTGAACCCGAACCGGCGCGCCGCGTCCACCATCGCGCGCAGCCCGACCCGCACACCGATCTTCGCCATCACCGTGTTGCAGGACCACTGCACCGCCTCCGCCATCGAGGCGTCCTGGCAGCCGGTGCCCGCGTTCGGCAGCAGGGTGCTGGTGCCGGGCAGCGGGTAGGGGTCGGGGGTCTGCGTGGGCGCGTCCACATCGCTGACCACGCCCGTGTCCAGGGCAGCGGCCGCCGTCACGATCTTGAAGGTGGAGCCGGGCGGGTACGTCTCGCGCAGCGCCCGGTTCAGCATCGGCCGGGCGGGGTCCGCGTTCAGCCGGGCCCAGGCCGCCTTGACGGGCCCACCGGTGCCCGAGAGCGCCGCCGGATCGTACGAGGGGCTGCTGACCAGGGCGAGGATCCGCCCGGTGGCGGGCTCCAGGGCGACCGCGGCGCCGCGCCGGCCCGCGAGCCCTGCGTACGCGGCCCGTTGCGCGCCGGCCCGCACGGTCGTCTCCACGTTCCCGCCGGACGGGCGGCCGCGGGCGAGGTCGTACCAGAGCGGGAAGGCCGAGAGCCCCGGATCGGTGCCGGCGAGGAGGGCGTCCTCGGCGCGCTCCAGCAGGCTGGTCCCGTACGTCTGCGAGGAGAACCCGGTGACCGGCGCGTAGAGCGGGCCGTTCGCGTACGTCCGCTCGTAGCGCAGCAGTTGCCCGCTGTCCCGGGATCCGGTGACGGGCCGGCCGTCGACCAGGATGTCCCCGCGGGGCTCGGCGTAGCGCTCGATGGCGGGCCGCTTGTTGGCCGGGTTCGCCCCGTACGCGGCGGCCTCCCAGACCTGCACCCGGGCCACGTTGACGAGCAGGGCCGCGAGCAGCAGGGCGCAGAAGTACGCGCACCAGCGGATGTAGCGGATCACGCGGCGGCCTCCGCTCCGGCCGGGCGGGGCCGGCGGGCGCTGTCGCCGAGCCGGACGAGCAGCGCGACGATGACCCAGTTGGTGACGACGGAGGAGCCGCCCTGGGCGAGGAAGGGCATGGCCATGCCGGTGAGCGGGATCAGCCCCGTGACTCCCCCGGCGATGACGAACACCTGGAGCGCGACGATCGAGGCGAGTCCGGTGGCCAGGAGGCGCCCGAAGGGGTCGCGCAGCGCGAGCCCGGCGCGGAAGCCGCGGTGGACCAGCAGTCCGTAGAGCAGCAGGATCGCGGTGATGCCGACGAGGCCGAGCTCCTCCCCGGCGGTGGCGAGGATGAAGTCCGACTTGGCGGCGAAGCCGATGAGGAAGGACTGGCCGTGGCCGAGTCCGGAGCCGAGGAGTCCGCCAGCGGCGAAGGCGAAGAGGGACTGGGCGAGCTGGCCGGGCCCCTCGCCCCTCTCGATGGAGGCGAAAGGATTCAGCCAGTCCTCGACGCGGCTGTGCACGTGCGGCTCGAAGGTCCCGACGGCGTACGCGCCGACGGCGGCGAGCAGCAGCCCGATCGCGATCCACCCGATCCGGCCGGTGGCGGTGAACAGCATGATCACGAACAGCCCGAAGAACAGCAGCGAGGTCCCCAGATCCCTCTCCAGGACCAGCAGGCCGACGCTGAGCAGCCAGATCGCGAGGATCGGCCCGAGCACCCGGCCGGGCAGCAGCCGCAGCTTCCAGAACAGCCGTCGCCCGGTGAGCGCGAGGGCGGTGCGGTTGGCGGCGAGATACGAGGCGAAGAAGACGGCCAGCAGGATCTTGGCGAACTCGCCGGGCTGGAAGGAGAGTCCGGCGAACCGGATCCAGATGTGGGCGCCGTTGACGGCCGGGAAGAAGACGGGGACGAGCATCAGCGCGAGGGCCGCGGCGACGGAGAGGTACGCGTACCTCTGGAGCACGCGGTGGTCGCGCAGCGCGACCACGACGAGGACGAAGAGGGCCACGCCGAGGGCGGACCAGCGCAGTTGGCCGCCGGCGGTGAGCTGGGCGGGGGTGGTCGCGTCGAGGCGCTGGATGAGCACGAGGCCGAGTCCGTTGAGCAGGACGGCGATGGGCAGGACGAGCGGATCGGCGTACGGGGCCCGGAGGCGGACGGCGAGGTGCGCGAGCAGGGCGGCGCCCGCGAGCCCGGCGGCATAGGGGCCGACGGGCTCGGGGGTGCGGCCGGTGGTCGCGAGGCCGACGTAGAGGTGGCCGAGGACGCAGATGAGGACGGCGCCGGCGAGGAGCATCAGCTCGACGCCTCTGCGCGTGGGCGCGGAGCCGTCGGGGGGCGGGGGCGGCGCGGGCTCCGCCACCTCTGCCGTCAGAGCGGTCATATCGGAAACGTAGCAAGCGGACGGATGGTATGTCCGCTTATGTCATAGAGTGCCGAGGAGTAGTCAGAATCGGTCACGAGTGGGAGCGGCGAGACATGGGACCAGTGGAATTCATCGTCCTGGCGTTCCCGGAGGAGCAGCTGCGGGTGCCGGCGGTCGAGGCCGTGATGGGGCTGCGCAAGGCGGGGGTGGTACGGCTGATCGACGGGCTCGTGGTCACAAAGACGGCGGGGGGCGAGGTGCTGGCCGCGGAGTTCGACGCGTTCATGGAGCTGCAGGGGCTGCTGCGGCACCGGGAGGCGGCGCAGCTGATCGGGGACGAGGACGTCGAGGAGTCGGCGCAGCTGCTGGAACGGGGCAGCTGCGCGCTGCTGCTGCTGGTGGAGCACGTGTGGGCCGAGGACGCGGCGATCGCCGTACGGGCGGCGGGCGGCCGGATCGCGGGCTCGGTCCGGATCCCGCCGGAGCGGACGGAGGCGGCCTGATGTTCATCCGCCCGATCGGCGTGCGGGTGGAGCCGGCCCGCCGTCCCACCGGCCGCCCCCTGCTCCGAGGCCTCCTGACCCGGGCGGCGGGGGCCGCGTCGCCGTCCGGGTCCGGTGCGGCCGCGCGGGCGACGGGTGGACCGGAGTCCGATGCGGGGCGGCCGGGGGCGGCTTCCCCCGGGGCGGCTTCCCTGGGGGCGGCTTCCTCGGGGGCGGCTTCCCCCGGGGCGGCTTCCCCGGGGGCGCCGCAGCAGGGGCTGGCCTCGGAACTGGCGCAGCTCGCGAACCTGGCCCGGGAAGGCCTGCTCACTCCGCAGGAGTTCAAGGAGGCGAAGACCCGGCTGCTGCACTCCTGACCGCTCCCGCGCGCCGAACGGGGGCGATGCCTGGGCCGGGGGCCGGGTCGGCCGGGGCCGGGGGCCGGGGTCGGGGGCGGGGTGGGGTGCCGGCCGGGGCTAAAACGTGATTTGTGGCGCGAACCGCCAGCCCTTGTCCGACCCGGAAAGGGCGCCATAAATCATGCCCGCCCCGGACGGCACCCCACCCCGCCCCCGACCCCGGCCGGCGCGAAGCCGCCCCGGCAGGGCCCCGGACCGGCCCCTACCGGTTCGCAGGGCACCGGCGTACGCATCGGAAGTGGCCGCGTGGGGGAACGGCCGGCTCCGGAGCGAGCTCGGGGCGGGCTGGGCCGGACGGGTGGGTGTGGGGAACTGGCCGTTCCGGGTGGGGGATTTGTCATACCGGGCGTGGCAGCATCGGCCGCCTGGAGGTGATCACATTGTCACGCCGCGTGCTCCGTACCGTCTGTATCGCCGCCCTGTTCGTGTCGGCCGGGCCGCTCCCCGTCACTCACGCCGGATCCCTGCCCGGCTTCCTCTCGGAGCCGGCCGCTGCCACGAACCCCCGGACCCGCGCCACGGCAGAATCCCCCGCCCCCCGACACGCCGCCACGAGTGACACCGCCCTGAAGGAGCTCCGTTCGGCGGGCGTGGACCCCGGCGGTTCGGCGAGTTCCGGGGATGCGGGGGGAAGTCGCCCCGTGGGTGGATCCGGCGTGTCCATGCCCGGCCCCGCCGGTACCGGGCAGGAGCCCGCCTCGGGGAGTGCCGGCGAGGCGGCGGCCGGGGTGGGGAGTGGGGGTGCGGGGGGCAGCGGGGGTGCGGGGGGCAGCGGGGCCGTGGCTCAGGGCGGTGGGGCCGAGGCGCTCCAGGGGCTCGGGGTGGGGGAGTTGCTCGCCCGTTTGCAGGGGCTCTACCGGGAGGCCGAAGCCGCCGCCGAGGGGTACAAGGCCACCGAAGAGGCGCTCAAGGCCGGGCAGGAGGAGGAGGGCCGGCTCAGCGCCGAGCTCGCGAAGGCCCGTACCGCCCTCGGCGCCGAGAAGGCCGCCGCCGGCCGGGTGGCCCGGGCCCAGTACCAGGGTGTCGGCGGCTTCTCCCCGTACGCCCGCATGCTGCTCACCGGCGACCCCCGGGGCGCCCAGGACCAGCGGCGGCTCGCCGCCCGTGAGGGCGCCCGCCGGGCCGGGGTGCTGGCCCGCCTCACCCGTACCGAGCGCCGCGCCGACCTCCTCGCCACCGCCGCCCGCAAGTCCCTCGACGCCCGGCAGACGCTGACCGCACAGCGCATGCGGAACAAACAGCAGGTCGACCTCAAGCTCAAGCAGGTCGAGCGGGTCCTCGCCTCGCTCACCCCCGACCAGCTCACCCGGCTCGGCACCCGCGAGGCCGCGAACACCGCTGCCGCCCAGCGCGAGCTGCTGGAATCCGGCCGGCTCGCCGCCACCCCCCGTACGCCCACGGCCGCCGGCGGGGCCGCGCTGACCTACGCCACCGAGCAGATCGGCAAACCGTACGTCTGGGGCGCCGAGGGTCCGGGGGCCTTCGACTGCTCCGGGCTCACCTCGCAGGCATGGGCGCACGCCGGCCGCTCGATCCCCCGGACCAGCCAGGAGCAGTGGGCGCAGCTTCCCAAGGTGCCCCTGGACGAGCTGCGCCCCGGCGATCTGGTGGTCTACTTCCCCACCGCCACCCACGTGGCCCTGTACGTCGGCGACGGCAAGGTGATCCAGGCCCCCCGCCCCGGCGCGAAGGTCAAGGTGTCCCCCATCGCCGCGAACCCGCTGCTCGGCGCCGTACGGCCCGATCCCGGCGCGGCTCCGCTCGCCGAGTTCACCGCCCCGTCGCTTCCCGACGGCGAGGCCGGCGACGACACCGGCTACTCGGCCACCGAAGCGCCCGCGACCTCCGCCAGGTAGTCCTCCACGTCCTGCGCGTCGTAGAAGTACCCGTCGAAGTCGGCCGGCTGGTCGTAGCCGTTGGCGAATCGATCCGCCACCGCCTGGAACCGCCCGGCCGCGCCGATCAGCTTCCGCACGTGTTCCGGCAGGCCGCCCAGCATCGCGTTCGTCCACTGGGTCACCGGCTTGCCCGTCGTGAACCAGAACCTGTCGAACGTCGCCTTCATCCACGCCTCGTCGAACGGCTTGTCCCCGTGCATGAGGATCGACGACAGGTACGAGGCCGCGCACTTCGCGGCCGCGTTCGAGCCCTGGCTGGTGATCGGGTCGTTCGCGACGACCACGTCCGCGACGCCGAGCACGAGCCCGCCGCCCGGGAGCCGCCCGATCGGGTTGCGGACGACCGGCGGGTACCGGCCGGCCAGCACGGCGCCCGCGTCCGTGAGCTCCGCCTGCGCCGCCCGCGCGTACTCCCAGGGCGTGAAGGTCCTCATCAGCTCCAGCGTCAGCGCGAGGTGCTCCCCCGGCTCCCGCACGCCCTTGAAGGCGTCCAGCGGACCGCCCGGAACGCCCTCCCAGAACAGGACGTCCGCCCGCCCCGACGTCGTCAGCGTCGGCATGACGAACAGCTCGCCCACGCCCCGCACCAGGTTGCAGCGCACCGCCTCCGTCCCCGGGTGCTCCGGGCGCGGCTCCAGCCCGTGCACGTACGAGACGGCCAGCGTGCGCTGCGGCGCCTCGTACGGGGAGCGGGCCGCGTCCCGCCCGAACAGCGACACCAGCTCTCCCTTGCCCGCCGCGACCAGCACCAGGTCGTAGGTACGGGAGAAGAAGTCCAGGTCGGCGACGGACGCGCCGTGGACCACCAGCTGTCCGCCGCGCTGTACGAAGACGTCCAGCCAGCCCGCCATCTTCACCCGCTGGTCGACGGACTGCGCGTACGCCTTGAGGCGGCCGAGCCAGTCGATCGGGCGCGAACCGTCCCCGGCCGCCACCGAGAAGCCCAGGCCCTCGATCCGCGGCGCCTGGCGCTCCCAGAAGTTCAGGGCGAGGTCGCGCTCGTGGCGCAGCGCCGAGTCGAACATGACCTGCGTGGACATGACCCGCCCGGTGCGGATCTCGTCCGCGGTCCGGTTGGACATGAGGGTGATCTCGTACCCCTTGGCCTGGAGGCCGAGGGCGAGCTGGAGGCCCGACTGGCCGGCCCCCACGACGAGTATCTTGCGCATCTCACGTTCTCGATTCGGGTGTCCGGTGGGGCAGTTCTGCGGCGGTTCTAGGCTTCGGGCGTCTCGTCCAGCGCGTGGCCCACCAGGGTGAGCAGGGACTCGACGACCGTGTCCCGGCGCCGCGCGTCCATGATCAGGACCGGTACGTGGGGGCCGATGGTCAGCGCCTCGCGCACGTCCTCGGGTTCGTACGCGTGCGAGCCCTCGAAGTGGTTCACGGCGACGGCGTACGGGAGCCCGCAGCTCTCGAAGTAGTCGAGCGCCGGGAAGCAGTCGCGCAGCCTGCGCGTGTCGGCCAGGACGATGCCGCCGATCGCGCCGCGCACCAGGTCGTCCCACATGAACCAGAACCGCTCCTGGCCCGGGGTCCCGTACACGTACAGCACGAGGTCGTCGTCGAGGGTGATGCGGCCGAAGTCCATGGCGACGGTCGTGGTGCTCTTGTCCGGCGTGCCGGACAGGTCGTCCACCGGGACGCTGGCCTGCGTCATCACCGCCTCGGTGCGCAGCGGGGTGATCTCGGAGACGGAGGACACGAAGGTGGTCTTGCCGACGCCGAAGCCGCCCGCGACCAGCACCTTGACGGCGACGGGAGCGCGGGAGCGGTCGTACTGCCAGGGCTGGACGGGCTCGTCCGCCAGGGCCTCGGCGTAGGAGGGCGGCGCGCCGGCGGGCGGGTCAGAGACGGCGAAGACCACTGAGCACCCTTTCCAGCAGCGCGCGTTCGGGGCGGCCGGGGCCGTGCCCGGTCCCGTAGACGCGTATCCGCCCCTGGTCGGCGAGGTCGCTGACCAGGACGCGGACCACCCCGAGGGGCAGTTTCAGCAACGCGGATATCTCGGCGATGGTGCGCATGCGGCGGCAGACCTCGACGATGGCGGGCATCTCGGGCATGCGGTCCTCGGGCTCGGGCCGCCGGGGCTCCGACGCCCGGGTGTCGCAGGCGGCGACGAACGTCTCCACGTGCAGGATCTGCGCGAAGCGGGTGCGTCCGCCCGTGAGGGAGTACGGGCGGACGCGGGCGGGCCGGCGGTCGGCCCCGCGTATCGGCAGCCGGTCGGACGCGGACGCCTCACCCGAAGCGGACGCGGACGCCGCCGGGGGCGACGCCGGCTCCGACTCCGCCGACGCCGGGGCCGTACTCCTCACGGGGTCTTCTCCATCGACTGGCGCAGCTCGCTGCGGACTTCGGGGGTCAGGACGTGGCCGGCCCGGCCCACGAACAGGGCCATGTGGTACGCCACCACGCTCATGTCGCAGTCGGGGGTGGCGTGCACGCCGAGCAGCGAGCCGTCGCTGATGGCCATGACGAAGACGGAGCCGTGCTCCATCGCCACCATCGTCTGCTTGACCGCCCCGCCCTCCATCAGCTCGGCGGCGCCCGTGGTGAGGCTGCCGAGCCCGGAGACGATGGTGGCCAGGTCGGCGGAGGCACCGCGCGGGCCCTTGGTGCGCGCGGGGCCCTCGCCGGAGGGGGCGGCGGCCGCGGAGGCGGCCGCTCCGCCGGGGTCCGAGGACAGCAGCAGGAGCCCGTCCGAGGACACGACGGCGACGGAGTTGACGCCGGGCACCTCCTCGACCAGGTCGGTCAGCAGCCACTGCAGGTTGCGGGCCTGGGTGCTCAGTCCGTACGTACTGGGCGCGGTCATGTGCGTGCCTCCTGTGCGGTGTCCCCCTGGTCGGTGTCCTGTGCGAGTTCGGCGGCCACGACGCGCCGTCCGTCCCGCGTCCCCTGGTAGAAGCCGCCGAGCCGGCGGCGCAGCTCTTCCGCGTCGACGCGGCGCGGCGGCCGGGGCGGTGCCGCCTCGGGGCGCGGCGCGGCCACCGTGCGCGGGGTCCGCTTGGGCAGCCCCTTGTCGGTGACGGCCGCCGTCTCCGGTCCGGCGTCGGGGTGGCTGCCCTGGCGGGGGACCCAGTCGGCCCCGTCGGGCGCGTGCCGGTGGGGCTCCGCCGGGCCGTCGGGGGCGACGGCGGGGGCGGACCGCCCGGGCAGCGGCAGGCCTGCTTCCGGTACGTCGACCCGCGGGCCGGCATCGGGCAGCGGCTCGGGGGACGCCGGGTCGGGGCCGGGCTCCGCGAAGGCGTCCGGTCCCGTGTCGGGGACGACGCGCGCGAGGAGTTCCTCGCCGGGGCCGGGCTCGCCCGGCGCCGCTCCGGCGCTGCCGGCCGCGGTGAACACCTGGTCGGCGGGCGGCAGCTCCGGCTCGTCCGCCGGGGCGGCGTCCGGCACGACCCGGGCCAGGAGCTCCTCGGCGGGCTCGCCGAAGCCGTGCCCGGCGGTGAACACCTGGTCGGCGGGTGGCAGCGGGCCGTCCGCGCCCGGGCCGTACGCCTGCGCGTCCGGCTCCAGCCCGCCGGCCAGGTCGGGGCCGAGCACCGGCTCGGGGGCCGGGGTCGCGTGCGGGACGGGCGTCTCGTCGGCGGTGTCCGGCGCCGCCGGGTCCCATTCCATGCTCCGCAGGAGCTCCGCGTCCGCCTCCGGGCCCGGGTCCCGGAAGGGCTCGGCGGCCGGGGCGGGCTCGGCGGGCTGGGCCGGCTCGGCGGGCTCCGCGGCCGGTGCGGGCTGCGCCGAGGCCTCGGCCTCCCGCTCCACCGCCGGGGGCTGCGGCAGTCTGCGGCCGGGGATCGTGTTCTCGTTCGCCTCCGCGATCACACCCGGCAGCCGCAGCTCCGGCACGCCCTGTGCCGGCTTCGCGTAGGTGTGCACCGGCGAGCTCGGCGGCGTCGTCGGCAGCAGCGTGGCCGGGACGACCACGAGGGCCTCGGTGCCCGCGTGGGTGCCGGGGCGCAGTTCGGCCGTGACCCCGTGCCGGGCCGCGAGGCGGCCCGCCACGTACAGGCCGAGGCCGAGGCCGTGTTCGGACTCCGGCTCCTCGTCGTAGGCCTCCGGCGTGGCCAGGCGGGCGTTCAGCGCCTCCAGCCGGTCTCCGGTGACCCCGATGCCCTCGTCCACGACGGACAGCACCACGTCGCCCGAGTCGAGCAGCCATCCGGAGACCCGCACCTTGGCCTCGGGCGGCGAGAACGCCGTCGCGTTCTCCAGCAGTTCGGCGAGCACGTGCGAGATGTCGTCCGCCGCGTGCCCCGCGACCTGCGTGAACGGCGGCAGCGCCGCCAGGTCGACGCGCTCGTAGCGCTCTATCTCGCTGACCGCGGCCCGCATCACGTCGACCAGCGGGACGGGCGCGGACCCGGCGCCGTGACCGTGCTCCTGGCCGGCCAGGACCAGCAGGTTCTCGTTGTGGCGGCGCATGACCGTCGCCAGGTGGTCCAGCTTGAACAGGGTCGCCAGCCGGTCCGGGTCCTGCTCCTTGGACTCCAGCTCCTCGATGACCTGGAGCTGGCGCTCCACCAGCCCCAGCGTGCGCAGCGAGAGCGAGACCGAGGTCGTCGACATGATGCGGCGGTGCTCCTCCAGCCCCGCCCGCAGCTCCGTCAGCTCCTGCTCCAGCGTCTCGCGGGTGGAGGCCAGTTCCCGCTCCAGTGCCTCGCGGGCGGCGGAGAGCGCCTCGTTGCGGCCGATGAGGCGGCGCCCGTCGGCGTCGAGGCCCGCGATGCGGGTGTGCAGGGAGACGGTCTGGTCGCGGACGGCGTTGAGGTGGCGTACGACCTCGGCGAACTCGTCGTTGCGGCCGGTGAAGCGGACGGGCTCGACCGAGCCCTCCGGGGTCGCGAGCCGGGCCGCGCCGCGGCGCAGTACGGACAGCGGCCGGGTCAGCGAGCGCGCGACGCCGGTCGCGAAGCCGACGGCGACCAGGAACAGCAGGCCGAGGGCGGCGACCAGCATCTCCAGCCGGGTCACGTCGTCGTCGCGCAGGGTGGCGAGCGCGGTGGCCCGCTGCCCGGCGAGCGTGGCCTCGACGGAGCGCATGCGGTCGATGCGGGCGGTGAGCGGGGGGGCGACGGCCGCGCCGTCGAGGCGGCGGTCGGCCGTGGACAGCGTGGGCCGCTCGGTGAGCCGCTTGAGGTAGTCGTCGGCCGTCTTGACGTCGGGACCGGTGACGGTGGCGGCGAGGGTCTGGCGCACGTCGGGGCGCGCGACCCGGTTGAAGTCGTCGAGCGCGGCCTGCTCGCGTACGCGGGCCCGCTGGGCGGCGGTGGTCAGTTCGTCCACGGCGGCCGTGTTGGAGGACTGCTCGCCGCGGGGGACGGCCAGCGCGGCGAGCAGCAGTCCACGGGTGGCCGAGGCCTGTTCCACGGCCTGGCCGAGGGGGGCCAGCGGGCGGGTGGTGGCGAGGGCGGCGACGGCGCGCGGCGGGGTCCGCTCGGCGAGCAGGTCGCCGGGCGCGAGGAGTTCCGCGATGACGCCCGCGTACGCCTGGTGGGCGGCGAGGGCGGTGCCCTTGCCGTCGACGGCTTCGGCGCGGACGGCCTGGACGCGGCCGAGGGCGCGGGCGAGCGCCTCGTCGGCCTCGTTCTGGACCTCGGCGAGCTGGCGGTCGGTGAGGGCGGTGCGCTCCTGGACGGGGCCCTTCGCCTGGGCGCCCGGGCGCCCCTTGGCCACGTATTCGACGACGGCGTCGCGCTCGTCGCCGAGGAGGTGCGCGAGGGTGAGGGTGTGCTGGGTCTGCTCGGCGAGCGTGACCAGCTGCTGGGAGTCGTTCAGTTCCCGTGTCGCGGAGACCACGGCCGGGGCACCGGCCGCGAGGACGGTGAGGCCGGCGACGGCGACGCCGATGACGAGCCTGCTGCGCACGCGGACGGGGCGTCCTGCGGGGGCGGGTCCGTCGGTGGCGGTGCCGTTCTTCCGAGACCGCTTCTTCTGCACCGGTGCTCGCAATCCTGTACGTGTGCTCGTGCTCGTCTACTCGTGTGGCCGAGGTAACGGCCGGTCAACAAGTAAACGCCCCCTGCCCCCTCGTACCGCCTCAGACCTTTGCAGTGTGTTGGGGAGAGAGCCCGACATCGCCCACCCGGCCACTCGAACGAGTGAACATCACGGATGAGTTGGCGACCAACTCGGCGGTGCGCCTTCAGGGCGCCGTCATGGACGGGTGGTTGAAAGATCGGTGAGGGCTTTGGCACTATGCCCGCCCACATCCCCGGCGGGGCGGCTCCAGGCCCTGTCGGCCGGGGCGGCAGGGCGCGGGGGACGGACCCCAGATTGGTACGGACTTTTCATATCGGCGCCCCCGCCCCGGCGGGGCGGGGCGGGCAGAATGTCCGTATGCGCATCGACCTCGCCTCGGCCCCCGGCCACCCGGAACGCCCCAACGAGGACTGGCTATCGGCGGCGATACCCGCCGCGGGCGGCGGCGTCCTGGTCGCCCTGGACGGGGTCACCCCGCCGAGCGGTGAGGTGGGCTGTTCGCACGGCGTGCCCTGGTTCGCGGCCCGGCTCGGCGGCCGGCTGACCGAACTGTCCGGATCGCGGCGGGACATGCCGCTGGGCCGGATCCTGGCCGAGTCCATCCGCGACACCGCGGACGCGCACCGCGAAACCTGTGACCTTTCTCACGTACGGACCCCGCAGGCGACCGTGGTGATGGCGCGGTGGGACGAGGCCTACGTGGAGCACCTCGTGCTCTCGGATTCCGTACTGCTCCTCGAAGCGCCCGGCGGTGAGGTGACGCCGGTGCTCGACGACCGGCTGGACCGGATCCCGCGCGAACTGCTGCGGACGGCCGCCTCGGCGGACGCGCTGCGCAACGCGGAGGGCGGTTTCTTCACGGCGGCGGCGGACCCGGGGGTCGCGGCGCGGGCGGTGACGGGCCGGACCCCGCGCGAACGGGTCCGGGCGCTGGCGGCGCTCACCGACGGGGCGAGCCGGTGGACGGACACGTTCGGGGAGGGCGACTGGGCGCAGTGCCTGGCGGTGCTCCGCAAGGAGGGCGCGCAGTCCCTGATTTCCCGGGTCCGCACCCTGGAGTCGGACCCGGCCCGCGCGCACGGGCGCGGCAAACGCCACGACGACGCGTCGGCGGCCTACGCGGAGCTGTAGCGACTACTCCTCGCCCTGGTTCAACTGGTTCAGGAGCCGGGCGAGTTCGGCCACTTCGCCCCGGTCCCAGTCGGCGAGCTTGCGCATGTACTGCTCGCGCCGGGCCCCCCGTACGCGCAGGAACCGCTCCCGGCCCTCGTCCGTGAGGCCGACCAGGAAGGCCCGGCCGTCGGCGGGGTCCGGTTCGCGCGCCACCAGCCCCAGCAGCTCCAGGGCCCGCAGCTGGCGGCTCATGGTGGCCTTGCCGACGCCGAAGTAGGCGGCGAGCTCGGTGGCCCGCTGCCGGCCCGCCGCCTCCAGCCGCACGAGCAGCCCGTACGCCGCGGGCTCCAGCTCGGGGTGGAGCGCGCGGGCCATCTCCCCGGACGAGGCCCTGGCGCGCCGGAGGAAGACGGACAGCTCCCGCTCCAGGGCGAGGAACTCCTGGTCTTCGCTTCCGTGCACGTCCGCTCCCATCGGTGGTGTCCTGAGGCACCAGTATTTCGCAGCCCCCCGGCGGTGGCGGCGAGACCCCGCCGCACCGGTCCTCCGGGGAAAACGGCGAAGCCGGCCCCCCGGGACCCGATGGGTCCGGGGGGCCGGCTTCGCCGCCGGCGGGACGGGTCGGCGCGGCCGGTCCGCGGGACCGGCCGACGACCGGTCAGGCGGCCGGTCAGGCGGCCGCGGTCACCGCGACGGCCTCCGCCTGGCTGAGGGCCAGTTCCAGCACCTGGCGCACGTCCGTGACCGGGTGGACCTCCAGACCCTCCAGCACCTCGGACGGGACGTCGTCCAGGTCGGCCTCGTTCCGCTTCGGGATGATCACGGTGGTCAGACCCGCCCGGTGCGCGGCCAGCAGCTTCTGCTTGACCCCGCCGATGGGCAGGACGCGCCCGGTGAGGGAGACCTCGCCGGTCATGGCCACGTCGGTGCGCACCTGCCGCCCGGAGAGCAGCGAGGCGAGCGCCGTGGTCATCGTGATGCCCGCGCTCGGGCCGTCCTTGGGGACCGCGCCCGCCGGGAAGTGGATGTGCACGCCCCGGTCCTTCAGGTCGGCGACGGGAAGCTCCAGCTCCGCGCCGTGCGAGCGCAGGAAGCTGAGCGCGATCTGCGCCGACTCCTTCATCACGTCACCGAGCTGTCCGGTGAGGGTCAGTCCGGCGGCCCCGGTCTCGGGGTCGGCCAGCGAGGCCTCCACGAACAGGACGTCGCCTCCCGCGCCGGTGACCGCGAGCCCGGTGGCCACGCCGGGGACGGCCGTGCGCCTCTCGGCGGGGTCCTGCGCGGACTCCGGGACGTGGTGCGGGCGTCCGATCAGCCCGCGCAGGTCCTCGGCGCCGACGCGCAGCGGCAGCTCCCGCTCCCCCAGCTCGTGCTGGGAGGCCACCTTGCGCAGCAGCCGCGCGATGGACCGCTCCAGGGTGCGCACGCCCGCCTCGCGGGTGTACTCCCCGGCCAGCCTGCGCAGGGCGTCCTCCTCCAGCACCACCTCGTAGGCGCCGAGTCCGGCGCGCTCCAGCTGGCGGGGCAGCAGGTGGTCCCGGGCGATGACGACCTTCTCGTCCTCGGTGTAGCCGTCGAGGCGCACGAGCTCCATGCGGTCGGCGAGCGCCTCGGGGATGGCCTCCAGCACGTTGGCGGTGGCCAGGAAGACCACGTCGCTCAGGTCCAGCTCCACCTCCAGGTAGTGGTCCCGGAAGGTGTGGTTCTGCGCGGGGTCCAGGACCTCCAGCAGCGCGGCCGCCGGGTCCCCGCGGAAGTCCGACCCGACCTTGTCGATCTCGTCGAGCAGGACGACCGGGTTCATGGAACCCGCCTCCTTGATCGCCCGGACGATCCGGCCGGGCAGCGCGCCCACGTACGTGCGCCGGTGGCCGCGGACCTCGGCCTCGTCGCGGACGCCGCCGAGGGCGACGCGGACGAACTTGCGGCCCATGGCGTGCGCGACGGACTCGCCGAGAGAGGTCTTGCCGACGCCGGGCGGGCCGACGAGAGCCAGGACGGCGCCGCCGCGGCGGCCGCCGATGACGCCCATGCCGCGCTCGCCGCGCCGCTTGCGCACGGCGAGGTACTCGGTGATGCGGTCCTTGACGTCGCTCAGCCCGGCGTGCTCGGCGTCGAGGACGGCCCGGGCTCCGCGGATGTCGTACTCGTCCTCGGTCCGCTCGTTCCAGGGCAGTTCCAGGATGGTGTCGAGCCAGGTGCGGATCCAGGAGCCCTCGGGGGACTGGTCGCTGGAGCGCTCCAGCTTGTCGACCTCCTTGAGCGCGGCCTCCCGTACCTTCTCGGGCAGGTCGGCGCCCTCGACGCGGGCCCGGTAGTCGTCGGACTCCTCGCCTTCCTTCTCGCCGTTCAGCTCGCGCAGTTCCTTGCGGACGGCCTCCAGCTGGCGGCGCAGCAGGAACTCGCGCTGCTGCTTCTCGACGCCGTCCTGGACGTCCTTGGCGATGGACTCGGCGACGTCCTGCTCGGCGAGGTGGTCGCGGAGCCAGGTGATGGCCAGCTTGAGGCGGGCGACCGGGTCGGCGGTCTCCAGCAGCTCGACCTTCTGGGCGACGGTGAGGAACGGCGAGTACCCGGAGTTGTCGGCGAGCGCCGACACCCCTTCGATCTGCTGGACGCGGTCCACGACCTGCCAGGCGCCGCGCTTCTTGAGCCAGCTGGTGGCGAGCGCCTTGTACTCCTTGACGAGTTCGGTGACCGACCCCGGCAGCGGGTCGGGCAGTCTCTCGTCGACGCTTTCGCCCTCGACCCAGAGCGCGGCCCCGGGCCCGGTGGTCCCGGCCCCGATCCTGACGCGGCCGACACCGCGGATGAGCGCGCCGGGGTCCCCGTCGGAGAGCCGCCCCACCTGCTCGACGGTCCCGAGCACACCGGTGCCGGCGTACTTGCCGTCGACCCGCGGCACGAGGAGCACCCGGGGCTTCCCGCTGCGGACCGCCGCCTGGGCGGCCTCGACGGCCCCCCGCACCTCGGCATCGGACAGGTCCAGCGGAACGACCATCCCAGGCAGCACGACCTCGTCGTCGAGCGGCAGCACGGGCAGGGTGAGCGTTACGGACGTCGAAGCCATGATCTTCCCTCCGGCAGTGAAGTTGAGCTATGCCGACTCAATGCATGTGCGCCTCCCAATGTTCCCCAACTCCCGTTCGCCCCCGGCGAACACCGGGAGCACCCCCGCTCAAGGCCGTCGGTCCGAGACCGCCGGGAGCTCCGGGCGGGTGGCCCAGTCCGTCCAGGAGCCGTCGTAGACCGCCAGGGAGGAATAGCCGGCGAGGGTGGCGCCCAGGGCGAGGACGCAGGCCGTCACGCCCGAACCGCAGCTGAAGTAAAGCCGCTCCCGGTCACCCGTCAGCGCCGCGAAGGTCTCGCGGAGTTCCCCGGCGGGCCGCATCAGGCCCCCGGCCTGCTGGAGCTCCCCGAACGGCAGGTTCACCGCACCCGGCATGTGCCCCCCGCGCAGCCCCGGCCGAGGCTCCGGGGCCGCGCCGGTGAAGCGCTCGCGCGTACGGGCGTCCAGTACGAGCGCCCCCGGATCGGCGAGGGCCGCCCCGACGGCGGCGAAGTCCACCAGCAGGCCCGGCCGCGGCCGGGCCGTGAAGGAGCCGCGCGGGCCCTCGTACGCGGGTCCGCCCGCCTCGACGGGCAGTCCGGCGGCGGTCCAGGCGGGCAGCCCGCCGTCCAGGACGGCCGCCCGGTCGAAGCCCATGGCCCGCAGCATCCACCAGGCCCGCGCACTGGAGTAGACACCGGCGCCGTCGTAGACGACGACCGTGCTCGTGTCGTCCACCCCCAGCCCGCGCAGCGCCTCCTCGAAGGCCGCGGCTGCGGGCATGGTGTGCGGGGCGGGGGCCTCGTGGTCGGACAGGGCCCCGTCGAGGTCGAAGGGGCGCGCCCCGGGGATCCGCCGGCCGGCGCCGCGGTGGGCGCCGACGGAGGCGTCGAACACGACGAGCCCCGGCTCGCCGAGCCGGCCGGCCAGCCAGTCCGCCCCGACCAGCGGCCCGGGCGGCGGTCCGGGCAGCGCGGGAGCCTCTGCGGCGGGGCGGGTCTCGGTCATGGGGCACCTCCGGGTGGTCGGCGGGCCGAAGGCGGAGCGGCCCGTCACCCACATCCTGCTACGGGGGCGTGTTCGGATCGGCTGCTTTTCGCCGCTGCTCCGGGCTGATCCGTGAGGAACGCGCTAGCGATCGGCGCAGTGGCCCGGGCGGGCGTAGACGGCGATGCGGGCGCCCCTGACCTCGTCCACCGAGCAGCGCTCGAAGTGCGAGGCCAGCGTCTGGCGTTTGACCGCCTCGCGCGGGTACGGGTCCAGCGGCTGGTCCGCCGGGTCCATGAGGGCCACGACCCGGGGGGCGTCCACCAGCCGGGTCCAGATCCGCTCCGTCGGGAGCTCCGTGCCCTGGAGGCTGCGCGAAGCCGCCGGGGTGCGCTCCAGGGCCAGGTCGCCCAGGCTCCCGTACAGGTCCGGCGAGGACAGCAGCCACTCGCGGCGGCGCGCGGGCAGGAACAGTACGGCGTCTCCCGGCCGGGCCCGTTCCCGTACGGCGGCGGCCACCGCGAGCACGTCGTCCTTGCGGCTCTCGGGGGTGCGCAGCCACAGCGACCACCATCCGAACGGCACCAGCAGGGCGGCCACCAGCAGCCAGGGCCGCCATCCCCGCGCCGCCGCCAGCCGGGTCCCGGCCAGCAGGGCGAGTCCGGCGAGCGCATAGAGCACGTACCGGTCCACGTACCAGGGGTGGACGAGGGAGACCGCCATCAGCAAGCCCGGCGGCAGCAGGGCCAGCGGCAGGGCCACCCGGACCAGCTCGCGCGGCAGCGCCGGGCTCCGCGCGAGCAGCAGCGAGAGCGCCGCCAGCACCCCGTACGCCGCCCAGTCGCCCCAGCTCGGCCGGCCGAGCCAGCCCAGCTGCTGCTCCGCCTGCCGGGCGCTCACCACGGCCAGCGGCAGCAGCAGGGCCACCACCGCGGCGGCGCTCCACCGCCAGCCGCGCGAGCGCCGGGCACCGAAGCCGTGCGCGAGCAGGGCCAGTACGGCGAACTCGTGCAGCCAGCAGCCCACCAGCATGGCCGCGGTGTACGCGATCCAGCGCTCGCGCAGCATCAGGTACGTCGCCCAGACCACGGCGGCCGCGACGAGGGCGTACGAGCGGCCCTCCTGGGCGTACATCTGCACGGGCGGCAGCACCGCGTACGCCGCGCCGGACCACAGCGCGGCCCGCTCCCCCGCGAGCCGGTGCGCGATGGCGGCCACCCCGGCGGCGGCCAGCGCGGCGGCGGCGACGGAGGGCAGGCGCAGCGCCCACAGGCCGCCCGCACCCGGCCCGCCGCCCGCCCCGGCTCCGCCGCCGTCCCAGACGAGGAACACCGCGTGCATCAGCACGTAGTACAGCCCGTGCACGGCGTCGACCTGTCCGAGCAGCTCCCCGATCCCGCCGAGCGGCCGGTGCGCGACCTGCCAGGTGACGGACTCGTCGCGCCACATGCTGCCGCGGCCGTCCGCGCCGGCGCGCTCCAGGCCCCAGAGGCCGAGGAGGACGGCGAGCAGCGGCGGCAGCCAGCGCCAGGCGGCGGTGCGGCGGCGGATGTCGTCCTCCTGGTGCTATCCGTGCGGGCGGTGCCGACTCCATACTCGGGGATCGGTCCGAAAACCTCGGGGGTGGGAGTGTGCGCACCTTACGCGCGGTCGCGGCGGCACTGCTGGGTGCGGTGGTCCTGGCCGGGTGCGGTACGGGGGGCGGCGGGTCGGACGGGCCGTCCGGGAGTCCCCCGACGGGGTCCGCCGGCAGCGCCGCGGCGTCGGCCACCGCTCCGGCGCCGTCGTCATCCGGCTCCGCGTCCCCGGGGGCGACGGACCCCGCGCCGGGGAAGCCGTCCGGCGCCCCGAGCGCCTCCTCCGTGCCCGTCTCCCCCGGGCCCTCCTCCGCGCTGGAGCGCCTGGTCACCGTCACCCGCACCGGCGGCTACGCCGGGAAGTCGGCCACCCTGGCGGTCAAGGGCGACGGCTCGTGGACCCGGCTGGACCGGCAGCTGAACCCGGCCGGCACCGGGAAGCTGCCGGCGGACCGGGAGGCGAAGCTGCGCACGGCGCTCGCCCAGGCGGACCTCCCGCACCTGCCGCGGTTCCCGACGGGCGGCCCTGCGGTGTTCGACGGGTTCGTCTACACCTTCGTGCACGGCGGCCACGAGGTCACCATGGCCCAGGAGTCCCTGACCCCGGCCCTGCGCGCGGTCCTGGCCGAACTGCCCCCGTTCGAGGCGGACCCGTCACCCTGAACGGGCTGCCCTTGCGGGAAGGCGGCGCCCCGGACGCCGTACCGCGCCGAGGCGCGTGGCCCGTCAGGCCGCCCGCAGCCCCGTGCCGGACGTGGAGATCGCGCGCAGCTGGCGGTCCAGGTACGCGTGCAGCAGGGCCGGCATGTCCACGGCCCCGGGGGCCAGGACCCACTGGATCTGGAGGCCGTCCATCACGGCGAGGGTCTCGCGGGCGAGGGCCTCGCAGTCGGTGCCGGGCCGCAGCTCGCCCCGCGCGACGCCCGTCTCCAGCAGCCGGACGTTGTGGGCGAGCACCCGCGCGTAGCGCTGTGTGAAGTAGGCGTGGGCCGGGTGCCCGGGGTTCCCCGATTCGCCGACGAGCGTGTGGTACATCCGTACGAGGCCGGGTCGGCGGGCGTTGTCCGCGGCCAGGGCGACGACGGTGGCGTAGTACGCGGCGACGGACTCGGCCGGCTCGCTGAACAGCCGCTCCACGTCGTGCTGCTCGCTCTGTGCCAGCACCGACAGCAGCAGGTCCTCCTTGCCGCGGAAGTGGTGCAGGAGCCCGCCCTGGGTGATGCCGCAGTCCTGGGCGATGCGGGCGAGTGAGGAGGCGTTGAAGCCCCACTGCGCGAAGTGCTCCACCGCGGTGTCGAGGATCTTGCGGCGGCGGGCGTCGCCCACCGCGTAGGTGCCGCGGCCGGCGGCCTTCGGGGCGGCCGCCTCCTTGTGCTGTGCCATGCGGACCACCCTAGGCGGTCCCGTCACGGGCCCCGGAAGCGGTGACCCAGGTCACTTTTCCAAAACCTAGTGGGTACAAGGTTTTCGCGCTTACGGTGGTGCGCACCCTCCCCGGAACAGCCGTACTCCCCGCACCGCACCGCACCGCACCGCACCGCACCCAGGAGCCGTACGCCGATGAACGCCACGCCCCCCGCCGCCGTCCCCCCGTACAAGGACGCCGCGCTCCCCGTGGACGAGCGCGTGGCGGACCTGCTCTCCCGGATGACGCTGGAGGAGAAGGCCGGCCAGCTCTTCCACTCCATGCTGATGATGAATCCGGACGGCACCCCGGTCACCGAGACCGACGGCTCGATGCTGCCGTTCACCACCCCCGAGCTGATCGGGGAGAGGTTCATCAGCCACTTCAACCTGCTCGGCAGCCACGGCGCCCGCGAGATGGCGCAGTGGCAGAACGCGGTGCAGGAGATGGCCGCGGCCACCCGCCTCGGCATCCCGGTCACCCTCTCCACCGACCCGCGCCACGCCTTCACCGACAACGTGGGCGCCTCCTTCGACTCCGGCGCCTTCTCCGCCTGGCCGGAGGCGCTGGGCCTGGCCGCGATCGGCGACCCGGAGCTGGTCTTCCGCTTCGCCGACACCGTCCGCCGCGAGTACCTGGCGGTCGGCTTCCGGGTGGCCCTGCACCCGCAGATCGACCTGGCCACCGAGCCCCGCTGGGCCCGCCAGAGCGGCACGTTCGGCTCCGACGCGCGGCTCACCGCCGAGCTGGTGCGGGCGTACGTACGAGGGCTCCAGGGCCCGGAGCTCGGCCCCGGGTCCGTCTCGGCGATGGTCAAGCACTTCCCCGGCGGCGGCCCGCAGAAGGACGGCGAGGACCCGCACTTCGCGCACGGCAAGGAGCAGGTCTACCCGGGCGGGATGCGCGAGCACCACCTGGAGCCGTTCAGGGCGGCGATCGCCGCCGGCTGCGCGCAGATGATGCCGTACTACGGTCAGCCGATCGGCACCGACTGGGAGGAGGTCGGCTTCGGCTCCAACAAGGGCGTGGTCACGGGCCTGCTCCGGGAGGAGCTGGGCTTCGAGGGGATCGTCTGCACCGACTGGGGGCTGCTCAACGACTCGTCCGTCTTCGGCGAGACCCATCCGGCGTGCGCCTGGGGCGTGGAGCACCTGAGCGTCGCCGAGCGGGCGGCCCGCGCGCTGGACGCCGGATCGGACCAGTTCGGCGGGGAGCAGTGTCCCGATGTGGTCGTGGAGCTGGTCCGTTCGGGCCGGATCCCCCGGTCCCGGATCGACGCGTCGGTGGCGCGGCTGCTGCGGGAGAAGTTCGTCCTGGGCCTGTTCGAGAACCCGTACGTGGACCCGGACGAGGCGGCGCGGACCGTCGGCCGGGCCGACTTCGCGGCGGCGGGGGCGGCGGCCCAGCGCCGTTCGCTCACGGTGCTGACCAACCCCGGCGGCCTCCTGCCGCTCTCCGGGTGCCCGAAGCTGTACGTGGAGGGCGTGGACGAGGCCGTGGCCGCCGGCTACGGCGAGGTCGTCCCCGATCCGGGCGCGGCGGACCTGGCGGTGGTGCGGCTGCGCACCCCGTACGAGCCGCGCGAGAACGTCTTCGAGTCCTTCTTCCACTCGGGCTCGCTGGCCTTCCCGGAGCCGGAGCTGTCCCGGATCCTGGCGCTGCTGGCCCGTGTACCCACCCTGGTCTGCATCAACCTGGAGCGGGCGGCGGTGATCCCGGAGATCGCCGAGCGGGCCGCGGCGCTGATCGCGGACTACGGCGCCGAGGACCGCGCGCTGCTGGACGTGGCCTTCGGCCGGGCCGCGGCCGAGGGGCGGCTGCCCTTCGAGCTGCCGCGGTCGATGGCGGCGGTGGAGGCCTCGCGGCCGGACGTGCCCAACGACACGGTCGACCCTGTGTTCCCGTACGGCCACGGCCTGTCCCTGTAGGGGGTCGACAAAAGGGTCGTCACATGCGCGCGGTGGCAGACGATCACCGCGCGCCGGGTGGCCGTTCAGTGGGGGGACGGCCACCCGGCATCACCGCCCATATCCCCATTCCCGCCATAATCGGAACGACAGGTTCCGCACGTTTCCCTGTCCGAACCCCGCATAGCCGCAGGCCGGTGCCTCCTCTACGCTGCACCCCTACCACGCGGATCTTCAGGGGCGGGACATGGAACAGACACACACCACCCACGGCGGTGCCGCGGCGACCCCAGGGGCACAGCGGCGCGTGCTCGTGGTCGAGGACGACCGTACGATCGCCGACGCCATCGCCGCCCGGCTGCGCGCCGAGGGTTTCCAGGTGCAGGCCGCGTTCGACGGACCGGCCGCCGTGGCGGCGGCCGAGAGCTGGCAGCCCGAGCTGCTGGTCCTCGACGTGATGCTGCCGGGCTTCGACGGTCTGGAGGTCTGCCGCCGGGTCCAGGCGCAGCGGCCGGTGCCGGTGCTGATGCTCACCGCGCGGGACGACGAGACCGACATGCTGGTCGGCCTCGGGGTCGGCGCGGACGACTACATGACGAAGCCGTTCTCCATGCGCGAGCTCGCGGCGCGGGTCCACGTACTGCTGCGTCGCGTGGAGCGGGCCACCCTGGCCGCGACCGCCCCGCGCGGGGCCACCCTGCGCCTGGGCGACCTGGAGATCGACCACGCGCAGCGGCGGGTCCGGGTGCAGGCCGAGGACGTGCACCTGACGCCGACCGAGTTCGACCTGCTGGTCTGCCTGGCCGGGACCCCGCGGGCGGTGCTCTCGCGGGAGCAGCTGCTCGCCGAGGTCTGGGACTGGGCCGACGCCTCCGGCACCCGTACGGTCGACAGCCACATCAAGGCCCTGCGCCGCAAGATCGGGGCGGAGCGGATCCGTACGGTCCACGGCGTCGGGTACGCCCTGGAGACCCCGGCGCAGGCGTGAGCACCGGGCGCGATCGAGGGCGCGGCGCCGGCCGCTCCGGTGGAACCGGTGCCCGCACCGGGGGACTGCGGCCCTTCTCCCCGTTCTCGATCAAGACCAAGCTGGGCACGCTCGTCGTGGTCTCGGTCTTCATCACGACGGGGCTGCTGATGGTGGCGGTGCGCACCAGCACCGAGTTCCGGTTCATCACGGTCTTCTCGGTGATCGCCTCGATGCTGATCACGCAGTTCGTGGCGCACAGCCTGACCGCGCCGCTGGACGAGATGACCACGGTGGCCCGGGCGATATCCGACGGGGACTACACGCGCCGGGTGCGCGACGCCGGGCGCCGCGACGAACTGGGCGACCTGGCCTCCACCATCAACCTGATGGCGGACGACCTGGAGGCGGTGGACCGGCACCGCAAGGAGCTGGTCGCCAACGTCTCGCACGAGCTGCGCACGCCGATCGCGGCGCTGCGGGCCGTACTGGAGAACGTGGTGGACGGGGTCTCGGCCGCCGATCCCGAGACCATGCGCACGATGCTGAAGCAGACCGAGCGCCTGGGCCGGCTCGTGGAGACCCTGCTGGACCTGTCCCGGGTGGACAACGGGGTCGTGCCGCTGAAGGCGCGCCGCTTCGAGGTGTGGCCGTACCTGTCGGGCGTGCTGAAGGAATCGGGTCTCGCGGCCGCCGGCCGGCCGGGCCTGACCTCCGGCTCCGGCGGGCACACGCGCAACGACGTACACCTGCACCTGGACGTGTTCCCGCCCGAGCTGACGGCGTACGCGGACGCCGAGCGCCTGCACCAGGTGGTGGCGAACCTGATCGACAACGCGGTCAAGCACAGCCCGCCGCACGGCCGGGTCACCGTCCGGGCCCGGGAGGCCGACGCGCCCGGGAGCCTGGCGCTGGAGGTACGGGACGAGGGCCCGGGGATCCCGGAGGCCGAGCGGCACCGGGTCTTCGAGCGGTTCAACCGGGGCAGCGCGAACGGCGGCGACGGGGGCACCGGACTGGGCCTGGCGATCGCCCGCTGGGCCGTGGGCCTGCACGGAGGACGTATCGGGGTGGCCGAATCGTCACGCGGGTGCCGCATCCTCGTCACGCTTCCGGGCAGCTCCCCGGCGTCACATTGACGTAGGGTTCGAGTGCGTAGGACATGATCTCGGCCACACGTGCCCGGGGTCCGTCAGGGGTGCGAAGCCATGGGGGCCGCAACCACGCTGCCCCCTACCCGAACCAGGCTCGTTTCCCGCCATTCAGAGCGGCGAAACCCGCCGTTCGGTGTGACCTACATGACGTATCTCCCGCCCGGTCTGCATCCACCGGCCAGGGAGGCGTAGCCTTTATTCCCGCTGTCCATACCTTGTGAAGCGGAAGAGGGCGGTTGCCGCCGTGTCGCCACAGTCCCCCAGTAACCCGAGCACCACGACCGAAGCAGCAGAGGGCGGGAAGACCCCTGCCTCAGGCTTCGGTGCCAACGAGTGGCTCGTCGACGAGATCTATCAGCAGTACCTCCAGGACCCGAATTCGGTCGACCGGGCCTGGTGGGACTTCTTCGCCGACTACAAGCCGGGGGGCGCTGCGTCTCCGGTGAAGCCGGACGAGCCCAGGAAGTCCCCGACGACGGACGGCGCCTCCGCACAGGCCGCCGCCGCTGTCACCCCGCAGGTCTCCGACGCCGCCGCCACGGGGGCGGCGCGCGCCGCCGCCGCGCCCTCGCCTGCCGCCGCGCCCACGCCTGTGTCAGCTCCTGCCCCTGCTCCTGCCACCCCCTCTGGTGCCCCTGCTGTGACTGTCACCTCCCAGGCCCAGGCCGCCGCACCGGCCGCCGCAGCCCCTCAGGCCCCGGCTCCGGCCGCCGCGCCCGTCGCCGCCCCCGCCGCCGCCCAGAAGGCCGCGCCCGCCGCCGAGGCCCCCGCGGGCCCCGAGCTGGTGACGCTCCGCGGCCCGGCGGCCGCCGTTGCCAAGAACATGAACGCCTCCCTCGACGTCCCGACGGCCACGTCCGTCCGCGCCGTCCCGGTGAAGCTGCTGTTCGACAACCGCATCGTCATCAACAACCACCTCAAGCGCGCCCGGGGCGGGAAGATCTCCTTCACGCACCTGATCGGCTACGCCATGGTGCAGGCCATCAAGGCCATGCCGTCGATGAACTACTCCTTCGCGGAGAAGGACGGCAAGCCCACCCTGGTCAAGCCGGAGCACGTGAACTTCGGCCTCGCGATCGACCTGGTGAAGCCGAACGGCGACCGCCAGCTCGTCGTCGCCGGCATCAAGAAGGCCGAGACCCTCAACTTCTTCGAGTTCTGGCAGGCGTACGAGGACATCGTCCGCCGCGCCCGCGTCGGCAAGCTGACGATGGACGACTTCACCGGCGTCACCGTCTCGCTGACCAACCCCGGCGGCCTGGGCACCGTCCACTCCGTGCCCCGCCTGATGCCCGGGCAGTCGGTCATCATGGGCGTCGGCTCCATGGACTACCCCGCCGAGTTCCAGGGCACCTCGCAGGACACCCTGAACAAGCTGGGCATCTCCAAGGTCATGACCCTGACCTCGACCTACGACCACCGGGTCATCCAGGGCGCGGCCTCCGGCGAGTTCCTGCGCATCGTCGCGAACATGCTGCTCGGCGAGAGCGGCTTCTACGACGACGTCTTCGAGGCGCTGCGCATCCCGTACGAGCCGGTCCGCTGGCTCCGGGACATCGACGCCTCGCACGACGACGACGTCACGAAGGCCGCCCGCGTCTTCGAGCTGATCCACTCCTACCGGGTCCGCGGCCACGTCATGGCCGACACCGACCCGCTGGAGTACAAGCAGCGCAAGCACCCCGACCTCGACATCACCGAGCACGGCCTCACCCTGTGGGACCTGGAGCGCGAGTTCGCGGTCGGCGGCTTCTCCGGCAAGTCGATGATGAAGCTGCGCGACATCCTCGGCGTCCTGCGCGACTCGTACTGCCGCACCACCGGCGTCGAGTTCATGCACATCCAGGACCCGAAGCAGCGCCGCTGGATCCAGGACCGCATCGAGCGCCCGCACACCAAGCCGGAGCGCGAGGAGCAGCTGCGCATCCTGCGCCGCCTGAACGCGGCGGAGGCCTTCGAGACCTTCCTGCAGACGAAGTACGTCGGCCAGAAGCGCTTCTCGCTGGAGGGCGGCGAGTCCGTCATCCCGCTGCTCGACGCCGTCATCGACTCGGCCGCCGAGGCCCGCCTCGACGAGGTCGTCATCGGCATGGCCCACCGCGGCCGCCTGAACGTGCTGGCGAACATCGTCGGCAAGTCGTACGCGCAGATCTTCCGCGAGTTCGAGGGCAACCTCGACCCGAAGTCCATGCACGGCTCCGGCGACGTCAAGTACCACCTGGGCGCCGAGGGCACCTTCACGGGCCTGGACGGGGAGCAGATCAAGGTCTCGCTCGTCGCCAACCCCTCGCACCTGGAGGCCGTCGACCCGGTCCTGGAGGGCGTCGCCCGCGCCAAGCAGGACGTCATCAACAAGGGCGGCACGGACTTCACCGTCCTGCCCGTCGCCCTGCACGGTGACGCGGCCTTCGCCGGCCAGGGTGTCGTCGCCGAGACCCTGAACATGTCGCAGCTGCGCGGCTACCGCACCGGCGGCACCGTGCACGTGGTCATCAACAACCAGGTCGGCTTCACCGCCGCCCCGGAGTCCTCGCGTTCCTCGATGTACGCGACCGACGTGGCCCGCATGATCGAGGCGCCGATCTTCCACGTGAACGGCGACGACCCGGAGGCCGTGGTCCGCATCGCGCGGCTCGCCTTCGAGTTCCGCCAGGCGTTCAACAAGGACGTCGTGATCGACCTCATCTGCTACCGCCGCCGCGGTCACAACGAGTCGGACAACCCGGCGTTCACGCAGCCGCTGATGTACGACCTGATCGACAAGAAGCGCTCGGTGCGCAAGCTGTACACCGAGTCCCTCATCGGTCGCGGCGACATCACGCTGGAAGAGGCCGAGCAGGCGCTCCAGGACTTCCAGGGCCAGCTGGAGAAGGTCTTCGCGGAGGTCCGCGAGGCCGCGACCTCCCCCGCCGCCGGCACCCCGGTGACGCCCGCGCAGACCGCGCAGGAGTTCCCGGTCCCCGTGAACACCGCGATCTCGCAGGACGTGGTCAAGCGGATCGCCGAGTCCCAGGTCAACATCCCGGACCACGTCACCGTGCACCCGCGTCTGCTGCCGCAGCTGCAGCGCCGCGCGGCGATGATCGACGAGGGCACGATCGACTGGGGCATGGGCGAGACCCTGGCCTTCGGCTCGCTGCTGATGGAGGGCACCCCGGTCCGCCTGTCGGGCCAGGACTCCCGCCGCGGTACGTTCGGCCAGCGCCACGCGGTCCTCATCGACCGGGAGACGGGCGAGGACTACACCCCGCTCCAGTACCTGTCGGACGACCAGGCCCGCTACAACGTCTACGACTCGCTGCTCTCCGAGTACGCGGCCATGGGCTTCGAGTACGGCTACTCGCTGGCCCGCCCGGACGCGCTGGTGCTGTGGGAGGCCCAGTTCGGTGACTTCGTCAACGGCGCGCAGACCGTCGTCGACGAGTTCATCTCCTCGGCCGAGCAGAAGTGGGGCCAGACCAGCGGCGTCACGCTGCTGCTGCCGCACGGCTACGAGGGCCAGGGCCCGGACCACTCGTCCGCCCGCCCGGAGCGCTTCCTCCAGATGTGCGCGCAGGACAACATGACGGTGGCCATGCCCACGCTGCCGTCGAACTACTTCCACCTGCTGCGCTGGCAGGTCCACAACCCGCACCACAAGCCGCTCATCGTCTTCACCCCGAAGTCGATGCTGCGTCTGAAGGCGGCGGCGTCGAAGGCCGAGGAATTCACGAGCGGTTCGTTCCGCCCGGTCATCGGCGACTCGACGGTGGACCCGAACGCGGTCCGCAAGGTCGTCTTCTGCGCGGGCAAGGTCTACTACGACCTGGAGGCCGAGCGGGAGAAGCGCGGCATCACGGACACCGCGATCATCCGCATCGAGCGGCTGTACCCGCTGGCGGGTGAGGAACTCCAGGCGGAGATCGCCAAGTTCCCGAACGCGGCGAAGTACATCTGGGCGCAGGAGGAGCCGGCGAACCAGGGCGCGTGGCCCTTCATCGCCCTCAACCTGATCGACCACCTCGACCTGGCGGTCGGCGCGGACGTCCCGGCGGGCGAGCGCCTGCGGCGCATCTCGCGCCCGCACGGCTCCTCCCCGGCGGTCGGCTCGGCGAAGCGCCACCAGGCGGAGCAGCAGCTCCTCCTGAACGAGGTCTTCGAGGCGTAAACCTAGCCGCCCGACCGGAAGGCCCGGCCCCCTCACGGGGGCCGGGCCTTCCGGCTGTTCGGGGGGCTTCGCCGGGCGGGGCGGCGAGCGACGGCATCCCCTTGGGCAGGGTCGGCCTGCGAGGGCGGTGTCTCCGTGGGCGGCATCCCACCACCCCGCATCAGGGAGGGCTTGGGGGTTTCCCGTCAGTCTCATCGTCTCTCCGCGCCGAGCCGCCCTGTCAAGGGCGCTCCCTCCGGTCGCGTCGCTCCGCGATGGCCTTCGGCCACCCTGGACAGGCCGCCCCGGCCCGGACATACGAAGACTGCCGGGAACCCCCCAAAAGAACGGCACGGGGCGGAGAGCAATGCACGGGCAGATCAGGGAGCGACTGCCCGCTTCCCCGGGGCCGACCGGCCAAGGCCCACCACCCCGGCCGGGCAGGGTCGGGGGCGGCTCTACCTGCATGAAACGGCGAGCAGCAGCCCATCGGGAGCCGCCGATCGCGTCTGCTCGCTACACGCTCCTCACCGACGGCGTCCGACGGCCGTCGGTGGCTGGACATGGGCCGCCACGGATCGCCATGCGGCTGAGCCGGTCTGGCGGCGAGCAGCCCGCCATGGGCTGGTCGCCGGGGCGTTCACCGGCGGGCCCGGAGTTCGGGGTGGTGGCGCATGATCAGGACGTTCATGTCGCTCACGCGCGAGCGGTCACGGTCCACCTGGGCCTGGAAACGGGCCAAGACGAGGGCGGCGCACTCGGCGCAGGAGTCCGGAGGGACCGGCAGCCGCGGGAACAGGTCGGCGGCCTCCATCAGACGGCCTGGATGTTGGCCACGGCCGTGGAGATCTCCCGCCCGGACGGGCCACGGACGTACGCCAGCTTCACCCAGTGCTCACGGGCGGGGGTGTCCGAGACGTCCTCCCGGACCACCGCCATGAGCTCACCCTCGACACCGGACGCGATGTCACGCACCCGCTTGCGGAGCAGCTCGTGAGGGAGATCCTCGAAAGGACGGGGTACTGCTTCATGCATCACGGGGTATCACTCCCTGCCTCGTCTGCCGGTGGTGAGACGAGTGTGGGAGCAGGACAAGGCCCCGACTATCACGACATATTGATAGCCGGGGCGGATGGTTCACGCAGCGTTATGCGCCGAGCCAGGAGCCGTACGACAAGAAAGAATCAGGGAGTTGGCGGCGGGCTGCTTCCAAACCTGCGTACGTCTCACGGACGGTCTGGTGATATCGAGCCTGCTGGGGCGCGGACTTCCTCGCCCTCAGCAGGTTCTGGAACGAGGCGTCGAGGTCGCCAGTCCACATCTGCGCTCGGGCCAGCTCCGCATAGTGGTGCGATCTACGGGACTTCGGCCAGTCGGCCGGGATCGTCACGCTCCGGCCCGCTTGCGCGGCCTGACCGTACTCGTCGAGTTCGGCAAGCACACTCACCCTGTGCACGGCAACGTTCGTCGGCCCGAATGCCAGCCAGTACGTGCTGACGGCCTCCCCCGTGCCGGCGGCGATCCGCTCAGCTTCGGAGAGATGTCCCTCGGCGCGACCGCCGTCCTTCGACCGTCCGGCCATCACCGCCGCGCCGAGATGCAACTGTCCGGTGACGACCTCCCGTTCCCGGGACGGGTCCGCCTGCGCCAGGGTCCGCAGTCCGAGGTCTACCAGTCGCTCGCCGGTACGGTACTCGCCGTCCCTGAGGTAGGTGAGCGCACGCATGTACCGGTACATGCCGCCGAAGACGGCGTCGGATGCCCGCTCCGCCGCCCAGTCCATACGGGCCAGGGCCAGCGCGGCCAGGTCGTAGTACCCGAGCTTGCTGGCGACGTCATAGGAGGTGCGGTACAGGCTGGCCAGCAGCAGCCACCGTTCCCGGCCGGGCAGCGCGTGTGCTGCCGTGGTGGCCTCTTGGATGAGACCGGGGAGCCGGCTCGCAGTCTGCTTGATCTCCCCGGCGCGGACCGCGACGAGGAGCGCCTCGGCGTCATCGATGAGGAGCGGGTGGGCTCGCGGACGGATGTCCGGGTCGGCGCCGAGGTCGTACACATCGAGGGCCTGGCGGATCGGCCGGATCAAGATGTCCAGTTCGTCAGCACGCAGTTCGGTGGCGTACGGCTGCCCGGTGATCGTGTCGACGGACACCCGAAGAGCGCGGGCGACGGCGGCGATCAGGTGCGGACTGGCCGGAATGACGCCCTGTTCGGTCTTGGTGTACGTGCTGTACGGGACCTGGGAGAGGTCCGATACCGCCTGCTGGGTGAGGTGGCGTTCGAGACGCAGGCGCTTCATGCGCGCGCCGGTGTGGTCGTTCGATAGAGAGTGCATGCTGGCTCCCGTTCAGACTCGACACGTGAACGGTACCGGTACACGGCGAAATCTCCTTCTCGGTCCATGTGCTGGGCTTGGGACAGATGCCATTGGCAGGAGAGGAGCGGGGTGGGGACGATCCTCAAGGGCATAAGCCGCATACGGTGGTACCAGCTGACGCATGCCTATGGGTCCGCGCAGGACGTGCCGGGTCGGCTCTCGCGAGTGGCGTGGGGCGATGTGCGAACGAGCGTCGATGCACTGAGTGACCTGGGCTTGTGGCTCGGCGAGCTGGCGGTCTTCGATGCAACCGTCGCGGCTGTTCCGTTCCTCTGGGATCTCGCCACGGCCGACTCGGTCAACAACCGGGCCGCAGTGATCGAGCTGCTGCAAGCGATCCTCGAACATGGCAATCCTCCGCAGATCGAAGTGCAGCTAGCGGCTCACCGCGCCGTGCTCACCGGCAGGGACACCTTGGGCATGCTGGCCACCGGCTCGGATCCGGCGGTACGTGCGGCGGCCCATGCTCTGCGGGCAGCGATCGACGGCCATACCTGCGAGGCCTGCCGTCCAGCCTGACGGCCGTCGCGTGGACACACCCTTCGGGCGACCAGCCCCGGAAGGGCGTCGGACGCCGGCGATGAGGAGCGCGTAGCGATCGACGCGATCAGTGGCCCCTGATGGGCTGCTGGTCGCTGTTGCGTGCAGGTTGGGCCGTCGCCCGGGTCGGGGGGCGTCTGGTGGTGCGGCTTGGGTGGGTGCCGCCCACGGAACCACAGCCCGGCGGTGAAGACCCCGCGCGCGAAGCCCCGCGAGCTCCTCACGACCGGGCGCCCCCGGTCGTTGATGATCTTACCGATCCATGACGTGGCCCTTGCGGATCGTCCACAACTCCCTTTCCGCCCCTAGCGTGTTCGTACATCCCCGAGTGCGATCGGTCGGCGCGAGCCGCAGCCGATACCGGTTCGATCTCTGGGAAGCCCGAAATTTCACGAGAAGGCGGAACAATGACGGTCGAGACGCTTCCCCTCTGCGCCTACCCGGAGTGCACCAACCACCCCGAAGCGCCGACGCCCGGCAACCCCGAGCCCCGGTACTGCGCCCACCCCGACCACAACGCGCTGGGCGCGTTCCGCAAGTTCCGGGCCAAGCGGCAGCAGCGCAAGGACGAGAAGCGTCAGGCGGCCGAGGCCAAGAAGACCGCCGGAGCGGCCCCCGCCGCGGACGCCCTCCCCGCCTCGGACGTGTCCGGCCCCCGCGCCGACCTCGTGTCGCTCATCTCCCGGCTGTCCACGGACCTTCCCGGCTACATCGAGGAACTGGCCCTCATCACGGACTCGGCCGCCGCCGAGGAGCGCATCCGGACCGTGACCCAGGCCTCGGCCCAGCGGACCCTGGACGCCGAACAGCGCACCGCGCTGGCGGAGGAGGCCGCTGACATGGCCGTCGCCCAACTGGACTTGGCCAAGCACCGGTTCGAGGAGGAGGCGGACAAGATCCGCCAGGAGGCCGCGCAGCAGATGGCGGACGTGGCGTTCGTACGGGCCGAGCTGGAGCGCTACCGCGAGCGGGTCGCCCAGCTGGAGGAGCGGCTCGACGCGGTACGCGAGGAGGCGGACGCGGCGCGCCGGGAGCGCAGCGAGCTCGCACAGCAGGCCGAACAGCACCGGTGCGGGGTCTGAGATCCGGCAACTCCAATCGGACCGCAGGTCGATGCGACGACTCGCCAGAGGTCCCCCGACCCGACGTGCCCCATGTGTTCTCAGGCCCGTCCCACCACACCATCACTTCATCACCACCACCGGAGGAAACATGTCCAAGACCGTCAAGCGGAGCACCCGGCTGGCAACCGTCGCCGGGATGGTGGCGGCCGTCGGTGCGGGAATGCTCGTGACCGCGCCCGCGAGCCAGGCGGCTCCGGTGGCGGCCTTCCGCCTCAGCAACTTCTCGGCGACCATCGCGAACATCTGCGTCCACACGGACGTCGCGACGAAGTGCTCGGGAAACATAGCGGCAGGAAAGAGCGAGGTGTACAAGGTGGAGTACAAGGGGGCCGGCAACTGGTACTGCACTTCGACCGCGAAGGGGCTGACCGGCACCGCGAGCACCCCTTATTTCAGCCGGGCCAACGTCAAGGAATGCGCCGAGGTCGGCAATATTTTCGGTGCCAGCATCATGCTCAAGTGACCGTCACCGGGAGTTCTGGAATACCCCTTCGCCTCCTCTTACGGCTAAGCGGTCCGGAGGGCTCCGGCGCCGTCGTCGCGTCGCACGACGGTTGAGGGCCCCGCCCCGCCCGGTCTCGTGGCCGCCGCCACCGGACCGGGCGCCGGGCGCGACGCGGGCGCTACGGCTGCGGTTCGAAGTCCCAGTACGGGCGGTTCTGCTGGCGGGCCGAGACCGTGTGGACGTGTTGGGGGCCCAGGGTGCGGGTCAGGGCCTTCAGGGCCGCTTCCTCGTGTTTGCCCGCCTCCGCGTCCTCGCGGGCCGAGCGGAGGTCGGCCGCCAGGGCGATCTGGGCGCTCAGGGTCATCGGGTGGTCCGGGCCCAGGACCTGTTCGCAGTTCCGCAGGGTTTCACGGCTCAGGGAGACCGCGTCCTCGAAGTGCCCCGTGATGTTGCGGTGGCCCGTGGCGTTCAGGGCGCAGCCCAGGGTCCACGGGTGGCGGTCCCCGACCGCGCCGCGCATGCCGACCAGGGCCTGTTCCGCCAGGTTGAGGGCCTCGACCCGTTCGCCCTGCGCGCGCAGGACGAGGCCGAGGTTGCCGACCGTGCCGATGCTGTACGGGTGGGCGAGTCCGAGTTGGGTCTGGTAGCCGCGGACCACCTCCTCCGAGATCCGGCGGGCCTCGCCGATGTCCCCGTACTCCCGCAGGTAAGTGGCGTAGTCCGAGGCGACCATCAGGGTCCAGGGGAACTCGGCGCCGAAGACCCGGGTCGAGCGTTCCAGGACGCTGCGCAGGCGGGCCCCGGCGCCCGGGATGTCCCCGGAGCGGCGCAGGCACATGCCAAGGTTGTGCTCGGCGCGCAGGGTCTGGGGGTGGTTGGGGCCGAGGACCTGGGAGTTGAGCTTGAGCCCCTGTTCCTGGCGGGCGAGGGCCTCGCGGTAGCGGCCCATCAGGCGCAGTCCCATGGCGCAGCCGATGCCCGAGGAGAGGGTGGCGATGTGCCGTACGCGCAGCACCCGCTCGCGCCGGCGCAGGGTGTCGAGGTCGGCGTCGTAGGCCTCCTGGTAGCGGCCGAGCAGCCGCAGCGCGACCGCGACGTTGTTCTCGGCGTTCAGCGTCGTGGAGTCGTCCTCGCCCAGCAGTTCGCGGTAGCGGGCGAAGGCGTGCTCCAGCAGCTCGCGGGCCTGGTCGAACTTGGCGGTGCTGAGCAGCACCCCGGCGTACGTGCTGGTGGCGCGCAGGGTTTCCAGGTCCCGGTCGCCCCGCTCGGCCAGCAGCCGGTCGGCGACCGATTTGGCGAGGGTCTCGGCGCGCTTGAAGTGCCCGAGCATCCGCAGGGCGCCGCCGTAGTGGTAGCTGAGCTCGCGGACCTGGTCGTGGTCGTCGCCGAGCATCGCGCGCCACACGGAGTCGGTCTGCTCGGCGAGCCGCAGGCAGGTGCGGTACTCCCCGGCGAGGATCAGGTAACGCAGGCAGTGCAGCAGGAAGGTCTGGATCCGCGGGTTGCTGCTGGTCAGGACCCCGGCGCTCTCCAGGTGCGGGATCAGCTCGGCGTACCGCGGCCACAGGCGGGAGTCGGAGGGGCGGCCCGGGTCGGCCGCGGCGAGGACCTGCCGGACGGCGCGCGAGAGCGGTTCGGCCTCCTCCTCGGAGAGGTTCTCGCGGACGATCCCGTGCACCATGCGGTGCAGCTGCACGGTCTCCAGCCCACCGCCGCCCTCCTCCACCGACAGGTCGGAGTATTCGAGGCGGACGACGGAGAACTGCACGAGCTTGTTGAGGGCGGCGTTCCACCGGATCTGGTCGTTGATCAGCCCGGCGAGCTGCTCGGGGACGTCGGCGGCGGGGAACTCCCGCAGCAGCCGCAGCGGCACCGGTCCGGGCGCGAAGAACACGAACAGCCGCAGCAGGGCGAGCGCGTCGGGGAAGTTCTCGCGGACGTTGTTCAGCAGTATCGCGAGCGCCGTCGGGAAGGGCAGCGGGTAGTCGTCGGAGACGGTGACGGCCTCCCGGGTGTCCAGTCTGCGCTGGAGCAGGGCCAGGTAGTCGCCGACCGTCAGCGGGGAGTCGGCGAGCCAGCCCGCGGTCTGGTCGAGGGCCAGGGGGTAGTCCTCCAGCGCCTCGGCGAGCTGGTCGGCCTCCTCGCCGGTGAGCCGGCGGGCCCGGCGGCGGATGAAGGTGATCGACTCCGGCCGTGCGTACAGCGGGACTTCGAGGAGGCTGGTGTGCCGGGAGGCCCATTCGCGGTTGCGCGAGGTGATGATCACGTCGCCGGCGCCCGAGGGCAGCAGATCGGTGAGGTCGTCGGGGTTGTCGCAGCCGTCGAAGACCACCAGCCAGCGGCTGTACGGGGATCCGCGGCGCAGCGCCTCCAGGACGGTCCGGATCTGCTCGCCGTAGCTGCCCGCGCCGCGCGGCAGGCCCATCGCCGGGGCCAGGTCGGCGAGCCGCTCGCGCAGGGTGGGCCGGTCCTCGGCCGGGACCCACCACACGACGTCGTACTCGGAGGCGAAGCGGTACGCGTACTCGGTGGCGACCTGCGTCTTGCCCACCCCGGACAGCCCGAGCAGGGTGACGGTCGAGGCGCCGGGCGGGGCGTCGGCGAGGGCGGCGCGCAGCCGGCCGATGACGTCGTTGCGGCCGGTGAAGCGCGGGTTGCGGCGCGGGACCCGGCCCCAGATCTCGGGCGGGTCGTTGGGGAAGCGGGGGCCGCGCCGCCCGGTCTCGGCGCCGATCCGTTCGGTGGGCAGTTCGAGCCGGCGCAGCACCCGGTACTCGGCCTCGTACGCGTCCAGGCCCCACAGGTCGGTCTTCTCCAGTACGGCCACGGCGCTGGGCAGCGGCGCGTCGGTGAGGCAGACGGCCGCGAACCGGTCGGGGTGGGCGTCGGTGACCGTGCGCAGGGCGGTGTTCCACTCCTCGTCGGTGTGGGCCGCGGCGGAGAAGTAGCGCTCGCTGAGGATGAGCAGGACCCGGCTGCCGCTGCGGGCGAGGTCGTCGAGGGCGGGGGCGAGGCCGGGGGCGGACTGCGGGTCCCAGCGCGCGAGGGCGACCCGGTGGCCGTGCTCCTCCAGGCGGTGGGCGATCCACACGGCCCAGGGCCGGTTGAACCCGGCGAAGCTGATGACGAAGCGCTGCGGCTGCGCTGCTGCGTCGCGGTCTCGGTCCTGCCGAAGTCCGGTGGTCATGCGGCCGTCTCCCTGGCATCCGGGCGGTGGACGGGTTTGAAAAGGTACCGCAGCGGACGGCCCGTCAGCCCTCTGTGAACGGGGCGAGTTCGGGGTGCCGTGCGCACCAGTCGCGGCGCTCCCGCTCGACGGCGCGGCGGGCGACGGCGTGCTGGTCCCCGGGCGGCGGCAGATCGTCCATGGACCGTTCGGCCACGGCCATGGCGTCCGTGAACTGCCGTCCCGCGGTGGTCAGTCGGGGGTGCCGGCGGAGCGCGGGCAGGACGGCGGCGACCTGGGCCCGGATCCGGGCGTGCTGGGCCCAGGCCCCGCGGGCGCCGTAGAGGGCGGCGCGCTGCCAATAGCCGGCCAGGGCCAGGTGGGCGTACGCGCCGTGCAGGAGCCCCTCCAACGGGCGGGGGTCGCTGCGCCAGGGGGCCCAGTGCCGGGGGGTGCGGTCGGCGGTGTGCAGGGTCAGTACGTCGGCGAGGGCGGTGAGCTTGCCGTGCTGGACCTCGTGGACGAGGGTGGCGGCCAGCGCGGGCGGGGCCTGCGTACGCGCGAGCACGGAGCCGGCGGCCGCGGGCAGGGTGGCGCCGCTGGAGCGGGAGCCGCCGCCCAGCGGGACGACGGAGCGCAGCAGCAGGCCGATCTCCTCGGCGCGGGCGGTGTCGTACCGGTCGAGCAGGGTGAGCGCTCCGGACCACTGGGTGTCCCAGCGCTTGTGGCCCTTGGGAGTGAGCCGCCGGGCGGGGCGGACGGGCCCGGGGTGGGCGGGTCCGGGGGCCCGGTAGGGGTCGAGGTCGTCGAGGGCGGTACGGCCGCCGGGCAGGGCGTGCAGGAGGAGGGCTCCGGGGTCCTCGGGGTCCCAGCAGCGCTCGGTGAGGGCGAGCGGGCCGGGCCGGGCGGGGCGCAGCAGTCCGAGGGTGGGCAGGACGAGGCGGCCGTGGACGGGCCGGAGCGTGGCTTTGAAGGTGATGCCGGAGCGCAGGGCCGCGGCGACGGCGAGCGCACCGAGGTGGCCGAGGTCGGCCGGCGGCCCGTACGGGGCGTGCAGCCGGCGCAGGGTCTCCTCGGCCCAGACCCCGGTGGCCGGGTAGTGCAGTACGTCGCGGACGGCCTCGGGGTCGTGCCGTTCGGCCTCCTCCAGCAGGGCCCAGTGGTCGGCGGCCTCTCCGGCCCGGCCGCCGGGGGCGGCGTCGAGGACCCCGCGCAGCAGGACGAGCCGCTTGGAGCGGCGGATGTCGCGGACCAGGCGGGTGCCGTCGGCGGAGGGCTCGGTGGAGGCGAGGGCGCCCAGGGTGGCCGAGGTGACGGTGAACCCGGTCAGGGCCGCGCTCACGAGGCGGCCGCCCGGCCGGGCTCCCGTGCGGCGGCCCGGTGGAGGGCCGCCGCGATGTGACGGATGAGGACCTGGAGGTCGGCGCAGTACACGGAGGGCTGCCGGAAGCCTTCCGCGGCGCGGTAGCGGTGCGGGTAGTGGCCGCCGCCGCAGACCTCGACGAGCTCGCAGGCGCGGCAGGTTTCGGCCAGCGCCTCCCGCCCCAGCTGGCGGGCGGCGAGCCCGGGGTGGTCGAGGAACGCGTCGAAGCCGTGGCTCTCCACCGTCATCCCGGTGGCCGCGGCGCCCTCGTAGGCGGATTTGAGCGAGTCGGCCTGCTCGATGCCCCCGTCGGTCTCGATCACGGCGGTGGCGGCGGGGGCGAGGCCGAGGGTTTCGGTGGCGGCGGGCAGTCCGAGCAGCAGGGCGATGATCTCCTCGAAGATCCGGATCCGGGTCCGCAGCTCCGCCTCGTGCCACCAGCGCTCGAAGACGGCGACGAGCCAGTCGGCGTACGGGGTGCGGGGCGGCCGGTGGCCGGGCGGCGGGGTGTTCCAGTTGGCCAGCGGCAGCAGCAGCCCGATGACCGGCGGGGTGAAGGCGAGCAGGGACTCGTACGTCTCCACCGGGTCCTGGGCGAGGTCGACGACGCAGAGCACCCCGGCATAGCTCTCGGGGTGGCGGGCGAGCAGGCGCAGCCCCCGCGCCGCGGCCCCGAACCCCGGGCGCCCGGTGCGGTCCACCCGGCGCGCGTTGTGCGCGGGCAGCCCGCCGTCGAGGCTCACGCCGACCCGGATCCCGGCGGCGGCGAGGGCCCCCAGCCGGCCGCGGGTGAGCAGGGTGCCGTTGGTCTGGACGGTGGCGGTGACCCGGGTCCGCGGCGAGGTCCGGGCGAGGGCGGCCCGTACGGCGTCGACGGGCGCCGCCAGCTCGGCGGGGGCGGTCAGCAGGGGTTCCCCGCCGTGCAGGACCAGGTCGACGCGGGGCAGCTCGTGGGCGGCGGCGTGCTCGGCGATGCGCGCGGCGGCGCGGGCGGTGGTGGCCGGGGACATGGCGGCGGGCTGGCCGCGCCAGCCCTGGTCGGCCATCTCGTACACGTAGCAGTAGGTGCAGGCGAGGTTGCAGCGGCTGCGGGTCTTGAGGACGAACTGCCGTACCGGGTGCGGCCGGTGGCCGGCCGCGCGGAGCCCGGGCACGTCGAGGCGTGCGTACGGCCACGGGGCGTGGACCAGGTGGTTCCGTAAGGAGGGCAGCACGGCGCCGCTCGTGTCGGTCTGCCTCATCGCCTGCACCTCCCGCGCCGCGGACGGTCCATCCCTGCCCGGCGGACGGCACCGGCTAACGGCGGAAACGGGTCAACTGTGGGTGCGCTGCGTGGCCTTGGGACTGCGGTGCGTGAGGGGCCGGCGCCGCCCGCCACCGCCGCCCCGCCGCCGCGGTCAGGCGACGCCCGAGTCGAAGGCGTTGAGGATCTCGGCGGGGTGGGTGACCCGCTCCACCATGCCCTCGATGACCCGGGCCAGCACGGGGTGGTCGATCCCGCGCAGTGCGGCCAGATCGAAACCCGAGAGGTCCGGCAACTGCCCCGGGCAGGCCGAGGCCGCCGTTTCCGCTTCCTGCTGCCGAGTCACCATGGGCTGCCCGTCCCCCCGTTGAGTCGCGCGTCGCGATGTCCGATGGTCCCTTACCCGGCGGCCGGGATCACAGCCCCGCCTCCAGGGTGCGGACCCGGGATCCCAGTGCCTCCCGCCGGCCTGCGGCCGCGTCCCCCAGCCGGGTCCACAGCTCCAGCGCCGAGCGGTACGCGTCCAGCGCCGCCCGGGGCCGCGCCAGGCGCTCCAGTACTTCCCCTCTCAACTCCTGGACCCGGGCCCCCAGTTCCACCGCCACGTCCCGCCGGTCCTCGCGGTCGGCGGCGAGCGCGCAGCGCCAGGACCGCCGGTAGGAGTCGGCCGCCCGGTCGAGGCGGTCCGGTGCCCGGGTGTGCGCGTGGATCTCCTGCTGGACGTCGCCGTGCTCGCGCCAGGCGCGGGCCTGTTCCAGCGGGCTCCGGCTCTGCCGGACGGCCAGTTCCAGCAGGTACTCGGCTTCGCGCAGGTCCACCACGTCGCCCTCGTACGCGTGCCGCAGCCGCAGCCCCTCCGCCAGCCGCACCAGGCGCTCCGCCGAGCGCGGGTCGGACTGCGGGACCGCCGCCCGGCTGTCGCGCAGCACCCGTACGGCCGCCGAGGTGAAGCGCCGCCCGTCGGCCGCCCGCGCCCGCTCCAGCAGTACGTCGCCCCACTCGGGCAGCAGTTCCCCGTACGCCTCCGCATCGCGGGGGATCAGCCGGCGGGCCCGGCCGTACGCCTCGGCCGCGTCCTCCAGGGCCGCCGGGTCCGCGTCCCGCGCGGAGCGCGCCCGGTGGACCCGCGCCAGGCACACCAGGGCGGCCAGCCGCAGCTCGGCCTCGCCGGCGGCGGCCTCGGTCAGGGCCAGGCCGAGCTGCCCGGCCGCCTCCTCCAGCCGCCCGGGCAGGTACCGCAGGGCGGTGGCCAGCTCCACCCGGAGGCGGGCGGCGGCCGCCCCGGGGGGTCCGTCGGGCGGCGCGGCGGCCAGCGCGGCGGCGAGGCCGGCCGCCAGGTGCCCGGCGGCTTCCCCGGCCAGCGCCGTGCGCTCCGCCGGGTCGGGGGTGCGGGGCAGCAGCGCGAGCAGGACCCGTCCGAGGGCGGGCCGCAGCACCGGGTCGGAGGCGGGGGCTCCGCTGACCGCCTCCAGCGCGGAGCGGGCTTCGCGCAGCGCGCCCGTGTCCTCGCGGAGCTCGCCGAGGCGGACCAGGGTCTGCGCCCGGCGGACCACGCAGTCCAGGCGCAGCCCCGGGTCCAGCCCGGGGTCGGGGTCGCCCCCGACGGCGGCGAACTCCCGTTCCGCCGCGGCCAGCAGCTCCGGGTCCGGCTCGGCGGCCAGGGCCCGCTCGTACAGGATCCGGCCGAGTACGGCCCGGGCGGGCGGGGTGCCGAGTCCGGCCACCGCCCGCTCGGCCTCCGCCAGCAGTTCGGGGTCCCGCTGGCCGGCCCACAGCCGCAGCAGGACCGTGGCCAGCTCGCACTCGGCCTCGCCGGGTACGTCCCCGGGTCCGGCCGGTGCGGCGACGGCCCGGCGCAGTACGGCGACGGCCTCGTACAGCCCGCGCGGTCCGCCCTCGCCCCCCTGGCGGTCCTGGGCGGCGAGCCGGTCGCGGGCCGTGCGCACCGCCCAGGCCCGCCCGGGCGGGGGTGCGACCGGTTCGGGGACGCCCGCGTCCTCTGCGGGCGGCCCGGGCAGGTAGCGCCGTACGACGCGGGCCGAGACCTCGGCGAAGGCCTGCGGGAGCCGCCCGGCCGGGACCCGCTCCTCGCCGCCCTCCTCGATCAGCGGGGCGCCGGTGAGCTGGGAGACGGCCAGCGCCGGGAAGTTCCGTACGCCCCGCCCGAAGTGCGCGAGCACGTACTCGGAGCAGTGCTTGAGCACGAGCGCGGCCTCGTCCCGGCCGAGCGGCCCGAGCAGCACGTCCTGGACGCCGGGCACGAACTCGTACCACTGCCCGGCGGCCTGGCCGCGCCGCAGCAACCCGCTGAGCAGCACCTCCGCCAGGTCCGAGGGCTCCGAGTCGGGCAGCATCGTGCGCTGTACGAGGGCCATCACGGGCAGGGTCAGCGGCGCCGCCGACAGGTACACGGCGAGCTGGACGGCGCGCGGCGAGGCCGAGGCCCGGAAGCGGCGCACCAGTTCGCGCGGCGGACGCGCGGCGCGCGGCGGCGGCAGGGGCGCGGCGGGGTGGTCGGCGAGGACGCGGCCGACTTCGGCGGGGACGGGTCCGGTGCCGAGTCCGGCGACGAGGCGGGCCCAGGAGCCGAGGGCGACGGCGCTGGGCGGCAGGACGGGGACGATGAGCCCGCCGGCGGCCCGGCCGCCCCGGACCGGCCGGTCGGGGCGGAACCGCAGCTTCCCGGAGCCCCCCTCGGCCCGGGTGAGGGAACCCCGCTCGGTCGGCAGCCAGCTGCGGCTCCACAGCCGCTGCGGCAGCGGCTGGACGACGACGCAGGGGGTGCACTCGGCCCAGCGGTGCAGCAGCCGCTGGGCCTCGCCCTCGCGCCACAGCGGACCGGCGCAGTCGGAGACGACCATGGTCAGCGCCCGCCCGGTGGGGTCGCGCAGCTGGTCCCCGGAGCGCAGGCGGGTGCCGGGGCCGGGTCCGCGTCCGACGGCGGCCCGGCCGTCGCCGAGCCGGTGCAGGTAGTGGACCTGTACGTCGCGGAAGGCGCCGAGCCGCTCGCAGACGGAGCGCAGTTCCTCGAACATGTCGTGCCAGACGGCCATCGACGGGGAGGCGTCCATGACGAGCCGGACGGTCGCCTCGCGCCGGCTCTCGGGCCGCAGCACGGGGATGACCAGCCCCAGGGCGCGGGCGCTGGCCTCGGCGGTGGCGGGCTCGTCGAGGACCAGGCGGGTGGGCGGGCCGGGCGGCCGGTGCCGCTGGAGGGCGCGCAACGCCCGCTGGATCTCCAGGATCCGGGGCAGCGCGGCCGCGCCGGGGACCCGTACGGGCACTCCGGCGCCCCCCGGGAACTCGGCCGCCTCCTCCGCGACGGCCCCCAGGAGCCGGGAGGCGTAGAGCCGGACCGGATCCTCCGGATCGGGCTCGGGCCGTACGGGCTCCTCCTCGGCCGGAGCCGCCCCGCCGGGGGCCCGCGTCCGCCGGACCGGGGCGGTCCGCTCCCGCCCGGGCCCGGCGGGGCCCGCCGGGCCGATCCGCCCGGCCAGCCACAGCGCGTCGGCGAGCTCCTCGGCGGTGGGGTCGAGCCCGGCGGCGCGCAGCAGCCCGGCGAGGTCGCGCAGGGCGGCGGGGACGGGCGCCGGGCCGGGGGGCGCGGCAGCGGGCAGGGGCGGCCGTTCGGGGTGCACCGGCGCTCACCTCGGGCGGTCGAGGCGCTGGATGAGCAGGTCGGCGAGGTCCTCCCGGGTGGGCGGGGCGGCGTAGTGGGTGAGGTAGATGGCGTTCAGCAGCTGGTCGGCGGCGACGAGTTCGGACTGGGAGCGGGTGAGGAACTCCCGGATCAGGTCGGCCCCGAGCTGGGCGGCCTCCTCGCCGAGGTGCGCGCGGACCATGGTGGCGAGCCGTTTCTCGCCGGGCTGGCCGAGTTTGAGCTGGATGCAGCGGCGCAGCAGGGCGGCGGGGAAGTCCCGTTCGCCGTTGCTGGTCAGGATGATGAAGGGGAAGGCCCGGCAGCGCACGCGGCCGCCCCGGACGGTGACCTTCGCGCCGTCGTCGGTGAGCACCTGCACCTCGGGTTCGGTGTCGGCGACGCGTTCGAGCTCGGGGAGGGCGAACTCGCCTTCCTCCAAGACGTTCAGGAGGTCGTTGGGCAGGTCGATGTCGCTCTTGTCGAGCTCGTCGATGAGCAGGACGCGGGGGCGTTCGGTGGGCAGCAGGGCCGTTCCGAGGGGGCCGAGGCGGATGTACTTGCCGATGCCGGGGGGCGTGGCGGGGCCGGGCCCGGGTCGGGCGCCGGGTCCGCCGCCGGGGCCCGCGCCGGGTTCCCCGCCCGCTCCCCCGCCCGGCGGGCCGCCCGACAGGCCGCCGCTCGCGGCGATCTGCACGTCCTGGAGCCGGGCGATGGCGTCGTAGCGGTACAGGCCCTCCTGGAGCACGGTCCGCGAGACGACGGGCCAGCGCAGCACCCGGCCGAGCTTCAGCTCGTGGGCGACGGCGTGCGCGAGGGTGGACTTCCCGGTTCCGGGGTAGCCGGTCACCAGCAGCGGCCTGCGCAGGTACAGGGCCGCGTTGATGGCCTCCAGCTCCTCCGGTTCCGGCCGGTGCAGTTCGGCGGCCTGCCGGTGTGCGCCGAGGCGCCGCGTGACGTTGCCGTCGGCCGTGTCCGCCGGTCCGCCGGGCTCGCCGACGGGGCCGCCGTCGAAATCCCGCCACGGCGGCGGATCGGGCAGGGCCTCGATCCCGTCGTGGGGTTCGCCGACCCCCCGGTAGATGAGCCATTCCTCGTTCACGCCTGCTCCCTCCCCCTCCCGCCCGTCACAGGTCGCCCTGCAGCGGCTCGTCTTCGGGCAGCGCGCGGGCCGGGTCGTCCCATACGAGGGCCATCCCGTCCGCCCAGTACGCGTCCGGGTCGGCCCCGTGCGCGCGTGCCCGCAGTGCCTGGAGCCGGACCGGCAGCGGCGCTCCCCGCGCCGCCTCGGTCAGCTCCTCGCGCAGTCCGCGGTGGAACGGCGCGCAGTCGGCCGCCGGGTCGGCCGGGGGCCGCCGGGTGACGGCCACCCCGTACCCGGCGTCGCGGACCCCGTACAGGGAGCCGCGGGTGGGCTCCGCCTCGGCGGCCCGGCAGTGCACGGGCACGGTGTTGTCCGGCAGCGCGTCGAGCCATTCCGGCGCCGGTGCCCTGGGGCGGCCGCGGTCGCAGTCGGCCCGCTCGTCGGCCAGGGGTCCGGCCTGGACGCGGGTCCAGCGGTCGGCCCGGCGGTGGTCGGCCTCGTCGTCGGTGGGGATCGCCCCGGTGCCGGCCGGGTAGCGGAACACCACCGGCCGCTGGACGCCGAGCGGGGTACGGCCGGCCACCGTCCAGGTGTCCACGGGCAGGCCGAACAGCTCGGGGGCCACGGCGACTTCGAGGAGGGCCGCCGCCTCGTGGGTGTCGCAGCGGCGGAAGGCCTCGGCCAGCGGGACCCGCAGCGCTTCGGCGAGGCCGGCGCGGGTGGCCCGTACGCCCGAGTCCACCGGGGTCACCCGGCCGGGGTGGGCGGGCCCGTAGAGCACCGAGACGCGCCAGTCGTAGACGTCCTCCCAGCCGTGCGCCCACGCCTCCAGCAGCACGGAGGGCCCCTGGGGCAGGGCGCCGGACGGCCGGGTGTGCCCGTTCGGCCGGCTGTCGGCGCGGGCCCGGCGGCGCCGGTCGCGCTGCGCCAGGCCCCGTTCGTGGCGCTCGCCGAGCTCCCGCCGCAGGGGCCGCCACAGCCGCTCGGCGGTGGCCCGTACCCAGTCCCACAGCTCCTCGTCGGCGCCCGGGGCGGGGGGTTCGCGGTGGTCGGCGACGCTGACGTCGGTGGCGTAGCGCAGCATCGCGGCGGCCTCGCCGGCACCGCCCGGCGGGTCGTGCAGCATGCCGAGCCCGTCGCGCCAGCTGAGCGGGGCCGGCAGCCCGGGGTCCGGCTCCTCGCCGCGGGCCGCCTCGACCAGCGCCCGTACCTCCTCGGAGGAGCGCGGCGGGGGCAGTTCGGCGAGCAGCCCGCACAGGGTGGTGCGTTCGGCGGCGGTGAGGCGTCTGCGGCCCTCGTACGGGTCCTCGCGCGCCGGGAGTTCGTCGTGGACGTCGGTCCAGGTGCGGCGGCTGTTCAGGTCGCTGAGGTGCTGGTCGTAGTGGTAGAGGTCGTGTGCCTGCATGACGCGGCGGTAGAGCCCGACCTGGCCGGTGGCGGCCAGCGGCAGGGTCCGTAACTGCACGACGGACACGGCGAGTCCGCCGCCGCCGGTGTTGCGGCGGGCCTTGACCACGCCGACGACCTCGCCGCGGGCCAGGTCGACGACCGGGCCGCCGGACATGCCGGGCTCGATCTCGTCGTCGTCGCCGAGGCGCAGGGCGGCGCCGCCGGCGGCCGTGCCGCGCAGCCGGGTGGTGCGGCCGGTGATCTCGGGGGCGCCGAGGTCCTCCGTGCATCCGAAGTAGGCGACCTCGTCCAGGCGCGGTCTGCCGCGGTCGGTGAGCCGTACGCAGGCGTGCGTGACCGGGGCGAGGACCCGGACCAGCGCCAGGTCGGGCAGGTCCCACAGGGCGCGGCGGGCGGGGCGCCGCTCCTCCAGCCGCTCGGGCAGGACGCACTCGACGCGGCCGGTGACGGTGCCGGTGGCGCCGTCGGCGCCGGAGGAGAAGGTGATGCCGAGCTCACGCCCCACGAGACGCACCGCCGCACCCCCTTCGCCGATGACGTGCGCGCACGTCAGGACCCAGCCCGGGGCGATGAAGAACCCGCTCCCCCAGGTGGGACCGGTCCCAGGGGGTGCATACCCGTCCGGAGCCGCGTGGACGCGCACGGTGGCCGCCTGGACGAGGGGTTCGAGGAGCTCGTAGGCGCGCGCGGTGCCGCCCGTGCGCCCGTCCTGCATCCCCTGCCCCCTCAGGTGTGGAGGCCGTCCAGGCTAGCGCCGGGGCCCGCAAGAGGGGAGGTCTCGCCGGGTATGCGGATTATCCTGGCGGGAAACGTCCCCTGCACGCCTTCATCACGGCACGGAGCCCGACTTGTACTTCACCGATCGCGGCATCGAGGAGCTGGAGAAGCGGCGCGGCGAGGAGGAGGTCACCTTCGAGTGGCTCGCCGAGCAGCTCCGCACCTTCGTCGACCTCAACCCGGACTTCGAGGTCCCGGTGGAACGGCTGGCCACCTGGCTCGCCCGCCTGGACGACGAGGACGAGGACGAGGAGTGACCCCGAAGGGGCCCCGCCCACCCGGGCGGGGCCCCTTCCCACAGGCCTGAACCGAGCCCCCGCCGTGCGGCGGGGGCTTCCGTGTGCCGCCCTCCGGCGGCGGTGGACGGCCGCCGGTCCCGGGGCGGGCGGAGGCTTGACTTCGGGGATCCGCGATATATCGTGTTCCTCAGAAGACGCGATATGTTGCGTGCCGTGTCCGTACGCCGAGGAGGCTCAAGCACCATGGCAGAGCAGAAGACGTGGTCGATCGCCGAACCGCAGAAGCTCACCTTCGAGGAGCCGGTGACCGAGCTCCGCGTCCGCGTCGTCGGCGGCACGGTGAACGTGGTCGCCGACGAGGGTCCGGCCCGGCTGGAGGTGGCCGCCCTCGACGGGCCGCCGCTGTACGTCGTGCAGCACGGCGCCACCCTCACCGTCTCCTACGAGGACCTCCCCTGGAACGGCGCCCAGGGCTTCAAGGAGTGGTTCGAGACCAAGCCCTGGAAGTCCTGGTCCCGTACGGGCCTGGGCCGCAAGGCCTGGGAGCGCAGCGCCACCGTGACCCTGACCGTCCCCGCCGCTACCCGCGTGCAGCTCGCGGCCGTCAGCGCCGCCGCGGTCGTCTCCGGCATCGCCGCCGACACCGACGTCCACGGGGTCTCCGGCGACGTCACGCTGGTGGGCCTGTCCGGCAAGGTCGGCGCGAACACCGTGTCCGGCGGCGTCGAGGCCCAGTCCCTCACCGGAAAGCTCGGCTTCCACTCCGTCTCCGGCGGCCTGACCGTCGTCGACGGCGCCGGCGGCAGCGTACGGGCGGACTCGGTCAGCGGCGACATGCTCGTCGACCTCGCCCCCGACCCGGCCGCCCCGCGCCCGGTGGACATCTGCCTGAACTCCGTCTCCGGGCAGGTGGCGATCCGTCTCCCGCACCCCGCCGACGCCCGCGTGGAGGCCAACACCACCACCGGCAGCCTCTCCAACGCCTTCGAGGACCTGGTCGTCTCCGGCAATTTCGCCGCCAAGCACATCACCGGCACGCTCGGCTCCGGTTCCGGCACCCTGCGGGCCACCACCGTCTCGGGCTCCATCGCCCTGCTGCGCCGCCCGGCCGCCGAGTCCACGGCCGACGAAGGCGCCGCCGCCCCGCTCGTGCTCGACAAGAAGGTGCTCTGACATGCCGCCCGTCTTCGCCCACGGCCGCCTCCGCCTCTACCTGCTCAAGCTGCTGGACGAGGCCCCGCGGCACGGGTACGAGGTGATCCGCCTGCTGGAGGAGCGCTTCCAGGGCCTGTACGCGCCCTCCGCGGGCACGGTGTACCCCCGGCTGGCCAAGCTGGAGGCCGAGGGCCTGGTCACGTACGCCACCGAAGGCGGGCGCAAGGTGTACTCCATCACCGAGGCGGGCCGCGCCGAACTGGCCGACCGCGGCGGTGAACTCGCCGACCTGGAGCTGGAGATCCGCGAATCGGTCTCCGAACTGGCCGCCGAGATCCGTGACGACGTACGGGGCGCCGCGGGCGCGCTGCGGCGCGAGATGCGGGCCGCGGCCTCCGCGTCGGCGACCCCGGTCGAGGACGCGTCCTGGGCGGCGGCCAAGGAGGAGCTGCGCAAGGCCAGGCAGGAGTGGAAGGAGCAGGCCCGCCGGGCGAAGGACGAGAGCCGCCGGGCCCGCGAGGAGGCGCAGGCGGCCCGCCGCCAGGCCAAGGAGGCGCAGGAGCGGGCCCGCGAGGAGGTCATGCGGATCGCGAGCCAGTTCCAGGAGCAGTTCGCGAAGTCCGGCGGAATGCTGGGCAACCTGGCCGGAAGCTGGCTCGGCGGAAGCGGCGCGGGCACCGGCGCGGGCACGAGCACCGGCACGGCCACCGGCGCGGGCACGAGCACCGGCACCGGCACCAGCACCGGCAAGGCCGCCACGACCGCGGCCGATCCCGCCTCCGGCGCCGCGCCCTCGGCCCCCGCCGCCCCGCACTGGGCCGAGGACCTCGCCTCCACCGGCGACCCGGCGCGTGACCTGGACCGGCTGCTGGACCGCTTCCGCGACGACGTGCGCGACGCGGCCCGCGACCACGGGGTCACCCCGGCCAGGCTGGCCGAGGCCCGCGCCCACCTCGCGGCGGCCGCGGACCTGCTCGCCCGTACCCTCGGGCCGCGCCGCTGAGGCGGCCGCGGCCCCCTCGCGATACGTCGCGAGTGCTCAGGCCGCCAGGGCCGCCTCCGCCGCCGCGTACGTGACGCCGTGGTCCGCCAGGACCTCGGCGGCCGTGCCCGGGAGCGAGAGCAGCGCCAGCAGCAGGTGCAGGGTGGCGATGTGGCCGTCGTGGCGGCCCAGCGAGATGCGCAGGGACTTCTCCAGCGCCTTCTTCGCCCCCTGGGCGAAGGGGACGTGCCGGCTCTTCAGCTCCGGTCGGCCCAGCGCCGAGCGGAGCGAGGAGCCCAGGGTCCGCCGCCGCGGGGCCGCGGCGGCCAGGACGCCCTCGCCGTGGGCCTCCTCGACCCGGGAGACGATCGCGGTCAGGTCGATGCCGAGGCCCGCGAGGGCCTCCTCGTCCGCCCGCGACATGCCGCCCCGGCGGCGGGCCGCCGCGAGGTCCGCCGCCATCGCGGCGCGGTCCACGCCCAGCGGGTCCAGCGCTCCCCGGCCCAGCAGGGCGAGCAGCAGGTGCTCCTCGGTGACGGTGTCGGCCCCCGTACGCCGGGCCTCGGCCACGGCTCCCACCACGGTGTCCCGTGCGTCCTGCGTGAAGCGCTCGAACATCAGACCCTCCCGTGCTTCTTGTGTACGGCCTGCCGGCTGACGCCCAGCTCGGCCGCGATCTCCTGCCAGGACCACCCCTGCGCACGGGCGCTGCGTACCTGTACGGCCTCCAGCTGCTCCAGCAGCCTGCGGAGGGCGGCCACGGCTCGCAGGCCCACGCGCGGATCGCGGTCACCGGCCCGCTCGGCGAGATCGGTCGCTTCTGTCATGCCCGTCAATGTAGGTTGACAGACGAGCGGGTGTCAACAGCGGTTGACATCCGCGCGGCTACACCGTCAGGACGACCTTCCCGAACAGGTCGCCCGCCTCCAGCTTCTCGAACCCCTCCCGCGCCCGGTCCAGCGGCAGCACCTCGTCGATCACCGGCCGCACCCCGGTCGCCGCGCAGAAGGCCAGCAGGTCCTCCAGCTCGTCCTTGGACCCCATCGTCGAACCGACCACCTTGAGCTCCAGGAAGAAGATCCGCGTCAGCTCGGCGTGCGCCGGCCGGTCCCCGCTCGTGGCGCCGGAGATGACCAGGGTGCCGCCGGGGCGCAGCGATTTGACCGAGTGCGACCAGGTGGCCGCGCCGACCGTCTCGATCACCGCGTCCACCCGCTGCGGGAGCCGGGCGCCCGGCTCGTACGCCTCCACGGCGCCCAGTTCCACCGCCCGCTTGCGCTTGGCCCCGTCCCGGCTGGTGGCGAAGACCCGCAGGCCGGCCGCCTTGCCGAGGACGATCGCGGCGGTCGCGACCCCGCCGCCCGCACCCTGCACCAGTACCGAGTCGCCGGGGCGCACGCCCGCGTTGGTGAACAGCATCCGGTAGGCGGTCAGCCAGGCCGTCGGCAGGCACGCGGCCTCCTCGAACGACAGCTCGGCGGGCTTGCGCAGGACGTTCCAGGCGGGGACGGTCACCTGCTCGGCGAAGGTGCCCTGGTACCGCTCGGTCAGGATCGAGCGCGGCTCGTCGGGGCCGACGCCGTGGCCGCTCTGGCCGATCACGGAGTGCAGGACGACCTCGTTGCCGTCCTGGTCGGTACCGGCCGCGTCGCAGCCGAGGATCATCGGGAGTTTGTCCTCGCCGAGGCCGACCCCGCGCAGCGACCACAGGTCGTGGTGGTTGAGGGAGGCGGCCTTGACGTTCACGGTCACCCAGCCGGGGCGGGCCTCGGGGGCCGGGCGCTCGCCCAGCACGAGGCCGCTGAGCGGCTGGTCACGGTCGATTCGGGCGGCGTAGGCAGCGAACATGCCGCGACGCTACCGCTCGGTAGCGCCTCGGGCCAGACCTGTCGGGGCCGCGGCGGTGAGGTCTTCGTCGCACGGCCGCGCGTACGGACCGGTGCCGGCCGGCGGGAACCGCCCGGGGTGCCCCCGGCGTCCACATCAGAGTCTCCGGAACCCGAACGGAACCGTTCGTTGCGCGCTCAACCAAGCGCGCCACGTGCGGTCTTGTGCGAGGTGAAGGGTGAAGCGGAACGTCGGGAACAAGCCTCGTGGAGCGGTACTATTCACGCCATGCCGCCCGGCTCGCCATGAGCCTGCCACCCCGTGGCCGCACCCTCGTTGACGGAGCGTCGGCTTCCTCGGTGCGCCGAGGCGGAGCATCCCCTCCCGGCTCGGGGGCGGGGAGGGTGTGCCCCACGCAAAGAGGGGCCCGGCCGGATGTCCGTCCGGCCGGGCCCCTCTTTCGTACGTCCGCCGGTCAGGCGAGGCGGGCCACACCTTCGGCCTTGGCCGCCGCCGCGACCGCGGCCGCGACGGCCTCGGCCACGCGCGCGTCGAACGGCGACGGGATCACGTAGTCCGCGGCGAGCTCGTCACCCACGACACCGGCGATGGCGTCGGCGGCGGCGATCTTCATGCCCTCGGTGATCCGGCTGGCGCGGACCTTGAGGGCGCCCGCGAAGATGCCCGGGAAGGCCAGCACGTTGTTGATCTGGTTCGGGAAGTCGCTGCGGCCCGTGGCCACGACCGCCGCGTACTTGTGCGCGACGTCCGGGTGGACCTCCGGGTTCGGGTTGGCCATGGCGAAGACGAAGGCGTCCTTCGCCATCGAGGCCACCGCCTCCTCCGGCACGGTGCCGCCGGAGACGCCGATGAACACGTCGGCGCCGTTCAGGGCCGCTTCCAGGGAACCGGTCTGGCCGGTCTTGTTCGTCAGGCCCGCGATCTCCGCCTTGACGTCCGTCAGGTCGGAGCGGTCCGAGGAGACGACGCCCTTGCGGTCGGTGACGCACACGTCGCCGATGCCCGCGTCCACGAGGATCTTGGCGATGGCGATGCCCGCCGCGCCCGCGCCCGAGATCACCGCGCGCAGGTCGCCGAGCGTGCGCCCGGTCAGCTTCGCGGCGTTGCGCAGGGCGGCCAGGGTCACGATCGCCGTGCCGTGCTGGTCGTCGTGGAAGATCGGGATGTCCAGGGCTTCCTGGAGGCGCCGCTCGATCTCGAAGCAGCGGGGGGCGGAGATGTCCTCCAGGTTCACCCCGCCGAAGGACGGCGCCAGACGGATGACCGTCTCGACGATCTCGTCCGTGTCCTTGGTCGCGAGCGCGATCGGCACCGCGTCCACACCGCCGAACTGCTTGAACAGGATGGCCTTGCCCTCCATCACGGGGAGGGAGGCCTCGGGACCGATGTCACCGAGTCCGAGCACGGCCGTACCGTCGGTGACGACGGCGACCACGTTGGACTTCCAGGTGTACTCGTTCACCAGCTCGGGCTGCTCCGCGATGGCGCTGCAGACCTTCGCCACGCCCGGCGTGTACGCGAGGGACAGGTCGTCCTTGTTCTGGACCGGCACCGTGGCCTGGATGGCCATCTTGCCGCCCCGGTGCAGTGCGAACACCGCGTCCGGGTTGTTGTCCGTCGCGCTGTCGCTGCGAGGATTGACGATCTCCGCTGCCACTTTCTTGGCCCCTTAAGTCTTTGAATCGTTGAGGGTGACCACACCTGGTTAAGGGGTGGGCGGGCACCGCGTCCGTACTCCGCATCGACGGTTGGCCCGTCTCCGCGGAGGGGAGGTTCGTACGCGCGGGCGCGCCGCACGCGCGCCCTGAGCCCCGGATGAGGGGTGTAAGGATCCGTTGTACCCGAAGAACGCTCACCCAGACGAGTCGATTCCTGCTCGACTGTAGACCTCTTGTCCGGTTTTCGGCGAAAGGTCCAAACGACTCTGTCCAATGGACGAGACGGACCGCAAATACTCCGTCAAAAAGGCCAGGTCACAGCGGTTCCTCCGGCCGCGAACCCCCCATTCCGCAGTCCTGTTGGGTACCAGCGCCCACCCGTTATCCGATTTTGACCTGACGAACTGCCTGAATGCGTCAGTCCGAATGGCAAGATGCCGTAATCACACGAGGTCGCGACACTCGAAGGTGCGTGCTCGACCCGTTCTCGGATGCTCCCCCAGCCTGCCGGAGGAACCAGCTCATGACCGCAAGCACCACCCGTCGTACGACCGCCGCCCGGTCCCGGATCGCCGCGGTCGGCGCGATCGCGGTCGCCGGCGCCCTGATCCTCACCGGTTGCGGCGACCAGACGGAGAAGGGTTCCTCGTCGACCCCCTCCGGCGGCACCTCGAAGGACAGCAGCGCCCCGCTCTTCTCGGCCCTGCCGAAGAAGATCCAGGACGCCGGTGTCATCAAGATCGGCACGGACTCCGCCTACGCCCCGATGGAGTTCGTCGAGGGCGGCAAGATCGTCGGCGTCGACCCCGACATCGCCGAGGCGCTCGGCAAGCAGCTCGGCGTGAAGATGCAGTTCACCGCGGGCACCTTCGACGGCCTGATCACCTCGGTCTACACCGGCCGCGAGGACGCGATCATGTCGTCGATCACCGACAACAAGAAGCGCCAGGAGGGCCTGGACGACAAGGGCCAGAAGATCGGCAAGGGGATCGACTTCGTCGACTACTTCTCCTCCGGCCTCTCGCTCCTCGTCAAGAAGGGCAACCCCGAGGGCATCAAGTCGATGGACGACCTCTGCGGCAAGACCGTGGCCGTCCAGCGCGGCACGATCTACGAGGACACCTTCAAGGCGCAGGCCGAGAAGTGCGGTGACAAGAAGCTCACCATCCAGGCCTTCGACACCGACGCCGAGGCGCAGACCCGCGTCAAGGCCGGCGGCGCCGTGGCCGACCTGAACGACTACCCGGTCGCCGCCTACACGGTGAAGACCTCCGGCGGCGGCAACGACTTCGAGGTCGCCGGCCAGCAGAGCGATGTCGGCCTCTTCGGCATCGGCGTCAGCAAGGAGAACACCCAGCTCCGCGACGCCCTCAAGCAGGCCCTCGACGCCATCATCAAGGACGGCTCCTACGCCAAGGTCCTGGAGAAGTGGAACGTGCAGGACAGCGCCGTCAAGTCCGCGACGGTCAACGCAGGTCAGTAAGTCCGGCGAAGTCCCTCGCCCCACGCTCCACTGAAGGGCAGTCATTGTGACTGACAAGATCGAAAAGGGTCCGGCCGAGAACCCGCCGGCCGGACCCGGCGCCTCGGGCCTCCCGTACGAGGCCATCAAGGCCATTCCGGTGCGGCACTACGGCCGCTGGGTCAGCGGCGTCGTGGTCGTCGCGCTGCTCGCCTGGCTCGTCTACGCGTTCGCCAACGGCAACGTCATCTGGGCGACGGTCGGCGACAAGCTGTTCGACCCGGCCGTGCTGAGCGGTCTCGGCAACACCGTGATCATCAGCGTCTCGGCCATGGCGCTGGGCCTCGTGCTCGGCATCATCTTCGCGGTGATGCGGCTCTCGAAGAACCCGGTGACGGGCGCCGTCTCCTGGCTCTACATCTGGTTCTTCCGCGGTACCCCGGTGTACGTGCAGCTGCTGGTGTGGTTCAACCTGTCGCTGATCTTCCAGTACATCAACCTGGGTCCGATCTACAAGAACGAGACCGTCGACGTCATGACCCCGTTCATGGTCGCCCTCCTGGGCCTCGGCCTGAACGAGGGCGCGTACATGGCGGAGATCGTCCGGGCCGGCATCCAGTCGGTCGACGAGGGCCAGACCGAGGCCGCCCACGCGCTCGGCATGCCGCAGACGAAGACCATGCGCCGCATCGTGCTGCCGCAGGCGATGCGCGTGATCATCCCGCCGACCGGCAACGAGTTCATCAACATGCTGAAGACCTCCTCCCTGGTCTCGGCGGTGCAGTACACCGAACTCCTGCGGGCCTCGTCGAACATCGGCAACACGGCCGGTGCCATCATGGAGATGCTGTTCGTGGCCTCCTTCTGGTACCTGGCCCTGACCAGTGTGTTCAGCGTCGGCCAGTACTACCTGGAGCGCCGCTTCGCCCGTGGTTCCACGCGGAACCTGCCGCCGACGCCGTTCCAGCGCCTGAAGGCCAACCTGAACATGTTCCGCCGTACGGAGGTCGCGCGATGACCGCTCAGCCGATGGTCAAGGCCGAGGGCGTCCACAAGTCGTACGGCGCCGCCCACATCCTGCGCGGCATCGACCTGGAAGTCGCCCCCCGCGAGGTCTTCTGCCTGGTCGGCCCGTCCGGCTCCGGCAAGTCGACCTTCCTGCGCTGCATCAACCACCTGGAACGCATCAACTCCGGACGCCTGTCGGTGGACGGCCAGCTGGTCGGGTACAAGCAGAAGGGCGACAAGCTCTACGAGCTGAAGGACAGCGAGGTCGCCGCCCAGCGCCGCGAGATCGGCATGGTCTTCCAGCGCTTCAACCTCTTCCCGCACATGACGGCCATCGAGAACGTCATGGAAGCCCCCGTCATGGTCAAGGGCGAGAGCAAGGCCGTGGCGCGCGAGCGTGCCGTGCGCCTCCTGGACCGCGTGGGCCTGGGCGACAAGGGCGGGAACTACCCCTCCCAGCTCTCCGGCGGCCAGCAGCAGCGCGTGGCCATCGCCCGCGCGCTGGCCATGGAGCCGAAGCTGATGCTCTTCGACGAGCCCACCTCGGCGCTCGACCCGGAGCTCGTCGGCGACGTCCTCGACGTCATGCGGGACCTGGCCGAATCGGGCATGACCATGATCGTGGTCACCCACGAGATGGGCTTCGCCCGCGAGGTCGGCGACAACCTCGTCTTCATGGACGGCGGCGTCGTCGTCGAGTCGGGCCACCCCCGCGAGGTGCTCGGCAACCCCCAGCACGACCGCACGAAGGCGTTCCTGTCCAAGGTGCTGTAGCCCGGCGGGTGCGCTGAACGCACGAGAGGGGCGGTACGGGATTCCCGTACCGCCCCTCTCGCGCGTCCGTGCGGGGCGGAAAGTTCTCACTTTCCTACAAGGGCCCTACTTCAGGCCCAGGACCAGCGCGTCGGAGGGCGAGCGCCAGACCGTGCGGGCCTCCGCGAAGCCCGCCTCGCGCAGGGTCCGCACGTGCCAGGCGTCGTCCGGGGTGTCCCCGTCGGCGTGCTCGCCGTAGATCTCGTACCGGCGCTTCGTCGGCTCGGCGAGCACCGGGTCGGCGGCCGCGAGGGCCCACCAGTCGGCCCAGTCCAGCGCGCCGGCCGCGCGGGCCCGGTCCATCCCGGCGTGCCGGTGGGCGCGCTCGGCGGCGTTGATGCGCGGGGTCGCCGGATCGGGCATGTGGTCGGCGTTCATGAAGACCCCGCCCTCGCGCAGCAGCGGGGCGAGCTGCCCGTACAGGACGGCGAGCTGCGGGGAGTGCAGCCAGTGCAGGGCGGTGGCGGTGAGGACCGCGTCGTACGTGTCGTACGGGAGCGCCGAGGTCCAGTCGGGGTCCTTGAGGTCGGCCGTGACGAACGTGACGCGGCCGTCGCCGTCGAAGTGGCCCCGGGCGATGGTCAACAGCGCCGGGTCGAGATCGACGCCCGTACTGGTGGATTCCGGGAACCGGCGCAAGACGCGGTCCGTAATACTTCCCGTACCGCACGCCAGATCCAGTACCCGGGGGGTGGGTCCCACCAGTGCCTCGACCATGTCCAGCATCACCCGGAACCGCTCCTCGCGGTCGGGCATGTACCACTCCTGCTGCCGGTCCCAGCTCTCCTGCCAGGCCTGCCAGTCGGTCGTGGTCTCCGCCATCGTCCACCCTCCAGTCGTAATACCCTCGAATAAGTCTCGGCCGTTACTTCGAGACCCTAAACCGCAGCCGTAAGGACTACAAGTGGAACTGGCCCATTACTCGGACTATGCCGTGCGCTTGGTCAACACCGAGGAGCCGGCCCGCAACAAGGACTCGCTGACCTCGGTGGACGCCGTCCGGGCGCTGTTCGGTGCCAGCGCGCAGATGGCCCGCCGCGTCACCGAGACCGACGTCACCCGCTTCCGCAACGTCCGCGGCCGGCTGCGCTCCGTCTTCGAGGCGGCCGACGGCGGCGACCACGTCCTCGCCGTCGACCTGCTGAACTCCCTGCTCATGGAGTTCCCGGTCAGCCCGCAGGTCTCCGGCCACGAGTACCTCGACGACGAGGGCCGCCCCGACTGGCACATCCACCTCGCCGACCACCCCTCGAACGCCTCCGCCGGCTACGCCGCGCTCGCGTCCTTCGGGCTGGCCTTCCACCTCACCGAGCACGGCCCCGACCGCCTCGGCCTGTGCCAGGCCGCGCCCTGCCGCAACGCCTACCTCGACACCTCCACCAACCGCTCCCGGCGCTACTGCTCCGACCGCTGCGCCACCCGGGCCAACGTGGCCGCCTACCGCGCCCGCAAACGGCTGGAGGCCGAGGCGTCCGGCCACAGCGGCCGCAGCGCCGACACCGCCCAGGACAGCCGCGCCCTCAGCGAACTCTGATCCGCCGCGCGCGGCCTGAAGCGCAGCACCGCCGTCGCCAGCACCAGCTCCTCGGGGACCGTCCCGTAGTCGGTGCTGTCGCCGGTCTCGTTGTACGGGTTGTCCCCGAGCACCCACCAGCCGCCCGGCCGCCGCTCCACCGCCCGCTTGACGACCAGCAGGTCCTGCTGGAACGGGTGCCGCAGCACCACCACGTCACCCGGACGCACGACCGCCCCGTACCGGACCACCAGCCGGTCCCCGTGCAGCAGCGTCGGCACCATCGAGGGCCCCGCCACCTCCAGTACCTCGAACGCCGTCCGCGCGTGCCTTCTCTGCGCCATGCCCGACCTCCTCGCCCGCTCTCGCCTCACTGCGCATGCTGCCGCAGCCTCCCGTACATTCGCTCACCGGTCCGGACGCCACCCTGGACTTTTGTCCTAAGCCCACGGGGCCGCTCGCGAAATCCCCTTTCCCACGGAGTAATCTCCCCTCTTGAGAAGACGATCACGAGGAGGACAAACTCCATGCTTTCCCGCCTCTTCGCCCCCAAGGCGAAGGTCTCCGCCCACTGCGATCTTCCGTGCGGCGTGTACGACCCTGCCCAGGCCCGCATCGAGGCCGAGTCCGTCAAGGCCGTCCAGGAGAAGTACCAGGCCAACGAGGACGCCGACTTCCGCGCGCGCGCCATCACCATCAAGGAGCAGCGCGCCGAGCTCGCCAAGCACCACGTCTCGGTGCTGTGGAGCGACTACTTCAAGCCCCCGCACTTCGAGAAGTACCCGCAGCTGCACACGCTGGTCAACGACACCCTGAAGGCCCTCTCGGCCGCCAAGGCGTCCAACGACCCGGCGACCGGCCAGAAGGCGCTCGAACTCATCGCCGAGATCGACCGCATCTTCTGGGAGACCAAGGCCGCCTAGTCCGGCTCACGAGCGGGGGCCCGGCCGGCAGTCGGCCGGGCCCCCGTTCGGCTGTCCGGACCCCGTCCGGGCGCCGGGAAGGGCCCTCACACGGCCAGGAGCGGGCTTTCGTGGTGGTGGAGCCAGGCGCGGTACGGCGGGGTGCGCAGGGCGGCTTCGCGGTAGGCGGCGCGCAGGTCCTCGAAGACCTCGGCGTGCGCGCCCGGGCGCGAGGCCAGCAGCAGCCGGACCGCCAGGGGGTCGCCGGACAGCGGGCGGATCGCCATGTCGTCGCGCGGCCCCGACGTCGGCTGGCAGGGGGCCACCGCCTCGCCGGAGACGATCAGCGAGGTCGCGGTGTGGTAGTCGGCGTGCAGGACGGGCGGGTCCAGCCCGGCCCCGGCGAACACCCGGCGCAGGCCGTCCCATTCGCCGTCCACGGAGGGGTCGACCGTCCACCGGTCGGCCGCCAGGTCCTGTAACTCGACCACCGGCCGGCGCGCCGCCGGATGGTCGCGCGACATCGACACGAACTGCGGCTCCCGCTCCATCAGGACCCGCAGCTCCAGCCCGGCCGGCACCCGCAGCGGACTGCCCTCCACCTCGTGGACGAACGCCACGTCCAGCTGCCCCGACGCCACCATCCGCAGCAGGGCGTTGGCGGAGACGTCCACCACCAGCGAGGTCTCGGTGTCCGGCATCCGGCAGTGGATCCGGCGCAGCCACCCCGGTATCGCCCGGCTGGCCGTGGAGCCGATGCTCAGCCGCGGCCCGCGCGCCAGGGCCCTTGCCTCGGCGACGAGCGCGGCCATCTCGGCCAGCAGCGGCCGCGCCCGGCCGAGCACGCTGCGGCCGAACGGGGTGGGTCGGCAGCCGGTGCGCTCACGCAGGAACAACTCGCCGTCCAGGGCGCGTTCGATGCGGCGCAGCTGGGTCGTCAGGGAGGGCTGGCTCACGCCGAGCTGCCGCGCGGCCTTGTGCAGACTGCCGGCGTCGGCAATGGCGCACAGTGCGCGCAGGTGCCTCACCTCGAGCTCCATGACCCGAGGGTAGGCCGGTCCCAGCGGACCGCACCAGCCACTGATACCCCATCGAATCCCGCCATTCTCATGGAAGTTGACCTTCCGAAATCTTCCCGATAGGGCGGCGCTATCGGTGGCTGACATCATCCGCCGCCCGCTCCCGCTCCCGCAGACTCCGGTACCGAACGACCCACCCCCCGCACCGGATGAGTAGGAGCCCCCCACATGCGCCACTCCCGTACGTCCAGAAGGGCCGTCCTGGCCGCCACCATCGGCCTCGGCTTCGCCGCCGCGCTCGGCGCCGTCCCCACCGCCAGCGCCGCCCCCGCCCCCGCCCCCGCCGGCAACTCCGCGAGCTACGCGGCGTACGAGCGCTCGCAGGAGAACCAGGACGCGAACCGCGCCTTCTTCGAGGCCGTGCAGCGCTCGGTCGCCGAGCAGCGCGCCGCGAACCCGGGCGTCCTCGCGGTGACCGTCACGTACAACACGCGCAACGCGCCCAGCTTCCGCAGCCAGATAGCCAGCTCCACCCAGATATGGAACAGCTCGGTCTCGAACGTGAAGCTCCAGGAGGTCTCCTCCGGCGGGAACTTCTCGTACTACGAGGGCAACGACTCGCGCGGTTCGTACGCGAGCACGGACGGCCACGGCCGGGGCTACATCTTCCTCGACTACCGGCAGAACCAGCAGTACAACTCCACCCGGGTGACCGCGCACGAGACCGGACACGTGCTCGGCCTGCCGGACCACTACTCGGGCCCCTGCTCCGAGCTGATGTCGGGCGGCGGCCCCGGCACCTCCTGCCAGAACCCCTACCCGAACAGCACGGAGCGCTCGCGCGTGAACCAGCTCTGGGCCAACGGGCTGGTCGCGTCGGGCCTGGGGACGAAGGGCTAGTCAGACCTCGGGCAGTTTGGCCACCTCGGCTTCGTACTCGGGGCAGTCCGGGTTCCCGCAGGGACCCGGCACCCATTCCGGGACGAAGATCCCGAGTGCCTTGCGCCGCCGTACGAGGGTGTCGACGGAGCGACCGCAGACCGGGCACGTGTGCTGTTCGTGCCCGGCCTGCGGGGCCACCACGTCGTGCGGTCGCGGGTGGCGCCGATCCTTTTGTTGGTGCTGTTCACCGGCCATACCTCCACGGTAGGCCGGTTCCGCGCATCCGGCGGTCCCGGCCCCCGAGGGCGTACCGCGACCGCGCCCGTACCGCCCGTACGCGGGCCCGGCCCTTACGCCGCCGCCTGCGGCTTGCGCCACATGGGCCACATCAGCGGCCCCTGCGGCAGGCGGACCGCCTCGCCCGTGAACTCCCAGCCGAGCCGTTCGTACAGCCCCTTGCTGCGCTCGCTGCTCGCCTCCAGGTACGCCGGCACGCCCTCGCGGTCGCAGCGCTCCAGCACCGGCCGCATCAGCTCGGTCCCGAGCCCCCCGCCCTGGCGGTCCGGGGCGACCGCGATCATCAGCAGGTACTCGTGCTCCTCGGCGGTCGGGTGGACCTCCCCGGTCAGCCGGCCGACGAGCTCGCACCGCTCGTTGTCGGGGTCGGCGGCCTCCCGCATCCGCGCCGGGACCTCGTCCTCGGCGGCTTCGCCCGCCGGATCCCCCGCCGGGACGCGCAGCCACAGGGCGGCCGCCGAGCCGTCCACCGCGTAGTCGATCCGGCCCTCCTCCAGCGCCACGTCCACGAAGACGCCCAGGAACTTGGCGTGCACCGCCGCCCGGTGCGCCGGATCCGGGAAGACCCAGCTGCTCACGGGGTCGGTGCGGAAGGCCTCGTCGAGCAGGCGCGCCACCGCGTCCCGGTCCGACGGGCCGGCCTGACGTATCTCCAGCGCCACTGGTCACACCCTTCGCTCACGTCTCAACTACCGTGAGCGATCCTAGAGTTGGCCCACAGCGGCGGAAAGCCCTGTTCCGGCACCATGAGGTGCCGGAACAGGGCTTGCGCCGGGCGCGCGGCCGCCCCCGCTACGGGCTCACCGCGTACGCCGCGTCACGAACTCCGCCAGCGCCAGCAGCCCGCCCGCCGCCCCCAGGTCCGGCACGGCCCGGGACAGCAGCTGCACCGCCCGGCCCATCCGGTCCGCGGCATGGGCCTGCGCCCAGTCGCGCCCGCCGGCCCGGTCGACCGCCTCGGCGGCCTTGCGCACGTCGTCCCCGGTCATGGGGCCGGCGTACAGTGCAGCCAGCTCCTCGCCGGCCGCGGTGCCCGAGGTGAGGGCGGCCACGACCGGGAGGGACTTCTTGCGGGCGATCAGATCGGCCCCGGCGGGCTTGCCGGTGTGCCCCGGATCCCCCCAGATGCCGATCAGGTCGTCGATCAGCTGGAAGGCCAGCCCGGCCTCCCGCCCGAACGCGTCCATCGCGTCGACCTCGTCCGGTCCGGCGCCCGCGTAGAGCGCGCCGAGCGCGCAGGCGCAGCCCAGCAGGGCCCCTGTCTTGGCCGTCGCCATGGTCAGGCACTCGTCGAGGGAGACGTACGGGCGCTGCTCGAACGCGCAGTCCGCCTGCTGGCCGGCGCACAGCTCGATGACGCAGGCCGAGAGCCGCGCCGAGGCCGCCGCCGAAGCGGGGTGCGGATCCTGCGCCAGCAGCCGCAGCGCGAGCGCCATCATGGCGTCGCCGGTGATGATCGCGTCCGGTATCCCGAACACGGTCCAGGCGGTGGGCCTGCCCCGGCGTTTGGTGTCCTTGTCGATGACGTCGTCGTGCAGCAGCGTGAAGTTGTGCGCCAGCTCCACGGCCACCGCCGCCCGTACGGCGCCCTCGGCCTCCTTCTCCTCCCGGCCGCCCCGCAGGGCCCGTGCCGCGGCGAGCACGAGGGCGGGCCGGATCGCCTTGCCCCCGTTGCCGGCGGCCGCGGTGCCGTCCGCCCGCTCCCAGCCGAAGTGGTACATCGCCACGCGCCGCATGGAGCCGGGCAGGCTCTCCACCGTACGGCGCAGTTCCGGGTTGACCGTTTCTCTCGTGCGTTCCAGCAGGGCAGCGGCCTCGTGCCCCTCGCCGGTCGTGATCGCCTCAGTGGTGCCCATGGCGTCTCCCCGATCCCCGATCCCCGGTGGTCCCGCTCAGGCCGGCCGCTCAGCGCCAGCGGGCGATCTCGACGTTCTCCAGGATGCCGAGCGCGTCCGGCACCAGGACCGCCGCCGAGAAGTAGGCGGTGACCAGGTACGAGATGATCGCCTGCTCGCTGATCCCCATGAAGCGCACCGACATGCTCGGCTCGATCTCGTCCGGGATGCCGGGCTGGTGGAGGCCGATCACGCCGGACTCTTCCTCGCCGGTGCGCATGCAGAGGATGGACGTCGTCCGGGCGTCGCTGATCGGGATCTTGTTGCACGGGAAGATCGGGACGCCCCGCCAGGTCGTCACCCGGGTGCCGCCGACGTCGATCGTCTCGGGGACCAGGCCGCGCTTGTTGCACTCGCGGCCGAAGGCGGCGATGGCCTTGGGGTGGGCGAGGAACAGGTCGGAGCCGCGCCGCATGCTGAGCAGCTGGTCCAGGTCGTCGGGGCTGGGGCCGCCGTCGTGCGGCTGGATGCGCTGGTCGTACTCGGCGTTGTGGAGCAGGCCGAACTCCGGGTTGTTGAGCATCTCGTGCTCCTGGCGCTCGCGCAGCGCCTCGACCGTGAGCCGCAACTGCTGCTCGGTCTGGTTCATCGGCTGGTTGTAGAGGTCGGCGACGCGCGTGTGCACCCGCAGGACCGTTTGTGCAATGGAGAGCTCGTACTCGCGCGGCCTGGCCTCGTAGTCCACGAAGGTGCCGGGAAGGACGGCCTCGCCGTGGTGGCCGGCGGAGAGGTCGATCGCGGCCTCGCCGTACTGGTTGGAACGCTGGGCGGGCAGCGAGCGCTGGGCCTCCACGTGCGCGCGCAGCGAGTCGACGCGGTCGGCGAGCAGCTGGAAGTCTTGGCGGGACAGGACGAGCGCGGTGCCGGAGGTGACGGCGCGGGCGGTGTACTCCCAGATCGCCTCGTCGTCGACGAGGGAGTCCTCGCCGAAGTAGGCGCCGTCGGCGACGGTCCGCAGGACGGCGTCGTCGCCGTAGGGGCCGGGGCCGATCTGCTCGACGCGGCCGTGCGCGAGCAGGAACACGGTGTCGGAGGCGCTGCCGAAGGAGGTCAGCTCCTGGCCGGCCTCGAAGTCGATCTGGCGGCACCGCTGGGCGAGCTCGGTGAGCACGTCCAGGTCCTCGTAGGTGCGCAGCAGCGGGAGTTCACCGAGCTCGGCGGGGATGACCTGGACCTGGGTCCCGGTCTTGACGAACTCCACCCGTCCGTCGCCGACCGAGTAGCTCAGCCGCCGGTTGACCCGGTACGTGCCGCCCTGCACGGACACCCACGGGAGCATCTTCAGCAGCCACCGGGAGGTGATCTCCTGCATCTGCGGCGCGGACTTGGTCGTGGTTGCCAAGTTCCGCGCGGCCGCGGTCGCAAGACTCCTCTGCGGTGCCTGGACCTCGGATTCGGAACCTGCCTGGACCGACATGTGTATCCCTTTCGATCACTCCATGGATCTGCGGGATGCAGCCTTCCAGTACGGAACGTGGTGGGACCATTACACAAAAGGGTGGGACTACTCCGTGTGGGTGTGGGCACTCTTTGGAGTTCACCTCGTGCACACGAGGCCGCTTCCACCCCACGGGTTTCAGCCACCCCTCGCTCCGGGGCGGGCGGGAGGGCTCCTTAAATTGCATCACAGATGCGAGTTTTCTAGGGTGGGGGCATGCGGCTGACCCGATTCACCGACCTGGCGCTGCGCGTCCTGATGCGCCTCGCCGTCGCGGACGCGGACCTCCCGACCACGCGCGAGGTGGCGGCGACCATGGAGGTCCCGTACACGCACACGGCGAAGGTGGTCGCCCGGCTGCAGCACCTCGGCCTGGTCGAGGCGCGGCGCGGCCGCGGCGGCGGGCTCGCCCTGACCGCCGCCGGACGGGCCGCCCCGGTCGGCGGGGTGGTCCGCGAACTGGAGGGGGCGGGCGACGTCGTCGACTGCGAGGGCGCCGCCCCCTGCCCGCTGCGCGGGGCCTGCGTCCTGCGGGGCGCGCTGCGCCGGGCACAGGAGGCGTTCTTCGCCGCGCTGGACCCGCTGACGGTGGACGACCTCGTCGCGGCGCCGACCGGCCCGCTGCTGCTGGGCATCTCCGGCGGGCCGCCGGGACGGACGGCAAGCCCCTGATCCCCGGGGCCGGTTGGCCGGTTCCCGCCACCTGACATCAACGGTGCGAACGGGTGTACCCGGGCGCGCCCGCACCCAAAAATAAGCATCTCACATACCCATTAGCCGATGCGGCTGTGAAGAGGAGCCCCCATGCTGTCCGAGAAGTCGACCGACACCGTACGCGCCACCCTGCCCGCCGTCGGCGCGGCCATCGGCGACATCACGGACCTCTTCTACACGAAGCTGTTCGCGGCCCACCCGGAGCTGCTCCGCGACCTGTTCAACCGCGGCAACCAGAGCGCAGGCCTCCAGCAGCAGGCCCTCGCCGGATCCGTCGCCGCCTTCGCGACCCACCTCGTCGACCACCCCGACACCCGCCCCGACGTGATGCTGCGGCGCATCGCGCACAAGCACGCCTCGCTCGGCGTCACCCGCGAGCAGTACGCGGTGGTCCACCTCCACCTCTTCGCCGCGATCGCCGAAGTCCTCGGCGAGGCCGTCACCCCGGAGGTGGCCGAGGCCTGGGACGAGGTCTACTGGCTGATGGCCAACGCCCTCATCTCCCTGGAGGAGCGGCTCTACGCCGAGCAGCAGGTCCTCGCCGGCGACGTCTGGCGCACCTGGACGGTCGCCGCCCGGGTCGAGGAGACCGCGGACTGCACCACCTTCCACCTGGTCCCGGCGGACGGCGCCCCGGCCCCCTCCTTCACGCCCGGCCAGTACGTCTCGGTACAGGTGGAACTGGCCGACGGGGCCCGGCAGATACGCCAGTACAGCCTCTCCAGCGCCCCCGGCTCCCCGGTCCGCTCGATCACCGTCAAGCGCGTCCACGGGGCGGCGGCCGCCGGCCCCGACGGCGAGGTCTCGAACCACCTGCACGCCCGGATCGCGACCGGCGACGCCCTGCGGGTCTCGGCCCCGTACGGCGACCTCGTCCTGCGGGACTCCACCGCGCCGGTACTGCTCGCCTCGGCCGGGATCGGCTGCACCCCGATGCTGTCGATGCTGGAGCACCTCGCCGACACCGGCCACGCCGCCCCCGTGACCGTCCTGCACGCCGACCGCTCCCCCGCCGACCACGCGCTGCGGGCCGACCACCGGGCCCTGACCCACAAGCTCGCCGCCGCCTCGGCCCGCTTCTGGTACGAGGCCGCGGCCGAGCCGGGCGACGGCGAGGGCCGCCTCGACCTGGCGGAGGTCGCGGTGGCCCCCGGCACGACGGCGTACCTGTGCGGGCCGCTCCCCTTCATGCGGTCCGTGCGCGCGCAGCTGCTCGCCAAGGGCGTCCCGGCCGCGGACATCCACTACGAGGTGTTCGGCCCGGACCTGTGGCTGGCCTCCGCGTAACCCCCGTGGCGGGTGGGCCGATCGGGACGAGTGTCCGGATCGGCTCGCTCGCTGTACGAAGGCACTAGCCCGGAGGGGCCGCCTCCACTACACCGGAGAGCAACGAGGCGGACACGCAAGGTGACCGCCGCGCACCCGGAGAGGAGGCGGCCATGTCCGCACCCATGTCCGCGGACCGGTTCATCGGCGCACTGCGGACCGAGGGCCTGACCGTCGTCGAGGTCGGCGCCTGGCGCACCCACAACCGCAACCACAAGGGCCCGTGGGGCCCCGTGAACGGGGTGATGATCCACCACACCGTCACGCACGGCACGAAGTTCACCGTGGACCTGTGCCGCGACGGGGACGAGGACCTCCCCGGCCCCCTCTGCCACGGCGTGATCACCAAGGACGGCCGGGTCCACCTGGTCGGCTACGGCCGCGCCAACCACGCCGGGGCGGGCGACTCCGACGTCCTGGCGGCGGTGATCGCGGAGAAGCGGCTCCCGCCGGACCGCCGCGCGAACACCGACGGCAACCCGCACTTCTACGGCTTCGAGTGCGAGAACCTCGGCGACGGCCACGACCCCTGGCCGGAGGTCCAGCTCGACGCCATGGCCCGCGCGGCGGCGGCGGTGTGCCGGGTCCACGGCTGGACCGAGCGCTCGGTGATCGGCCACCTGGAGTGGCAGCCCGGCAAGATCGACCCGAAGGGCTTCACGATGGACGCCTTCCGCGCCCGGGTGGGAGAGCGCCTCGCATAAGAGGGTTGACGCCGAGAAGATCCACGGGCTTCCCTGACCCGGTGACCGATGATCTCCGCATAGAGCGGGTGGCGGACGAAGCCTCCCTCCAGGACTGGCGCCACGTCCACAACCTGATCGTCCCCCCGGACGCCCTCACCCTCGACCAGGTGCGCGAGCGGTCCGGGCGCCACCTCCTGGACGTCGCGTACCTCGGCGGCGTACTCGTGGGCTGCATGACGGTGCGCCGGCCCACGGCCGACGCACCGGCGGTGGCCACCGTGATCGCCCGGATCCTGCCCGCCCACCGCGGGCAGGGCCTCGGCGCCGCGCTCTACGAACACGGCGTCGCCGCCGCGCGGGCCCTCGCCCCGTCCCCCGACACGATCGAGACGATCGTCCTCGCCTCCAACGAGGCGGGCCTGCGCTTCGCCCTCCGCCGCGGCTTCACGGAGTCCGACCGCTACACCCTCGACGGCGCCGCGGTCCCCCACGTCCACCTGCGCCTGCCCGCGGAGGACGCACGGCGGACAATGGGCGGGTGAACCACTCCCCTGACCTCGGCGTCCTCCTCCGGCCCCGGCCCGCTTCGCCGCTCGCGGAGGTCCGGGACGAGCGGTTCGGGCGGTACGGGGTACGGCTGCTGGTGAAGCGGGACGACCTGGTCCATCCCGAGCTGCCCGGGAACAAGTGGCGCAAGCTGGCGCCGAATCTGCGGGCCGCCGTCGAAGGGGGATTCCCGGGGATCGTGACCTTCGGCGGGGCCTACTCGAACCACCTGCGGGCCACCGCGGCGGCCGGGCGGCTGCTGGGAATGGAGACCGTCGGAATCGTCCGCGGTGACGAGCTCGCCGGCCGGCCCCTCAACGACTCCCTGGCCCGGTGCGCGGCGGACGGGATGCGGCTGTGCTTCGTCACGCGTTCGGAGTACCGGCGCAAGGCCGAGCCGCAGGCCAGGGCACGGCTGCTGGCCGGTGCGGGGGCCTCCTCGCTGTACCCCGTCCCCGAGGGCGGCAGCAACGCGCTCGCCCTGGAGGGGTGCGCCGAGCTCGGGCGCGAGCTGCGGGGCGTGTCCGAGGTGGTCGCGGTGGCGTGCGGTACGGGCGGCACGCTGGCCGGGCTGGCGGCGGGGCTGGGCCCGGGGCAGCGCGCGCTGGGGGTTCCCGTACTGGCGGGAGGGTTCCTGGACGCGGAGATACGTTCCCTCCAGGAGGCGGCGTTCGGAGGGCCGGCCGGGGCGTGGAGCCTGGCCGAGGGGTTCCACCACGGCGGGTACGCGCGGGTGCCGGCGCGGCTGGAGGCGTTCGCCGCCGATTTCGAGGAGCGGCACGGATTCCCCGTCGAGCGGATCTACGTGGCCAAGCTGCTGTGGGCCCTGGCCGCGCTCGCGGAGTCGGGGGCGTTCCCGGCGGGCACGGCCGTGACCGCCGTCGTCACCGGCCGCCCGCAGGCCGTGCCCTCCGGGTCGTGACGGGCCCTCAGGCCGCGTCCTCGCGGTACGCCGCAGCCTCCTCCAGGTCCAGTCTGCGCAGCAGGCTGCGGAGCATTTCGTCGTCGATGCGGCGCTGGTCCCGCAGGGTCACGAAGACCTCCCGCTCGGAGGCGATCATCTCCCCCGCCAGGCGCCGGTAGACGTCGTCCGCCGATTCGCCGGTGACCGCGTTGACCTCCCCCAGCCGCTCCCACACCGCGTTGCGCCGCCGCTCCATGACCGTGCGCAGCCGCTCGGCCAGCGGCGGCGGCAGCGCGTTCTCCGGCTCCGCCAGCAGCTCCGCGAGCCGTTCCTCCGCCGCGCGCGAGGCCTCGCTCTGGGCCTGGGCCTCCGCCAGCGTCTCCGCCTGGGCGTCCCGCTGCGGCAGCCGCAGCAGCCGGATCAGCGGCGGCAGGGTCAGCCCCTGCACCACCAGCGTGCCGATCACCGTCGTGAAGGTCAGGAAGAGGATCAGGTTGCGGTGCGGCACGCTGATCGGCACCGAGAACGCGATGGCCAGCGAGACCACCCCCCGCATCCCGGCCCAGCCCACGATCACCGGCGACTTCCAGTCGGTGTCCGGTTCCCGCTCCCGGATCCGCTTCGAGAGCCGTGGCAGGAACGTGGCCGGGAACACCCACACGAAGCGGGCCACCACCACCGCGACGAACACCACCAGCGCGTAGGTGGCCGCGTGCCAGCCCTCGTACTCGCCGAGCCCCTTCAGCACGACCGGCAGCTGGAGGCCGATCAGCGCGAAGACCACCGACTCCAGGATGAAGGCGATCATCCGCCACACCGCCTCCTCCTGGAGCCGGGTCGCGAAGTCGACCTGCCAGTTCCGGTGTCCCAGGTACAGGGCGACCACGACCACCGCGAGCACGCCCGAGGCGTGCACCCGCTCGGCCGCCGCGTACGCCACGAAGGGGATCAGCAGCGACAGCGTGTTCTGCAGCAGCGGCTCCCGCAGCCGCTTGCGCAGGTGGTGGATCGGCACCATCAGCACCAGGCCCACGCCCACGCCGCCCACCGAGGCCAGCAGGAACTCCGCGATGCCGCCCGCCCAGCCGGCGCTCACCCCGACCGCCGCCGCCAGCGCCACCTTGTACGCGGTGATCGCGGTGGCGTCGTTCACCAGGGACTCGCCCTGCAGGATGGTCGTGATCCGGTGCGGCAGCCCCAGCTTCCGGGCGATCGCCGTCGCCGCCACCGCGTCGGGCGGCGCGATCACCGCGCCCAGCACCAGCGCCACCGGCAGCGACAGCCCCGGCACCGCCAGGTACGCCACGTATCCGACGGCGACCGTCGCGAAGAGCACGTACCCGACCGACAGCATCGCCACGGGCCGGATGTTCGCGCGCAGGTCCAGGTAGGAGCTGTCGACCGCGGCGGTGTACAGCAGCGGCGGGAGCAGCAGCGGCAGCACGATGTGCGGGTCGAGGGCGTACGAGGGCACGCCCGGGACGTACGAGGCGATCAGACCGGCGGCGACCAGCAGCAGGGGCGCGGACACCCGGGTCCAGCGGGCCGCCCCGGCCACGATCGCGCTGCCGGCCACCAGCGCCACCAGCGGCAATACCTCCATCGAAGATCCACCCTCGCTCGTCGTGGCTGATCGCCATATCGTCCTGCGGCGCCCGTACGTCAGTACGCTGGCCATCATGAGCGAGTGTTCCCACGTTGCCGAACTGCCGCGCCCCGAGCCCGTCCCGTCTGCCCTGACATGCTCTGAATGTCTTGCCCTCGGCAGCCATCCGGTGCAGTTGCGCATGTGCCTGGAGTGCGGGTACGTGGCATGCTGCGATTCTTCGCCGCACCGGCACGCCACCGCGCACCACCACAGCACAGGCCATCCGGTCATGCGGAGCTTCGAGCCGGGCGAGACCTGGCGGTGGTGTTATGTCGACGGTTCGATCGTCTGAGGCGGGGTAGGTCAACCCTCCGCCGGTTCCCCCGATTTGGGCCCGCAGACCCCTAGCCACTGTGCGTACCCGAGGGCATACCATCAGTCACTGGCCGTAGGCGGGGGTGCCTGAAACGGGTGCCATGAGGGGTGCCGCGACACGATCGCCCGGATCGCGATAGCGTCACCGGCGAACAGAGCTCGTACCACCTTGGAGGTGAGGGTGTCCCAGATCGCAGGCGAGCCCGGGACCCAGGACTTCGTGGAAGTCCGGCTGCCCGCTGCGGGTGCCTACCTGTCGGTGCTGCGAACGGCCACGGCCGGCCTCGCGGCACGTTTGGACTTCACCCTCGACGAGATCGAGGACCTCCGCATCGCGGTGGACGAGGCCTGCGCGATCCTGCTCCAACAGGCCGTGCCGGGTTCCGTCCTCAGCTGCGTGTTCCGGTTGGTCGACGACTCGCTGGAGGTGACGGTCTCCGCACCGACCACGGACGGACGTGCGCCCGAGCGCGACACGTTCGCCTGGACCGTCCTGTCGGCGCTGGCCGGCAAGGTCGAGTCCACGGTCGAGGAGGACCGGACGGTGAGCATCAGCCTCTACAAACAGCGCGGCGCGGGTCCAGGCCCGGCGTGAGCGGCGGGGAGATCCCGGTGCGGGGCGGGGATCGGCCCCGGGTACGGCACGAGGTCGACGGCGGCATCCCGGAGCAGCAGCACGCCCGGCCGCACCCGGCTGACGCGGATGCGGAAGACGGCTTTTTGGACTCGGCGGAGCGACGGGCGGGCCCTATGAGCGAGAACCAGCACGAAGAACCACACGTTTCACAGCCACCCGGGGCCGCTGCCACGGCCCCGGACACGGAACCGGAACCGGTGGGGGCACAGGTGGAGGCGGGGCCGCCGCTGCTGCCGGTGCCCCCGGTGCTGCCCGATCCGCGCGACCGCAGCGGCGCGCGGGCCCTGTTCATCGAGCTGCGGGCGCTGCCCGACGGCTCGGTGGAGAAGGCGGAGCTGCGCAACCGGCTCGTCCGGATGCACCTGCCGCTGGTCGAGCACCTCGCCCGGCGGTTCCGCAACCGCGGTGAGCCGCTGGACGACCTGACCCAGGTCGCCACCATCGGCCTGATCAAGTCGGTGGACCGGTTCGACCCGGACCGCGGGGTCGAGTTCTCCACGTACGCGACGCCCACCGTCGTCGGCGAGATCAAGCGGCACTTCCGCGACAAGGGCTGGGCCGTGCGCGTGCCGCGGCGCCTGCAGGAGCTGCGGCTCTCGCTGACCACGGCCACCGCCGAGCTCTCCCAGCAGCACGGCCGCTCCCCCACCGTCCACGAACTCGCGGAACGGCTCGGGATCTCCGAGGAGGAGGTGCTGGAGGGGCTGGAATCGGCCAATGCCTACAGCACGCTCTCCCTCGACGTCCCCGACACCGACGACGAGTCGCCGGCGGTGGCGGACACCCTGGGCGCGGAGGACGAGGCCCTGGAGGGGGTCGAGTACCGCGAGTCGCTCAAGCCGCTCCTGGAGGGACTGCCCCCGCGGGAGAAGCGGATCCTGCTGCTGCGGTTCTTCGGCAACATGACCCAGTCGCAGATCGCGCAGGAGGTCGGCATCTCACAGATGCACGTCTCGCGCCTGCTGGCCCGCACCCTGGCCCAGCTGCGCGAGAAGCTCCTCGTGGAGGAGTAGGGAGACCGCCGCGGACAGCGGTACGGGCTATCGGGTCTGCTCGCCGGGCCCGATCCCCAGCGCCTCGGTCGCCGTCGGGTTCACCAGCAGGGCCGCGACGGCCACCGCGGCCACGGCCAGCGCCACGGCGGCGGCGACCATCGCCCCGCCCGTGGAGTACAGGGTCCACGCCACCGGCAGCGCCATCAGCTGGGTGATCAGCGCGGGCCCGCGGCTCCAGCGGCGGCCCAGCCGCAGCCCCCGGGCCGCGGCCAGCGGCAGCGCCGCGAGCACCAGCAGGGTGATCCCGCCGGTCTCGGCCTGCTGCGGGGAGTCGGCGTCGCCGGCGATGCCCACGAACAGCAGGTACGCGCCGAGGCCGGCCAGCGCCAGGCCCTCCAGCGCGGTCAGCGCGGCGGCGGCGGTCAGCCGCCTGGGCAGCGGGGCGGTCGGCTGGGCCGGGGCGGGGGTGGGCTTCGTACTCACCCCAGCAGGGTAGCCGCGCCCGCGCGGCCCGGTACGGGACGGGCAGTATGGGCGGCCCCCGTACGGGTCGGTAGGCTGGCGGTCATGCGTGCACTTCTCGTGGCCAATCCAGCAGCAACGACCACCAGTGCGCGCACGCGCGACGTCCTGACCCACGCCCTGGCCAGCGAGATGAAGCTGGAGGCGGTGACCACCGAGTACCGCGGCCACGCCCGGGACCTGGGCCGCCGGGCCGCCGAGCACGGCATCGACCTCGTCGTGGCGCTCGGCGGCGACGGCACGGTCAACGAGGTGGTCAACGGACTGCTGCACAACGGTCCGGATCCGGAGCGGCTGCCCCGGCTCGCGGTGGTCCCCGGCGGGTCGACCAATGTGTTCGCCCGCGCGCTCGGACTGCCGAACGACGCCGTCGAGGCGACCGGCGCGCTGCTCGACGCGCTGCGCGAGCAGCGCGAGCGGACGGTGGGGCTGGGGCTGGCGGCCGGCACCCCGGGCACGGAGGACGAGTCGGTTCCGGCGCGCTGGTTCACCTTCTGCGCGGGCTTCGGTTTCGACGCCGGGGTGGTGGGCCGGGTCGAGCAGCAGCGGGAACGCGGCAAGCGTTCGACGCACGCCCTGTATGTACGACAGCTGATGCGCCAGTTCTGGGACGAGCCGAACCGGCGCCGCGGCGCGGTGACGCTGGAGCGTCCCGGCGCGGATCCCGTGACGGACCTGGTGCTGTCGATAGTCTGCAACACCTCGCCCTGGACGTATCTGGGGAATCGCCCGATTTACGCCTCACCGGAGGCCTCGTTCGATACTGCGCTTGACGTACTGGCACTCAACCGTTTGTCAACTCCGGCCGTCGCCCGCTACGCCACACAGCTCCTGACCTCGACTCCTGAGCGGGGCCCGCGCGGCAAGCATGCGGTGTCTCTGCACGATCTGACGGACTTCACCTTGCATTCGAAGGTTCCACTTCCGTTCCAGATGGATGGAGACCACCTCGGTCTGCGCACCAGCGTTCGGTTCACAGGCGTACGCCGTGCACTGCGTGTGATTGTGTGAGTGGAAGGGCCAAAAGTCCTTTCACTCGAACGTTTACACGCCGGTCCACCCTCACGATGTAGGGCTGTGACCTAGTAGACACCGACGAATCAAAAAAAACTTTCCGGAAGGGGTTGTATCCCCGTCCGAGGTTTGCGAATCTCTTCATGGCGATCGGGACAGCCCGCAGAACCCGGCACCCACACAGGCCGCCAGAACCCCTCCACGAGTCCCTGACGGACCTTCCAGGAAACTGGGCGGTCGCCCTTCCCTCACGGGGGGATTCGTGAAAGCGTTCACATTCACAAGCAACCTGCCCGCAATACAAGGAGATGGAGCAGCCATGGACTGGCGTCACAACGCCGTTTGCCGCGAGGAAGACCCGGAACTCTTCTTCCCCATCGGCAACACCGGTCCTGCGCTGCTGCAGATCGAGGAAGCCAAGGCCGTCTGCCGCCGCTGCCCCGTCATGGAGCAGTGCCTGCAGTGGGCGCTCGAGTCCGGTCAGGACTCCGGCGTCTGGGGCGGTCTCAGCGAGGACGAGCGCCGCGCGATGAAGCGCCGCGCCGCTCGCAATCGGGCGCGCAACGCCACCGCCTGACATCGACTTTCGAGCCTCGAGCCGCAGCGCGTAGTAACACCACACCAGCGCTCAGCAACGTGCTCTTGAGCCCCGGACCGAGAAGTCTTCGGTCCGGGGCTCAGTGCTGTCCGGGGTGGACCGCTGCGGCTTGCGTCACGCTGGGTGACCGAACGATCGTTACTTCTGCGGGCTGGCCGGGATGTCGAGGACGACCTTGGTGCCGCGCGGTTCGGCCCGGAGCATGTCGAACGTGCCGCCGAGCTCACCCTCGACCAGGGTCCGGACGATCTGGAGTCCGAGGTTCCCGGCGCGCTGCGGGTCGAAGCCCTCGGGCAGACCGGAGCCGTCGTCGAGCACCGTGATCAGCAGCCGGCCGTCGGCGCGGCCGGAGCCGGTGCGGGTCGCGGAGACCTCGACCCGGCCGCCCTCCCCCTGGGTGAAGGCGTGCTCCAGGGCGTTCTGCAGGATCTCGGTCAGCACCATCGACAGCGGAGTGGCGACCTCCGCGTCCAGGATCCCGAACCGGCCGGTGCGCCGGCACTCCACCTTGCCGGGCGAGATCTCCGCCACCATCGCGATCACGCGGTCGGCGATCTCGTCGAACTCGACGCGCTCGTCCAGGTTCTGAGAGAGCGTCTCGTGCACGATCGCGATCGACCCCACCCGGCGCACGGCCTCGTTGAGCGCCTCGCGGCCGCCCTCGGAATCCATCCGGCGGGCCTGCAGCCGCAGGAGGGCCGCCACGGTCTGGAGGTTGTTCTTCACCCGGTGGTGGATCTCCCGGATGGTCGCGTCCTTGGTGATCAATTCGCGTTCGCGACGGCGCAGTTCCGTGACGTCCCGGCACAGGACGAGGGAGCCGATGCGCACGCCCTTGGGCTTGAGCGGGATGGCGCGCAGCTGGATGACCCCGCCGTTGCCCTCGACCTCGGTCTCGCGCGGGGCCCAGCCGCTGGCCAGTTTGACGATGGCCTCGTCCACGGGGCCGCGGGTGGGGGCCAGTTCGGAGGTGGTCGTACCCAGGTGCTGGCCCACGAGGTCGGCGGCGAGGCCGAGCCGGTGGTACGCGGACAGCGCGTTCGGGGAGGCGTAGGTGACCACGCCGTCGGCGTCGAGCCGCATCAGGCCGTCGCCGGCGCGCGGCGAGGCGTCCATGTCGACCTGCTGGCCGGGGAAGGGGAAGGAGCCGGCCGCGATCATCTGGGCCAGGTCGGAGGCGGACTGGAGGTAGGTGAGCTCCAGCCGGCTCGGTGTACGCACAGTGAGCAGGTTGGTGTTCCGGGCGATCACTCCGAGTACCCGGCCCTCGCGGCGCACCGGGATCGACTCGACGCGCACCGGCACCTCCTCGCGCCACTCCGGGTCCCCCTCGCGCACGATCCGGCCCTCGTCGAGGGCGGCGTCCAGCAGCGGGCGCCGGCCGCGCGGCACCAAGTGCCCGACCATGTCGTCCTGGTACGAGGTGGGGCCGGTGTTGGGGCGCATCTGCGCGACCGAGACGTACCGGGTGCCGTCGAGGGTGGGGACCCACAGCACGAGGTCCGCGAAGGAGAGGTCGGAGAGCAGCTGCCACTCCGAGACCAGCAGGTGGAGCCACTCCAGGTCGGTTTCACTGAGAGCGGTGTGCTGGCGTACGAGGTCGTTCATGGAGGGCACGGGCCGAGCGTACCCCGGGTATGGGCCATGACTTTCCCCACGGCTACTACTCAGGAGTATCCAGGAGGCACTCGGGCCGCGTACTGTTGGATGAAGTGACGGGATCGTAGAGCCCGCCATTGGATGGACAGAACAGATTGGTCTAGTCCACAATTGCCTTATGCTTCCGCCCTCCCCGCACAGGAGGACGGATCGAGGTAAGCCGCGCGCTCTGCCCTGACCGCGCAGGCACCTCCCACCGGCCGCCGGGAACCGCACACCCGCCGGCCGTAAGTACTCCGGGCTACGGTGCCGGACGGGTTGAGGGTCCCGACCCGGCACCGTGGCCCAGAGGAATCCGGGTCTCGCGGCGCGATTCCAGTGGCCCTTTCCCTTACCGCGGCTACCGCGGCCAGGCCCCCATCGCCAGTTCCGCCACCGCTTCCAGTTCTTCCCGGCTCGCGCCGTCGCGCGACTGCTGGGACATCCCGACCAGCACCGCCAGCGCGTAGCGGGCCAGCGCGTGCGCATCCGTACCGGCGGGCAGGACTCCGGCGGCCACGTCGGCCCGGATCCGGCGCTCGAACATCTCCAGGTTGGCGTCACGGCGCTCGCGCAGGGCCTGCGCGACCTCCTGCGAGGTGGTGTTGACGGCCGCGCTGATCACCAGGCAGCCCGGCGGATGGGCCGGGTCGGTGTAGATCCCGGCCGCCTCGCGCAGGACGCGCCGCAGCCCCTCACCGGCGGTGGGCTCCTCCGCCAGGGCGGCGCGCGCGAAATCGGTGTACCGGCCGCCGTAGACCGCCACGACCTCGTCGAAGAGCTTGCGCTTGTCGCCGAAGGCCGCGTACAGGCTGGGCGCGCCGATGCCGAGCGAGGCGGTCAGGTCGGAGATCGAGGTCGCCTCGTAGCCGCGCTCCCAGAACGCCAGCATGGCCTTGTCGAGGGCGGCGTCGCGGTCGAAGGAGCGGGGCCTGCCGCGCTGTCCGGTCACCATGGGCAGATTCTATAGCGGGCGTTACGGAATCTGGTACGGTCCCTTTCTGTAGCGACCACTAGCGAATGCTGAAGGGGGGCGCGTCATGGGCGTGCTCAAGGGGAAGACGGCACTGGTCACGGGCGGCAGCCGGGGGATCGGGCGGGCGGTGGCGCAGCGGCTCGCCCGGGACGGGGCGCTGGTCGCCGTGCACTACGGGCGGAACGAGGCGGCGGCGAAGGAGACGGTCGCGGCCATCGAGGCGGCGGGCGGGCGGGCGTTCGCGATCGGGGCCGAGCTCGGGGTCCCGGGCGACGCACAGGCGCTGTGGGCGGCGTACGAGGCCCACCCGCTGCACACCGACGGGGTCGACGTCCTGGTCAACAACGCGGGCGCGGCCACCTTCGCCGGGATCGCCGACACCGACGAGGAGACGTACGACCGGGTGCACGCGCTCAACGCGAAGGCGCCCTTCTTCGTGATCCGGCACGGGCTGGCGCGGCTGCGGGACGGGGGCAGGATCGTGAACGTCACCGGCACCCCGGAGATCGCCCTGCCGGCGATCCTGGCCACCATCACCGCCAAGGGCGCCGTGAACGCGCTGACCAGGTCCCTGGCCGCCGAGCTGGCCCCGCGCGGGATCACCGTGAACTCGGTGGGCCCCGGCGTCACCGACACCGATCTCAGCGCGGGCTGGCTGGCCGACCCGGCGGCGCGGGCGCACGCGGCCTCACGCTCCGTGTTCGGGCGGGTGGGCACCGCGGAGGAGGTCGCCGACGTGGTGGGCTTCCTGGCCTCGGCGGACGCCCGCTGGGTGACGGGTCAGCACCTGGACGCGACGGGCGGCCTGCGGCTGTCCCTGTTCTGAGCGGCGGGGCCGGGGCTGCACGCCCCGGCGGGGAGGGCCACGATGGAATCGGGGGTGAGCCGGGGAAGACGGACGGGAATGGGCGAGGACCGGCCGGAGGCGGCCGGCCTCTGCTAGATTGGTCTATACCACACCGTCACCACTCCAGATCGGCAGGCCCCGCGTGGAAGTTGTCATCGTCCCGGACGCCAAGGCAGGCGGCGAGCTCATCGCGGAGGCCATGGCCGCCCTGGTCCGCCGCAAGCCCGACGCCCTGCTCGGCGTGGCGACCGGCTCTACCCCGCTGCCCGTCTACGAGGCCCTGGCCGCCAAGGTGCGGGCCGGCGAGGTCGACGCCTCCCGGGCGCGGATCTGCCAGCTCGACGAGTACGTCGGCCTGCCGGCCGGGCACCCGGAGTCCTACCGCGCGGTCGTGCTGCGCGAGGTCGTGGAGCCGCTGGGCCTGTCGGAGGCCTCCTTCATGGGGCCGGACGGCTCCGCGCAGGACATCGTGGCCGCGTGCGAGGCGTACGACCGCGCGCTGGCCGAGGCGGGCGGCGTGGACCTGCAGCTGCTCGGCATCGGTACGGACGGGCACATCGGCTTCAACGAGCCCTGCTCCTCCCTGGCCTCCCGCACCCGGATCAAGACGCTGACGCAGCAGACCCGGGTCGACAACGCGCGCTTCTTCGACGACGACATGGACCAGGTGCCGCACCACGTCATCACGCAGGGGATCGGCACCATCCTCGACGCCCGGCACCTGGTGCTGCTCGCGACGGGCGAGGGCAAGGCGGAGGCCGTCGCGCAGACCGTGGAGGGCCCGCTGTCGGCGCTCGTCCCCGCTTCGGCGCTCCAGCTGCACCGGCACGCGACCGTCGTCGTGGACGAGGCGGCGGCCTCGAAGCTGAAGCTCGCCGACTACTTCCGGCACACGTACGCCGACAAGCCCGCGTGGCAGGGGCTTTAGGCGGCGCCTCCCACGCGTACGAAGGGCCGGGCTCCCCCGAGGGAGCCCGGCCCTTGCGCGTCCGTACGGCTGCCCGGGGCCCCCACAGACCCCGGCAGCCGCGCGGAGTCCGTGCCCGCCCGGGTACGCCCGTGCCCCCGGGACGGGGTGTCCTGGGGGCACGGAACAGGGCGGACCGGGAGCTGCGGGGCTGGTCAGACCCCGGCGATCAGCTCCGCCGCCGCCCTGCCGCAGACCCGCGAGGCGCCGTGCGTGGCTATGTGCAGCGCCCCGCGGGGCTCGGCCCGCGGTACGCCCATCTCGACCACGACGGTCTCCGGGCGGGCCTCGACCAGCGCGGCCAGGGCCTGCGCCATCCACGGGTGCCGGTGCGCGTCGCGGACGACCAGCACGACGGTGCGCTCCCCCGCCGCCGCGAGCACGTCCGCGGCCGTGGCCCCCTCGGGGAAGACCCCCGAGGCGGTTCCCGGGAGCAGCGCGGCCAGTTCCGCCGCCACGCCCCACGGGGTCTCGTCGCCCACCGCGATGTTCGCGACGGGAGCCAGGGTGGCGACGTACGGGGCGGTCACGGGCGTGGCCGTGCCGGTCACGACCAGCGCTCGGCGGGCCGCCGCCAGGCCGATGCCGGGCGCGCTCCCCTCCTGCGGCGCGCCCGGCGCGGCGGCGGCCCGGGCCTGCCGGGTCCATGTGGCCAGCGCCCGTACCCGGGCGGCGGCGTCGGCGAGCCGCTCCGCCGGGAGCGCGCCCTCCCGTACGGCCGCGACCAGGGCGCCCTGCAGCCGCACCACGGTGGCCTCGTCGGCGAGCCCGCCGCCGACGCAGATCGCGTCGGCGCCGGCCGCGATGGCCAGCACCGAGCCGCGTTCGATGCCGTACGTCCCGGCGATGGCGTTCATCTCCATGCCGTCGGTGACGATCAGGCCCTCGTAGCCGAGCTCCTTGCGCAGCAGCCCGGTCAGGATCTGCGGGCTGAGCGTGGCCGGGCGGGTCGGGTCCAGGGCCGGCACCAGGATGTGCGCGCTCATCACGGCCTTGGTGCCGGCCGCGATGGCCGCCTTGAACGGGACCAGTTCGCGGGCGGCCAGCGTGTCCAGGTCCGCGTCGATGCGCGGCAGCGCGTGGTGCGAGTCGACGTTGGTGTCGCCGTGGCCCGGGAAGTGCTTGGTGCACGCGGCGACGCCGACGGCCTGGAGGCCCTCGACGTACGCGGCGGTGTGCCGGGCGGCGAGGTGGGTGTCGGCCCCGAAGGACCGTACGCCGATGACCGGGTTGTCCGGGTTGGAGTTGACGTCGGCGGACGGCGCCCAGTTGAGGTTGACCCCGCACTCGGCGAGGCGGCGGCCCAGCTCGCGGGCGACGTCCCGGGTGAGGCCGGTGTCGTCGACGGCGCCGAGGGCCAGGTTCCCGGGGAAGGAGGAACCGCCCCGGACCTCCAGGCGGGTGACGTCGCCGCCCTCCTCGTCGATGGCGACGAGGACGTCGTCGCGCTCGGCCCGCAGCTGCGCGGTGAGCGCGCGGAGCTGCTCGGGCGAGGCGATGTTGCGGCCGAAGAGGCCGACGGAGGTGAGGCCCCGGCCGATCTGGCGGAGCAGCCACGCGGGGGCGGTGGTGCCCTCGAAGCCGGGCTGGAGGACCGCGAGGGCGTCGCGGGTCAGCTCGTCGTCCGCGTCGGAAGAAGTCACGCCGTGCGCAAGGACGGTCATGGGGCGTTATCCCTTCACGGCGCCGGCGGTCATGCCGCCGACGGCCTTGCGCTGGAGGAAGACGAAGATCACCAGGACCGGGACCGCGAACAGGGAGGACGCGGCCATGGTGGCGCCCCAGTCGTTGCCGAAGGCGGTCTGGAACTGGGTCAGCCACAGGGGCAGGGTCTGGGCGGTCTTGTCCTTGTTGAGGATCAGGACCATCGCGAACTCGTTCCAGGCGGTGATGAAGCCGAAGAGCGAGGTGGACATCAGGCCGGGGGCCAGCAGCGGGAAGATCACCTTGCGGAAGGCCTGGCCGCGGGTGCAGCCGTCGATCTGGGCGGCCTCCTCCAGCGTCACCGGGACCGCGGCGATGAAGCCGCGCAGGGTCCAGATGGTGAAGGGCAGGACCATCACGAAGTAGATCGCGGTCAGCAGCGGGAGGCTGTTCAGCATCTCGGCGTCGCGGGCGATCATGTACATCGCGATGACCATGACCTCCCAGGGGGCCATCTGCGCCATCATCACGCCGAGTACGAGCCCCTTGCGGCCCTTGAACTTCATCCGCGCGATGGCGAAGCTCGCGGCGAGGGCCACGACCAGGGCCAGGGCCACGGCGCCGACGGTGACGACCAGGCTGTTCGTCACGTACGTCCAGAACAGGTCGACGCCGGTGGCCTTGGTGAAGTTGTCCAGCGTCGGGGTGAAGACGAAGACGGGGTCCTTGGAGAGGATCTGCCCGGACGGCTTGAGCGCCGAGGAGAACATCCAGTAGACCGGGAAGACGAAGACGACGGCCACGACGAGCGCGCCCAGGTTCTTCGCCACCGTGGCCGGGCGCAGCGGGCGGCGCCTGCGCAGCTGCTGCGCGGGCTTGACGGGCTTCGGCGCGGCGGGTGCGGGCTTCGGGGCGGTGGTGGTGCTCACTGCTCCTCCTCCTGCTTCAGGATCAGGCGGAAGTAGAAGGACATGACGATCACGAGCATCACGATCGTCAGGACGGAGATCGCCGCCGCGAGCGCGTAGTGGCCCTGGCTCTGGCCCTCGACGAAGGCGAAGACGGGCAGGGTCTCGGAGGCGCGGTCGGGGCCGCCGCGGTTCATCGCGTACACCTGGGTGAAGGCCTTGAAGACCCAGATCACCTCAAGGAACGTGGTGACGGTGAAGAACGGCTTGAGGTTCGGGAAGACGACCTGCCAGAAGGTCTGCCAGCCGTTCGCGCCGTCCATCCGCGCCGCCTCGTACAGCTCGCCGCTGACGGTGGTCAGGCCGGCGTACATGTTGAGGGCGACGAAGGGGACCGAGCCCCAGACCACCAGGACCGTGACGATGACCAGCGTGGAGAGGCCGGACTCGAACCAGTTGTGCTGGTCGTAGCCGGAGAAGCCGGCGGTGCGCATGACCCAGTTCATGACGCCGAACTGCTCGTCGAACAGCCACTGGAAGACGGTGACGGAGGCGACGATGGGCATCGCCCAGGCCATCACCAGGGCCATCGACAGGACCAGGCGCATCCACGTGCCGAGGCGGTTCAGCAGGATGCCGACGAGGCTGCCGATGAGCATGATCAGCGCGACGTTGGCGGCGGTGAAGGCGAAGGTGCGGACGACGACGGTCCAGAAGTGCGCGTCGCCCAGCAGCTGCGTGTAGTTCTCGACCCCGTTGAAGGGGGCCTTCCGCTGGATGAACTCGATCTTGTCGACCTTCTGGAACGACAGGATCACGTTCTTGGCGAGCGGGTACAGCAGCAGCGCGGCCAGGCTGAGGACCGCGGGCCCGATCAGGAGGTACGGCAGCCAGCCCGCGGGAAGCGGCTTTCTGCCCCGGCGCGGAGCCGACGGACCGGCCCCCTTGGTCGTGGGCGGCGTCTGCTGCCCTCCGGCGGACTTCGGTGGTGCGTCCTGTGGAGCGGTCACCGCTCCCTGGGAGTGCACGGTCATGTCTTGGTTACCTCGGCTGCGGTCGGGCGTCGCACAGGTCTGTCGATGCGCGACCGGGGGTGCGGCGGGCGCGTGGGCGCCGGCCGCACCCCCGGTGCTACGTGCTACTTGTTGATGCGGCTCGCGATTTCCTTGTCCGCGTCCGCGCCCGCCTTGGCGGCGTCCTCACCCTTCAGGACCTTGGTCATGAACTCCTTGAGCGGGTTGGGCTCGGTCTCGACGTTCGCCCAGCCCGGGGTGACCGGGGTGATGCGGCCGTTGACGCCGCCCTTGCCCATGGCCTCGGCGAAGGAGCCCGCGGCCGGGGTGAAGTTCGCGCCGGCCTGGTTCGGGAGCAGCGCGCCCTTGGTCTCGGCGGCGTACTTCGTCATCTGGTCCTTGCCGGCGGCCAGCGCCAGCCACTCCTTGGCGAGCTCCTTGTTCTTGGAGCGCTCGGCCACGGCGAGGTTCGAGCCGCCGAGGAAGACGGTGCCCGGCTTGTCGGCCGTCTTGCCCGGGATCGGGAAGTAGCCGAAGTCGGCTTCCTTGCCCGCGTCCTTCAGGGCCTTCTCCGCGCCGCCAGCCTCCCAGCCGAGACCGATCCAGGAGGAGACGCCGCCCTTGGGAACGACGTCGGTGGACTGCTGCGGGGTGGCCTCGTCCTTGTCCTTGGGGGCGGTGGAGTACGCCTGGAGCTTCTTGTAGAACTCCATCGCGGACGCGGCCTGGGGGGTGCCTAGGCCGCCCTTCCACTTGTCGCCGTCCTTGACGGCGAGCTCGCCGCCCTCGTCCCAGATGAAGCCGGCGAGGACGTACCAGCTCTGGCCCGGGAGGTAGATGGGCTGCGAGGCGGGGTCAGCGGCCTTGAGCTTGTCGAGGCCGGCGATCCACTCGTCGCGGGTGGTCGGCGGGGTGACGCCGGCCTTGGCGAAGGCCTTCTTGTCGTACACGACGACGCGGTTGGCCGCGTACCAGGGGGCGGAGTAGAGCTTGCCCTCGTACTCGGCCGAGGCGAGCATGCTCTTCTGCCAGGCGTCGGCGCCGAGCTTGGCCTTGTCCTTGGTGAGGTCGGCGAGGCCGCCGGTGACGGCGTAGCCCGCGGTCTGGGTGTTGCCGAGTTCGAGGACGTCCGGCGGGGTGTTCTCGGAGAGGGCGGTGGTGACCTTCTCCTGGATGCCCTTCCACTGCTGCTCTTCGACCTTTACGGTGACACCCGGGTGCTTGGCCGAGAACTCGGCGTTGACCGCGTCGATCCACGCCTTGGGCGCGGAGCCGTCCATCACCCAGACGGTGATCTCCTTGGCGCCGCCGGCGTCGGTCTTGCCCTTGTCGTCGCCGTCGTTGCCACCGCACGCCGCGAGGCCGATCACCATGCCCGCGACTCCGACCGCCGCGATGAGCTTGCGCTTCACGCCACCCTCCTCAGGGATGCTGTGCACTTCCCTCGCCCGCCGCGGTGACGTACCAAGTACTGCCCGTGGGGCCGGGATCCGATCCATATTGGTTTAGACCAGTAACCGGAGCTTGGCCTAGACCTTTAGGGGTGTCAAGGGTCTAATGAGCGGGTGATCGGTCCGTTACCGGACCGACACCTGGGGGAGGGAGGAGGCCTGTCCTCCCACCCGTGTCACGATGTGACCGCACATATCGGAGGAGCCGGTGACGGCAGCGAAACTGGAGTCGGGAAGGCGGGCGGCGATGTCCACCGAAGGGGCGACGACCGAGCCGGAAGGCGGGGCGGCCACTCGCACGGCGCGGGTGCCCAAGTACTACCGACTCAAGCGGCACTTGCTCGACATGACCGAAACGCTCCCCCCGGGCACGCCGGTGCCCCCGGAGCGGACGCTCGCGGCCGAATTCGACACGTCCCGCACCACCGTGCGCCAGGCCCTCCAGGAGCTCGTCGTCGAGGGCCGGCTGGAGCGCATCCAGGGCAAGGGCACCTTCGTCGCGAAACCGAAGGTCTCGCAGCCGCTCCAACTGTCCTCGTACACGGAGGACATGCGGGCCCAGGGGCTTGAGCCCACCTCCCAACTCCTCGACATCGGCTACGTGACGGCCGACGACACCCTCGCCGGGCTCCTCAAGATCTCCACGGGCGGGCGGGTGCTGCGCATCGAGCGGCTGCGCCTGGCCAGCGGCGAGCCGATGGCCATCGAGACCACCCACCTCTCGGCCAAGCGCTTCCCGGCGCTGCGCCGGTCGCTGGCGAAGTACACCTCCCTCTACACGGCCCTGGCCGAGGTGTACGACGTACGGCTCGCGGAGGCCGAGGAGACGATCGAGACCTCCCTGGCCACCCCCCGCGAGGCGGGCCTCCTGGGCACCGACGTCGGCCTGCCGATGCTGATGCTCTCCCGCCACTCCCTCGACGCCGACGGCGAACCGGTCGAGTGGGTCCGCTCGGTGTACCGCGGCGATCGTTACAAGTTCGTCGCCCGACTCCAGCGCCCCGCCGTCTGATTCGTAGTTGACTCTCGTTCCGCTATACGGACGGGGGCTTACGTTCACCGGGCGGCCCCCGTAGATTCCCTGCCTTTACGCAGATGATCAACGAGGGGACGAGGATCATGCCGGAACCGGAAGCAACTGGTACAGAACGGAACGCGGCGAGTCCGGGCACGGCCACGGGCTCGCCCTCCGCGTCGGGCGGTGGCGCGGCGGGCGGCATGAGCCCGAAGTCCGTCGCCGTATGGGTGCTCGTCGCCCTCGTCGGGGCCCTCGGCTGGGGCATCCTCGCCCTCTCGCGCGGGGAGGAGATCTCGGCCGCCTGGCTGCTCGCCGCCGCGCTGGGCTCGTACGCCATCGGCTACCGCTTCTACGCGCGCTTCATCGCCGACCGGGTCCTGAAGGTGGACAAGACCCGGGCCACCCCCGCCGAACGCCTTGACAACGGTGTCGACTTCCACCCCACCGACCGCCGCGTGCTGTTCGGCCACCACTTCGCCGCCGTGGCCGGCGCGGGCCCGCTGGTCGGCCCCGTGCTCGCCGCGCAGATGGGCTACCTGCCGGGCACCATCTGGATCGTCGCGGGCGTCATCTTCGCGGGCGCCGTCCAGGACATGGTCACCCTCTTCTTCTCCACCCGCCGCGACGGGCGCTCCCTCGGCCAGATGGCCCGCGACGAGATCGGCCCGGTGGGCGGGGCCGCCGCCCTGGTCGCCGTCTTCGCCATCATGATCATCCTGCTGGCCGTGCTCGCCCTGGTCATCGTCAACGCGCTCGCGCACTCCCCCTGGGGCGTCTTCTCCATCGGCATGACCATCCCGATCGCCCTCTTCATGGGCTTCTACCTGCGCGTGCTGCGCCCGGGCCGGGTCACCGAGATCTCCGTCATCGGCGTCGCGCTGCTGCTGCTCGCCATCGTGGCGGGCGGCTGGGTCGCCGATTCCTCGCTGGCGAGCACCTTCACGCTGGAGAAGGAGACGCTGGTCCTGTGGATGGTGGCGTACGGGTTCATCGCCTCGGTGCTGCCGGTGTGGATGCTCCTCGCCCCCCGCGACTACCTCTCCACCTTCATGAAGGTGGGCACCATCGCCCTGCTCGCCATCGGCGTGGTCGTCGCCATGCCCACCCTGAAGATGCCCGCGGTCACCGATTTCGCCGCCCGCGGGGACGGACCGGTCTTCGCCGGTTCGATGTTCCCGTTCGTCTTCATCACCATCGCCTGCGGGGCCCTGTCCGGGTTCCACGCGCTCGTCTCCTCGGGCACCACCCCCAAGATGATCCAGAAGGAGACCCAGGTCCGGGTCATCGGCTACGGCGCGATGCTGACCGAGTCCTTCGTCGCCGTCATGGCGATCATCGCGGCCTGCATCATCGAGCCCGGCCTGTTCTTCGCGGTCAACTCCCCCGCCGGTGTCGTCGGCACCACGGTGGAGACCGCCTCGCAGGCCGTGACGCACTTCGGCTTCGCCATCTCGCCCGAGTTCCTCGCGCAGGCCGCGAAGGACGTCGAGGAGACCAGCCTGCTGTCCCGTACCGGCGGCGCGCCGACGTTCGCACTCGGAATGTCGGAAATCTTCTCCTCCGTGGTCGGCGGGGCCGGGCTGAAGGCGTTCTGGTACCACTTCGCGATCATGTTCGAGGCCCTGTTCATCCTGACCACCCTCGACGCGGGCACCCGCGTCGGCCGCTTCATGCTCCAGGACACCCTGGGCAACGTGCACAAGTCCTTCAAGGACGTGAGCTGGAAGCCGGGCGTGTGGCTGGCCAGCGCGGTGGTCGTGGGCGGCTGGGGCTACTTCCTGTGGGTCGGCATCAAGGACCCGCTGGGCGGCATCAACCAGCTGTTCCCGCTGTTCGGTATCGCGAACCAGCTGCTCGCCGCGGTGGCGCTGGCCGTCTGCACCACGCTGCTGGTGAAGTCCGGTCGGCTCAAGTGGGCCTGGGTGACCGGGGTCCCGCTGGCCTGGGACGTTGCCGTCACGCTGACCGCGAGCTGGCAGAAGGTGTTCTCCGACGACGTGAAGGTCGGCTTCTTCGCGCAGCGCGACAAGTACCAGAGCGGGATCGACGCCGGGAAGGTCCTGCCGCCCGCCAAGAACATGGGCGAGATGCACACGATCGTCACGAACGCCACGGTCGACGGGGTGCTGTCGGCGCTCTTCGCGGTCCTGATCGTCATCGTGCTGCTGGACGCGGCGCGGACCTGCGTGAAGGCCGCCGGCAACCCGGAGGCGGTCAGGCTCTCCGAGGTCCCGTGGACCGAGTCGAAGATCGTCGCCCCGGCCGGGCTCATCGCCACGCCCGAGGAGCGGGCGGAGCTCGCCGCCGCCGGCCTGGACTCGGGCGGTGGCCGAGCGAAGGAGCCGGTGGCGTGAGCGGGGTCCGCGCGGCGCTGGCGAAGGCGCGGTACTTCGTACGGGAGTTCTCGGGCGAGGCGGCGTACGACCGCTACGTCGTGCACGCCCGTACGCACGACCCGGACGCGCAGGTCATGACCCGCCGCGCCTTCGAACGCGCCCGTACGGACGCGCGCGAGGCCGACCCCCGCGAGGGGTTCGGCTGCTGCTGACGCCCATGAAGGGCCCCGCCGCTGCATCGGCGGGGCCCTTCGGCACGCTCAGTGCACCCACTCCTTGAGGGGCTCGGTAGGCAGGGTGATGCCGACGGGTTCGGGAATTTCGATGTCCTTCCCGAACGGGACTGTGCGGACGCTCTCGTAACGACTGCCGTCCGGCTCACTGTGGACGGTGACCTCGCACTTCTCCCGGTCGATGAGCAGGTACACAGGAATGCCGGTCTCCGCGTAACCACGAGGCTTCTCGTGTCGGTCGCGGGCGTCCGTGTCGGTGTCGTACGACGTGACCTCCACGACCATCAGCACGGGGTCGGGGTCGGCCCATTCCCCATGTCCTGCGAGAGAGGCGGTCAACACCAGGACGCCATCGGGCCGAGCGCGGCCATTGCGATACCGCTGGACCTTGATCCCCTGCTCAGCGTAGAACCACAGGTCCGGCCGCGACTGCATGCACATGCGCGACAACCACACAATGATCGTCCCGTGGTCCCCGTCCGGCACCGCCTTGACCCCCAGCTTCCCGTTGATGAACTCGAACCGCAGCCCTTCGACCTCTCTGGCGGCTATCCGCGCCACGGTCTCGAACTCTTCGGTCAGCATCTGGGGCCGATCTGTCATCACGGTCATGCCTCGCTCGCCCTTCTCGACGGTGCTGTCACCGACGATAGCGCCGGGCACCGACAGCCGTCCGGCACACTCGACCGCATGGACATCGTGATCAGGGAAGCGCTGGCGGCGGAGTACGAGGCGCTCGGGGACCTCACCGCGCAGGCCTACCTCGGGGACGGGCTGCTGACGTTCGGCGAGGACGACCCGTACCTCGCGCGGCTGCGCGATGTGGCGGGGCGCGCCGCCGACGGGGTCATACTCGTCGCCGCGACGGGCGACGGCCGGCTCCTCGGCGGCGTGGCCTTCGCCGCGCCCGGGAGCCGGCTGTGCGACATCGCCGGGCCCGGCGAGGCCGAGTTCCGGATGCTGGCCGTCGCCCGGGAGGGCCGCGGGCGGGGCGCCGGGGAGGCCCTCGTACGGGCCTGCATCGACCGAGCCCGCGCCGTCGAGGGCGTACGGCGCCTCGTCCTGTCGACCACGCGGGACATGGTCGGCGCGCACCGGATCTACGAACGGCTCGGCTTCGTGCGGACGCCGGAACGGGACTGGGAGCCCGTTCCCGACCTCCCTCTGCTCACGTACGGTCTCGAACTGTAGCCACGCCGACACAACATCTAGGGGGTCGCACAGGAAGCGGCCCCCACATGTATGCTCGTGCTCGCTGTCGTCGCAGGGGAATCCGGTGCGAATCCGGAACTGTCCCGCAACGGTATGAAGTACACCCATTGGTGTCACCGCAAGTCCGATGACCTGCCGACAGTGCGCCCGGCTCGACCGAACCGGGTGTCGATACGTCCGGGCCTCGCGGTTGGGCCGGTGGACGCCGCGCGGTGCTGCCCCGTCATGCCCGCGCGCGCCCGCTCGAACCCGCGCCGCAGGTGTCCCGGAGCCGAGCGAGGGAGAGCTCCCCCCGTGACCATCGCGCCTTCCGCACCGCGCGCCGAGTCCGACCCGTCCGACACCGGAATCGAGACCGGGGGACCTGGGGCCGCGCTGCTGCGTACCCTCACCGAGCTGACGGCCGACCTCCCCGACACCGACCCGGGCCGGGTCGCCGCCGCCGCGCTCCGCGGGCGCAGCGCCGCCGCCGACGAGGCGGAACTGCGCGCTCTGGCCACGGAGGCCGCCGCCGGTCTGATCTCCGAGGACCCGGCGTACTCCCGGCTCGCCGCCCGGCTGCTGACGCTGGCCGTCGCCGAGGAAGCCGCGGGCCAGGGGGCCACCTCCTTCTCCGCCTCCGTCGCGGTCGGCCACCGCGAGGGCCTGATCGCGGACCGCACCGCCGAGTTCGTGGCGCTGCACGCGAGCCGCCTCGACGCGCTGGTCGAGCACACGCTCGCCGAGGGCGCCGACGACCGCTTCGGCTTCTTCGGCCTGCGCACCCTGCACAGCCGCTACCTGCTGCGCCACCCGATCACCCGCCAGGTGGTCGAGACCCCGCAGCACTTCATGCTGCGCGTGGCGTGCGGCCTCGCGGAGAACGACACCGTCCAGGCCGTCGAGGAAGTCGCCTCGCTCTACCGGCTGATGAGCCGCCTGGACTACCTGCCGTCCTCGCCCACGCTCTTCAACTCCGGCACCCGGCACCCGCAGATGTCCTCCTGCTACCTGCTGGACTCCCCGCTGGACGAGCTCGACTCGATCTACGACCGCTACCACCAGGTCGCGCGCCTCTCCAAGCACGCCGGCGGCATCGGCCTCTCGTACTCGCGCATCCGCGCCCGCGGTTCGCTGATCCGCGGTACGAACGGCCACTCCAACGGCATCGTGCCGTTCCTGAAGACCCTCGACGCCTCCGTCGCCGCAGTGAACCAGGGCGGTCGCCGCAAGGGCGCCGCCGCCGTCTACCTGGAGACCTGGCACGCGGACATCGAGGAGTTCCTGGAGCTCCGCGACAACACGGGCGAGGACCAGCGCCGTACGCACAACCTGAACCTCGCCCACTGGGTGCCGGACGAGTTCATGCGCCGCGTGAACGCCGACGCCGACTGGTCGCTGTTCTCCCCGGCCGACGTGCCCGAGCTGGTCGACCTGTGGGGCGACGAGTTCGACGCCGCGTACCGCAAGGCCGAGGCCGAGGGCCTGGCCCGCAAGACCATGCCCGCCCGCGACCTGTACGGCCGGATGATGCGCACCCTCGCGCAGACCGGCCAGGGCTGGATGACCTTCAAGGACGCCTCCAACCGCACGGCGAACCAGACCGCCGAGCCGGGCACGGTCGTCCACTCCTCCAACCTCTGCACCGAGATCATCGAGGTCACCAACGACGGCGAGACCGCCGTCTGCAACCTCGGCTCGGTCAACATGGGCGCGTTCGTGGTGGACGGGGAGATCGACTGGGAGCGCCTGGACGAGACCGTCCGCACCGCGGTCACCTTCCTCGACCGCGTCGTGGACATCAACTTCTACCCGACCGAGCAGGCGGGCCGCTCCAACGCCCGCTGGCGGCCGGTGGGCCTGGGCGCGATGGGCCTCCAGGACGTCTTCTTCAAGCTGAGGATGCCCTTCGACTCCCCCGAGGCGAAGGCCCTGTCCACCAAGCTCTCCGAGCGCATCATGCTGGCCGCGTACGAGGCCTCCTGCGACCTCGCCGAGCGCAGCGGCCCCCTGCCGGCCTGGGAGCAGACCCGCACCGCCCGCGGCGTCCTGCACCCCGACCACTTCGACGTCGAGCTCAACTGGCCCGAGCGCTGGGACGCCCTGCGCGCCCGGATCGCGAAGTCCGGCATGCGCAACTCCCTGCTCCTGGCCATCGCCCCGACGGCGACGATCGCCTCGATCGCCGGTGTGTACGAGTGCATCGAGCCGCAGGTCTCCAACCTGTTCAAGCGCGAGACGCTGAGCGGCGAGTTCCTCCAGGTCAACGCGTACCTGGTGGAGGAGCTGAAGAACCTCGGCGTGTGGGACGCGCAGACCCGCGAGGCGCTGCGCGAGTCCAGCGGCTCGGTGCAGGGCTTCGGCTGGATCCCGGCCGAGGTGCGCGAGTTGTACCGCACGGCGTGGGAGATCCCGCAGCGCGGTCTGATCGACATGGCGGCGGCCCGTACGCCGTTCCTCGACCAGGCGCAGTCGCTGAACCTGTTCCTGGAGACGCCCACCATCGGCAAGCTGTCGTCGATGTACGCGTACGCCTGGAAGCAGGGCCTGAAGACCACGTACTACCTGCGCTCGCGCCCGGCGACGAAGATCGCCCGCGCCGCGACCGGCAGCGCCGTGCCGGCCGCCGCCGCCCCACTCCCGCAGGCCGTCGACGCGGACGCCCTGGCCTGCTCCCTTGAGAACCCCGAGTCCTGCGAGGCCTGCCAGTAATGAGCTCCACCGACAACAAGAACCTCCTCGACCCGGGCTTCGAGCTGACGCTGCGCCCCATGCGCTACCCGGACTTCTACGAGCGCTACCGGGACGCGATCAAGAACACCTGGACCGTCGAGGAGGTCGACCTCCACTCGGACGTCGCCGACCTCGCGAAGCTGACGCCGGCCGAGCAGCACATGATCGGCCGTCTGGTCGCGTTCTTCGCGACGGGCGACTCGATCGTCTCGAACAACCTGGTGCTGACGCTCTACAAGCACATCAACTCCCCGGAGGCGCGCCTGTACCTGTCGCGCCAGCTGTTCGAGGAGGCCGTGCACGTCCAGTTCTACCTGACGCTGCTCGACACCTACCTGCCCGACCCGGACGACCGCGCGGCCGCCTTCGACGCCGTCGAGGAGATCCCGTCGATCCGCGAGAAGGCGCAGTTCTGCTTCAAGTGGATGGACTCGGTCGAGAAGATCGACCGGCTGGAGACGCAGGCCGACCGCCGCCGCTTCCTGCTGAACCTGATCTGCTTCGCGGCGTGCATCGAGGGCCTGTTCTTCTACGGCGCCTTCGCCTACGTGTACTGGTTCCGCTCGCGCGGTCTGCTGCACGGTCTGGCCACCGGCACCAACTGGGTGTTCCGCGACGAGACCATGCACATGAACTTCGCGTTCGAGGTCGTGGACACCGTCCGCAAGGAGGAGCCGGAGCTCTTCGACGACGCGCTCCAGCAGCAGGTCACGGACATGCTGAAGGAGGCCGTCGAGGCGGAGCTCCAGTTCGGCCGCGACCTGTGCGGTGACGGCCTGCCGGGCATGAACACCGAGTCGATGCGCGAGTACCTGGAGTGCGTCGCGGACCAGCGCCTGGTCCGCCTCGGCTTCCCCGCGGTGTACGGCTCCCAGAACCCGTTCTCCTTCATGGAGCTCCAGGGCGTCCAGGAGCTGACGAACTTCTTCGAGCGCCGCCCGTCGGCCTACCAGGTCGCGGTCGAGGGCACGGTCGACCTCGACGAGGACTTCTGAGTCCTCCGCTCCGGCGGCTCGACAGCGTCCCCGCCCATGGGGAGAACGACCCGGGTGACCGGGTTCCCGGGCGGGGGCGCTTCGCCATGTCCGCGAGCGGCTGGGCCGGGCGGGGCCGGCTGCGGCCCGGAGGTTAGCTGTAGCTGCTGGGCCGCGCGTAGCTGCCGGTCGATGCGGCGCTCGCGCAGCACTCCGTACAGGGCGGGGGCGAGGAGCAGGGCGGCGAGGACGAGAACGGTGAGGTAGTCGAGGAGCGTGTTCATGCCCTCCACTCTCGTCGGCGGCGGGAAAACCGGACAGTGGCAGGACTGTCATGGAAGTGCGAATTACTGCCACACTGGGTCCATGCTGAAGAACGTGGCCGTGGCCCTCGTCGACGGAGTGGCACCCTTCGAGTTCGGGATCTTCTGCGAGGTCTTCGGGCTCGACCGGAGCGAGCAGGGCCTGCCGGTGTACGACTTCGCCGTGTGCGCGGCCGAGGAGGGCCCGCTGGCCATGGCCGACGTCGGCTTCGCGATCGCGCCGGCGTACGGCCTGGACCGGCTGGAGGAGGCGGAGCTGATCTGCCTGCCCGCCGACCGGCAGGCTCCCGTACGCGCGTACCCCGAGCCCCTCCTCGACGCCCTGCGCCGCGCCGTGGACCGCGGCGCGCGCGTGCTCAGCGTGTGCAGCGGCGCCTTCGTGCTCGGCGCGGCCGGGCTGCTGGACGGGCGGCGCTGCACCACGCACTGGATGCACGCCCCGGCGCTGGCCCGCCGCTTCCCGCGGGCCGTGGTCGACCCGGACGTGCTCTACGTCGACGAGGGCCAGGTCATCACCTCGGCCGGGACCGCCTCGGGCATCGACGCGTGCCTGCACGTGGTCCGCCAGGAGCACGGGGCCGAGGTGGCGAACACGATCGCCCGGCGGATGGTCGTACCGCCCCACCGGGACGGCGGCCAGGCCCAGTTCATCCGGCGCCCGCTCCCGCGCACGGCGTGCGACACGGTCGGGGAGGTCATCGGGTGGATGGCCCGGCACCTGGACGAGGAGATCACCGTCGAGCAGCTCGCCGAGCGCGCGCACATGTCACCGCGCACCTTCGCGCGCCGCTTCCTCCAGGAGACCGGGACGACCCCGTACCAGTGGGTGCTGCGGCAGCGCGTCCTGCTGGCGCAGGAACTGCTGGAGGCCACGGACGAGACGGTCGACACGATCGCGGGCCGCTGCGGCTTCGGCAATGCGGCGGCCCTGCGCCACCACTTCCTGCGGGCCCTGGGAACCACCCCGAATGCCTTCAGGCGCGCCTTCCGGGGCCCGCAGGCCGCCGCTTAGGCGTTGGGGACCGTTTCGTAGCGCGGGGTGCCCTCTTCCATCTGGCGCAGGGCGTCCTTGCGGTCGCGCTTGGAGAGGCGGTCGATGTAGAGGTACCCGTGCAGGTGGTCCGTCTCGTGCTGGAGGCAGCGCGCGAAGTAGCCCGTGCCGCGCACCTTGATCGGGTTGCCCTGCGCGTCCTGGCCGGTCACCTCGGCGTAGTCCGGGCGGGCCAGCGAGGCGTAGGCGGTCGGGACCGAGAGGCAGCCCTCGTTGGAGTCGTCGAGCACGCGGGAGGCGGCCGGGAGCTCCACCAGCTTCGGGTTGACCACGACACCGGTGTGGCGCACGCCGTCGTCGTCCGGGCAGTCGTAGACGAAGACCTTGGCGTCCACGCCGATCTGGTTCGCGGCCAGGCCCACGCCCTCGGCGGCCTTCTGGCTGGCGAACATGTCGTCGATTAGCTGTGCCAGTTCGTCGCCGAACTCGGTGACGTCCTTGCACTCGCGGTGCAGGACGGGGTTGCCGACCACCGTGATCGGGCGGGCGGTGCCGCGCTCGCGGTGGGCGAGCTCGCGCGCCTCACAGTCCTCGGTGTCCACGACGTACCCGTCGTTGACGATCTCGACGACCTCGTTCTCCTGCTGCGCCATGTCCGCCGTACGCCTTCCGTAAGTCCACCCGTTCACGATGTGCCGGTACAGCCTACGGTGCCCGGTCAGCAGACCTCTTCGAGATCCCGCCATTCACGGGTGTCCGGGCTGTCCGCGACCCAGCCGTCGAGCAGTCCGCGCACCAGGCCGGCCGGCGCCGCGATCCCGCACTCCCGCTCCGGGACCCACAGCGGGCCGGACCCGTTCGTACGGTGGCCCAGCGGCCCGGGATGTCCCGGTTCGCTGTGGTCGTGCGGGTCCAGGTGCTCCCCGTCGCCCTCGCCGCTCGGCATCACGCTCTCCGAGCAGGTCCGGCACAGCAGCCGCACCGAGGACGACCAGTCCTCGGCGGCGAAGCCCGCGTCCGAGGCCAGCTGCTCCAGCGCGTCGCGGTCCTCCTCGGTGGCCGCCTCCAGCAGCACCACCCACGTCGGCACCGGCGAGGGCGCCCACAGCTCGATCTCGTCGAAGACCGGGTACGAGGGGCCGGCCGCGGTGACCCGCTCGCCGTGCGGGACCCCGTCGTGCAGGACGACCTCGCCCCAGCGCCGCCCCGAGGAGGGCAGCGGGATCGACAGGACCTCCATGCGGGCCGGGTCCAGCCTGCGGCCCCAGACCACCTCGGCCTCCCCCTCGGGAGACAGCCGCACGGCGGCGCTGCCGAGCTCCATGCCGACCGGTTCGCCGCTGCCCTTCGCGGGGTGGTTACCCGAGCCGTGCGGGTCACCGGGCACCTTCAGCCCGTACGCCTGCCAGGCCCGGCGGGCCAGCGGCCAGTCCTGCAGCGCGGTCGCGGCGATCCCGACGTTCCACCAGTCCGGGGCGCCGGTCTCGCGGTCCAGCAGGGCCACGGCGCGCAGCCCGGCGGCCCGCGCCTGCTCCCAGTCGTGCCGGAACTTGTGCAGCAGGGCGAGGTTGAACCACGACTCGGACAGCCAGGGCTCCAGGTCGGCGGCTCTGGTGAGCAGCGCGCCCGCGTCCTCGTACCGCCCGTCGCCGATCAGCGTGAACGCGCGGTCGGTGGCCTGCCGCCACGAGGCGGAGGGCCGATGCCGTACCTTCCCGAAGATCCTCACGATTCCCGCCTGCCGGTCCAACGGTGCAGCCTTGCGGACACCCTCACGGACACTCCTACTGGCATCCAACCATGCCCACTCGGACGGCCGCTCATTACCCATGGGTTACCCAGGTGGGACGGGAACAACTCTGTCACGTCAACCCCTGGCCAGAACCCTCGCCAGACACTCCACGACCTCCGGCTGGTAGTCCCGCCCCGTGCCCAGCCGCAGCTGTTCCAGGGCCGCGAGGGGGCCGCCCGGGTGACGGGTCCCGCCCAGCAGGTCCTCGTAGGCGTTGACCGCCCGGACGATGCGCGCCAGGGCGGGCTGCTCCCGGTACGGGTCGGCCTGCCGCTCCACGATGACGGCCACCTCGGCGGGCACCCCGGTCTGGCGGGCCACCTCCCCGCCCAGCTCGGCGATCCGGCGGGCCTCGGCGGGCGGCAGCCCGGCGGTGGCCCCGGCCCGGACCGGGTCGACGAGCGAGAGCTGGCCGATGTCGTGCATGAGGGCGGCGTACTCCAGCACCGTGAGCTCCCGCTCCGACAGGCCCAGCTCCCGGCCGACTGCGCAGCTCAGCGCGGCGACCCGACGGGAGTGCCCCGGGCGGGTGTACCCGGCGATCTCGGTGGCCCGGGCCAGGGAGGTGATGGTCTGGCGGTAGGTGGTGCGGATCGCGGCGATCCGGTGGAAGGACAGCTGGGTCAGCAGCAGCGGCACGCAGAAGACGGGCAGCGCCCACAGGCCGGCGACGGCCACGCCGAGGGCCATGACGACCCCGGTGGCGCAGATCGCCGAGCCGATCCCGAGCTGGGCGCGCAGCTCGTCGCGGAGCAGGGGCCCGTAGGGCCAGCCCGTGCGCGCGCCGGCCAGGGCGGCGGCGAGCACGGCGTCGCACAGGGCGGTGAGGCCGAGCAGGAGGAGCAGGTAGAGGACGAGGTACGGGCCCTGCCCGATCCCCCGCTCCAGCCGGCCGGAGTTGTAGAGCGGCTGGAAGCAGGCGGCGGCGAAGGCGACGGTGAGGACCCGGCGGGCCAGGTGGTCCGCGGCGGGGGCCCGGCCGCGGGCGATGTGCGGGACGATCCCGGCGAGGGCCGCGGCGACGACGACCGTGACGATCTGGAGCACCCCGTGGTGGGTGGGCGCGGCGGCGTCCGGGCCGAGCAGGGCGTACGCGAGGGCCCCGGCCGAGGCGAGCGGGGCGGGCTGGCGGTCGTCGGGAGCGGCGGCCCGGGGGGCACCGCCGCCGTCCGCGTCCCCGCCGGCCCGCGCCTCCCATCCGTCCCGGGCACCCGGCCCGCCCCTGGTGTCGCGTACGTCCCGGGTGTCGCGGCGGGCCAGCTCCCCGCAGGCGATCAGGGCGCCGAAGGCCAGCGCGGTACCGGGCTCGACGAGGCCGTTCCACAGGGTGTGCCCGAGGCCGGCCAGCACCAGCGCGACGGCGGCTCCGCGCACGCCGCCGACGACCGCGGCCCGCGCGACCGCGCCCCTCATGCCCCGCCCCCGCCGTCCGGGTCCTGGCCGCCGTGCGGGTCCACGGTCCGCACGCGGGTCCGGGCGCCCTGGGCCGGCAGCCCGGACAGCGCGGGTCCGCCGTGGTCGGGGGCGGCGGGGTGCGCCGTCGCCGCCGGGCCGGGGCCGGATCCGGCCGGGATCACCTGGAGGTCGTCCTCGTCCGCGGTGACCACCGGGTGCCACCCCTCCCGGCCGATCGCCTCGACCAGCGCGCGCACCATCACCGGATCGAAGTGGGCCCCCGCGCACCGCTCCAGCTCGGCCAGGGCCACCGGCACCGGCCGGGCCCTGCTGTACGAGCGGGTCGAGGTCATCGCGTCGAAGGCGTCGGCCACCGCCACCACCCGGGCCGGCACCGGGATCTGCTCCCCGGTCAGCCCGTACGGATACCCCGTGCCGTCGACCCGCTCGTGGTGGTGCAGGATCGCGGACCGGGCCTCGCCCAGGAAGCCGATGCCGCGCACCATCTCGTGCCCGTACTCGGGATGCAGCTCGATGACCCGCCGCTCCTCGGGGGTCAGCGGGCCGTCCTTGCGCAGCAGCCGGGTCGGGACGCCGATCTTGCCGACGTCGTGCAGGATCCCGGCGATGCGGACGACTTCGAGCCGGTCGGCGTCCATGCCCAGCTCGCGGGCGATCATCGCCGAGGCCTGGCCGACGCGCTCGCCGTGGCCGCTCGTGTACCGGTCCTTCAGTTCGACGGCCTGGACGAGGGCCCGGATCGTGGCCTGGTGGGCGGCCCGTTCACGGTGGTACTGGGCGAAGACCCAGCAGGAGATGTACATCGGCAGCAGGACGAGCAGCGCGGCCGGGAGCCCGTACGGGCTGCGCCACAGGACGGCCATCATCAGCCCGGCGAGGCCGTGCACGCAGTGCGGGACCAGGGACCGGGTGAGCGGCCCGCGCCATGCCGTGCGTACGGGCCGGCGTTCGGCGGCGGCCAGCACGCACCCGTCGAGGGCGGCCAGTACGAGGCAGAAGGCGGCGGCCGCGGCCGCCGCGGGCAGCAGCGCGTACGGGAAGTCCGCGAGCCGGCCGGGCACCCCGCTCCCGCCGGAGCGGCTGCCGCCGAGCGCGGCCGGACCGTCCAGCAGCCGGAACGCCCCCGCGGCGGCCCAGGCGGCGACGGCCTGCTGCGCGGCGTGCCATACGCGCCGGATCCAGGCGGGCCGCCCGGCCACCGCCTGGGCGAACCCGCCGGGCAGTGCGACGAGAGCGGCGGCGGCCGGGGGCAGCAGGAAGACGGCGGCGAGGAGCACGGGGAAGAAGGAGCCGATGCCCTCGGGGACGCGGATGCCCGGCAGCGGGCAGATCCGGACCAGCTCGCAGCCGAGGTAGAGGACCGCGAGCATCCCCACGGCGGGCCAGGGCGTACCGGATGCGGCGAAGGCCGGGGCGGCCGCGGCGAAGACCGCGAGGACGGTGCACAGGACGACGGCCCACAGGAGGAAGGGCCGCGCCGCCGGCGGACGTACCCGCATGGCGCTCTCCTCCCCTGTGCCGTGCACACCGTTTGGGGAGAATAAGTGGGCCCCCTTGCACAGGGGGCCTCATTTTCCTATTGCGCCGTACGAGGACCCCCGGATTAGCACCTTCGAGTGAACGATTCGGCTTCCGGGGGCAGTTGTTCGATCAGCCGGTGGCGGGGTCCGCGGTCACGTCGTGCTCGGGAACGGCCTGGCCGGAACGGATCAGCTCGATCCGTCCCATGACCTTCGAGCGCAGGTCGGTCGGCACGTCGTCCGAACCGCAGCAGCGCTTCACCAGCTTCTTGACGGCCTGCTCCAGGCCGTACTTCTCCAGGCAGGGATTGCATTCGCCGAAGTGCGTCTCGAACTTCGTGCAATCACTGTCCGGCATCTCGTGGTCCAGGAACTCGTACAGGTGGTCCAGGACCTCAGAGCAGTCCGTCTCGTGCGGCTCTCCGCAGCTCATGAGCCCGAGCCTTTCAGGTCGTTCGACTCTCCCGCGCCCGCGGGAACCAGCCCGCGCTCACGGGCATAGTCCTCCAGCATTCCGCGGAGTTGACGGCGGCCACGGTGCAGTCGCGACATGACCGTACCGATGGGTGTACCCATGATGTCCGCGATCTCCTTGTACGCAAAGCCCTCTACGTCGGCAAGATAGACCGCGATGCGGAACTCCTCCGGAATGGCCTGGAGCGCTTCCTTCACATCCGAATCGGGCAGGTGGTCGAGCGCCTGCGATTCGGCGGAGCGAAGTCCCGTCGACATGTGCGACTCGGCGCGCGCCAGCTGCCAGTCCTCGATCTCCTCGGCCGCGCTGCGCTGCGGTTCACGCTGCTTCTTGCGGTAGGAGTTGATGAACGTGTTGGTCAGAATGCGGTAGAGCCAGGCCTTGAGGTTGGTGCCCTCGCGGAACTGGTGGAAGGACGCGTATGCCTTCGCATACGTCTCCTGGACCAGGTCCTCGGCGTCGGCCGGGTTGCGCGTCATGCGCAGGGCGGCCGAGTACATCTGGTCGAGGTAGCCGAGGGCGTCCCTCTCGAAGCGCGCGTTGCGCTCCGGGGTCGTCTCCTCCGCGTGGCCTTCGTCGGTCCCAGCGACAGGACCCACCTCCTCCGACTGCGTGACGGCTCCGAAAGCGGACCCGCTCGAATCGGAGAATAGTCGACCATCCCGGCCCTCCGCCGCCTGAAGCGGGCGGCGCTTGGGCGCGGGCAGGACCGTCCAGTCCAGGCCTGCCGCCTGCGGACGGTGCTGGCTGATGACCTGGGTCATGCGGTCCCTCTCCTCCGACTGATCCCGTGCGTTCTGACATCCCGCACAACAGAAGGGTCGGGCCCCGCATTCCCGGGCGGGGCCCGGGAGCACCGCCTCTGTCAGGTGCCCGTCCGCCATGTGACACGGATCACGCGCACGATCGTCCCGGTCCTCGGACCGGGGCCGTCCGGGGACCGGGCGTCAGGGGATCAGGGGTCAGAGGGGTAGTCCGTCGAGCCAGGCGGCGACCGCCCCGGTGATCACCCCGAGGGCCTCGTCCTGGGTCAGGTCCGCCTTCTTCGGCACGGCGAAGCCGTGATCGGCGTACGGGACCTCCACCAGCTCGTACGGCTCCTGCGCGGCCGGCGCCGGGAACTCCCCGGGCCTCCCGAACGGGTCGCGGCCCCCCTGGACCACCAGGGTGGGCCGCCCGGCGCCGGTGAGCTCCCCGGCCCGGGACTTCTCCGGGCGCCCCGGCGGGTGCAGCGGGAACGCCAGGGCCAGCACCCCGGCCGCCCCCAGCTCGGCGGCCGTGCGGCAGGCGACCCGGGCGCCGGCGCTGCGGCCGCCCGCCACCACGGGCGGCCCGGGCTTCGCCAGTGCGGGCCACAGGCCCCGCCAGCCCTCGTCCAGCACCTTGGGTGCGGCGGCCACCTTCTTCCCGGCGACCCGCCACGGCTGCTCGACGAGGGCCACGGTGACCCCCTGCGCGGGCAGGACGGCGGCCAGGGCCTGGAGGTCGCGGGCCTCGATCCCGCCGCCGGCGCCGTGGCTGACGGCCAGCACGAGGCGGGCCGCCGTACGGGCGGGGACCGGGTGCCAGGTGATGCGGGCCTCGCCCGCCGGGGTGTCGACGCTCTCGGTGCGCGTACGCGTGGTCATGGCACCCATCCTGCCCGGGACGCCCCGCCTGGGGCGCGAGCCCCGGCTAGAAGAGCGTGGCCTCCTCCGGCGCGGCCAGCTCGTGCAGCAGCTCCGGTCCGTTGTTGCGCACGTTGCTGACGGCGGTGGACACCGGGTACGCGCGCATGAGCCCGCCGGGCGGCGGTGCCAGCAGGGCCTGGAGCTCGTCTGGGTCGGTACGGGCCGGGTCCAGCCAGGCGTCCCAGCGGTCCGGGGTCAGCATCAGCGGCATCCGCGGGTGGATCTCGGCGAGCGAGGCCGGCCCCTCGGCCGGGGCCACGCCCAGCGGCTCGGTCTCGGCCTCGGCGGTGATCACCGAGCAGGTCGCCCACCAGGCCTGCGGGTGGTCGGCGGGAAGGGCCGGGTCGCGCCAGAACTCGTATATCCCGGCCATCGCGAAGACGGAGCCGTCGGCGGGGAGGACGAAGTAGGGCTGCTTGCGTGCCCGCTTCTTCTTGCCCTCGACCTCCAGCTGCCGCTCGTCGTGGGCGGTGACCCACTCGTAGTAGCCGTCGGCGGGGACGATGCACCGGCGCTGTGCGAAGGGGCGGCGGAAGGAGGGCTTCTCGGCCACGGTCTCGGACCGGGCGTTGATCATCCGGGCGGCGCCGTCGGGGTTCTTCGCCCAGGAGGGGACGAGCCCCCACTTCACCGTGCGCAGCTGACGAACCGGACGCGGGTCCGCGGCGTCTTTCACGGGACGGTCGAGGACGACGTGGACCTCCTTGGTCGGGGCCACGTTCCAGTCGGGTGCCAGGGTCTCCTCGGGCTCCCACTTCTCGATGCCGAAGGCCTCCACCAGGTCCTCCGGCCCACGACTCGCTGCATACCGTCCGCACATGGCTGCCAGACTGCCATCCCACCCGCCCACCACCGCAAGGAGTCCGCCACTCCATGAACAGCTCTCCGGACAGCATCGCGACCGCCGGCCTGTGGGACCGGCTCACGGGTATACAGACCCCGCCGGCCCTGTGGCTGGTGATCGTGACGGGCGTCGTCGCCCTGGCCGCCGTGGGTCCGCGCCCCCTGTGGCGGCTGTCACGCAACGCCGTGACCATCGCCCACGAGGGCGGCCACGGGCTGCTGGCGCTCCTGACCGGGCGGCGTCTCGACGGGATCCGGCTGCACTCCGACACCAGCGGGGTCACCGTCAGCCGCGGCAAGCCGACCGGACTCGGGATGATCCTGACCGCCGCGGCCGGGTACACGGCGCCCTCGCTGCTCGGGCTCGGCGGGGCCGCGCTGCTGTCGGCGCACCGGATCACGCTGCTGCTGTGGGCGGCCACCGCCCTGCTGCTGGCGATGCTGGTGATGATCCGCAACGCGTACGGCGCCCTGACCGTGGTGGTGTCGGGCGCCGCGTTCGTACTGGTCTCCTGGCTGGCCCCGGCCGAGGTCCAGGCGGTCTTCGCGTACGTGGTGGTGTGGTTCCTGCTGCTGGGCGGGGTGCGGCCGGTCTTCGAGCTCGGGGCCAAGCGGCGGGGCGGCGGGGCGCCGGATTCCGACGCGGACCAGCTGGGGCGCCTCACCCACGTCCACCCGGTGGCCTGGCTGCTCCTCTTCCACGCCGTCGCGCTGTGCTCGCTGATCGGCGGCGGGCGCTGGCTCCTCGGCCTCTGACTCCCGAGGCCTGCGGCGCGGCCGCCGCGTCCAACCTCCGAGACCAGCGAGCGATCAAGATCTGCGCCCGGGGCGAGCCACTAAAGTGGTGGCCATGACCGAGACCCCCGCGCTCCCCGCCCTCTGGCCCGCTCCGCTCGCCGACGGCACCGTCCACGCCACCGTCACCGTGCCCGGGTCGAAGTCGGTCACCAACCGCGCCCTCGTCCTCGCGGCGCTCGCCGCCGAGCCGGGCTGGGTGCGCCGCCCGCTGCGCTCGCGCGACTCCCGGCTGATGTCCGACGCGCTGCGCGCGCTCGGCGTCGGCATCGAGGAGACCGCCTCCTCCAGCTCCGGCGACGGCGCCGGCGGCGAGGCCTGGCGGGTCATCCCGGCCGCCCTGCACGGCCCGGCCACCGTCGACGTCGGCAACGCGGGCACGGTCATGCGCTTCCTGCCGCCCGTCGCCACCCTGGCCTCCGGAGACATCCGCTTCGACGGCGACCCGCGCTCCTACGAGCGTCCGCTCGGCCAGGTCATCAGCGCCCTGCGCACCCTCGGCGCCCGGATCGACGACGACGGCCGGGGCGCGCTGCCGCTGACCGTCCAGGGCGGCGGGGCGCTGGAGGGCGGTGTCGTCGAGATCGACGCCTCCAACTCCTCCCAGTTCGTCTCGGCGCTGCTGCTGTCGGGCCCGCGCTTCAACCAGGGCGTCGAGGTCCGGCACACCGGTACGACGCTGCCGTCGATGCCGCACATCCGGATGACGGTGGAGATGCTGCGCGCGGCGGGCGCCCAGGTCGACACCCCCGAGGCGGGCGGCGAGCCGAACGTGTGGCGGGTGGCGCCGAGCGCGCTGCTGGGCCGTGACGTGATCGTGGAGCCGGACCTGTCGAACGCGCAGCCGTTCCTGGCGGCCGCGCTGATCACGGGCGGTACGGTCACGATCCCCGACTGGCCGCGCCGCACCACGCAGCCGGGCGACGAGCTGCGCCGCATCTTCACGGAGATGGGCGGCTCCTGCGAGCTGACCGACGCGGGCCTGGTCTTCACCGGCAGCGGCAAGATCCACGGCATCGACGTGGACCTGGGCGAGGTCGGCGAGCTGACCCCCGGCATCGCGGCCGTCGCGGCGCTGGCCGACTCCCCGTCCACGCTGCGCGGGGTGGCGCACCTGCGGCTGCACGAGACGGACCGGCTGGCGGCGCTCACCAAGGAGATCAACGAGCTGGGCGGCGACGTCACCGAGACCGCGGACGGTCTGCACATCCGCCCGCGCCCGCTGCACGGCGGGGTGTTCCACACCTACGACGACCACCGGATGGCCACCGCGGGCGCGGTGATCGGCCTGGCGGTGGAGGGCGTGCGGATCGAGAACGTGGCGACGACCGCGAAGACCCTGCCGGACTTCCCGAAGATGTGGACGGACATGCTGGGCGAAGCTCCGCGGGTTGCGGGAGCGTAGGGCCCCGACATGCGCAGGTACGGCAAGCACACCGACGAGGACGACATCCGCCAGCGGCCCAACCCCAAGGGCAACCGGCCCCGGACCACCATCCGGCCCAAACACGAGGACGCGGCCGAGGGCTTCGTCCTGACCGTCGACCGCGGCCGGCTGACCTGCCTGGTCGACGGCCGCACCATCCACGCGATGAAGGCCCGCGAGCTGGGCCGCAAGGCGGCGGTGGTCGGCGACCGGGTCTGGATCGTCGGCGATCTGACCGGCAAGAAGGACACCCTCGCGCGGATCGTGCGGATCGAGGAGCGCAAGTCCGTCCTGCGGCGCACCGCGGACGACGACGACCCGTACGAGCGGGTGGTCGTGGCCAACGCGGACCAGCTGGCCATCGTCACGGCACTGGCCGACCCGGAGCCGCGGCCCCGGATGATCGACCGCTGTCTGGTGGCCGCGTACGACGCGGGGCTGGAGCCGCTGCTCGTGCTCACGAAGTCGGACCTGACCTCCGCGGACAAGATCCTGGAGATCTACTCCACCTTCGGCCTGAACTACGTGGTGACCAACCGCGAGGAGCTCGCCGCGGGCGACGCCGCCGACCGGGTGCGCGAGCGCCTGAACGGCCGGATCACCGCGTTCGTCGGCCACTCCGGCGTCGGCAAGACCACGTTGGTGAACTCGCTGGTCGCCGAGGGCCGACAGCGCGCCACCGGGCACGTCAACGCCGTGACCGGCCGCGGCCGGCACACCACCACCTCGGCGCTCGCGCTGCCGCTGCCAGGCGGCGACGGCTGGGTCATCGACACCCCGGGCGTGCGCTCCTTCGGCCTGCACCACGTGGACCCGTCCCGGGTGATCCTGGCCTTCCCGGACCTCGTTCCCGGCACGGAGGGCTGCCCGCGGGCCTGCAGCCACGACGAGCAGGACTGCGCCCTCGACAAGTGGGTGGAGGACGGCCACGCCGATCCGGCGCGCCTGTACTCTCTGCGGCGGCTCCTGCAGACCCGCGAGCGTCGCGAAGGGGACTGATCGTCCGGCGGGGTTTGCCGCGCGCCGGGCCTGGTAAATGCATAATCGCACCACGTGACACGACGTCACCTGACGCGGGGAGGCATTCGCCATGGCCTGGCTGCTGGTGGTCGTCGCCGGAATCCTGGAGACCGGCTTCGCGGTCTGCCTCAAGCTCTCGCACGGGTTCACCCGGCTGTGGCCGACGATCGCCTTCGCCTGCTTCGCCCTCGGCAGCTTCGGGCTGCTGACCCTGGCCCTGAAGAAACTGGACGTCGGCCCGGCCTACGCGGTGTGGACGGGCATCGGGGCGGCCGGAACCGCCATCTACGGCATGGTCTTCCTCGGAGACCTCGTCTCGACCCTCAAACTCGTCTCGATCTCGCTGGTCATCCTGGGCGTCATCGGCCTGCAGCTGTCCGGTTCGGCTCACTGAGGGGGCGCGGCGAGCAGCCGCAGCAGCCGCATCAGCTCCCCGAGCCCCGGCTCCTCGCCCGGCGCTATCACGTACGACAGGGCCAGGCGTACGGCGAGTTCGCAGCGCTGCGCCCCCTCCCCCGGGCTGAGGCTGGCCGAGGCCCGGTCCCGGACGGCCCGGGCCAGCTCCCCCGGCCCGGGGGCCGGCACCCCGGGGCGCACTCCCTGCCCGGGCGGCACCGGTAAGTTCCCGTCCCAGCACCCCGTCAGCAGGGCCCGTACGAGGGGACGCGCGCGGGCTGCCCGTACGGTCCACTCCGCGACCGAGGCGATGCGCTCGGCGCTCGCGGCCGGGGAGCGCAGCACCCGGTCCACCCCTTCGAGGTACCAGTCGGCCTCGCGGCGCACCAGGGCCCGGCCCAGGCCCGCCTTGCCGCCGAACTCGTTGTAGAGGGTCTGGCGGGAGACCCCGGCGGTGGCGGCCACGTCGACCATCCGCACCGACGGCCAGGGGCGCGCCAAGAGCGCCGCTCCCGCCGCTTCCAGCAAGGACTCCCGGGCTGCCGGCATGCGCGCCTCCCCGCTCGACTTCCCCCGCTCCGATTCCCCGCTCGGCTCCCCCGCCAGAGTTGACGGGCCGACAGATCCTGTCAAGGGCGCCGCCCTGGTCGCACCGTGGACGCCGTTCGCCGCCCCCGGGCGGTCCGGATACTGTTCGGGCATGCCCGAGTATGACGATGACCTCCGCCTCGCCCTCGAACTCGCCGACGCGGCGGACGCCGCCACGATGCAGCGGTTCCGCGCCCTCGACCTGGTGGTCGAGACGAAGCCGGACATGACTCCGGTCAGCGAGGCGGACAAGGCCGCCGAGGAGATCGTCCGGGCCGGGATCGAGGCCGCGCGGCCCGCCGACGCCGTCCTGGGCGAGGAGTACGGGCTCAAGGGCAGCGGCCCGCGCCGCTGGGTCGTGGACCCGATCGACGGTACGAAGAACTACGTGCGCGGCGTCCCCGTCTGGGCGACGCTGATCTCGCTGATGGAGGAGGGCTCCGACGGGGTCTTCCGGCCGGTCGTCGGCGTGGTCTCGGCCCCGGCGCTGGGCCGCCGCTGGTGGGCGGCGCAGGGCGGGGGCGCGTACGCCGGCGGTGCGCTGGGCGGTGCGCCCGTACCGCTCCGGGTCTCGAAGGTGGCCGCCCTCGGCGACGCCTCGTTCGCGTACTCCTCGCTGAGCGGCTGGGAGGAGCAGGGCCGGCTCCCCGGGTTCCTGGAGCTGACCCGGCAGTGCTGGCGCACCCGCGGCTACGGCGACTTCTGGCCGTACATGATGGTCGCGGAGGGCTCGCTGGACCTGTGCGCCGAGCCGGAGCTGAACCTGTGGGACATGGCGGCCATCGCGGTCGTGGTCCAGGAGGCGGGCGGCCGGTTCACGAGCCTGGACGGCGTGGAGGGCGTACACGGCGGGAACGCGGCCGCTTCGAACGGGCTGTTGCACGAGGAGATGCTGGGACGTCTGCGCCCGCGCGCCTGAGCCGTACGGGTCCTGCACCCGGGCGACCGGGTGCGCCCTCTTGATGACCCTCCGTACCCATGGGAATCTGAGACTCCTCCGCTTGTGCGCTTGTGAAGACCTTCTCTAAGTGCGCGGAGGACTCTCCCCAGGAGGTGGCTCCTTTCATGCTCGTCCGCGACGCCATGAGCACCGTGATCCTCACCCTCGGACCAGCCCACACCCTCCGGCAGGCGGCCTGCCTGATGTCCGGCCGCCGGGTCGGCGCGGCCGTCGTCCTCGATCCCGACCACAGCGGCATCGGCATCCTGACCGAACGCGACATCCTCAACTCCATCGGCGCGGGCCACGATCCCGACCGGGAGTTCGTGGGCGCGCACACCACCAACAACGTGGTGTTCTGCACCCCGCAGGCCACCGTCCAGGAGGCCGCCGAGGCGATGGTCCGCGGGGGCTTCCGCCATCTGATCGTGCTGGAGCACGGCGGCCCCGTCGGCATCGTGTCCGTGCGCGACGTGATCCGCTGCTGGGTCCCGGCCCGGCGCAGCACCGTACCGGCGTAAAGCCGGAGGGCCGGACCCCGTCGGGGTCCGGCCCTTCAACTCTCGGCGAGCGGGTCGTGTCAGCCGCGCAGGGCCTGGACCGCGGCCTCCAGCCGCTTGCCGAAGTCGCCGTCCGCCTGGCGGAAGTTGTTGATCGCGCGCTCGGCTATGTCGTCACGGGAGACCTTGGCGATGAAGCCGGACAGGTTCTCGATCAGACGGGCCCGCTCGTCCTCCGACATCAGGCGGTACAGGTCGCCCGCCTGGACGAAGTCGTTGTCCTCGGCGTGGAGCGGGGCGGCGTGGTTGCCCGTGCCGCCGGTGACGGCGGTGGACTGCCACAGCGGGCGGTCCGTCTGGAAGGGGCCGCCGAAGCTGTTCGGCTCGTAGTTCTTCGCGCCCTTGTGGCGGCCGTCGTAGAGGAAGCCGTCGCGGGAGTGGGTGCGCGCCTCGGTGGCGTGCGGGCGGTTCACCGGCAGGTGGTCGGCGTTGATGCCGACTCGGTAGCGGTGGGCGTCGCCGTACGCGAAGAGACGGCCCTGGAGCATCTTGTCCGGGGACGGGCCGATGCCGGGGACGAAGTGCGCCGGGCTGAAGATGGACTGCTCGACCTCGGCGAACACGTTCTCCGGGTTGCGGTTGAGCTCCAGCTTGCCGATCTCGATCGGCGGGTAGTCCCCGTGCGGCCACACCTTGGTGAGGTCGAACGGGTTGAAGCGGTACTGCGCCGCGTCGGCCGCCGGCATGATCTGGACCTGCACGGTCCAGGTCGGGAAGTCGCCGCGCTCGATGGACTCGCGCAGGTCGCGCTGGTGCGAGTCGGGGTCCTCGCCGGCGAGCTTGTTGGCCTCGGCCTGGGTGAGGTTCTTGATGCCCTGGTCGGTCTTGAAGTGGTACTTGACCCAGAAGACCTCGCCGGCCTCGTTGTTCCACTGGAACGTGTGCGAGCCGAAGCCGTCCATGTGGCGGTAGGACGCCGGGATGCCGCGGTCGCCGAACAGCCAGGTCACCTGGTGGGTGGACTCGGGCGACAGGCCCCAGAAGTCCCAGACGTTGTCCGCCTCCTGCGAGCCGGTGTACGGGTCGCGCTTCTGGGTGTGGATGAAGTCCGGGAACTTGATGGCGTCCCTGATGAAGAACACCGGGGTGTTGTTGCCGACGAGGTCGTAGTTGCCCTCTTCGGTGTAGAACTTCAGCGCCCAGCCGCGGGGGTCGCGCACCGCGTCGGCAGCGCCGAGGTTGCCCGCGACGGTCGAGAAGCGCAGGAACGTTTCGGTCTGCTTGCCGACCTCGGACAGGAACTTCGCGCGGGTCCACTGCGAGACGTCACGGGTGAGCGTGAAGGTGCCGTACGCCCCGGCGCCGCGGGCGTGCACCACGCGCTCCGGGATGCGCTCGCGGTTGAAGTGGGCCAGCTTCTCCAGGAGGAGCTGGTCCTGGACCAGTACGGGGCCTCCGACGCCGGCCGTCTCGCTGTTCTGGTTGTCGGCGACCGGAGCCCCGGCCTCCGTGGTGAGCGGTCCCTGCGTCACGTGCGCCTCCTGCGTCATTCCTGCCATGTGCCTGTCCTCGGCCTTGCCGTACTCGATCCTACAATGGACTTTGTCTAGGTCAAGTAAGGTTCCAAGTCCGCACAGGTTCGGGAGTTACACCGAATCCCTCGCTGTTAGGCTGGTGTCCATGAGTGACCTGCTGGAACGACTTCGCGGACGCGGATGGCGCATGACCGCACAGCGGCGCGTCGTGGCGGAGGTGCTCGACGGTGACCACGTTCACCTGACGGCCGACGAGGTGCACGCGCGCGCGGTGGCCAAGCTGCCGGAGATCTCGCGCGCCACCGTCTACAACACCCTGGGCGAGCTGGTGACGCTCGGCGAGGTCCTGGAGGTCGCCACGGACCGCCGGGCCAAGCGGTACGACCCGAACGCGCACAAGCCCCACCAGCACCTGGTGTGCGCGCAGTGCGGGGCGATCCGCGACGTGCACCCGGCGGGCAACCCGCTGGCCGACCTGCCGGACGCGGAGCGCTTCGGCTTCGTGGTCTCGGCGGTCGAGGTGACGTACCGCGGGCTGTGCCCGTCCTGCGCGGGGGCGTGACGAACGGAAGAAAGAAAGAGGGGCCCGGGAGCGACGCTCCAGGGCCCCTCTTCTTTTGGTTCGTGCGCCGTGAAACGACTGAAGGCCCGGATCCAGAGGATCCGGGCCTTCAGCCTTCAGTAGCGGGGACAGGATTTGAACCTGCGACCTCTGGGTTATGAGCCCAGCGAGCTACCGAGCTGCTCCACCCCGCGTCGGTAAACACGACTTTACGCGACGCCACCCGACAGATGCAAATCGCTTAACGTTCCAGCTCAGCGGGGGCGTACGGAGCACGCCATCAGGCCGAGAGTTCCTCCGCCAGGGCGTCCCGGAGCCGGGCCGCGCGCTCGGAGACCTCCGCCGGTCCCAGCTCCATGGCGCGCACGCACCACTTCTGCGCCTCCGCCAGGTCCCCGTGGCGCGCGGCGAGCAGCCCCAGGCGCAGCGCCGCCCGCCCGTGGCCGGCCACCGCGGCCCGGGTCCACCACAACGCGGCCTCCGGCTCGTTCCCCTCGCGCGCCAGCAGCAGGCCGAGGTTGAACGCCCCGTTGCGGGAGCCGGCCTCGGCCGCCTCCCGGTACCACCGCGCCGCGACGGCGAGGTCGCCGCGCGCGGCGGCCAGCATCCCGACCCGCACCTGCGCGCGCCGGTGGCCCAGCTCCGCGGCCCGCTCGTACCACTCCTCGCTCTCGGTCTTGGGGGCGCCGCCCACCGGCTCGCCCAGCGCCACCGGCTCCGGCGGCGGAGCCAGCGATTCCAGCAGCGCGGCCAGCCGGAACGCCGCCTCCGCGCTGCCGCCGCCCGCGGCGCAGCGCAGGTGGCGCTCGGCCGCCCGGTCCTCGCCGTCGCGGACCAGCGCGATGCCGACCTGGAGCGCCGCGTCCGTGTGACCGGCCGACGCGGCCCGCTCGTACCACTTCAGCGCCGTGCGGTCATCGTCACGGCTCGCGAAGAGGATGCCGAGGTTGAACGCGGCGTCGACGCTGCCCGCCTCGGCCGCCTTCGAGAACCACGGCTCGGCGCCCGCCGCGTCGCCGACCTGGAGCAGCATGATCGCGAGGGCGTTGGCCGCCTCCCGGTGGCCGGCGTAGGCCGCCCGCCGGTACCACTGCTCGGCCTGCGCGGTCCGCTCCTGTGCGGCGCACAGCAAAGCAAGGTTGTACGCCCCGTTCTGGTCGCCCGCGTCCATGGCGGTGCGGTACCACTTCTCCGCGGTCTGGGTCTCGCCCCGCGCGGCGTGCAGGGCGCCCAGCGCGTTGGCGGCGTTGCCGTCGCCGTCCTGCGCGGCCCGGTTCCACCACGCGACGGCGCTCTCCTCGTCGCCGGCGTCGCGCAGCAGGAAGCCGAGCGCGCACGCCGCCCGTGCCTCGCCCTGCTTGGCGGAGGTCAGGTACCAGCGCCCGGCCTCCTTGAGCTCCCCGCGCGCCTCCAGGAGGGCGCCCAGGTGCAGCGCGGCACGCCGGTGCCCGCGCGCGGCGGCCTGCCGGTACCACTGCTCGGCCTCGGCGGGGTCGCCCTTGCGCAGGTGCCGGGCCAGCCGGTACGCGGCCTCGCGGTGGCCCTGCTCGGCTGCCTGGCGCAGCCAGCGCTCGACGCCCTTGTCACCGCGGTGCTCCAGCAGGTCCGCGAGTCCGTACGCGCCCAGGGCATGGCCGGATTCCGCCGCCTGGCGCAGCCAGTACTCGGCGGCGGGCTCGTCCCCGCGCTCGCGGAAGTGGCGGCCCAGGGCGTGGGCCGCCGGGGCGGATCCGGCCACGGCGGCCACCCGCCACCAGCCTGCGGCCTCCTCGGGGTAGCCGCGCTGGAGCAGCAGGACGCCGAGGTTGTTCGCGGCGGCGCGGTCCCCCTCCGCGGTGGCGCCGCGCAGGTACGGCTCGGCACCGGCCAGGTCGCCCCGGCGCAGCAGCAGGGCCCCGAGCACGCTCATCGCGCCCGGGTCGCCCCGGTCGGCCGCGACCCGGTGCCGTGCCTCCAGCTCGGTATCGCTCGCCGGGTCCGTCTCGGCGAACATTTCTTCCGCGAAATCCGCATCGGTCAGTGCGGTCTGCGCGTTAATGACCGGAGCCTCCTCGTTGGCCTCTGCGCCCGATTCGACTTCCGCCCTCACAAACCGCCCTGTCTCCAGCAGAGTTGACCTGTCCCCCATAAATCCCATCGTCGCATCACCTGCTACCCGCGTACACCTGGTATGTCGCAGCCTGTGAGGTCACTACAGCGTTTTGTCGACATGCCCACAGAGAGATAAGTCAAACACGCCCCCACCCCAACTCACCCGTCTCAGCTACCTCATGGCCCCCGCGTGTCCCCCTGGACATGACGAACGACCTGATGGACCAGGACATGACGAAGGCCCGGATCCCATGGATCCGGGCCTTCATCTTCAGTAGCGGGGACAGGATTTGAACCTGCGACCTCTGGGTTATGAGCCCAGCGAGCTACCGAGCTGCTCCACCCCGCGTCGGTGAAACCACAGTATCACGACGCGGGACCGAGCCATTACCGGTTATCCCCCGGGCTGGGGGGCCGTCAGCTTCGCCTCCGCGTCGATCGCCCGCTGGAGCGCCGCCTTGATGTCGTCCTGCGCCTTGCCGAAGGCCGCCCAGTCGCCGGCCTGGCGGGCCTTCTCGGCCGCGTCGATCGCCTTCTTCGCGTCGTCGAGGGCCGTCTTGACCGTCGGGTCCGTGGAGGTCGGGGGCGTGGTGGTGCCCTCGCCCGGCGGGGTCACCGGGGTCGTCGGCACCGTCGGCACCGTCGGCGCCTCCGCTCCGAAGACCACGTTCAGCGCCTTCTCCAGGCTGTCCTCGAACGCCGTCTGGTTCCCGTACGTCACCAGCACCTTGCGCAGCAGCGGGTACTTCAGCCCCGAACTGCGCACGTACACCGGCTCCACGTACAGCATCCCGCCGTCGAGCGGCACCGCGAGCAGGTTGCCGTACTCGACCTCGGAGTCGCCGCCGCGCAGCAGCCTGATCGACTCGGCGATCTTCGGCTCCGACTGGAACTTGCTCTGGACCTGCTTGGGGCCGTCCACGGGCTTGCTGGTCGGCAGCTTCAGGATTCTGATCTTGCCGTAGTCCGGGGTGCCCGGATCGGCGTTGACCGCCATGAAGGCGCTCAGGTTGTCCCGCTCGTTCGGAGTGAACGTCGTCGTGAGCGAGAAGACCTGGTCCTTCTCCTTCTGGCCCGGCATCTTCATCGACAGGTAGTACGGCGGGACCGCCGTACCGGCCTTGGTCGTCGGGTCGTCCGGGACGGCCCAGGCCTCGCTGCCGCTGAGGAAGGTCTGCGGGTCGGTCACGTGGTACCGGGTGAGCAGCTCGCGCTGGACCTTGAAGAGGTCCTGCGGGTAGCGCAGGTGGTCCATGAGCGGCTTGGAGATGTCGCTCTTGGGCTTGACCGTCCCCGGGAACGCCTTCATCCAGGTCTTGAGGACCGGGTCCTGGGTGTCCCACTGGTACAGGTTGACCGTGCCGTCGTAGGCGTCGACCGTGGCCTTGACCGAGTTGCGGATGTAGTTGACCTGGTTCTCCTGGGCCACCACGGCGCGCTGGCTGTTGGTGAGGGAGTCCGCGGTGCTCTGGCCCAGCGTGGTCCGCGAGGCGTACGGGTAGCCGTTGGTCGTCGTGTACGCGTCGACGATCCACTTGATCCGGCCCTCGACGACCGCCGGGTACGGGGCGCCGTCGATGGTCAGCCACGGGGCGACGGCCTCGACGCGCTCCTTGGGCGTGCGGTGGTAGAGGATCCGCGAGCCGTCGCCGATGGCGCCGGAGTAGAGGATCTGCGGCTCGCTGAACGCGAGCGCGTACGCCGCCCGGTTGACCGGGTTGTCGAGGTTGACGCCGGAGTCGCCCTGGTAGCTCGTCTCCTTCTCGCCCTTGTCGTCCGAGTAGTCGAGCTCCTTCTGCGGACCGCCGACGATCGAGTACTGCTTCGTCTGCTCGCCGTAGTAGATGCGCTGCTCGAAGTCCGTCCCGAACATGCCCTTCGAGGGCAGGTCGGACTGCGTGAAGTCGGGGGCGCCGTCCTTGACGGTGGTGCCCTTGGCCGCGACCACGCCGTAGCCGTGCGTGTACTTGAAGTGGTCGTTGATCCAGTTGTTCTTCGGGATGCCGCCGATGTTCAGCTCGCGCAGGCCGATGACCGTGTCCTGGCCGCTGTAGCGGTCCACGGCGAGCGTGGACGGGAAGGCGTAGTAGCCCTTGACCTGCTGGAGCTGCTGGAAGGCCGGGGAGACGATGTTCGGGTCGAGGAGGCGGACGCTGGCGGTGGTGTTGGCCGCCTCGCGCAGCTTGGTCTTGTCCTCGGTCTGCGGGACGCCCGGGTAGTCCTTGACGTCCGCCTGGTCGATCCCGTAGGCGTCGCGCGTCGCCTTGATGTTCTTCTCGACGTACGGCGATTCCTTGGCCTGCTCGTTCGGCTGGACCTGGAACTTCTGCACGATCGCCGGGTAGAGCCCGCCGATCAGGATCGCCGAGAGGACCATCAGGCCGAAGCCGATGACCGGCAGCTGCCAGGTGCGGCGCCACAGCGTCGCGAAGAAGAGCGCGGCGCAGATGGCGGCGATGGCGACCAGGATCGTCTTCGCCGGCAGGTACGCGTTCGCGTCGACGTAGCGCAGGCCGGTCCAGTTGTCCGCGGCCTTGAAGTCGCTGGACTTCACGGCGAGGCCGTACCGGTCGAGCCAGTACGCGATCGCCTTCAGCGTCACGAAGAGGCCGAGCAGCACCGACAGGTGCCCGGTCGCGGCGGCGGTGGCCCGGGCGCCCGGGCTCGTCACGCGCAGTCCGCCGTACAGGTAGTGGACGACGACCGCGGCGATCACCGACAGCACGACCGCGGCGAAGCCGAAGCCCAGCAGGAAGCGGTACCAGGGCAGGTCGAAGGTGTAGAACGACACGTCCAGGTGGAACTGGGGGTCCTTCTGCCCGAAGGGCACCCCGTTCACGTACATCAGCCAGGTCTTCCACTGGCCCGCCGCCGATGCGCCCGCGATCATGCCGACCAGCGCCGCGATCCCGAAGAGCAGCCACTTCTTGTACGGGGCGACGCTCATCCGGTAGCGGTCGAGGCTCTGCTGCTCCATCGACATCGCGGACAGCGGCGGCCGCAGCCGGTACGCCAGCCAGATGTTGAGCCCGACGGCACCGGCCATCAGCAGCCCGAAGACGGCGAAGAGGCCGATCTTGGTCCACAGGGTGGTGGTGAAGACGGTGGAGTACTTCACGGAGCGGAACCAGAGCCAGTCCGTCCAGAAGCCCGCGAACATGATGAACGCCATGGCCAGGACGGCCAGTACGCCCAAGGTCATCAGAAGAGTCCGGGCGCGCCGGGAGGGGCGGCCGACTCTCATCCGTGGCCCGGAGGGGCCTCCGCCGCGGTCCGGCATCTGGAAAGCCAAGGTGCGCACCTCGAAAGTCGCTGAGTCTCGTTGCGGAACATTTCAAAAGCTGGGCCGATGGTAGGGCCCACTCATGCAACTTACTGAGGCTTTAGTCAGTTCCCGGTATCGGGCGGAAAGGAGGCAGGATGTTGTCCATGTCCAACCTTTCGCCTTCCCCGGGCGGCACGCCGATGGCCGCCACCCCCCTGACGCGTGCCGTCCTAGAGATCGACGAGTACGCCTCCTCCCTCGGCTGGGACAAGCCCGCCCGGCTCTTCGCCCTCGTCGACACCGCCAGGCTGCGCAAGTCCGAGCCGCGGCTCGCGGGCCAGCTCGGCCTCGACCAGGACGACGCGGGCAAGAGCCAGCTGACCCCGATCGAGCAGGACGAGGTGCCGAAGGGCACCCCGCTGGACAAGTTCCTGGGAACCATCGCCTGGCCCCCGTCGATCGTGGGCTGCGCGCTGACGGTGGAGCGGCTGATGCTGCCGCCGTCCGCGGAGGCCTCCGTACCGGAGGGGCTCAGCGACAAGCAGCTGGCCAAGTGGGTCGCCGCGCACCCGGACCGGCAGGAGGTGCGCCTGACGGTGGGCGTGCTGCGCGACGGCTCGCGGGAGTCCGCGGTGCGGCTGCGCGAGAAGGACTCGTCGACCGAGGTGCTGACCGGCGCGAGCCTGGTCCCGGGGCTGGCCGAGGCACTGGCCGCGACGTTCCTGGACTGACCGGGGCGGGTGGCCCGGTCGGCGGGGCGGCGGATCCGTCAGGGCTTGCCGCACTGCGGCAGCCCGGCCTTGTCCCCCTTGCGGATCTTCTCCAGCGCCTTCGCGGCGTCGTCGATGGTGGAGACCTTCACGAGGGTCAGGCCGTCGGGGACGTGCTCGGAGGCGGAGCCGCAGTTCTCGGCGGGCGTCAGGAAGTACTCGGCGCCGGCCTGGCGGGCGCCGATCGTCTTCATCTGGATGCCGCCGATGGGGCCGACCTTGCCCGTGTCGTCGATGGTGCCGGTGCCGGCGACGAACTTGCCGCCGGTCAGATCGCCCGGGGTGAGCTTGTCGACGATGCCGAGCGCGAACATCAGCCCGGCGCTCGGGCCGCCGACGTCGGCCAGCTTGATGTCGATGTTGAACGGGAAGGTGTGGTCGGTGCCCGCCCGGATGCCGACGATGGCGTGCCCGTCGCCCTCCGCCTTGGCGGTGGTGAGCACGACCTTGGACGAGCCGGTGGGCTCGCGGTGCGCCTTCTCGGCCTCGGCCGCCTCGGCGGCGGGCACGATGGTGAACTCGACCTGCTCGCCGGCCTTGCGCTTGGTGACCAGCTTGGCCACGTCCTCCGGGGCGTTCACGGGACTGCCGTCGACCGCCCGGATCACGTCACCGGCGTGCAGCTTGCCCTCGGCGGGGCTGCCCTTGACCACGGTGGAGACCACGACGCGGGTGGTGACGCCCGGCGTCCCCAGCTGCTTGAGGGCGGCCACCTTGGCGCTCTCCTGCGACTGGCTGAACTCCTCCGCGTTCTCCTGGGTGGACTGCTCCTCCGTCTTCCCGTCCGGGTAGAGGTTCTCGTGCGGGACGACGATGTTGTCGTCGGACAGCCAGCCGTAGACGGCTTCCAGCAGGTTCATGTCGTAGTCGGCGCCGGTGACGCGGACCGTCGTCATGTTGAGGTGCCCACTCGCCGGGTACGTCTTGTGGTCCGCGATGCTGATGACGGGCTCGCCGCGCGAATCGCCGAGCGTGTTCACCGTGGGGCCCGGGCTCATTTCCGAGTACGGGACCTTGATGAACACCCCTGCGCAGAGCAGCGCGAACAGCATGAGGGTGGAGGCGAGCATCGTCGCAGTGCGGCGTGGCATGGATCGACAGTACGGGACGGCCCTGACGGGCGGCCGCCGGGGCCGGTCCGTACGGGCACCGTACGCGGAACTCTCAGCGGATTCTCAGGGCGCTCGGGGGGCCTCCGCCCGGGACGCGTCACACCGCGTCGGAACCGGAATGGGCCGCTGCCTTCGTCCTGGCCTGATCGGCCTTGTCCATGGCTTCACGGAACCTCGCGTATCCCGCGAGTTCGGATATGTCACCTTGAGTGCGGTCGCGAGCCGCCCAGCTGCCCCATATCGCCGCGCCGACGGCGGCGAACAGCGGAATCAGCAACCACGCCAATGACGCCATGGACGTGCCTCCCTGCCCCGAAAGTACGTGTCGTTGGTGGCTTCAACGCTCGTGCCCGGGAGGGGGTTACGCAAATCGAGGGCGTGTTGCGCGGCCGAACGGGTGGGACAGTACCCGTTCGCCCCACCCACCTCGCGCGCGGGGGTCGCCGCCGCCCTCAGCAGGCCCCGACCCACTCCTCCGTGCCGTCCGAGAACGTCTGGTGCTTCCAGATCGGGACCTCGTGCTTCAGGTCGTCGATCAGCATCCGGCAGGCTTCGAAGGCCTCGCCGCGGTGCGGGCAGGAGACGGCGACGACCACCGCGAGGTCCCCGACGGACAGGTCGCCGATGCGGTGGACCGCCGCCAGGGCACGGACCGGGTACTTGGCGATCACCCGCTCGGCGACGCGGCGCATCTCGGCCTCCGCCGTCGGGTGGCAGGAGTAGCCGAGCGCGTCGACGTCGGCCCCGCCGTCGTGGTTGCGCACCGTGCCGACGAAGAGCGTGGTGCCGCCCGTGGCGTCGTCGCCGACGGCCTGGAAGACCTCGTCTATCGAGAGCGGGGTCTCGCGGATGTCGAGCAGCCGGATCGGGTCCGGAGCGGCCTGCTCGCCGGGGTGGTCGAAGTGCGGTGCCATGCAGCCATCGTGCACCACGGGTCTCACATCGCGGTATAGCCGATTCGACCGGCTGTACGACCCACGCGTATGGAGCCTCCTACAGGACCGGCCTCCCGGTGGCCGCCCGTCGGGGCGGCCACCGGGAGGCCAGCGGGTCAGAGACCGCGGCGGCGGCGGGCCGCGCGGACCACCGCCGCGGCGCCGAGGAGGGCGACGGTGGCGCCGGCCGCGCCCGCGGCGGTGGCGTCCTTGCGGCCCAGCCGGCGCCCGGCGACCGTGTGCCGGCCGGCGACCTCCTGGAGGAGCTCGGCCAGCACCTCCTCGTTGGTCCAGCGCGGCCGCCAGCCCGCCGCGTGCAGCCCGCTGACGCTGACCACCCACGGATGCATCGTGTACGCGAGGTCGCCCGCCGGGGACGGCGTCAGGCCGATCCGGTGCAGCCGCGCGGCCGCGCCGAGCGCCACCGCCGAGGGGAGCTCCATGCGGCGGATGCCGCTCAGCTCCTCGACCTCCTCCTGCTCCAGCCAGCCCTCGCAGCCCACCGCGAGCTCGCCCTCGACCTTCTCCAGGGCGGCGTACTCCAGCGCGCTGACCAGGTCCTCCACGTGGCAGAACTGCCAGGTCGGCCGGGATCCGGCCACCACCAGCAGGCGCGGGGACTCGAAGTACCGGGTCAGCGCCGTGTCCGTACCGCCCACCAGGACCGCGGGGCGCACCACCGTCACGTTCAGGCCCGGGTGGGCGCGCGGGGCCCGCCGGCCCAACCGCTCGATCTCCAGCAGGTCGCCGACGCCCGTCGCCTCGGCCGTGGCCCGCAGCTCGGAGTCCTCCGACAGCGGGATGTCGTTGTCCGGCAGCGCCCCGTAGACCATCGCGGACGTGCACAGCACGACCCGGTGCACCCCGGCCGCGGCGGCCGCCGTCAGCACGGTCTGGGTCCCGCGTACGTTGTACGCGGTACGGGCCGCCGGATCCGTCTCCAGGTCGAGGTCGAGCGCCAGGTGGACGACCACGTCGGCCCCGCGCAGTCTGTCGGCGATCGCGGGGTCCCGTACGTCCAGGACGTGCCACTGCGCGGCAGCGCACTCGCCGCGCCGCTCGTCGATCGCCACGACCTGCTTGACCTCGTCGGATGCGGCCAGGCGGGCCACCAAGGCCGCCCCGACCCCGGAGGCGGCGCCGGTCACCGCGATCACGGGGCCTCGCGCTCCCTGGTTTCGCGGCCGGCGAACGCCGTGCGGGCTCTCTCCGTGCTCAGGGCGGTTTTCGGCGTCGTGGGGCGCGCGAACCTGTGGATCTGGGGAACTCACCAGGCGTCTCCAGCGGTTGTCTTCAGTAGGGACGCGCCGTGACGCGTACCTACCAGGTGATGTCCATCCTGCCGCAGCCCAGGAGTCGGCGGAGCACCGAGCCCGCAAGCGGGTCCGGTGTCTACGCTGGGTGGTGTTGTCGGACCATTTCCCGTCGGCCCCCGCCGGCGGCCCTACGAGCCGAGGAAACCCGTGAGCGACACCCCATTCGGATTCGGCCTTCCGCCGGAGGAGCCGGAGAACGGCGACGAAGGCAAGAAGAAGGGCAATCAGGGCGGTCAGGGCGGCCCGAATCCGTTCGGGTTCCCCGGCATGGGCCTGCCGGGCGGAGCCGGCGGCCCCGGCGGCGCGGACAACCCGTTCGCGGCGATGTTCGGCGCGATGAACCCGAACGACCTGGGTGCGGCCTTCCAGCAGCTCGGCCAGATGCTGAGCTACGAGGGCGGTGCCGTGAACTGGGACATGGCCAAGGACATCGCGCGCCAGACCGTGGCCCAGGGCACGGCGGACGGGGTCAAGGACGCCAGCGTCGGGGCCGCCGAGAAGTCCGCCGTCGAGGAGGCCGTACGCCTCGCCGACCACTGGCTGGACGGGGTGACCTCGCTGCCCTCGGGCGCCCCCACGGCCGTCGCCTGGAGCCGCGCCGAGTGGGTCGAGGCCACCCTCCCGGTGTGGAAGGAGCTCGTGGACCCGGTCGCCGAGCGCGTCGGCGCGGCCATGGGCGGCGTGCTGCCCGAGGAGATGCAGGCCATGGCGGGCCCGCTGCTCGGCATGATGCGCTCGATGGGCGGCGCCATGTTCGGCCAGCAGATCGGCCAGGCCGTGGGCACCCTCGCGGGCGAGGTCGTCGGCTCCACCGACATCGGGCTGCCGCTGGGCCCGGCGGGCAAGGCCGCGCTGCTGCCGCTGAACATCGAGGCCTTCGGCAAGGACCTGAGCGTCCCCGCCGAGGAGGTGCGGCTGTACCTGGCCCTGCGCGAGGCGGCCCACGCCCGGCTCTTCGCGCACGTGCCGTGGCTGCGCTCGCACCTGTTCGGCGCCGTCGAGGGGTACGCGCGCGGCATCAAGGTCGACACCTCGAAGCTGGAGGACGTGGTCGGCCAGCTCGACCCGACGAACCCGGAGCAGTTGCAGGAGGCCCTGCAGGGCGGCATGTTCCAGCCGCAGGACACCCCCGAGCAAAAGGCCGCCCTGGCCCGTCTGGAGACGGCGCTCGCGCTGGTCGAGGGCTGGGTGGACGCGGTCGTGCACGAGGCGGCCAAGCCCCGGCTCTCCTCGGCGGACGCCATGCGCGAGACCATGCGCCGGCGGCGCGCCTCGGGCGGCCCGGGCGAGCAGACCTTCGCGACGCTGGTCGGGCTGGAGCTGCGCCCGCGCCGGCTGCGGGACGCCTCGCGGCTGTGGGCCTCGCTGACCGACGCGCGCGGCGTGGACGGCCGCGACGGGCTGTGGGAGCACCCGGACATGCTGCCGACCGCCTCCGACCTGGACGACCCGGACGGGTTCGTGCACCGCGAGCAGCTGGACTTCTCCGAGATCGACAAGATGCTCGGCGAGGCGGCGCAGAAGCGCGACCAGGGCGGACAGGGCGGGCAGGGCCCGCAGGACGGCCCGGATCCGGCGTCCGCCGCCGACTCCGACTCCGACTCCGACTCCGACTCCGACTCCGACGGCGAGGGTGAAACGAAGAAGTGAGCCTGTACGACGACGCGCTGCTGGTCCTCAAGCGGTACGAGGACCAGCCCGAGCTGCGCGACCTCTACCTGGAGCACCTGGCCGCCCACCCGGACGGGATGTACAAGCCCTGCCAGGCCGGGCACCTCACCGGCAGCGCCCTGGTCATCGACCCGGCGGGCGGGCGCGTCCTGCTGACCCTGCACAAGAAGCTCGGCATCTGGCTCCAGATGGGCGGTCACTGCGAGCCCGAGGACACCACCCTGGCGGGTGCCGCGCTGCGCGAAGCCGTCGAGGAGTCGGGCATCGCCTCCGGGCTGACCCTGCTCCCGGGCGGCCCCGTACGGCTGGACCGGCACCCGATCCCGGCGCCGTGCAACTGGCACCTGGACGTGCAGTACGCGGCGCTGGCCCCGGCCGACGCGGTGGCGGAGATCAGCGAGGAGTCGCTGGACCTGCGCTGGTTCCCGTACGAGGAGGTGGCGGCGGCGGCCGACACCTCGGTCGTACGGCTGGTGGAGGCGACCCTGGCGCGGCTATGACACCCGCCGCACAGCCCGGAAGGGGCGGCCCCGCATCCTGCGGAGCCGCCCCTTCCGCGTGCTTCCGGGCGCGCTAGTTCCAGGCGTTGTTCTGGTTCTGGGCGTGGACCCCGTGCTGGCCCATCCCGTACTGCGCGGCCATTCCCTGGCCCAGCTGGGCGTTCTGCGGCGGCAGCACCTCGCTCGGCTGCACCAGCGCGAAGCCGGTGCCGAGGAAGCTGAGCTCCCAGCCCTCGCCGGTGTTGCCGCGCCGCCGCCAGACGCCGGTGGAGTGCGTCTGGGCCTGCATCTGCACCCGCAGCGAGGTGGACCAGGCGACGATCGCGTCCGCGTCGGCGTTGACGTACTTGTCCGGCGTGACCTGCATCATCAGCGGCTGCCCGGAGGTCATCAGAGCGACCTTGCCGCGGCCGGTGATGTTGAGCTGGTACTTGCCGGAGCCGGAGATGCCGTACTGGCTGTCGACCGCGATGGCCTCGGTGTGCAGGGTGGAGTCCATGGCCAGTACGTAGCTGCTGTCGACGGTGAGGCCGTCCTGGTCCACGTCCACGACGTGCACGTACTGGGCGAGGTTGGCGAAGTAGACCGTGCCCTGCCCGGAGCAGCGCATCAGGTCGAGGCCCTCGCCGGTGCGGGCGCGGGCGGTGCGCTGCGTGGTGCTCTGGTACTCGCCGTCGAAGTCGACGATCCCCTGGTAGGCGACCATGGCGCCCTTGCGGGCGAGGACGTCGTCGGAGCCGGCCAGGGTGACCCGCAGCAGCTGCGGGTTCTGGACGGCGTACCGCTCCTGGGACTGCTGCTCGGCGTGGCCGAAAAGTGAGCTCTGCATGATGTGTGTCCGCTCCCCCTCAGCCCCGGGTCCGGAGCCGGTCGGTGCTGTCCTCGCTGGGCTGTACGACGACGATGCCCTGGCCGGAGAAGGCCATCTGGTAGGCCTCCCCGCTGCCCCGGCCGATCATCGACGAGGCCTTGAAGCTGCGCTTGCCCTTCACCTTGAGGTTCGGGGACCAGGCGACGAGCGCGTCGGGGTCGACGTACGTCTCGTCCTCGCCGCGGCCGCAGTCGACCACGATCGGGGTGCCGCGGGAGGTGATGGCGACCCAGCCGGTGCCCGCGATCTGCACGTTGAACAGGCCCTGGCCGGCGAACTTCGCCATGCCCTTGACCCGTTCGACGCCCCACTGGAGGTGGGCGTCGAAGGCGAGCAGGTTGGTGCCGTTGACCGAGAGCGCGTCGTTGTTGAGGTTGATGACGACGACGTCCGCGCCGTAGTCGGCGAGGTAGAGCAGGCCGTCGCCGGTGGCCTTCATCAGCGGGGCGCCCTCGCCGGTGAGCCACTGGGAGGCCATCTGGCGCAGGGCCGGCGGGTTGGGCTCGTACTGGACGAAGCCCTCGTAGGCGACCATCGACCCGGTGCGCGCGAAGAGGTCCTGGCCGCTCTGCATGGCGACCTTGAGCATGGCCCTGCCGTGGTTCTCCATGCGGGCCGTGACGGGGGTGGGGGCGTAGCCCGCGAGCTGCTGGTTCATTGCGTTCATGGCATTCATGTGGGGCTCCCTCAGACCTCGTACGGCTGGACGACGATGAAGTTGCCGGGAGCGCCGCGGAACTGGAGGTTCACGGTCTCCCCGCTGTGGCCGGGGTAGGCGTTGCGCCGCAGCCGGACCTGGCTGGAGACGATCACCTGGGAGGCCGCCGACCACGCGACGATGGCGTTGCTGTCGGCGAAGGTGGTCGGGGTGACGGGCAGGACGACGGGCGTTCCGTGCGTCTTGACGATCACCGTGCCGGAGCCCTGGAACAGCATCGTGAACAGGGCGCCGCCGGGGATGCCGTGGCCCTCGATGCGGCGGACCTCGTGCTGGAGGGACTCGTCGAAGGCGAGGACGCTTTCGGCGGAGACGCAGATCCCGTCGCCCTGGAGCTCGATGGCGTGCAGGTGGGCGCCGTTCTCGGCGAGGAAGACCTGGCCGCGGCCGCTGCAGCGCATCAGCTGCATCTCCTGGCCGGTGGCGTTGCCGACGATGCGGCCGGCGAAGCCGGCGCCCTTGTAGCTGAAGTCGACCTTGCCCTGGTAGAGGACCATGCTGCCCTGGCGGGCGAGGACGGGCTGGCCGCCCATCGAGAGGTCCACCCGCATCAGCTGCTGGTTCTGCGCGGTCCAGCGGGTGCCGGTGGGGACTTCCTTGTACGGCTGGAGGGCGGCGGCGAGGCCGGCGCCGGCGGCCTGCGGGGCGCCGTGGCCGTAGCCGGGCTGCTGACCGGGCATCTGCTGGCCGTACGGGGGCGGCTGCTGGCCGGGGACCTGGCCGTAGGTCGCGGGGGCCGGGGGCGGGACCTGGCCGCCGTAGCCGGGCATCTGGCCGTACGAGGGCTGCGGCTGCTGGCCGTACGGGGGCGCGCCGGGCGGGCCGGGCGGCTGCGGGGCGTGCGGCGGCCGGCCGTACGGCGCGGGGGCCGGCGGGGTGGTGATCGGGCCGACCATGGTCGGGGCCGAGTGCACGGGGGCCGGCGGGGCCGGCTGCTGGTACTGCGGGGCGGGCGCGGGGGCCGGGGCGGGCGCGGGCTGCGGGACGTACGGGGCCTGGGGAGCCTGCGGGGCTTGCGGGGCCTGGACCGGGGCGCCGAAGGACGGCGCCGGGGCGGCGGTCTGCGGCGGCGGGGCGAATCCCGGCGCGGCGCCGGCCTGGGCCGGGGCGGCGGCCTGCGGCTGCTGCGGGGCCTGCTGCTCGTCCTCGTCGGCGACCTCGCCGCCGAAGTTCTTCAGCAGCGCGGCGAGCCCGCCGTCGAAGCCCTGGCCGACCGCGGCGAAGCGCCACACGTCCTTGAGGTAGAAGTCGCCGAGCATGACGGCGCGCTCGGTGCTGAACTCCGCGCCCGTGAAGGAGTACCGGACGACTTCCTCGCCGCCGGCCACGATCCGGATGTAGCCCGGTCCGATCTGCGACATCTGTCCGTCGCCGTCGATGGTGGCCGTGAAGGACAGCTTGTGGATGCTCGCCGGGACGCGGTCCAGCGTCACCCGGAAGGACTCGGTGTCGCCCGCCTGCGCGCCGAGCTGCTGGATCGACTCCTCCGGCGACTTCGGCTGGTTGTAGAAGACGAAGTACCGGTCGTCCGACAGCTGCTCGTTGGCGTCAAGGCCGAAGCAGCTGATGTCGAAGGCGAGTCCGGGGCCGGCGATCTGCACGCCCACGTACAGATCCGTGCCTGCCGTCAGATCGCTGATCCTGGCCTTGTGACCGCGTTGGAATTCCCTGGCCATACGTAACGACCGTCCCCCATCCCGACAGTGAATTGCGTGGCGCTCAGGCTAGCCGCATCCGCCGACATCCGGCCAAGTCGGTACCGACCCGGTACATACCGAGACGCCGGCGCGGGTCACTCCCCGCGGGCCGCCGGGACCTTGGGGAGGCGCTCGGCGGCGACCACTCCCTCCAGGTAGCCGCGGGCCCGCTCGGTGCGCGGGTAGGCCTCCAGCAGTTCCCAGAAGCGGGGACCGTGGCCGGGCACGAGGAGGTGGGCCAGCTCGTGCAGCAGCACGTAGTCGACGACGTACTCGGGCATGCCCTGGAGGCGGTGGGAGAGCCGGATGCTGCCCTCGGCCGGGGTGCAGGAGCCCCAGCGGGTGTTCTGGTTCGTGACCCAGCGCACCGAGCGGGGACGGGCGCGGGCGCCGAAGTACTGCTCGGACAGACGCTCGGCGCGCTCGGTGAGTTCCGCGTCCCCGAGGGTGCGCTTGCTCTCCTGGGCGGCCAGCTTGTCGAGCATGACCCCCACCCAGCGCCGCTCCTCGGCCTCGGACATCCGGGCAGGGATGAGGACGACCGTACGGTCACCCTCGCGGTAGGCGGATACGGTCCTGCGGCGGCGCGCGCTCCGGCGGACTTCGACGGCGCGCTGCTGTGGGTCGGCGGACACGCCCAAGACCGTACCCGCTCGCCTGGCCGAAGTCCCCCCGCTCCCCGGTTCGGACGCGATCGGTTCGAAGGCAGCACAGGAAGCACCCCCTTTCTTCATCTCATATGCCTTATAGGGCGTGCCTGTGGACAAAGGGACGCACGGAACGCGGCGGGCGGGCACTCTGCTGGGGACGGGAACGAGGCGGGGTTCGCAGGAGGGGGAAGGCCATGTATCCGAAGGTGAAGCCGGCGCTGGCGAGGGCCTGGCGGGATCTGCAGACGGTGCAGTTCGGGGTGACGCCCGCGCACGCGGTGGCGCTCGGGCCGGTGGACACGGCGACGGGATCGCTGATCGACCGGATCGACGGGACGCGGGGCATGGAGCTGCTGCGCGCGGAGGCGGTGCGGGTGGGGCTCGCGGAGGGGCAGGTGGAGGCGCTGGTCCGGCGGCTGGCGGCGGCCGGGCTGCTGGACGACGCCACGGCCGGCGGCCCGCGGGCCCAGGCCCTGCGCGAGCAGCCGGAGGTCCTGGAGCGGCTCGGGCCCGATCTGGGCTCGCTGTCACTGGTGCACCGCGAGCCGGGCGGTGATCTACGGGGTGTCGTGGCCCGGCGGGCCATACGGGTCCAGGTGCGCGGGAGCGGCCGGGTGGGCGGGGTGATCGCCGGGGTCCTGGCGGCGGCCGGCGTGGGCCGGGTGGAGGTGCTCGACGGGGGCCGGGTGGAGCCGGGCGACGTGGCGCCGGGCGGGCTGGGCCCCGACAGCGTGGGCCGGCTGCGGGCGGAGGCCGCGGCGGGGCTGGTGCGCGCATCGGCCCCGGGGCGCCCACCGCGGGCGGCGGAGCGGGAGGGGCCCGGGCCGGGGGTGTCCCTGGTGGTGGTCGCGCCCCGGGACGGCCTGCAGGCCTGGGCCCCGGATCCGGGCACCGCGGCCGACTGGGTCGCCGCCGGAACCCCCCATCTGTACGCCGGGGTGCTGGAGGGCACCGGGCTGGTGGGGCCACTGGTGCTGCCGGGGGCCACGGCGTGCGCGGGGTGTATGGAACGCGACCGGGTCGAGGCGGATCCGGCGTGGCCCCGGATGCTGGTGCAATGGCGCTCGGCGCACCGCCGCCGGACCACCGCAGCCTGCGATGTGGGACTGGCCACGGCGGTGGCGGGTCTCGCGGCCGCCCACGCCCTGTCCTTCCTCGACGGGGAGCTGCCCGCGTCCACGGCCTCCCGCTGGGAGGCCGCCCTCCCGGGCCTCCACTGGGAGCGGAGCCCGGTGCGCCCCCATCCCGACTGCCCGTGCGCGGCGGCCCGGGTCCCGGCGGAGCCGGCGGTGACGTCATGAGGCTCTCACGAGGGCGGGCCGAGCCGCTCCTGCACCGCGCGGCACAACTCCTCGATCCGGGGCTCGGCCGACGCGATCACCGGCGTCAGGCTGCGCAGGGCCATGAGCAGTTCGTGCACCGTGCCTCTGGTCGGGTCTCCGTCCAGAAAGTCCGCGAGGTACTGCCGGGCCTCGGCCCAGCGGAGCCGGAGGCACTGGGTGAGGAGGAGATTGCCGATGTCCGCGGCGGATCGGGGCGGGGCGTCCGGGCTCCCCGGGCCCACGATGTCGACGACGCGGGCCAGGTGCCGGTCCCGATCCGGTCGGTGGAGCGCATGCAGCACCACCGCCGTCTCGTAGTGCGCCCAGGTGTCGTCGGGTTCGAGTGCGATCGCGCGGGTGAGCTCGGCCAGAGCCTCCTCGTACCGGCCGAGCAGCCGCCGCACGACCCCGCGGCGGACCGATGTCATGAAGCTGCCGGGCCGGAGCTCATCGGCGCGGTCGTAGTCGCTCAGAGCCTCCTCGAATCGGCCGAGCATGCGAAAGACGTCACCCCGCTCGGCGAAGACCCGTGGCTCGTCGGATCCGAGTCCCAGAGCGCGGGTGTAGTCGACCAGGGCCTCCTCGTGCCTGCCGAGCAGCAGGAGCAGCCGTCCCCGACGGGTGAGGGCCCACTGATAGTCCCGACTGAGCTCGATGGCCCGGTCGAAGCCGTCCAGTGCCCGCCCGTACTCGCCCATCGCGGCGTGGATCTCGCCCCGGCTGGCGAGGGCCCAGGCGTAGTCCGCCTTGAGTTCGAGGGCCCGGTCGAGCGCGTCCAGGGCCTCCGGGTGCCGCTCCGTCAGCCGCAGGACCTCGCCCAGTCCCGCGAGCGCCACGGGGTCGTCGGGCTTCAGCTCCACGGCACGGGTGAAGTCGGTCAGCGCCTCCTCGTACCGGGCGAGGCCCCGGTGGCTCCGGCCCCTGATCAGGCGGGCCCAGGCGTAGTCCGGGGAGAAGCCGACCGCCTGGTCGAGGGCGGCCAGGGCCTCTTTGTGCCGGCCCGTGCTGTTGAGCACGAATCCCAGGTTCGCCAGGGCCCAGGCGCTGTCCGGCTTGATCTCGATGGCGCGCTCGAAATCGGCGAGAGCCTCGTCGTACCGCTCCGTGAGGCGGTGGAGCACACCGCGATGGGTGAGTGCCCAGTGGGCGTCCGGGTCGAGATCGAGGACACGTGCGAAGTCGGCCAGCGCCTCCTCGTACTGGCCGATGGCGCGGTGGCAGACCCCGCGGTTGCCGATGCTCCAGATGTAGGCGGGATCGAGCTCGATGGCGCGGGTGTAGTCCCCGATCGCCTCCTCGAAGCGTTCGGTGAGCTCGTGGGTGCGGCCCCGGCCGTAGTGGGCGCGCTCCGTCCCGGGGTCGAGGGCGAGCGCCCGCGCGTAGTCGGTCAGGGCCTGCGGGTACCGCTCGGCATTGCGGTGGTCCCGGCCGCGCAGGGTCAGCGCGAGGGCCTGGCCGGCGGCGTCGAGGGCACCTCGGGACAGCAGGAGCGTCAGGGTGGCCACGCCGGCATCCTGCTGCTCCAAGGCCGTGCGGAGGCGCTCACCCCAGTCGGCGAGTTCGGTTCCCTGGGTGTCCCGGCCGGCCTGGATCCAGACCTGGACCCAGCGGTGGAGAGTGGTGATGCCGTGGTCGTAGGCGTCGACGAGCTCCCGCGACGCGGCGGGAAGGGCTGCGCGCGGGTCGGCGCACAGCCGGTGGTAGGTCTCCTGGAGGCGGTGTCCGCGCCAGGTCTCGTCCGACCACCAGCCGTCGGCCGGGGTGACGGCCTCCTCCAGGCGCTCCCGGCGCACTTGGAAGGCGTCGGCCAGCCGAGTGTGCAGCCGCTCCCAGCCGGCCGGGGACTGCCTGCGCCGGAGCCGCAGCATCGCGCCGCGGACCACCTCGTGATAGCGGCAGTGGCCGGAGCGCTCGGTGACGAAAGGCATCGACCGCAGCCAGCCGAACAGCTCGGCGGCCTCCTCCTCCACGGCCGCCCGGTACACGTCCTCGTCCAGTTCCTGCGGGAACGCACAGGCCAGGGCAGCGGCCCTGCGGGCCGGATCCGTCTCCCACTTGAGGAAGCGCTCGACGGCGGTACCACTGGGGTCCCCGATCTCCTCCACGCTGCCCGGCTGGGCTTCGCCCAGCGTGGAGACCAGGACCGGAAGCCGTCCCGACAGCTGGAGGATCACCTCGACGACGCGCTCGTCCGTCACGCCCTTCCCCGCGAGGAGCCGGCGTGCCTCGGCTTCCGTGAACACCTCCAGCGGCCAGTCCGTGACCAGGTCGTACCAGTCCTCCCAGCAGCGGGCCGCCAGCCGCGACTGACCGGCCAGGACGACCAGCACGTTCGCCGGGAGCTCCCCGTAGCGGTCGCTGACCAGTACGTCCCGCAACCAGGTGTCCAGCATGGGTCCGGTGCGCTCGTAGGTGTCGAAGAACAGCGTGATCCACGGATGCTTGCGGGCCACTTCCCCGAGCTCTTCCAGAAACACCGGGGTCAGGATGTCCAGCGGGGACATCACCAGCTCGACATCGCCGTGGCTGCGGAGGCGGGTGCTGAGGAGCGCCTTCACCCGGTCCGCGCCGGCCGCCACGTGGTTCGGGTCCACCGCGCCGGTGAATGCGCCCACGCCCGGAAGCATGCCCAGCCCGACCAGGCCCAGCTGCGAGGCGATCAGGCTGGACGGCGATGGCGACGGCGACGGGGCGCTGCCGGCTGCCGCGTCGGCCCCGCCGGCAGCCGCCGCCATCCCGACGTCCGCCTCGTGGCGGCGCTGCCGATAGGTGGCCAGCAGCTTGTCGAAGCCCTTCAGCGCCACGCCCTGCTGGGAGAAGTGCGCGCTGACGACTTCCATCGTCTCGATGACGTCGGCGACCGACTCGTCGACGTACGCGGTGACCGCCTGCCCTTCGCGGGCGATCGTCTCCAGCTGGCGCACCAGGGTGGACTTGCCGACGCCGGCCGGGCCGCGGATGTGGAAGAGGAACTGCGCGGCCTCGTCCGGGGACTGCGCGAGGGCGTCCCGGAAGGCGGTGACCTCGCCCTGTCGTCCGATGAAGGTGTTGGAACGCCGTCGCCGGATCAGTTCCTGCCTCGAAGGCCCCCGCCCAGCCATCCACAGCCCTTTCCCCACCACGCGGCCCGCTCTCCCGCCATGCTGTCCCACGGGAGCGGGTGCTGTCCGGCAACGGGCGGATTCCTGCCACATCACGAGCGGACGCCTCGGCCGGGGCGGGGCGCGGGCGCCATGACAGGATGCGGTGGGCCGAGGGGCCATCCTGAACCGCCGCTTGCGGCACAGCTGTCTGGGAACTGGAGGGGCGCATGTCTGATCTTCCCCGGAAGGCGGTCACCCGTACCGTCAAGCTGGCCGCGCTGCCGCTCGGCTTCGCGGGCCGGGTCACCTGGGGGCTGGGCAAGCGGATCGGCGGCAAGTCGGCGGAGATCGTGGCGCGCGAGCTCCAGCAGCGCACCGCCGAGCAGCTGTTCCGCACCCTCGGGGAGCTGAAGGGCGGTGCCATGAAGTTCGGGCAGGCGCTCTCGGTCTTCGAGTCGGCCCTGCCCGAGGAGGTCGCCGGGCCGTACCGGGCGGCGCTGACCAAGCTCCAGGAGGCGGCTCCGCCGCTGCCCGCGCAGACGGTGCACCAGGTGCTGGCGGAGCGGCTGGGGGCCGACTGGCGGGACCTGTTCGAGGAGTTCGAGGACAAGCCGGCCGCGGCCGCCTCGATCGGGCAGGTGCACCGGGCGGTGTGGCACGACGGCCGGCAGGTCGCGGTGAAGGTCCAGTACCCGGGGGCCGGCGAGGCACTGCTGTCGGACCTGAAGCAACTGGGCCGGTTCGCGGGACTGCTGGGGCCGCTGGTTCCCGGCATGGACGTCAAGCCGCTGATCAAGGAGCTGCGCGACCGGGTCTCGGAGGAGCTGGACTACGAACTGGAGGCGGAGGCCCAGCGCACGCACGCGGACGCGTTCGAGGGCGACGAGGACGTGGTCGTACCGGATGTCGTGCACCAGGGCGACCAGGTGCTGGTGACCGAGTGGATGGAGGGGACCCCGCTGTCCGAGGTGATAGCGGACGGCACCCAGGAGGAGCGCGACCGCGCCGGACAGCTCTTGGCCCGCTTCCTCTTCTCGGGGCCCGCGCGCACCGGCCTGCTGCACGCCGATCCGCACCCGGGCAACTTCCGCCTGCTGGCCGGGGCGGACGGCCGGATACGGCTGGGCGTGCTGGACTTCGGCACCGTCGACCGGCTGCCCGGCGGCTGGCCCAAGCCCATCGGCACCTCACTGCGGATGACGCTGGAGGGGGACGCCGAAGGAATCTACGGACACCTGTGCGCCGAGGGGTTCGTGCGGGAGTCCATCGAACTGGATCCGGAAGCGGTGCTGGACTATCTGCTGCCCATCATCGAGCCCGCGCAGGCGGAGGAGTTCACCTTCACGCGGCCGTGGCTGCGCGGTCAGGCGGCTCGGATCGCCGATCCCCGCTCCCCCGCGCACCAGTTGGGCCGGCAGATCAATCTGCCGCCCTCGTATCTGCTGATCCACCGGGTGACTCTGAGCACCATCGGGGTGCTCTGCCAGCTGGGCGCGACGGTACGGCTGCGGGAGGAACTGGAGTCCTGGCTCCCGGGTTTCCTGCCCGAGGAGTGAGCGCGTAGGCGCTGGGGTCGAGGTGGCGCGGTCACCACCAGGACGAGTCGAGGCGGCCCTCGATCGCCCTGAGGTTGGCGCGCGCGCAGTCGACGCAGAAGTACTGTCTGGTCCCGTTCTCCACCGAGCAGGTCCAGGTGGGCGGGGCGCCGTCGGGGGCCTTCTTGCCGCAGCGCGCGCAGACGACGGGCTGGGCCTCGGGTCCGGACGGGGTGGGGTGGGGATTCGGCTGGTCCACCTCCAGACGATATCCCCACGAGGCGCGGAGAGCCGTCCGCAACGCACCGGGGGGACCGGTCCGTTCGGACCGGTCCCCCCATACGCTGCCGCGCCGCTGGTCAGCGGCGGTTCAGCCGTGGCTCAGTGCATGACGGCCATGGCGAGGGCCCGCCGGGCGCGCAGCGAGACGCGCTCGGCTCGCCGCTGCATGCGGCGGGCGGCGACCAGGCGCAGGGCGCGACGCTCGGCGTCGACCTCGCGCATGCGGTCGTCCATATGGGCACGGGCCAGGGCTTCTGGGATGAGTTGCATTTCTCGGGTCCTGTTCTGACGCGAGGTGATCGCGCCGGCGGTGATGAAGTCTGCGTGGGCGGAGCCGTGCGGCTGCTCGCTCGTCGTGTGGGCGGTCATGAGGGCCTGCTTCAAGGGGTCGTGCGTCAGGGGGCGGTCGATGGTTCCGATGGCGGTCATGCCGCGACAACCGGGTTCTTGCGCGGACGGCCACGGGGCCGCTTCCGGGCTACGACAACGCCCTGGACGAAGAGCTCGCCACCCCAGACACCCCAGGGCTCGCGGCGCTCCAGCGCACCGGCGAGGCAGGCCTCGACCAGCGGGCAGGTGGCGCACAGGGACTTCGCGTACTCGACGTCCGCCGGGGACTCGGCGAAGAAGACCTCGGGGTCGTAGGTACGGCAGGCGACGGGTACGCCGAGGTTCTCGATGGCGTCGTCGAGCGCGGTCAGCGCGGTGAGGGGAGTCAAGGTGGAGTCCTCCGGGACTGCGGGCGGGGAGATCGTCTGGGTCTGCGGTACGGACGGGGCGTGCGCTTCGAGTTGCACGGTGTTTTCTTCCTCGTCTTGGTTGGCTAGTCGTTCCGGCCGGGTTCGGCCGGGGGCGGCTGGTACCTGGTCTTGCCAGTCCCGAGGCTCCTTCGTGCTGTCGTCCCCCGGTCGGAGACAAACAGAAGGGCCGCGGATCCCGGGTGGGGTTCCGCGGCCCTGAAGGCGCCGGCCTGATCTTGAAATCAGGCTGGATCACTCCAGGGTTCGAGCCCACGGAAGGCCCACATCAGGTGGTGCTGCTGCTTCGTCTGCTTCGTCTGGACTCCGGCACCGGCTGCGGCAGCGAAGCCATAGGCGCCGTGCGCCTGGGCTTCCACTACTGCCACCGATGCCTGGGTCGGTCGCTCATTCCGCTCGCTCGCCAGGAGCGCGGAGGGCGCGGCCAGCAGGGCGCGGCTGTCAGCGGAAATCGCGGACAGACCGGTACCCAGGAGCGGGAGGAGCGAGGAGGAGCCGAGCGTGCAGGAAGCGGCGACCGAGCGATCGGTCATTTTGGTGGTGGTGATGAAGCTGGTCACTGGTCTCGCCTCCTCTCGGCGTCTCGGGGACGGTGGCCCGGGGGCCTGTCCCATACGTATTCGGATAAGTACAGCACGGATCCGGAGCTTCGGAGAAGCCACCGTTTCCGTTGCTAAGAACCTATGGGGATTCGCTGGGCATGTGCAAACTATTTTTCCGACGAGTTTCTACGCGTCGTCAGCATCCCCGGCCCCAGGGTCCTGACCTGCACAGATGGCCAGGACCTCGGCCCCGTACCGGTCGAGCTTGCGGCGGCCGACTCCAGAGATCATCGAGAGCTCGCCCTCCTCGGACGGCTGGGCCTCGGCGATCGCGACGAGCGTCTTGTCCGTGAACACGCAGTACGCGGGCAGTCCCTGCTCCTTCGCCTGGTCCGCCCGCCACTCGCGCAGGCGCTCGTAGATGCCCTCGTCCATGTCGGACGGGCAGTCCTCACAGCGCATCAGCTTCAGCTCGCCGGCCTCGGTGAGGGTCCTGCCGCAGACCCGGCACAGCGTCGGCCCGCGGTGCCCGCGCTTGCGGGCCCCTCTCTCGGCCGGGGCGCCCGGCCGGCTTCCCGGGGCCGCAGAGCCCGGCCGCAGGCCGTTCAGGAAGCGGCTGGGGCGTCGGGAGGGCCGGCCGCCCGGAGCCCGGGAGAGGGCCCAGGAGAGCGTCAGGTGCAGCCGCGCCCGGGTGACGCCGACATAGAGCAGCCGGCGCTCCTCCTCGACCTGCTCGTCGGTCTTGGCGTACGTGATCGGCAGCATGCCGTCGGTGAGCCCGGCCAGGAACACGGCGTCCCACTCCAGGCCCTTGGCGGCGTGCAGGGAGGCGAGGGTGACGCCCTGGACGGTCGGGGCGTGCTGGGCGGCCCTGCGCTCGTCCAGCTCGACGGTCAGGTCCGCCAGCGTCGCGCCCGGGCGGCCGCGGGCGAAGTCCTCGGCGAGCCGGACCAGGGCGGCCACCGACTCCCACTGGTCGCGCACGGCCCCCGAGCCGGCGGGCGGCTCGGTGGTCCAGCCGGTGGAGCTGAGCACGGCCCGCACCTGGGAGCCGAGCTCGACGACGTCGTCGAGCAGCGGGTCGTTGCCCCCGGAGCGGGCGGCGCCGCGCAGGGCCAGGATCGCCTTCTGCACCTCGGCGCGCTCGAAGAACCGCTCGGCGCCGCGCAGCTGGTACGGGACGCCGGCGTCGGCGAGGGCCTGCTCGTAGATCTCGGACTGGGCGTTGATGCGGTAGAGCACGGCGATCTCGCCGGCCGGAACGCCCGCCGCGATCAGGTCCCGGATGCGCAGGGCGACGCCCTCGGCCTCGGCGGGCTCGTCCGGGTACTCGGCGTAGACCGGGTCGGGGCCGGGCTCGCGCTGCGAGACCAGCTCCAGGCGGTGCTCGGCGGCGCGGCCCCTGGCCTGGGCCAGGAGCCCGTTGGCGAGGTGGACCACCTGGGGGGTGGAGCGGTAGTCGCGGACCAGCTTGACCAGGGTGGCCTGCGGATAGCGGGTGCGGAAGTTCAGCAGGTGGTCGGGGGTGGCCCCGGTGAAGGAGTAGATCGTCTGGCTGGCGTCGCCGACGACGCAGAGGCTGTCGCGCTCGCCGAGCCACAGGTCGAGCAGCCGCTGCTGGAGCGGGCTGACGTCCTGGTACTCGTCCACCACGAAGTGCTGGTACTGGGTGCGGATCTGCTCGGCGATGTCGTGGCGGTCCTGGAGGATGCCCACCGTGAGGAGCAGCACGTCCTCGAAGTCGATCATGCCGCGGTCGCGCTTGAGCTGCTCGTACGTCCCGTAGATCTGGGCGATCTCCGCCATGTCCCGGGGGGCCTCGCGGCCCGCCTTCAGGGCGGCCGCCGGATAGTCGGAGGGGACGGTCTGGGTGACCTTCGCCCACTCGATCTCACCGGTGACATCGCGCAGCTCGCCCCGGTCGAGCCGGATGCGGCAGCGGGCGCCGGCCTCGGCGACGAACTGGATCTTGCGTTCGAGGAGCCGGGGCACCTCGCCGCCGATCGCCTTGGGCCAGAAGTACTGGAGCTGGCGCAGGGCGGCGGAGTGGAACGTCCGCGCCTGCACCCCGCCCGCGCCCAGGGAGCGCAGGCGGCCGCGCATCTCGCCGGCGGCGCGGTTGGTGAACGTGACGGCCAGCACGCTGGCCGGCATGAGCTGGCCCGAACGCACCCCGTAGGCGATCCGGTGGGTGATCGCGCGGGTCTTGCCCGTGCCCGCGCCCGCCAGCACGCACACCGGCCCGCGCAGGGTCGTCGCGACCTCGCGCTGCTCGGGGTCCAGGCCCAGGAGCACCGCGTCGGCCGAGTCCGCGCCGGCGGGGAAGGAGGGGAGGTGCGTTGCTGATGTCACCCCGCCATGCTGCCAGGTCCCGAGGGGCGGACGGGAAACTTGTCCACAGGGTGCGCGCATTCGTCACACGGTCCCACTTGACGTACTGCGAGGTCCCGGCCGTAGCGCGGGTACGGGAATGGCCCCGGGGTCCCGTACGTTCGAGTACTCGGACCACCCAGACCCCACAGAGGAGAGCGCAGCATGCAGGACACGGGTTCCGTCACGATGTACAGCACGACCTGGTGCGGCTACTGCCGCCGGCTGAAGACCCAGCTGGACCGGGAAGGCATCGCGTACAACGAGATCAACATCGAGCTGGACCCGGAGTCCGCGGCGTTCGTCGAGAAGGCGAACGGCGGCAACCAGACGGTCCCGACCGTGCTCGTGAAGTCCGCCGCCGGCGCCGAGTCGGTCATGACGAACCCGAGCCTGGCCCAGGTCAAGCAGGCCCTGGCCGTCTGAGCCGCGTCCCGGCGCACTGCGCGACAGAGAGGCCCCCGCCGTGGCGGGGGCCTTCTGCATGCCGTCTGCGTGTCTTCTGCGGGCGCGGGCGGACCGGCGCCCCGCCGTGTGAGAAGCCTTACGCCGCCGCGCGCGGCAGCGGCTCCCCGTACCAGCGCTCGACAAGCCGGGCCGCGATCGAGATCCCCGACGGGGGCAGCATCTCGCCCGACTCGAACGCGGCGCGCAGCTCCTCGCGGGAGAACCAGCGGGCCTCCTGGATCTCCTCCCCGTCGACCGTGATCTCGGTGGTCGTGGCGCGCGCCGTGAAACCGAGCATGAGGCTGTACGGGAACGGCCAGGGCTGGCTGGCGACGTACTCGACCTCGCCGACCCTGATGCCCGCCTCCTCCCACACCTCGCGCACGACCGACTGCTCGATCGACTCGCCCGGCTCCACGAACCCGGCCAGCGTCGAGAAGCGCCCCTCCGGCCAGTGCACCTGGCGGCCCAGCAGCGCGCGGTCGTGCTCGTCGGTGACCAGCATGATCACCGCCGGGTCGGTGCGCGGGTAGTGCTCGGCGCCGCAGCCCGGGCAGCGGCGGATGTGCCCGGCGGCCGCGACCACCGTGCGCTCGCCGCAGCGCGAGCAGAAGCGGTGCATCCGCTGCCAGTTCTCCAGCGCCACGGCGTGCACCATCAGCCCGGCGTCGCGCGGGGACAGCAGCAGCCCGGCCTCGCGCAGGCCGGCCGGGCGGGCCGACTGGTCCATCCGGCCTGGCAGGGAGTCCTTCTGGAGCGCGAAGTACCGTACGCCGTCGTCGTCGGTGCCCAGGAAATAGCGGTGCGTCTCGGTGACCGGGGCCTCGAAGGCCGGGGTCATGACGATTCCGGTGCCGCCGTCGGGGGTGTCGTCGATCAGGACCTGACCGCCGGAGACCACGAAGACGCGGGTCGTCGGGTGGCTCCAGGCGGCCGCGAGCCAGGCCTCGTCGAGGCGGTGGTGCGCGGCCCGGTCGATTCCGCTGGGCGCGGCGAGCGAGATCGGGTGCTCGGTATGGGTGCTCACAGGTACTTCCAACTCCCCCGGTGGTGGGACAGGCAGGCTCGGTGACTCGGTACGTGTGGTGCGTGGTGCGTGGTGCTGGTGCTGTGCTCGGGGCGTGGTGCCCGGCGCGTGGTGCGTGCGTCAGGCGGGTCGGCCGTGGGAGGCGGCCAGGTCGCCCCACAGGTAGGCGGCCGTCTCGACCCCCTTGAGCAGCAGGTCCAGCTCGACCTTCTCGTTCGGCGAGTGCCAGCCGTCCGACGGCACGGAGATGCCGAGGAACAGGACGGGCGCCCCCAGGACGTCCTGGAGGTCGGCCGCCGGTCCGGAGCCACCCTCGCGGGTGAAGCGGACCTTCTCGCCGAACGCCCGCCCCATGGCCCGTACGACCGACTGCAGCGCCGGGTGGTCCAGCGGGGTCAGGCAGGGCCGGGTGGGGGCGCCGAAGACGATGGAGTGCCGGATCCCGTCCGGGACCCGCGCCGCGACCCAGTCCCGCACGGCCGCCTCGACCTCGTACGGGTCCTGCCCCGACACCAGGCGGAACGACAGCTTCAGGTGGGCGGAGGCGGGCACGATGGTCTTGCCGCCGGGGCCCTGGTAGCCGCCGCCGATGCCGTTGACCTCGGCGGTCGGCCGGGCCCAGACCCGCTCCAGGGTGGAGTAGCCCTTCTCGCCCGCCGCCGCGTGCGATTTGGCCGTGCGCAGCCACTCGGACTCGTCGAACGGGAGCTCGGCGATGAGCGCCCGCTCCTCGTCCGTGAGCTCGGCGATGTTGTCGTAGAAGCCGGGGATGGTGACCCGCTCGTCGGCGTCGTGCAGCGCCGCGACCAGGCGGGCGGCGACGGTGGCCGGGTTGGGCACGGCCCCGCCGAAGGCGCCGGAGTGGATGTCCTGGTCCGGCCCGTGCAGGTCGATCTCGCAGTCGGCGACGCCGCGCATGCCGGTGCAGACGGTGGGCGTGGTCTCGGACCACATGCCGGTGTCGGAGACGATCACCACGTCGGCGGCGAGGCGCCGCGCCTCGCGCTCGACGAGGGCGCGGAAGTTCGGGGAGCCGGACTCCTCCTCGCCCTCGACGATCAGCTTGAGGTGCACGGCCGGGGCCTCGGCGCCGGTGGCCGCCAGGTGGGCCCGTACGCCGAGGGTGTGGAAGAAGACCTGGCCCTTGTCGTCGGCGGCGCCGCGCGCGTACATGCGCCCTTCGCGGATCACCGGCTCGAAGGGGTCGGTGTGCCAGCCGTCGGCGACGGCGGCGGGCTGCACGTCGTGGTGCCCGTACACGAGCACGGTCGGGGCGTCCGGGTCCGAGCTCGGCCACTCGGCGAAGACGGCGGGCGCGCCGGCGGTCGGCCAGACCTCCGTGACGGGGAAGCCGGTCTCCTTGAGCTTGGCGGCGAGCCATTCGGCGCTGCGGCGTACGTCGTCCGCGTGCTCGGGCTGGGCCGAGACGGAGGGGATGCGCAGCCACTCGGCGAGGTCTTCGAGGAAGGCGGCGCGGTGGGCGTCGATGTACGTGCGGACGGTGCGGACGACGCTGTCCGCCGGGGTTTCGCTCATGCCTACGAGCCTAACTGCCGGGGTGCTGGTCACTGTCCGTGTCCGTTTTGCCTTGGAGGATCCGCTCAAGACGGTCCCGGCCGGGCAGGTCGCGAGGGCGGATCACGCGGCCGGAGCGGACGTGGAGGAAGGCGGCGGTGACCCGGTCGAGGGGCGTGCCGGTGGCTTCCGCCCAGGCGAGGCGGTACACGGCGAGCTGGAGCGGGTCGGCTTCGGTGGTGCGGCCGGTCTTCCAGTCGACGATCTCGTACGAGCCGTCCTCGCCGCGGTACACGGCGTCGATCCGGCCGCGGATGACGCGGCCGGCGAGCGTGAGCTGGACGGGCGCCTCCATCCGGTACGGGGTGCGGTCGGCGTACTCGCTGCGCTCGAAGGCCGCCTTGAGGGAGTCGAGGTCGGCCTCGTCGACGATGTCCTGGTCGGAGCCGGGCAGCTCGGTCGCGGGGTCGAGGACGTCGAGGAGCGGCAGCGGGAGCTCGTCGAAGCGGGACTCGACCCAGGCGTGGAAGCGCGTGCCCTGGCGCGCCGCGGGCTGCGGGGGCTTGGGCATGGGGCGGGCGAGGTCGCGTGCGAAGCCCTCCTCGTCGGCGGCGAGGCGCAGGAGCTGGCTGGCGGAGAGGGCGGCCGGCAGCTCGACGTCGCGCACGGCGACGCGGGCCCGCAGGAGCTCGCCCTCCAGCGCTTCGAGGTCCCGGTCCCAGGACGCGACGGCGCGGGCCTCTTCGGGGGTGAGGCCGCTGCGGGCGCCCGTACGGGGGGTGCGGGGCCGGTCGCCGGGCGGCGGACCGGGGCGGTGGCCGGCGCCGCCGTCGTACGGGGCGGGGACCCCGGGCGGCGGGGTCGGGCCGGACGCCGGCTCCTCGGCCCGGGGGTCCCCGGCCGTCGGGCCGGGCGTCGGCTCCTCGGCCCAGGGGTCCTCGGGCCACGGGTCCTCGCCCCACGGGTCCTCGGCCCAGGGCTCCTCGGCCCGGAGGCCTTCACCGGTGCGGGGGTGCGGGACGGTCGCCGCGTCCGCCGCCCAGAGGTCGCCTCCGTCCGGCTCCTCGGCGTACGACGGGTCCTCGCAGTGCGGGGGCCAGAGGTAGGCCTCCGGGGCCGGGGCCGGCCCGGGAGCGGCCAGGTGGGCTTCGACGAGGGCCGCCGCCTCGCGGCGCAGCCGGAGGGATTCCGGGTCCAGGGGCAGGGGCCAGGACCGGTCCGGGGTGGACTCCGTGGCGAGGGACGGGTTCTCCGCGTCGGCGTCCGGCTCGGGCGCCCAGACCTCGATCTCCCCGTTGCCCGCCGCGCAGTGGTCGTGGAGGGAGGTCAGGAACGGCGACGGACCCCGGCGCCTCTTCTGCGTCGGGCCCCACCAGTGCCCCGACGCCAGCAGGAGCGTGCGGGGGCGGGTGAACGTCACGTAGCCCAGGCGGAGTTCCTCCACCGCCTTGTGCTCCTTCAGGGCGGACTTGAACGCCTTCAGGCCCGCCGAGGTCCACGCCGGGTCGTCCGGGAGGGTCGCCGCGTCACCGCGCAGTCCGTACGGCAGGACCTTCGCGTACGAGGTCCACGGCTCCGGGGCCTTCTCCTTCGGGAACGAGCCGGCGCACAGGTCCGGGACCACCACCACGTCCCACTCCAGCCCCTTGGACTTGTGGGCGGTGAGCACCTTCACCGTGTTCTCCCCGCCGGGCAGCGCGTGGTCCAGGCCCTTCTCGTACTGGACCGCCGTGCGCAGGAAACCGAGGAAGGCCAGCAAGGACGCCTCCCCGTCCAGGGAGGCGAAGCCGGCCGCCACGTCCAGGAAGCCGGACAGCGATTCGCGGCGCCGGGCCGCCAGCGCGTGCGGCGAGGCCGACAGCTCCACCTCCAGGCCGGTCGCGGCCAGCACCCGGTGCAGTACGTCCATCAGCGGGTCCGCGAGCGAACGCCGCAGGTCGCGCAGTTCCTGGGCCAGGTGCGCGAAGCGGACCCGGGCCTCGGGGGAGAACGGGAGGTCGTCGGAGGCGGCCGCGGAACCGTCGAGGAACGTCTCCAGCGCGTCCGCCAGGGAGACGACCTCCGCCGGGTCCACGCCCTCCACCGCCGCCGCGAGCCGCTCGTCCGGATCCACCTCGCCCGGCGTACGGCCGATCAGCTGCCGTGCCCGGCGCCCCAGCAGGGCCAGGTCGCGCGCGCCGATCCGCCATCGCGGGCCGATGAGCAGCCGGACCAGCGAGGCGTTGGCCCCCGGGTCCTGGAGCACCTCGCACACCGCGACCAGGTCCGCGACCTCCGGCAGGTGCAGCAGTCCGGACAGCCCGACGACCTCCACCGGCACGTCCCGGGCCACCAGGACGGCCTGGATCTGCGCGAAGTCCCGGGCCGACCGGCACAGCACCGCGATCTCGCGCGGCTCGGTCCCCGTACGGACCAGGTGCGCGACCGAGTCCGCCAGCCACTCCAGCTCCTCGGCGTGGGTGTCCAGCAGCGCGCAGCGCACGGAGCCGGCCCGCTCCTCCCCCGGCGCCGCCCGCAGGGCCTCGACGCCCTCGTGCATCGAGCGCAGCGGCGCGGCCAGCTCGTTGGCCAGGTCGAGGAGGCGGCCGCCGCTGCGCCGGTTCTCGCTCAGCGAGAACCGCGTCGCCGGGCGCCCGTCGGCGTGCGGGAAGTGCTCGGGGAAGTCGTCCAGGTTGGCCACGGACGCGCCGCGCCAGCCGTAGATCGCCTGGCAGGGGTCGCCGACGGCGGTCACCGCGTGTCCGCTGCCCCCGCCGAACAGGCCGGACAGCAGCAGCCGCTGGGCCACCGAGGTGTCCTGGTACTCGTCGAGCAGGACCACCTTGAACTCCTCGCGCAGCAGCTCCCCCACCTCGGGCCGGGTGGTGGCGAGCTGCGCGGAGAGGGCTATCTGGTCGCTGAAGTCGAGCAGGTCGCGGGAGCGTTTGGCGGTGCGGTAGCGCTCGGTCAGCTCCAGCAGTTCGAGGCGGCCGCGCACGGCCTCGGGGACCTTGCGCAGGTCTTCGTTGGTGAGCTTGGCGCCCGCGAGGGTGTCGAGGAGCTCCGTGTCGTACGCGCGCAGCTCGGCCGGGGTCACCAGGTGCTCGGAGAGTTCCCCGTCGAGCGCGAGCAGGTCGCTGACCAGGTCGGGGACGGATTTGGTGAGCGCCGGGTACGGGCCGGGCGCCTCGCGGAGCACGCGCGCGGCCAGCTGGAAGCGGGTGGCGTCGGCGAGGAGGCGGGCGCTGGGCTCCAGCCCGATGCGCAGGCCGTGGTCGGCCAGGAGCTGGCCGGCGAAGGCGTGGTACGTGGAGATGCGCGGCTCGCCGCCGGCCGCGTCGGCCTCGGTCGGCGAAGGGTCCGGGTCCGTGATGCCGGCCCGCGCCAGGGCCTTGCGCACGCGCTCCGCGAGCTCGGCGGCGGCCTTGTTGGTGAACGTCAGGCCGAGGACCTGCTCGGGGGCGACCGCTCCGGTGCCGACCAGCCAGACGACGCGGGCGGCCATGACGGTGGTCTTGCCGGAGCCGGCGCCGGCCACGATGACCTGGGGGGCGGCGGGGGCGGTGATGCAGGCCAGCTGTTCGGGCGTGAAGGGGATGCCGAGGAGCTCCTTGAGCTGCTCGGGGTCGGTGAGGACGGACGGACGCGCGGACACGTGAAGAGGCTAACCCGACCCACCGACACTCCCGGCCGCCGTCTCACCGTCCGGTCGGTCGGTGGCCGGCGAGCGGAACGGCTCACTCCACGGTCTGGCGGCCCTCCGGCCGGGCGCTGCACGAGCTGCGGAACGAACAGTGGTCGCAGTGCTTGCCGGTGGCGGGCGCGAAGCGCTCGTCCAGGACCCGGCCGGCCGCGGTGGCGAGGAGGTCGCCGACCCATTCGCCCTCCAGCGGCCGCTGCGCCTGGATCCTGGGCACCGCGTCCCCGCCGTCCCGCTGGGGCGCTCCCTGGCGCAGCTGCACCAGCTCGGCGCCGCCCGCCTCGGGGCGGACCCCGTCGAAGACCTCGTCGACGGCGCCTTCGCGTACGGCCAGCTGGTACACGGCGAGCTGGGGGTGGCGCGCGACCTCGTCCTTCGTCGGGGCGCCCTTGCCGGTCTTGAAGTCGACGACGTACGCGCGGCCCTGCGGGTCGGCCTCGACGCGGTCCATGGAGCCGCGGATGCGGACGGCGTACTCGCCCGCTTCGAGGGTGACGTCGAAGTCGTGCTCGGTGGCCACGACCTCCCGGCCGCCGCGGTCGGTGGTGTGCCAGCGCAGGAAGCGCTCCAGTGCGGCGCGGGCGTTGTCCTTCTCCTGGCGGGACTTCCAGGGTGCGTCGAAGGCGAGCGCGTCCCAGACGGAGTCGAGGCGTTCCATCAGGACGGCGAGGTCGGCGGGGGTGCGGCCGGAGGCGACCTCGTCGGCGAGGACGTGGACGACGTTGCCGAAGCCCTGGGCGGCGGTGGAAGGCGCGTCGGCCTTGACCTCGCGGCCGAGGAACCACTGGAGGGAGCAGGTGTTGGCGAGCTGGTCCAGGGCGGAGCCGGAGAGGGCGACGGGCCGGTCGCGGTCGCGGAGCGGGACGCCGCTGCGGGTGGGCTCGTACAGCCCCCACCAGCGCTGCGGGTGGGCGGCGGGGACCAGGGGGCGGTCGTCCTCGTCGGTGAGCGCGGCGAGGCGGGCCAGGCGCCGGGCGGCGGCATCGCGCAGGGCGGGCGAGGCGTCGGGGTCGACGGTGGTGGCGCGCAGTTCGGCGACGAGCGCGGGGACGGCGAGGGGGCGGCGGGGGCGGCCGGTGACGTCCTTGGGGGTGACCCCGAGCTCGGTGAGGAACCGGGAGGGCTGGTCGCCGTCCTCGGCGGTGGCCTTGACGGCGGTGACGACGAGCCGCTCGCGGGCGCGGGTGGCGGCGACGTAGAAGAGCCGCCTCTCCTCCGCCAGGAGGGCGCCGGAGGGGAGTGGTTCGGCGAGGCCGTCCCGGCCGATGCGGTCGGCTTCCAGGAGGGAGCCGCGGCGGCGCAGGTCGGGCCAGAGCCCCTCCTGTACGCCGGCGACGACGACGAGGCGCCACTCCAGCCCCTTGGAGCGGTGGGCGGTCATGAGGCGGACGGCGTCGGTACGGGTGGCCTTGCCGGTCAGGGTGTCCCCGGCGATGTCCTCGGCTTCGAGCTGTTCGAGGAAGTTGAGGGCGCCGCGGCCGCCGGTGCGGTCCTCGGCGCGGGCGGCGGTGTCGAAGAGCGCGCAGACGGCGTCGAGGTCGCGGTCGGCGTTGCGGCCGCCCGCGCCGCCGCGGCGGGCCTGGCGCTCCAGGCGGTCGGGCCAGGAGGTGCCCTCCCACAGCGTCCACAGGGCCTCTTCGGCGGTGCCGCCGCCCTGGAGGAGCTCGCGGGCCTTGCGCAGGAGCATGCCCAGGCGCTGCGCTCCGCGGGCGTAGGCGGGGTCGTGGGCGGTGAGCCGTTCGGGCTCGGCGAGGGCGCGGGCGAGCAGGACGTCGGAGGGGGCGGGCACCTTGACGCCGGCGGCCCGCTCCTCGTCGCGCAGGGCGCGCCCGAGCCGCCGCAGGTCGGCTGCGTCCATGCCGCCGAGCGGCGAGCCGAGCAGCGTGAGCGCCGCCTCGACGCCGATCCACCCCGCGTCGTGCCGGTCGCCTGCGGCGGGCCCGGCCGCGGGCTCGGACTCGGGGCCGGGCTCGGCCTCGGGGCCGGGCTCGGCCTCGGACGTGGGCTCGGACACGAGCGCGGGCTCGGACTCGGTGACGGACGCGGGCTCGGTGACGGACGCGCGCTCGGGCTCGGTGACGGACGCGCGCTCGGCCTCGGTGACGGACGCGGGCTCGGACTCGGGCTCGGAAGCGAGCACGGACCCGGGCTCGGGGGCCGGGGCCGGGGCTTCTGCGGGCGGGGCCGGGGCCGGGGTGGCGGCGGTGCGCAGGGCCGTCAGGAGGGGGGCCGTCGCCGGTTCGTGGCGCAGGGGGGTGTCCGTACCGTCCGTCTCCGCCGGGACTCCCGCCGCGATCAGGGCCCGGCGCATCGCCGGGAGGGTGCGGCCGCCGGAGCGGACCAGGACGGCCATGTCCCGCCACGGCACGCCGTCCTCAAGGTGCGCCCGGCGCAGGATGTCGGCGATGTTGTCGAGCTCGGACCCGGCCGTGGGGTACGTGAACACCTCGACCCCGCCGCCCTCCCGGACCGGGGTCAGCCCGCGGTGGGCGCGGACCGCCTCGGCGGGCAGGCGGGGGACCGGCATGCGGGTGGTCAGGAGGCGGGTCGCCGCCAGGAGGTTCGCCCCCGAGCGGCGGCCCACGGTCAGGGCCCGCACCCGCGCGCCGGGGAAGGAGCCCTCGAAGTCCAGGATGTTGTTGATGTCGGCGCCGCGGAAGGCGTAGATCGACTGGTCCGGATCGCCGAAGGCGACCAGCGTGCCCGCAGGTCCCGCCAGGGCCCGCAGCAGCCGCAGCTGGGAGGCGTCCGTGTCCTGGTACTCGTCCACGTAGATCACGTCGTAGGACAGGGAGAGGGCCGGGGTGCGCTCCGCGAGGAGGACCGCCCGGTGGACGAGCTCGGCGTAGTCCAGCGTGCCCTGCATGTCCAGGACGTCCAGGTACTCCGACAGGAAGGCGGCCGCCGCCTTCCAGTCGGGGCGGCCCAGCCGGGTCGCGAACGCGTCGAGCGCCGACGGGCCGAGGCCCAGCTCGCGGGCGCGGGCGAGCACGGCGCGGACCTCGTCCGCGAAACCGCGCGTGGTGAGCGCGGCCCGCAGGTCGTCCGGCCAGCGGATGGAGCGGATCTGGCGCTGGCCGTCCAGGAGGGTGCGGACCATGACGTCCTGCTCGGGGCCGGACAGCAGCCGCAGCGGATCCGCGAACAGGTCGGTGTCCTGGTGGGCGCGGACCAGTCCGTAGCAGAAGGAGTGGAAGGTGGTGGCCTGCGGGGCGCGCGCCCCGCCGAGCCGCAGGGCGGCCCGGTCGCGCAGTTCCACGGCCGCCTTGCGGCTGAAGGTGAGGATGAGGATCCGGGCCGGGTCCACCCCCGCCTCGACCCGGGCGGCGGCCGCCTCGACCAGCGTGGTCGTCTTCCCGGTGCCCGGTCCGGCCAGGACGAGGAGCGGGCCGCCGGTGTGATCAACCACCGCGCGCTGCGCTGCGTCCAGAACAGGGGGATCCACCCGCTGCGGCCCGGTGCGCACGAGGCGGTACGCGTCAGGGGTCCGCGTACGCCGCCGCTCGGAGCGGTCGGATGGAGAGGTGATCACGTGGGGTGCCGGTCCAGGTCCTGGTGGGTCTGCGGTTGCCGCGGCCGCGACGGATGCCGCGCTCGCCGCCGCACCTGCCGAAGCCGAAGGGGCAACGCTACGGCAACCGCCGGGTCCGGCGCAGTTCCCCGAGGTCGCGGCCGGGGGCCCGCGGGACGTCGCCCGTACGGGCGCTCGACCGCCCGTCCCGGCCCCGCATGGCCGAAGCTGTCAGATGTGACCCTCGTCCCGTGCGGCGCGCTCCTCCCGCCCGTCCCAGCGCGCCCGCGGCATGTTCAGCCGGGCCTCGCCGCCGGCGGTCAGCCGCAGCGGTGTGGCCTCCGCGCGGTAGTGCTCCAGGGCCCGGAGCTCACTGCCGGGCAGCGGCCGGCCGTCCGCCCGGACCACGCGCCACCAGGGCACGGCTCCCCCGTACAGGGCCATCACGCGCCCGACTTGGCGGGGTCCGCCCTCGCCGAGCCACTCGGCGACGTCCCCGTACGTCATCACCCGGCCGGGCGGAATCCGCTCGGCCGCCTCCAGCACCCGCTCCGCGTACTCGGGCAGCTCTCCGCTCATTCCGCCCATGGTGCCGTACATCACGGACCGGTTCCCGGAAGGTTTCCTTCCGTACCGGCGCGCACCCTGATGCCCCGCCCGCACGTCGGTCCGTGCCACCATCTTCCGGGCGGTGACTGGTGATACGTGATCAAGAAGAGACGGAAGTGACGACGAAGGAGCAGGGTGTGAGCCCTCCGGACGGCGCGGCCGAAGACGACGGCACGCGCCCAGACCCGTACCCCGGGACCACGCCCGGGGCCGGAGGCGCACCCGAACCCGAACCCGGGTCCCGGACCGGGGCCGCCGGCGGACCCCGGGCCCGCGCCGGGTCCGCGGGCGCGAACGCGGGCGCGGCCAAGACCCCCGAGGGGCCCGAGCCCGGGTCCGCAGCCGCCGGGAAGCACGGTCACGCCTCCGCCTCCGCCGATCAGGTCGAGGTCGACGAACCGCTGCTCGCCGCCCGCGTGCACCGTCCCTCCGACCTCGTACGCCTGCTCGTCGGCGTCCTCGGCATCGCCGTCGTCCTCGCCATCGCCGCCTTCGCCCACCGCACCACCGCCGGCCTCGAAGCCGACATCTCCCAGGGCACCGGCGCCGCCCCCGATCTGCTGATCAAGGTCGCCGGACTGGTGTCCAGCATCGCCGTGCTGCTCGTACCCGTGGCCTTCGCCATCGAGCGGCTGATCAAGCGGGACGGGCTGCGCATCGCCGACGGTGTGCTCGCCGCCGTGCTCGCGCACGGCGTGACGCTGGCCACCGACCTGTGGGTGTCCCAGGCCGCCTCCGGCACCATCCAGGAGGCCCTCACCCGTCAGACCACCGTCGGCGGCCCGCTCACCGATCCGGTGCACGGCTACCTCGCGCCGGTCATCGCGTACATGACCGCCGTCGGCATGACCCGCAGGCCGCGCTGGCGGGTCGCGCTGTGGGTGGTCCTGCTGCTGGACGCCTTCGCGATGCTGGTCAGCGGGTACACCACCCCGTTCTCGATCATGCTGACCGTGCTGATCGGCTGGAGCGTCGCGTACGGGACCCTGTACGCCGTCGGCTCGCCGAACGTCCGCCCCACCGGACAGACCCTCCTCGCCGGCCTGCGCCGGGTCGGCTTCAAGCCGGTCAGCGCCATGCGCGCGGAGCTCCCGGACGGGGCCGACCCCTCGGAGGTCAGCGACCGCGGCCGGCGCTACCACGTCACCCTGGAGGACGGCCCGCCGCTCGACGTCACGGTCGTCGACCGCGAGCAGCAGGCGCACGGGTTCTTCTACCGGGTCTGGCGCCGGCTCACCCTGCGCGGCATCACGACGCGGCGCAGCCTCCAGTCGCTGCGCCAGGCGCTGGAGCAGGAGGCGCTGCTCGCGTACGCGGCCATCGCGGCCGGGGCGAACGCGCCGAAGCTGATCGCCACCTCCGAGCTCGGCCCGGACGCCGTGATGCTCGTGTACGAGCACCTGGACGGCCGGCCCCTCGACGCGCTCTCCGACGAGGAGATCACCGACGACCTGACCCTCAACACGTGGAAGCAGGTACGGGCCCTGCAGTCGCGGCGGATCGCCCACCGGCGGCTGACCGGCGACGCGATCGTGGTGGATCGTTCCGGCACGGTGGTCCTCACCGACCTGCGCGGCGGCGAGATCGCGGCCGGGGACCTGGTGCTCCGCATGGACATCGCGCAGCTGCTGACCACGCTCGGCCTGCGGATCGGCGCGGAGCGCTCGGTGGCCTCGGCGGTGTCGGTGCTCGGCCCGGACGCGGTGGCGGACTGTCTGCCGCTGCTCCAGCCGATCGCGCTGAGCCGCTCCACGCGGGCGACGCTGCGCCGGCTGGCCCGGGAGCGGGCCGACCGGCAGCGGGAGGCCGTACTGGAGTCCTCGCGGGCGGCGAAGGCGGCGCGCGAGGCAGCCGCGGAGGAGGCGAAGCCGGGCCGGGAGGCGGGGAAGGCCGGCAAGGCCGGGGCCAAGGCGTCGGCGGCCACGGCCGCGGAGAAGAAGGCCGAGAAGAAGGCGCTGGACGACGCCCTCGACGGGGCCCGCGAGGAGGATCTGCTGAGCCAGATCCGCCAGCAGGTGCTGCTGATCCGCCCGCAGGCGCCGGTGGAGCCGGCCCGGCTGGAGCGGATCCGGCCGCGCACGCTGGTGTCGTTCATCGCGGGCGCGTTCGGTGCGTACTTCCTGCTCACGCAGCTGGCGCACGTGGACTTCGCGACGATCGTCGGCGAGGCGCAGTGGGGCTGGGTGGGGGCCGCGCTGGCCTTCTCGGCGCTGACCTACTTCGCGGCGGCGATGAGCCTGCTGGGCTTCGTGCCCGAGCGGGTGTCCTTCCTGCGGACGGTGGTCGCGCAGGTCGCGGGGTCGTTCGTGAAGCTGGTGGCGCCGGCGGCGGTCGGCGGTGTCGCGCTGAACACCCGCTTCCTGCAGCGGGCCGGGATCCGGCCGGGGCTGGCGGTGGCGAGCGTGGGTGCCTCGCAGCTGTTCGGTCTGGCGAGCCACGTCCTGCTGCTGCTGGCCTTCGGCTATCTGACGGGCACCGAGAAGACCCCGGAGATGACCCCCTCCCGTACGGTCATCGCGGGTCTGCTGACGGTGGCGGTACTGGTCCTCGTGGTGACGGCCGTGCCGTTCCTGCGGAAGTTCGTGGCGACACGGGTGCGGGCGCTGTTCGCCGGTGTCGTGCCGCGCATGCTGGACGTGCTCCAGCGGCCGCAGAAGCTGATGACGGGCATCGGCGGCATGCTGCTGCTCACCGGCTGCTTCGTGATGTGCCTGGACGCGTCGATCCGGGCGTTCGGCGGCGGCCAGGCCATCAGCTACGCGAGCATCGCGGTGGTCTTCCTCGCGGGCAACGCGCTGGGCTCGGCGGCGCCGACGCCGGGCGGTATCGGCGCGGTGGAGACCACGCTGACGCTGGGTCTGATCGCGGCGGGGCTGGAGAAGGAGGTCGCCATCTCGGCGGTCCTGCTGTTCCGCCTGATGACGTTCTGGCTGCCGGTGCTGCCGGGCTGGCTGTCGTTCAACTACCTGACCCGTAAGGAAGCGATCTAGGAAGCTCCCGGCCCTTGCCGGGCATCCCAGTCCCTCGGCCGGGGCCCGGTCCCTCAGGTATCTCGGTGCGCTGCCCTCCGACGGCGTCAGGGATGACTGCCTGGCCGCCCTGGAGAGCTTCCGACTCGTTGCATCCGAGCGCTGAGACCAGCCTTACCCGAACGGGTCAGCGCGGGGGCGGGGTGGGGGTGGGGGTCGCAGGATGGGGGCATGGGTCGAAACTTGGTGCGGGGTGCCGTGGCCGTCGTCGTCGCCGTCGGGCTGGCCGGGGTCAGCGGCTGTTCCGACGGTGGCGAGGGCAAGCCCGAGGCCGGGGGGACTCCCGGGGCCGCGCCCCTCAAGTGGGGGGAGTGCGAGGCTCCGGACGTCGCCGAAGGCGGCGGGCAGGCGCCGCCCAAGGACTGGGAGTGCGCCACGCTCCACGTCCCCCTCGACTACGCCAAGCCCGAGGGCGAGACGATCCCCCTCGCGCTGATCCGGGCCAAGGCCCGGGACAAGAACAAGCGGCTCGGCTCCCTCGTGTTCAACTTCGGCGGGCCCGGCGGGTCCGGGATCAGCACGCTGCCCGGCGCCGCGAAGGAGTACGAGGCCCTGCGGGAGCGGTACGACCTCGTGAGCTTCGACCCGCGCGGCGTGGGGAGCAGCGCCCCCGTCCTGTGCGAGGACGACAAGCAGCTCGACGCCTACTACGCGCAGGACTCCTCGCCCGAGACGCCCCAGGAGGAAAAGGCCTTCCTCGGGAACCTCGAAAAGTACAAGAACGCCTGCAAGGACAGGTCCGGGCACCTGCTGCCCTACGTCGGCACCGAGAACGCCGCCCGCGACCTCGACCGGATCCGCCAGGCCCTCGGCGACGAGAAGCTGAACTACTTCGGGATCTCCTACGGCACCGAGCTCGGCGGGGTCTACGCCCACCTCTTCCCCAAGAACGTCGGCCGGGCCGTCTTCGACGCCGTCGTCGATCCCACCCAGAACTCCGAGGAGGGCGCGCTCGGCCAGGCCAAGGGGTTCCAGCTCGCCCTCGGCAACTTCGCGCAGGATTGCGTGAACCGGGGCGACGAGTGCCGGCTCCAGGGCAGCACCGCCAAGGAGATCGAGAACAACATCATCAAGCTCCAGAAGAGCCTGGCCGGCAAGCCGATCCCCGGCATCGGCGGCCGGATGCTCACCGACTCCGCCGCCACGAACGGCATCGCCCAGGCCCTGTACTCGCAGGAGCTGTGGCCGCTGCTGGAGCAGGGGCTCGACGAGGCCGAGGGCGGGCAGGGGCAGTTGCTGATGGCGTTGTCCGACGCGCTCAACGGCCGTGACCAGCAAGGGCGCTACAGCAACATCGGCGCGGCCAACACGGCGATCAACTGCGCCGACTCCAAGGGCCGGTACACGCTGGCGCAGACGAAGGAGAAGCTGCCCGCCTTCCGCGCGGCCTCCCCCGTCTTCGGGGACTTCCTCGGCTGGGCCATGATGAGTTGCACCGACTGGCCCGTCGCGGGCACCTGGGACACCCCGGACGTCTCCGCTCCCGGATCGGCGCCCATCCTGGTGATCGGCAACACCGGCGACCCCGCCACCCCGTACGAGGGCGCCCGCAAGATGGTCGAGCGGCTCGGGCCGGGCGTCGGCGTGGAGCTCACGTACAAGGGCGAGGGGCACGGCGCCTACAACAGCGGCGACAAGTGCGTGCAGGCCGCGGTGAACAGCTACCTGCTGGACGGGAAGGTGCCGCCCGCCAACACCGTCTGCACCAAGGCGCCCTCCAGCGAGGAGACCCCCGCCCCGGCCGCGGGATGAGGGTCTCCTGGACTGCTCGGTGCGCTCCGGTCTAGTAGACCGGCTTCTCGGGCTCGATCTGGTGGACCCAGCCGATCACGCCGCCGCCGACGTGGACGGCGTCGCTGAAGCCCGCGGACTTCAGGACCGCGAGGACTTCCGCACTGCGGACACCCGTCTTGCAGTGCAAGACGATGCGCTTGTCCTGCGGGAGGTCCTGGAGGGCGGTGCCCATCAGGAACTCGCCCTTGGGGATCAGCTTCGCGCCGGGGATCGAGACGATCTCGTACTCGTTGATCTCGCGGACGTCGATGATCTCGATCGGCTCCTCGTTGTCGATCCACTCCTTGAGCTGCTTGGGAGTGATCGTGGAGCCGAGCGCCGCCTCCTGGGCCTCCTCCGACACGACGCCGCAGAAGGCCTCGTAGTCGATGAGCTCGGTGACCGTCGCGTTCGGACCGCAGACCGCGCAGTCGGGGTCCTTGCGGACCTTGACCTGCCGGTACTGCATCTCCAGGGCGTCGTAGATCATCAGGCGGCCGACGAGCGGCTCGCCGACGCCGGTGAGGACCTTGATGGCCTCCGTCACCTGGATCGAGCCGATGGACGCGCAGAGCACGCCCAGCACGCCGCCCTCGGCGCAGCTCGGGACCATGCCCGGCGGCGGGGGCTCCGGGTACAGGCAGCGGTAGCACGGCCCGTGCTCGGACCAGAAGACCGAGGCCTGGCCGTCGAAGCGGTAGATCGAGCCCCACACGTACGGCTTGTTCAGCAGGACGCAGGCGTCGTTGACGAGGTAGCGCGTGGCGAAGTTGTCCGTGCCGTCGACGATGAGGTCGTACTGGCTGAAGATCTCCATCACGTTCTCGGCTTCGAGCCGCTCTTCGTGAAGGACCACGTTCACGTACGGGTTGATGCCCAGCACGCTGTCGCGCGCGGACTCGGCCTTGGAGCGGCCGATGTCCGACTGGCTGTGGATGATCTGGCGCTGGAGGTTCGACTCGTCGACCTCGTCGAACTCCACGATGCCCAGCGTGCCGACGCCGGCCGCGGCCAGGTACATGAGGGCGGGCGAGCCGAGGCCGCCCGCGCCCACGGCCAGCACCTTGGCGTTCTTCAGGCGCTTCTGGCCGTCCATCCCGACATCCGGGATGATCAGGTGGCGGGAGTACCGACGGACCTCGTCAACGGTGAGCTCAGCAGCTGGCTCGACCAGGGGTGGCAGCGACACGGGGACTCCGTAGATGGTTACGTCGTAACGGTGGTTCTCCCCGTAACACTGCCACGCCCTTCTTCATTCCGAGACACCCGGTCCGATCTGCGAGACGATTTCGTCCCAGTACGCGGGCATCGAGGCCCACGGATCGCGGCCTCCGCCGTCGCCCCGGTCGGTGAACCAGATCGTGCCGGCGCCCTGCCAGCGGGCGATCCGCACCGCCTCCTCCAGGTGCGAGCGCGGCACCCCGTGGACCAGGTGGCAGAAGCGCTCGGCCGGATACTCGGCGGTCCACTCCGCCACCTGCGACCAGCGGTAGTCGGCCCAGGCCCCGGAGAAGGTGACCAGCTGGTCGGCGGCTTCCGCGTAACCCTCGTACGGGTGCGTGCCGTGTCCCAGCACGATGTGCAGGTCCTCGCCGAGGCCGCGCAGGGTGTCCACGACCCGGCGCACCGCGGCCAGCTCGGTCCGGTCCGCCGGGGCCCCGGCCAGGTAGAACCCGCCGACCCGGTACCAGTCGAGGAAGCGGTGGGCGTCGGAGACCAGCTCGCCGAAGGAGCGGGCGCCGTCTCGCATCGCGAGATGGCCGAGCACGGCCCGGCCGGCTTCCCGCAGCTTGCCCGCGGCCTCGGTGCAGTGCGGGTCGGGCCGGCCTCCCGGCCCGTCCGTGACGTTGAGCACCGTCCAGTGCAGCGGGGTTCCGGGGCGGGTCAGCTCCGCCCATTCGACCGGTGCGAGCAGGGGGTGCGCGTACCCGGGGACGCCGAGGCCGAGGCGGCCCGCCTCGGTCGCGGCGGCCGCCGTGGCCGCGGTCGTCAGATGCGGCACGCCGCCTCCATCCAGATGTCCGCCAGGGACTCCTCCAGGCCGATCCGGGGCCGCCAGCCCAGCCGGTCGCGGGCCGTGCGCACGTCGGCCTGCTGCCAGGCGCCGCAGCCGTCCGGGTAGGGGTACGGGGGCGTCACGGCGCCGGAGGCGAGCTGCTCGGCCGTCGCCTCGGAGCGCGGGGAGCCGATGGCGGCGAGCGCCGGCCGGACGCCGCCCTGGTGACCGAGCCCGTGGCCGTGGCCGTGACCGCCGGCGGGACCGTGTCCCGGCCCGTGACCGTGCTGGCCCTGCTGCGGTACGTCCAGCTCGTGCAGGGCGCCTCCGTACCCGGCGACCCGGGCGAGCACCGCCGCCGCGTCGCGCAGCCGGACCGCGCGCCCGGTACCGATGTTGACGACGCCCTGGGCGGCGGAGAGCGAGGCGGCGTGCACGGCCCGCGCCACGTCCCGTACGTCCACGAAGTCGCGCTGGACTCCGAGGCCGCTGAGCTTGAGCTCGCCGTCCCCGTTCTGCATCGCGCGGCGCATCGCCTCGGCGAGCCGGCCGAGCGGGGATCCGGCGGGGGTGCCGGGCCCGACGGGCGAGAAGATCCGCAGGACGACGGCGTCCAGCCCCGACCCGAGCACCAGCTCGGTGGCGGCCAGCTTGCTGACGCCGTACGGGCCGCCCGGTCTCGGCACGGCGTCCTCGGCCGTGGAGGACCCGGGCTGGCTGGGCCCGTACTCGGCGGCGCAGCCGAGCTGGACGAGGCGGGCCCCGCAGCCGCTGCGGCGCAGGGATTCGCAGATGGTGGCCACGGCGACGGTGTTGTGCCGGGTCAGCTCCCGGGCCCCGCCGCGGGTGGCTCCGGCGCAGTTGATGACGACGCCCGGGTGGACGGCGTCGAGGAACCGGGTGAGGGCGCCGGGACTGCCGGTGGCGAGGTCGAAGCGGACGTCCGCGTCGTCGCCGCGGCCGAGCGCGGTGAGCTGGACGGCGGGGTCGGCGAGCAGCCGGTCGGCGACGTAGCGGCCGAGGTATCCGTTGGCTCCGATCAGCAGCACCCTCATCGCGCGGCCCCTTGGTTGGTTGGCTGGCCGGTCATCCTGTGTCTCCTTGGTCGATGGGCGGGGGGTCGGGGGTAAGGGGGGCAGGGACAGGGGGCGGGTACAGCGCCTCGGCGGCCGCTCCGAAGAGCCGCGGCGGACGGGCAGGGGCCGGCCGGGCTCAGGGCCGGGCGTGCGCGGACGCCCGGGACAGCGCGAGGACGGCGTGTACGAGGAGCCCCGACGCGACGGCCGGAACGGCCAGCGGGGTCGGGACCAGGGCGAGGGCCAGGGCTGCGGCGACGGGTCCGCGCGGAGCCCCGTGCCCGAGCAGCAGGCGGGTCAGGAAGAGCAGTACGGCGAGCGGTACGGCGAGGCCGAGCGGGGTCCCGGCGAGCGCGGCCGCCCCCGCGGCGGCCGCACCGAAGGCCAGGACGGCCGCGAAGAGCAGCGGCCGGGCCCGGTCGGCGAAGTCCTCCAGGGCCCGGCTCCCGGCGAGCCGGCTCCGGGCGCGGGCGGCGAACACCGCGCCGACCAGGTGCCCGGGGGCCGCGGCCAGGGCGAGGGCGACCCCGAGCGTGGTGCCGTGGCGGTACACCGCCCAGCCCACGGCGGCCGCGGCGAGCAGCAGCACGGCGTACGGGAACCGGCCGGCGGCGGCCCGCCCGGGCCTGCCGGGCCACACCAGGGCCGCGACGGTGACGAGCACGGCGGCGGGCCCGGCGAAGGGCATCCCGGCGGCGCCCGCCCCGAGCGCGAGGGCGCCGGGGAGCAGGGCGCAGCCGAAGCCCCGTAAGGCCCGGGCGTCGCAGGGCCGGGCGGCGGAGGGAGCGGCCGGCTCGTCGCCGCGCGGGGTACGGGCGTACAGCTCCTCGGCGAGCGAGAACACGTCCCGGTGCCGGAAGCGCGCGGCGGTGCGGTCGGTCATGCCCTGCGCCTCCAGCCCGGCGGCGATCTCCAGCGGGTCCACGGCCCGCTCGCAGAGCGCCCGGTGGCGGTGCAGCAGCGCCTTGACGGGGTCTCCGGCGGCCCTGCGGCGGGGCGCCGACGCGACGGGGGCGGCTTCGTCGAGGGTCATACGGTCGCCTCCGTGGCCGTGGTGGTGTTCGTACGAGGGGTCTTCGCGGCAGCCGCTCCCGGAGCCGGCGCCTCGGCGGAACCGGAACCGGACCCGGACACCGGCGCCGACGCCGACGCCGAACCGGAACCAGAAATGGACGCCGAACCGGAACCAGACGCAGACCCGGACCCGAACCCGGAAGCAGGCCCCGACCCGAACCCGGAAGCAGGCCCGGACCCGGATCCGGAACCCGACGCGGCATCCGGATCGGAAGCCGTACCCGCACCCGGCCCCGCTCCGGCACCCGCCCCCGGATCGGCCCACGTGGGGCTCGTCCAGTGCCCCGGAACCCTGGCCTCCAGGGGCTGTTCGAACGGGACCCCGCCCGCCGCCCGCCCCGGTCCGCGGGCCAGCAGCTGGAGGTATATCTCCCGGAAGGCGGCCACGTTCTGCTCGACGGTGAACAGTTCCAGGGCCCGCGCCCGGGCGGCCGCGCCCAGCCGGTGCGCCCGCTCCGGATCCCGCAGCAGCGCCAGGCAGGCGTCGGCCAGCGCCCGCGGGTTGCGCGGCGGGACGACCAGTCCCGTACCGCCGATGACCTCGTACACGGCGCCGACGTCGGTGGAGACGGTGGCCCGGCCGCAGAGCATCGCCTCGGCCAGCGTGATCGGGAAGCCCTCGATCACCGAGGACAGCACCACCACCCGTCCGGAGCCGTACGCGTGGGCCGGCGTGGGGACCTCGGGGCCGCCGATCTCCTCGAACGTGACGGGGTTCTCCCCGACCGTGACGGCGTCGGCGGCCTCGTCGGGGAAGAGCTGCGCGGCGAGCGAGCGGCAGTCGGCGAGGTAGCCGGGGACCACGGCGGTGGCGAAGATCCGCAGCCGGGCCTGCGGCGCGGCCCGGCGCACCTCGGCGAAGGCGTGCAGCAGTGCGATCAGGTCCTTGGCGGGCTCTATCCGGCCGACCCAGACCAGGGTGTCGGGGTCCCCGCAGTCGGGGTCCTCGCCGACGGTGGCGAATCGGTCCGCCTCCATCCCCGGGTACACCGTCCGCAGCCGGTCGCGGGTGGCGCCGCAGCGCTCCTGCCAGCGCCGGGCGTGCGCGTTGCCGGGGGTGAGGAGGTCGGCCTCGGCGTAGATCTCGCCGGCCAGCCGCATGTGGAAGGCCCCCAGCAGGGCCCGTACGGCCGGCCGCGGCGCCGCCCCGGGCCCGCCGGCGCCGGCTCTCCCGCCCACCGGCCCTGACGCCGCGGCCGGGTCGGCCGCGTGCTCCAGGTAGTGGGCCCGGAGTTGGACCCCGTACTCCGTCACCAGCAGCGGGACCCCGAAGAAGCGTTTGGCCAGCAGGCCGGGGAGTGCGGCGATCCCGCCCGCCGCCGCGTGACAGACGTCCACCTCGCGCAGGTCCTCGTACCAGTCGAGGGACAACGGCCGCAGCAGCCGCTCCAGTTCGTCGACGAAGTCCAGCAGGTCGGCCACCTGGGCGCGCTGTACGGAGCGGCGCGCGCCGGGGGCCCGGCAGCCGGACTCCACCGCCCGCACCGCGGTCTCGGAGCGCAGGGCCGCGTACATCCCGCCCTGTTCCCGGGCGAGTTCGGCCAGTCCGTACAGGCCTGAGGCGAAGGACTCGGGTTCCGGCTCGCCCGCGCAGATCCCGCGGACCAGTTCCTTGAAGCTGTCGGCGAAACGGCGGCGCTCACGCCGGGAGTACGTGCGCCCGTCGTCCGCCGGGGCCCAGAGCGGGGCGGTCCACACGCGGGTGACGTGCTCGGGCAGGACGACGCGGCCGCGCTCCTCCTGCTCGGCGCTGCGGCTCAGCGCGTAGAGCTCGAACTCGTGCTGCGGCAGACCGCGGACCAGCCGGTCGCACCACAGCCGCGCCTCCCCCGTCGCATACGGATAACCACCTTCCGTGAGCAGTCCGATCCGCACGAGTGGCACCCCCGATCTCCCGTTCAGGCGGTCGCCGTGGTCCGGTGACCCGCCGCGGGAAACTCAAGCGGATATGCCGAAGGCGCGACGGACGGTTGTCCGTCGCGCCACCGGAAGGGGTGAAGAGTCGTAACTTTCGCCCACGGTCCGCGTTCGAGCGCGCTAGAAAGGGCCTGCGGCCCTCGTGCCTCAGGCGCCCCGGGCGTCCCCCACATCCGGTACGGCGGCGAGCAGTTGGCGCGTGTACGCGTGCCGGGGGCGGTCGTACACCTCCTCGACTGGGCCCTCCTCGACCACCAGGCCGCCGCGCATGACGGCGACCCGGTCGCTGACCTGCCGGACCACGGCGAGGTCGTGCGCGATGAAGACCAGCGCGATCCCGAGCTCCCGCTGGAGCTCGGCCAGCAGGGCCGTGATCTGCGCCTGCGTGGTCACGTCGAGCGCGGAGACGGGCTCGTCGCAGACGATCAGCCGGGGCCGGGGCGCCAGGGCCCGGGCGATGCCGACCCGTTGGCGCTGGCCGCCGCTGAACTCGTGCGGGTAGCGGTCGTGGTGCCCGGCCTCCAGCCCGACGCGGACCAGGAGTTCCCCGACCCTGGCCCGGATCGCGGCCTCGTCGCGCTCCCCCGCGGCGCGCAGCGGGTCGGCGATGGACTCGCCGACCGAGCGGCGCGGGTTGAGGGAGGAGGCCGGGTCCTGGAACACCATCTGGACGCCGGGGACCACGCCCGCGGCGGCCCGGCCGTCGTGGCGGACCTGCCCGGAGCCGGGCTCCAGCAGGCCGACGAGCATCCGGCCGAGGGTGCTCTTGCCGCTGCCGCTCTCCCCCACGATGCCCAGCGTCTCCCCCGCCCGTACGGAGAGCGTGACCCCTCCGACGGCGACGACCTTGCGCCGGCCCCGGCCGAACTCCCGCCGCAGCGCGACGGCTTCGACGACGGGCCCGGCCGCGCCGGCACCGGCCCCGTCGGCACCGGCCCCGTCGGCACCGGCCGCAGCACCGGCCGGCCGCGTCAGCCGCGGGCCGTCCAGCCTCGGTACGGCCGCCAGCAGGTCCTTCGTGTACGCGTCGGCCGGCGCGGCCAGGACCCGGCCCACCGGACCGCGCTCCACGGTGGCGCCGCCCCGCATGACCAGCAGCTCGTCCACGCTGTGCGCCGCCACGCCGACATCGTGCGTGACCAGCACCAGGGCGAGCCCGCGCTCCTCGCGCAGGCCGTGCAGCAGCTCCAGGACCTGGGCCTGCACGGTGACGTCGAGTGCGGTGGTCGGCTCGTCGGCGATGAGCAGCCGGGGCTCGCAGGCCAGCGCCATAGCGATCAGCGTCCGCTGCCGCATGCCGCCGCTGAACTCGTGCGGCCGCGCCCGCGCGCGGCGTACCGCGTCGGGGATGCCCACCCGGTCCAGTACCTCGACCGCCCGCGCCCGCGCCGCGCGCCGCGAGACGTCCGCGTGGACCCGGTACACCTCGGCGATCTGGTCGCCGACGGCGTGGTACGGGTCGAGGGAGCTGAGCGGGTCCTGGAAGACCATGGCCGCGGTGCCTCCGCGCAGCGCGCGCAGTTCGGCGGCCGTGGCGGCGCCGACGTCCGTGCCGCCGACCCGGACCGAGCCGCCGAGCCGGGCGCCGGTCCCGCGGTGCAGCCCCAGCAGGGCCGCGGCCACGGTGGACTTGCCGCTGCCGGACTCTCCGACGATGCCGAGGGCTCCGCCCGGCGCCAGGGTGAAGGAGACACCGTCGACGGCCCGGACGTACTCCCGCGGTCCGCCGTCCGGCCCGTCCACCGGGAAGTCGACGGTGAGGCCGGCGACCTCCACCAGTACGTCGTCCACGCTCATGTCAGGGCCACCCTTCGGTCCGCGAGGGCGTACAGCAGGTCGGCGACGACTCCCGCGAGGACGACGGCCGCGCCGATGGCCAGGACCACTCCGACCACCACCGGCAGGTCCACGACCCGTACCCCGTCGATCAGTGTCTTGCCGAGTCCGGGGATCCCGAACAGCGACTCGGTGAGCACGGCTCCGCCGATCATCGTGCCGAAGTCCACGGCGCTGAGCGCGATCACCGGCGCCACCGCCCCGCGCAGCGCGTGGCGGGTGACGATCGCGCGCTCCCCCACCCCGTAGGCGCGGAAGGTGCGGATGTGGTCCTCGGCGAGCGTCTCCAGGGTGGCGCTCCGGGTGAGCCGGGCGTACTTGGCGGACTCGAAGACGCCGAGCGTGATCCAGGGCAGCAGCATGTTCCAGGCCCACTGTTCCGGGTCCTCGCCCAGCGGCACGTACGTCGGGAACGGCAGCCAGCGCAGGTACGCGCAGACCACCATGAGCAGCAGCAGTCCGAAGATGAAGACGGGCGTCCCGGTCCCGGCCAGGGTCAGCAGGGTCAGGGCCCGCTCCGTCGGCCCCCCGCGGCGCAGCGCGGACAGCAGTCCGGTGCCGACGCCGACGACGAGCCAGATGACCAGGGCGCCGAGCGCCAGCGACAGGGTGGCCGGGAGCCGGTCCAGCAGCAGCTCGGTGACCTGCTGGTCGTTCTGGTACGAGAAGCCCAGGCAGGGCGCGTCGCAGTGCAGGACCAGCCCGGCGCCGCCGGAGTAGTCCCGGCCGGTGAACAGCCCCTGAAGGAAGTGCAGGTACTGGACGACCACCGGGTCGTTCAGGCCGAGCTGCCCGCGCACCTGGGCGACCTGCACCGGATTGCAGCGCTCCCCGCAGGCGAGCCGGGCCGGGTCGCCGGGGGCGACGTAGAAGAGGAGGTAGACGGTGACGGACAGGGCGAGCAGCACGAAGAGCGCGCCGCCGATCCGGCCGAGCAGGAAGCGGGTCACGCCGCGGCCTCCTTCGCGGTGCCGATCCGCAGGCGGGAGCCTTCGCGCGGGTCGAGGGCCGTGCGGACGGCGTCGCCGAGCACGGTGAACGCGAGCACGGTGACGAAGAGCAGCCCGGCCGGGAGCAGGACGTACAGGGGGTCGGCGCGGAACCAGGTCTGCGCGCCGGACAGCATCTGTCCCCAGGAGGGCGTCGGCGGCTTCACGCCGACGCCGAGGAAGGAGAGCGAGGCCTCGGCGACGATGTTGGTGGGGACCTGGATCGCGGCGTAGGTGATGACGGGCGCGGCCAGGGAGGGCAGCAGTTCGCGGCGGGCGATGCGCAGGGTGCCGTTGCCCGACAGCCGGGCGGCGGAGACGAAGTCCAGGCCCCGCAGGGCCAGGGTCTGGGCGCGCACCATGCGGGCGGTGCCGCCCCAGCTGAGCAGTCCGATGACGAGGATCAGCAGCAGGGGCCGCGGGAAGTCGGCCGGGACGACGGCGGTCAGGGCGATGCCGAGCACCAGCATGGGCAGGGCGATCATCACGTCGGTGAGCCGGCCGATGAGGTGGCCCGTGAGGCGGTTGCCGAGGGCGGCGGCGAGTCCGGCGGCGACTCCGACGAGGATCTGCACGGAGGTGGCGCCGAGCGCGACGAGCAGGGAGACGCGGGCCCCGTACAGCAGCCGGACGAACAGGTCGCGGCCGGTGCCGGGTTCGACGCCGAGCCAGTGGTCGGCGGAGATCCCGCCGAGGGAGCCGAGCGGGACCCCGCCGCGCGCCGAGTCCACGAGGTCGTCGTGGTACGCGTCGGGGTCCTGGCCGCTGAGCCCGGCGAGCAGGGGCGCCGCGAGGGCGAGGAGGACGAGGAGCGCGAGGACGGCGACGGCGGCGCCGGCCGAGGGCCGGCGGCGCAGCCGCCGCCAGACCTGGCGCGCGGCGCCCGCGCCGGGAGCGGGAGCCCCGGTCGCGGGCGGCGCGGCGGACTGCTGGAGGAGCACGCTCACTTGACGGAGACCTGCGAGATGTCGAGGACGCCGGTCCAGTCGCTGATCACGACGTTCTTGACGTCCTTGCCGACCAGGCGCTTGTAGACCGGGTGGAAGAGCGGCACGTCCAGGGCCTGCTCACCGATCTTCTTGTCGAGGGCGCCCCAGCGCTTGGCCGCCTCGGCGAGGTCGGTCAGCTTGGCGATCTCGTCGATCTCGGCGTTCACGGCCGGGTCGTTCAGCTGCGCGTGGTTGTAGTTGGTGCCGTTGGTGACGATCTGCCGGCCGTCGAAGATCGGCGCGAGGAAGGGGCCGCCGGAGGGCCAGTCGGCGCCCCAGCGGGAGAGGAAGAAGCCGGGGGTGTTCTTGGCGTCCCAGCGCTTCTCGTTGAACGCGTTGTTCTCCAGGCCCTCCAGCTTGACCGTGATCCCGGCGGCGGCGAGCGCCTGCTGCACGGCGGTCGCGACCTCGGGGCTGGTCTGCCGGTTCTGCGCGGTGGAGTGGGTCAAGGTGATGCTCAGCCCGTCGGGGAACCCGGCCTCCTTCAGCAGCTCCTTGGCCTTGGCCGGGTCGCCCGCCTTCCCGGCCGGGAAGTGGTCGTACGGGGTGTGGCCGAAGGCCTTCTGCTCGGGCAGGAAGGTGGTGGCCGGCTCGGCGAGCGCGGAGCCGCCGGCCGCGTTGACCACGCTGGTGCGGTTGATCGCGTACGAGATGGCCTGGCGCACCTTCGGGTTGTCGAAGGGGGCCACCTTCGGGTTGAAGGCCAGGTAGTTGACGTAGCCGAAGTGGCCGGTGCCGACGCGGCCGGCCAGCTCGTTCTTCTCGGCGGAGTCGCCGATCTGGGCCAGTTCCGCCGGGCCCAGGTTGGTGTCGGTGGTGATGGCTGCCGCGTCGGCGCCCGAGCTGGTGGACAGCCGCTGGTTGATGACCGCGGCGTCGAGCCCGGAGCGGACGTCGATGCGGTCCGGGTAGGCCTTGCGCTCCTCGTCGGTCTTCGGGTCCCACTTCTCGTTGCGTTCGAGGGTGAGGTGCTCGCCGTCGTTCTCGTTCTTGACGACCTTGTACGGGCCGGAGGAGAGGGGGTGCTCCTCGTACTTCACCCCGGTGTCCTTGGCCTTGGGGACGGGCGCGAACTGGGTCTGCGTCGCGACGAAGGGGAACTCGCCCTCGGGCTTGCGCAGTTTGAAGACGATCGTCTTCGCGTCGGGCACGAGGATCGAGTCGAGGCCCTTGCCGCCGTCCTTGTACGGGCCCTCGTAGCTCTCCCCGCCGACGAGCCAGTCCCGCAGGTACGGGGCTCCGCCCGACAGCTCGGCGGCGAAGGACCGCTCGATGCCGTACTTGATGTCGGCGGTGGTGATCGGGGTGCCGTCCTCGTACGCCAGCCCGTCCTTGAGCGTGTACGTCCACTCGGTGGCGTCGGCGTTGGGCCGGCCGGTGTCGGTGGCCAGGTCGGGCACGACCTTGGTGCCGGCGGCGCCGTCCTCGCGGTTGCGGGTGGTGAGCGTACGGAAGACCAGCGAGGGGACGTTGCCGCCGCCGGAGGTGTAGAGGCGGGCCGGGTCGAAGTCGCTCTGCGGCTCGGAGTTGAGGACGGTGAGCGTGCCGCCCTTCTGCGGGGCGCCGCCCGCGGCGCCGGGCGCGGCACCGGACCGGTCCGCCGCGTCCTTGGGCCCGCACGCCGCGGCGCCCCCGGCCAGGACGAGGCTGACGGCGACCGCGGCCACGCGGTGCGATGTCTGGGACTGACGGAGCATGAGAAAAGGGACCTCTCGGCGTGAATCACGAATTGCCCGGCTCCGGGAGCCGGGCGAAGGGCGGAAAAGGCCACGCGAGGGGCAGCGGTCTGCGGTCGGGAACCGGCGGCGTGCCGGAACGGCCGCATGCCGGTGGAACGGGAAAGCCGCACCTGCGGGCGTGGATGCACCCGGGCGCGGCGAAGGACTGGGAAAAAGGCGGAGTCGCGGCGCGGACGGGTGGGCGTCAGCGACAGAGGATGTCGGCCACGCTGTGCGCGGTCACACCGAGCAGCGCCAGCTCGATGGCGGCGCTCGCGGCGGTGGTGTGGCGGTGCGACATGCGGAGAACAATTACCGATCATCGGACAAGTTGTCAACGCGCCATCCGGCCGTTCACCACCGCCCGCCGGTCAACTCCCGGGGAACACCCACGGGTTGGGCTTGCACTGGATCCCGCCGATGTCGAGGGACTTCGTCTGCTGCTGCATGATCGGCGCGAGCGCTCCCGGGGTCTGGCAGTTCACGTGCCCGTGCCCGAGCCGGTGGCCGACCTCGTGGTTGATGAGCATCTGCCGGTACGCGAACATCTGGTCCGCGCCGTACGTCACCGAGCCCTGCGCCCAGCGGTACGCGTTGATCATGACCCGCTCGGTGCTCGCGGAGTCACAGCTGACGTTGTCGACGGTGGTGTCCAGACCGGACTTCGCGCACCACACTCCGGTCGTCCCCGGGCTGGCCAGCGTGATGACGAAGTCGGCCTCGCCGCCCGGCACCCGCTCGAAGGTCTTCGTCCCGCCGTGGCCCCAGCTGCGGTCGTCGTTGAGCGTGCGGTGGACGGCCTCGGCGAACAGCTGCGCGTCCAGGCCGAGCCCCTGCTCCACGTCGACCCGGTAGCGGATCTTCTTTCCCTTGCCGGGCGCCGGAGCCACCCCGGGGACGGTGTCGAAGGTGCCGGGCCCCTTCAGCTTCTCGTCGATGGGGAACTGCTGGGCCATCTTCTGCTCGTACGACAGCTCCACCGCGGGTGCGGCCGGGGCGGCGGACGCCGGCGGGGTCGCCCGGCCGTCGGAGCGGGAGGCGGCGGACGCGCCGGAGTCGGCGCGCTTCTGGGCACCGCCGGCGGCGCTCGCGGTGGCGGAGGAGCCGCTGTCGCCGCCGGTGGCCATCTGCACGGCGACGACGACGGCGAACGCGGTGGTCACGGCCGCCGCGGCCATCCCGGCGTACGTACGGACCTTGCGCCCGCGCCCGGGGGCAGGCGGCTCCTCGGCGGGGGTTTCGGGAGTCTCGGGAGATTCGGGAGCGGCCGGCGCGAGGGGAGCGGCCGGGGCCGGCGCGGCCGCCGTCACCGGCGCGCGGGGCCCGGGCACCCGGCGGTGCGGGCCGGTGGAGGTCAGGGGGTCGGCCTCGGGCTGCGGGAGCGTCACCTGCGGGAAGCCGACCGCGGGGGTGCCGAAGGCCGGGGTGTCGGTGTCCAGTACGGCCGCGGTCGTACGCCCCTGCCGCGGTACGCCGCGCCAGTCCCCGTACACCGCACCGGACTCGGCGCCGGGCTGCGCGCCCCAGGCGCCGCCGGGCTCGCGCTGCTCGGGGTGGCCGCCGCGCGGCTCCTCGTACGCGGGGTACCCGCCGGAGGGCCACTGCTCCTCGTACGGCCGGTGCTCCTCGTACGGGCGGCGGCCGTCGTCGTGCGCCGGCCGCTGCGCGGGCGGCGGGTGCTCCTCGTTGGGGCGGCGTTCCGCGAAGACGGACCGCTCCTCGAAGACGGACCGCTCCTCGTACGGGAACGGGTCCGCGGGCTCCGCCTCCGGCGCCGGGCGGACAGGGGCGGGGGCCGGAGCGGGCCCCTTGCGACTATGTCGTCCCACGGTGCTCAGCCTCTGCCGTCTTCGCCATCTCGGATGTCAAGGGTGTCCGGCATGTCGCGCGTCGCCGGACCGGTGTCGTGCAGCAGCTCCCGGAAGGCCTGCGCCACCACATCGGGGTACTCCATCATCGCCACGTGCCCCGCCTGGGGCAGGGTCAGCAGCCGCGACCCCCGGAAGGAGGCCGCCGCCTTCTGCGCCATACGGTACGAGACCAGTTGGTCCCGGCCACCGTAGACCAGCAGGGTCGGGGCGAGCACCCGCTGCGCCTGGCGCCACAGTCCGTGCTGCCCGCCGAGGGTGTACGCGTCGACGATGCCCCGCGAGGAACGGCTCATCGCCTCCCAGAAGTACGGGAGGGCCATCCGCCGCTCCATCTCCGCGACGGCGTACGCGAAGCCCTCCGATGTCACCCGGGAGGGGTCTCCGTAACAGAGGGCCGTCACCCCGCGGGTGCGCTCCTCCGCGCTCAGCCCGCGGGTGAGCCGGCCGACCAGCGAGGCCATGCCGGGGACGGCGAGCAGGGCGGTCGGCACCGCCGACCTCTGCACGCGCAGCTCGGGCAGCGCGGGCGAGATCAGCGTCAGCGTGCGCACCAGGTCGGGGCGGACGGCCGCGACCCGGGTGGAGACGGCGCCCCCGAGGGAGTTCCCGAAGAGGTGGACGGGGCCGCGGCCGGCGGCGTCGAGGTGCCGGATGACCGCGCGGGCCAGCGCGGTGACCGAGTAGTCCCGGTCCGCGGGCGGCGGGGACCAGCCGAAGCCGGGCAGGTCGACGGCCTCGCCGTCGACGCTGTCCTCCAGCTGTGCCATGAGGTCCGTCCAATTCGTCGACGAACCGCCGAGTCCGTGGACGAACAGCGCGGGCGGCAGACCCGTACGCAGCGGGGGCCGGGACCGGACGGTGAGCTCCAGTCCGGGCAGCACCACGGTGCGCAGCTGCTCCCCCTCGGCGACGCGGACGGCTCCCACCTGGGGGGACGCTTCGGATGCGGATCGCACACCCGGCAGCTCGGTCGAAGACATGCGGCCAATGTTACGAGACGATCACGTCCGGACTCTTGTGTTCGGCGTCACAGATGCATGGGGATCCACGTAGCGGGGTATTCGCGATCCTCCTACGCTCATAGATGAGGCGGGCCACCGATACGGCCGGCCCACGAGGGGCGAGGGAAGAAGGGGAGCACCATGACCGTCGACCCCGCAGAGCCGGACACCTTCCAGGAGCACTTCCCGGAGACCCTCGACGCCGAGGCGCCCGAGGCCGATGCGGCGGAACAGCTGGCCGAGTTGCAGCCGGAGGACGACGACCGGATCACGGGGGTGGACCGTGACGAGGCCGCGGACGGGGACGCCGCAGAGCAGGCGCGGGTGGTGACCCTGGACGAGGACGACTACCGCTGACCAGCGTCTCCGGGCGGTCCCGGGCGGTCCGGCAAGCGAGAAAACTCGGCTTGGACCCTACAGATTCGGTTACCGAAAAGTACGATGGCCGCGCGGCGCAGAGCGCACTGTGTTCTTAGAGAAAGTGGGAGGCGGCGTGACAGCCATCGAGCAGACCGAGGCAGCGCGTCCCCGGGGCACGCGACTGCCGCGCCGAGCCCGACGCAATCAGCTCCTGGGCGCGGCCCAGGAGGTCTTCGTCGCGCAGGGTTACCACGCGGCGGCGATGGACGACATCGCGGAGCGGGCCGGCGTGAGCAAGCCCGTGCTGTACCAGCACTTCCCCGGCAAGCTCGACCTCTACCTGGCCCTGCTGGACCAGCACTGCGAGGCCCTGCTGCTCGCCGTGCGCACGGCGCTCGCGTCGACCACGGACAACAAGCTGCGCGTGGCCGCGACGATGGACGCCTACTTCGCGTACGTGGAGGACGAGGGCGGCGCGTTCCGGCTGGTCTTCGAGTCCGACCTGACGAACGAGCCGGCGGTGCGCGAGCGCGTCGACCGCGTCTCGCTCCAGTGCGCCGAAGCCATCTCCGACGTCATCGCCGAGGACACCGGCCTGTCCAAGGACGAGTCCATGCTGCTGGCCGTGGGCCTGGGCGGGGTGTCGCAGGTCGTGGCCCGGTACTGGCTCTCCAGCGAGAGCCCGGTCGCCCGCGATACGGCGGTGGGCCTCCTGACCTCGCTGGCCTGGCGCGGCATCGCCGGGTTCCCGCTGCACGGCACGGAGGGCGGCCAGGCACCGCAGGCCTGACCGGACGGGCCTGGCCAGGCGGGCCTGACCAGGCAGAGCCGACCGGGCTGACCCGGCCGGGCGGTGGTCCGGTGTTCGCTGCCAGCGTGTCCGGAGCGCCGCATCCGGGTCCCCTCTCCGGGCTAATGTGGACCGGGTACGGCGCGGCTGATCGCGCACAACCGACCATCGGAGGGACAAAGCCGTGGAGGTCAAGATCGGCGTGCAGCACGCACCCCGGGAGATCGTGCTGGAGAGCGACTTGGGCGCCGAGGAGCTGGAGCGCCTCGTCACCGCCGCGCTGACCGGTTCGGAGCCGCTGCTGAGCCTCACCGACAACAAGGGTCGCAAGGTCCTGGTGCCGGCCGACCGCCTGTCGTATGTCGACCTGGGCGAGCCGAGCGTGCGCAAGGTCGGTTTCGGCGCGCTCTGACGCATCGCGACCGGCATTCGGGAGAACTGGGTGCAACGGCCCGGTGGTTGATTCCACCGGGCCGTTTCCCTTTCCTCCGCTTCGGGTAGGACCGCAGTGAACCGGTTTGCCCCTGACCTGCGGGAGACCCCCATGCTGCTGTTGGAAGCGCTCGGCTCCGCCCTCCTGGGCCTCGCCCTGGCCGGAGCGGCCCTGAGAGCGCTGGCCCAGCGGCTGCCGTCCCCAAGGACGGTGCTGGTCAGCGGGGTGCTGGGCGCGCTGTTCGGGGCCTGGCTGACGCAGTTCGCGCTCGGCCCGGGACACAACACGCTCTTCGCGACCCTGATCGGCTCGGTGCTGGTCTCCGCGGTGGTGCTGTCGCTGCTGCTGCGCCCCGGGACCGGGCCCCGGCGTTCATCGCGCCGGGCTCCGTTTTCCCTTCCGTCGCAGGGCTGAGCGGCGCTCCGGCGAGCCCCGTCCCCCCGATTGAGCCCTGATCCGTCACCTCGTACGTCGGCCCCGGCGCGGAACACCGCGCCGGGGCCGACGTACGTACGGGCACGGGACCGGGTCAGGCGGCGAGGCCCAGGGCGGCCATGCGCTTGGTGTGCGCCTTGGTGATGCGGGTGAACATCTCTCCGACGGCCGCCAGGTCGAAGCCGGCCGCCATCCCGTCCACGCCGCCCACGAGCATCGTGGAGAGCGCGTCGCGCTCGGCGACCACGCGCTGCGCCTGCGAGAGCGCCTCGCCCATCAGCCGGCGGGCCCACAGCGCGAGCCGTCCGCCGCAGCGCGGGTCGGCCTCGATGGCGGCGCGCACCTTCTCGACGGCGAAGCCGCCGTGGCCGGTGTCGTCGAGCACGCCCACGACCAGGGCACGGGTGTCGGTGTCGAGGTGGGTGGCGACCTCGCGGTAGAAGTCGCTGGCGATCGAGTCACCGACGTAGGCCTTGACCAGGCCCTCCAGCCAGTCCGAGGGCGCGGTCTGGCGGTGGAAGTCGTCGACGCCCTTGGCGAAGGGCTCCATGGCGGCGGTCGGCTCCGCGTCGATCGCGGCGAGGCGGTCGCGCAGCTGCTCGAAGTGGTGGAACTCCGCGGAGGCCATCTTCGCGAGCTCGGCCTTGTCGTCGAGGGTGGGCGCGAGCTTCGCGTCCTCCGCGAGGCGCTCGAAGGCGGCGAGCTCTCCGTACGCGAGCGCTCCCAGCAGGTCCACGACGGCGGCCCGGTACTGCGGCGAGGCGGAGGCGGTCGCCCAGTCCTGAGCGGCGATCCCGGCCGCCTCGGCGGCGGTGCTGTCGTCGGAGGGCGATGCGTTTTCAACGGTCGGCATGCTCCGCACAATAGCCCGCCGGAACCCCGCTCAAGGCACCGCATCAGCTCACCGCTGACCCGCCTAAACGCGACTACCAGGTGAATTCACCCGACACACCTGCGCGATTCCGGGGTACAGTGGTAATGCGCCTGCCGGATACTCGGCGGGCCATCCGAATGAGGATGCCCGGTCGGTGGCCCGATCGGCTCCACCCGACCGCCCTCGGCGTGATGCGTACGCACATGCGTACCGCTTCTCCACGAGGGGCCCCCTCAGCGGCACAAGCGCTTGAGCGAAGGCCAGTGGTCCCGCGCAGCTTCGTATGTACGTCGTAGTACAGCAAGCCAGGCACGGTACGACCCCCCTCGCCGCCTCGCGCCGCGTCTCACAGAAGAGGCAGCACCCTGACTACGTTCCGAGACCTCGGGATTTTCCCCGAGACGGCCGAAGCCCTTGAGGCCGTCGGCATTGTGTCCCCCTTCCCGATCCAGGAGATGACCCTCCCCGTCGCCCTTTCCGGCACGGACGTCATCGGCCAGGCCAAGACCGGAACCGGCAAGACGCTCGGTTTCGGCCTTCCGCTGCTGGAGCGGGTCGTCGTCCCCGCGGACGTCGAGGCCGGCCGGGCCACGCCCGAGCAGCTCACCGACGCCCCGCAGGCCCTCGTCGTCGTACCGACGCGCGAGCTGTGCACCCAGGTCACCAACGACCTGCTGACCGCGGGCAAGGTCCGCAACGTCCGCGTCCTCGCCATATACGGCGGCCGCGCGTACGAGCCGCAGGTCGAGGCGCTCAAGAAGGGCGTCGACGTGATCGTCGGCACCCCGGGCCGCCTGCTCGACCTGGCCGGCCAGCGCAAGCTGGACCTGTCGCACGTCAAGGCGCTCGTCCTGGACGAGGCCGACGAGATGCTCGACCTGGGCTTCCTGCCCGACGTCGAGAAGATCATCAACTACCTCCCGGCCAAGCGCCAGACGATGCTGTTCTCGGCGACCATGCCGGGCGCGGTCATCGGCCTGGCCCGCCGGTACATGACGCAGCCGACGCACATCCGCGCCACCTCGCCCGAGGGCGAGGGCGTCACCGTCGCCAACATCAAGCAGCACGTCTTCCGTGCGCACAACATGGACAAGCCGGAGCTCGTCTCCCGCATCCTGCAGGCCGAGGGCCGCGGGCTGGCCATGATCTTCTGCCGTACGAAGCGCACGGCGGCCGACATCGCCGAGCAGCTGGAGAAGCGCGGCTTCGCGTCCGGCGCCGTCCACGGCGACCTGGGCCAGGGCGCGCGCGAGCAGGCGCTGCGCGCGTTCCGCAACGGCAAGGTCGACGTACTGGTGTGCACCGACGTCGCCGCGCGCGGTATCGATGTCGAGGGTGTCACCCACGTCATCAACTACCAGACGCCCGAGGACGAGAAGACCTTCCTGCACCGCGTGGGCCGCACCGGCCGCGCGGGCAACAAGGGCATCGCCGTCACGCTGGTCGACTGGGACGACATCCCGCGCTGGCAGCTGATCAACAAGGCGCTGGAGCTGGACTTCCACGACCCGGTCGAGACGTACTCCACGTCCCCGCACCTGTTCGAGGAAATGAACATCCCGGCCGGCACCAAGGGGATCCTGCCGCGCGCCGAGCGCACGCGGGCCGGCCTGAAGGCCGAGGACCTGGAAGACCTGGGCGAGACCGGCGGCCGCGGTGGCCGTGGCGGTCGCGGTGACCGCGGTGACCGCGGTCCGGCCGCGGCCGCGGCCCCGGCCGAGGAGCGTGCCCCCCGTACGCGCACCCCACGCCAGCGCCGCCGGACGCGCGGCGGCAGCGAGCTCGGCGCCGAGACCGCCGCCGTGACCCCGGTGGCCGAGGCCCCCGAGGCCCCGGCCGGTGACGAGGCGCGCAAGCCGCGCCGCCGCCGGACGCGCTCGGTGACCACCGCGGCCGCCGCGGCCGCCGTCGTGGCCGAGCAGGCTCCGGCCGCTCCGGCCGCCGCCGTCGCCCCGGTCGCCACCGTCGTCGAGGCGGCTCCGGTCGTCGAGGCCGCCCCCGTCGCCGTCGCTCCGGTCGCCGAGGCTCCGGCCGAGGAGGCCCCGGTCAAGGCCCGCCGTACGCGGACCCGCAAGGCCGCGGCGGCCGTGGTCTTCACGGAGCCCGACCTCGCGCAGGCCCCGTCGGCCGAGCCGGTCACGGCGGAGCCCGTCAAGACCGAGCCGGTCCGCGCCCGCCGGGTACCGACCCAGAAGCCCGTCCTCGCCCAGGTGACCCCGATCGCGGCGGCTCCGGCCGAGGAGGTCGTGGTCAAGGCCCGCCGGACCCGCGCCCGCAAGGTCGTCGACGCGGCCCCGGAGCCGGACTTCCAGGTGGCCCCGCCCGTGGAGCCCCCGGTCAAGGCCCGCCGCAGCGCCCCGACCACCCGGACCCGCAAGGTCGCGGCTGCCGCTCCGGTCGCCGAGGCCGTCGCGGTGGCCGAGGAGGCCCCTGCCAAGCCGAAGCGCACGCGGACCCGCAAGGCCGCCGCCGCCGTCGAGGCTCCGGCCGCGCCGGTGGCCGAGGAGGCCCCCGCGAAGCCGAAGCGCACCCGGGCCCGCAAGGCCGCCGCTCCCGTCGTGGAGACCACGGAGGCCTGATCCCGCTGCGTACGCCGGTGGCCCGGTCCCCTTCCCAGGGGGCCGGGCCACCGGCGTACCCGGGCCGTACACACCGCGCCTACGCGCCGGTAACCCCGGGCCGGTAGCCTCTGGCCCATGAGCAAGCCGCCCCGCCTCACGCTGCCCTCCGGTGCCCGCGCGTACCTCCTGTCCACCGCCCGCGGCGAGTTCGCCGTGCACGAGGCCGGCGAGCCGGTCCGCGGCACCGCCCTGCTGGTCCCCGGTTTCACGGGCAGCAAGGAGGACTTCATCGGCCTCCTGGAGCCGCTGTCCGCCGCCGGGTACCGGGTGCTCGCCATCGACGGGCGCGGGCAGCACGAGAGCCCCGGCCCGCGCGAGGAGTCGGCGTACGCGCTGGAGGAGCTGGCGCAGGACGTGCTCGCCCAGGCCGCCGCCGTGGACGGGGGGCCGGTCCACCTCGTCGGCCACTCGCTGGGCGGGCTGATCGCGCGGGCCGCCGTACTGCGCGACGCGGCGCCCTTCGCCTCCCTCACCCTGATGAGCAGCGGGCCGGCGGCGATCGCCGAGGACCAGCAGGAACGTACGAAGCTGCTGGTCGCGGCGTTGGAGGCGATGCGCGACGACATGCCGGGGGTCTGGACGGCGATGCGGTCCTTCGACCCCGAGGACGCGGCGCCGGACGGCCCCGAGCTCGCGGAGTTCCTCCGCGGGCGGTGGCTGTCCACGGTGCCGGAGCAGCTGATCGCCACGGGCCGGATCCTGGTCTCCGAGCCGGACCGGGTGGACGGGCTGAGCGCGGTGGAGCTGCCGAAGCTGGTGCTGTCCGGCGAGGTGGACTACGCGTGGCCGGTCCCGCTGATGGACGAGATGACGGAGCGGCTGGGCGCGGCCCGGGTGGTCGTGGCGGGTGCGGAGCACTCCCCCAATGCAGAGAATCCGCAGGTCACGGCGGGTGCACTGGCCTCGTTCTGGGACTCCCACCCACAGGGTTAGTTAGCGAGTGAAAAAATTTCCTTAGCGTAGGGAATGTTTGCCTCTTGCACTTCGTTGGAACAGTGCAAGGAGAACACTGACGAAGGGAGAAGCACATGCGCTTCGAGATTCTGCGCCTGGACGATGTCGACGGATCCGCCGTGGACAGCACCGTCGTGGACGCGGCCTCCGTCAACCGGATCGTGCAGCAGGCGGCCTCCGTAGGCCAGCGCATTCTGATCCGACCGGCCGAGAGTGCGTCCTCCTGACACCTCCGCACAGCACACGTCGAAAGCCCCCGCACCGATCCGGTGCGGGGGCTTTCGCGTGGGTGGGCGGGGGCGGCCCGGACGGCGGTCAGGCCGTGTGGATGACCTGGAGCACGCCGTTGATGATCTGCTGGACGGCGATCGCGGAGAGCATCATGCCGGCGAGGCGCGTCACGAGGACGACGCCGCCGTCCTTGATGATCCGGATGATCACCAGCGAGTAGCGCATGGCCGTCCACAGCACGAGGTGCATGGCCAGGATCGCGAGCCAGACCGAGACCTGCCCGGTGATCCCGTCCGCCTTCTGCACGGCGAGGATGACGGAGACGATCGCACCGGGGCCGGCGAGCAGCGGCATGCCGAGCGGCACGAGGGCGACGTTCACGTCCTTGGTCTGCTTGGGCTCGTCGTTCTTGCCGGTGAGCAGGTCGAGCGCGATGAGCAGGAGCAGCAGACCGCCCGCGATCATCAGCGCGGGAACGGAGACGTGCAGGTAGTCCAGGATCTGCTGGCCGCAGATGCCGAAGACGGCGATGACGCCGAAGGCCACGCAGACGGCCTGCCAGGCCATGCGGCGCTGCACCTTGGCGGGACGGCCCGAGGTCAGGGCGAGGAAGATCGGTGTGATGCCCGGGGGATCCATAATCACAAAAAGCGTGAGAAATAGGGATCCGAAGACGGCGAAGTCGAACACAGTGATGCCTTGCAGGAGAGAGGGGTGTTTCGAAGAGAGGAAGAAGGGGCGGGACGGCGCGCGTGCGCGCCGCGCGGCGCGTTACGCGCCGGTCGCTCCGCCGGCGCCGGGAACGGGGAAGGCCCCCGTCGCACGGCGCGTGATCTCGCCGTAGATCTCGGGGTCGGTCGTGTACTCCCCGAGGCGGCACGTCTTGCGGCTGCCGTGGTAGTCGCTGGACCCGGTCGTCAGGAGTCCGAGGTCGCCGGCCAGGGCGCGCAGCCGCCCGCGGGTGTCGGTGTCGTGGTCCATGTGGTCCACCTCGATCCCGTCCAGACCGGCGGAGGCGAGCTCGGCCACCACGGACTCGGGAACGCACCGGCCGCGCTTGACGGCGGCGGGGTGGGCGAAGACGGTGACCCCGCCGGCCGCCTTGACCAGGCGGATGGCGTCGAAGGGGTCGAGCTCGTGCTTCTGCGCGTGGGCGCGGCCGCCGTCGGCTATCCACTCCGGCGTGAACGCGTCGGACACGGTGGGGACGACGCCCAGCTCGACGAGCGCGGTCGCGATGTGCGGCCGCCCGACCGAGCCGTTGCCGGCGATCCGGGAGACCTGCTCCCAGGTGACGTCGACGCCGAGCTCCCGCAGCTTGCCGATCATGGCCTGGGCGCGAGGGGTGCGGTCGTCGCGGACGAGCTCCCGCTCGCGGGCGAGCTCGGGCTCTTCGGGGTCGAAGAGGTACGCGAGCATGTGCATCCCGATGCCGTCGAGGCGGCAGGACAGCTCCATGCCGGTGACGAGGGTGAGCCCGTCCGGAAGCGCGGCGAGGGCTTCGGCGTATCCCCCGACGGTGTCGTGGTCGGTCAGCGCGACCACGTCGAGCCCGGCGGCGGCCGCGCCCAGGACCAGCTCTGCCGGGGTGTCGGTCCCGTCGGAGGCCGTGGAGTGGGCGTGCAGATCGATGCGCACGGCCGGATCTCCAGGGGTCTCGCGGGTACGGGGGGACACCCCAGGATACCGCCCGGCCGCGGGGCGGGTGCCCACGCCGGCCGCCGCCCGCCCGGCTGCCCCGGTCCGGGCGCGGCCCGCGGGGGTGGTCGGACGGGGGGCCCGCTACGGGCCGAGGACGCGCGGGCTCAGCGCGCCGCACGGCAGGAGTTCGACCTCGGACCCCGCGTCCCGCAGGTCCGTCAGCACCAGTTCGTCGTACATCAGCAGGCCGGACTGCTCCGGCCAGACGACGGCCCACAGCCACAGTCCGCGCGCCTCGCCGGCGAACACGGCCCGGTCGTCCGGGGCCCCGTTCACGTGCCACAGCGGCGTCGGGCGTCCCGCCGCCACGACCTTGGCGTGCGGGGGCGCCGAGACGTCGATGTACGGGCCGGGGTCGGGTCCGTCGATCCCCGCGTACCGCGCGCCGAGGCCGACCCCCAACTCCTCAGCGACCAGCAGCAGCTCGCCGATCCCGCCGAGCGGTCCGGGGCCCGAGCAGGCCACCGCCGTCGCCCTGCCCCCGCTGCGGTCGTCACCGGCCGACGCCACCCCGGTGAACAGCCACCCCACGGGCAGCGGCCACGGCATCCACACCGGCACCTCCGCCCGGTTCACCACCACGCCCAGGCCTTCGACGCTGGGCGGGATGACGGGCTGCAGGGGGTGCACCGTGCCGTGCACCACACACTGCCAGGAATCGGCGAAGAGCCCGGGCGCCCTGACCCGGCCACCGCACTTCGGGCACGTAGGTTCGCCCCTCATAAGAAGCCACGCTCCTCCCCGCCCGGCGCCCCGTCAAGACACGATCACCCGTCCGGATGCCCCGGCCGGGAGGTATCAGTCCAGCGGCACTGCGCTGCGAAGAGGATCCCGCAGATCCGTGCCGTGCGACAGCCAGCGTTCCTGGAGGGCGGCCGCGCCGTGCACCCGCTTCCAGGCGGCCTCGTTCGAGGTCATCGGCAGCAGCGGGAGGAAGTGCACCGGGTCCATGGGCTCGTCGAGTTCGAGGTCCTCCACCAGCCCGCCCGGTTCCGCGACGAGCACGGAGGTGAACGGCGCCCCCTCCCACAGCGGCTCGCCCACGTCGAGCGAGGCACCGGGGGCCACCACCAGCCCCTCCACCTGCGGCGCGGCGCCCAGCACCGCGAGCGGCCGCAGCAGCTTGTCGGTGGGCGCGAGTCCCGCCCGTACGGTCAGCACGAGCTCGGCGCGCGGACCGCGCAGCGGGTCGGCGACGACGGCGGTCGGGTCGGTCATCGGATGCTCGGACATGCCGAGGGTCGCGTACCGCACGAGGTCGCCCTCGGAGAAGCGGAGGACCTCGATGCGGTCGGTGCCGAGGAAGGTGACGGCGGCGCGGGCGTCGGGTTCGCCGAGCGCGCTGCGCAACCGGGCTTCGACGAGAGCCAGAATTTGTGCCATGAACCGAGCATAGAACTCGTATGAGGCGGGTAAAGGGCGGGTCTTGACCACCCGTCGGCTGATAATGTTGACCGCTGGTCGGGGCCACACTCGTGAAGAGCTGTTTCGGGGCAGCCGACGACAGGACGTCCTCCACGGAGGACCGGCCGGAGGAGGTGGGGCTGCAATGGATCGAAGTCGATCGTGCAGTACCAATCGCTCTTCCACTCCCCGCACGGGCACCACGGGCACGTTCCCGCCCGTTTGATCATCTGATCAGTAGAAGAGCGACGGCGGAACTTTGTCCTCCCGTCCTGTTCCTTCCGTCCGCCCCGGGCCCGCCCGCCCGGCCGTCGCCCTCCGGAAGGGACCTCCCACCCGTACGGTCCGCAGCCGTGCGTGCGAAGGAGCCTGCCATGTCGATGCTGCCCTACCTGCGTGCCGCCGTACGTCCGGCCCTGCGCAGGTCCACCCCGTCCCAGCCCGGCTACGACGCCACCCGCGACCCCTCCGCGAGCAGCGCGGTCGTCGACTGCGCCGTGTACCGCGACGGCCGACGCGCCCTGGGATCCGCGTGTCTGACCCCCCGTGAGGCGATGGCCCGGGTACGCGAGAGCGGCGGGTTCGCCTGGATCGGCCTGCACGAGCCGACCGAGGCCGAGTTCGCGGGGATCGCCGCCACGTTCGGCCTGCACCCGCTCGCCGTGGAGGACGCGGTACACGCCCACCAGCGGCCGAAGCTGGAGCGCTACGACGACACCCTCTTCACGGTCTTCAAGACCATCCACTACGTGGAGCACGCCGAACTGACCGCCACCAGCGAGGTGGTGGAGACCGGCGAGGTGATGTGCTTCACCGGCCCGGACTTCGTCATCACGGTCCGGCACGGCGGCCAGGGCTCCCTGCGGTCCCTGCGCCACCGCCTCCAGGACGACCCCGAGCTGCTGGCCAAGGGCCCCTCGGCCGTCCTGCACTCCATCGCCGACCACGTGGTCGACGGGTACATCGCGGTCGCGGCGGCCGTCCAGGACGACATCGACGAGGTGGAGAGCGCCGTGTTCGCCGCGCCCGCCAAGGGCTCCGCGCGCGGCGGCGACGCGGGCCGCATCTACCAGCTCAAGCGCGAGGTGCTGGAGTTCAAGCGGGCCGTCTCGCCGCTGCTGCGGCCGATGGAGCTGCTGAGCGAGCGTCCGATGCGGCTGGTGGACCCGGACATCCAGAAGTACTTCCGCGACGTGGCCGACCACCTGGCGCGGGTGCACGAGCAGGTCATCGGCTTCGACGAGCTGCTGAACTCGATCCTCCAGGCCAACCTCGCGCAGGCGACGGTCGCCCAGAACGAGGACATGCGCAAGATCACCTCGTGGGCGGCGATCATCGCCGTCCCGACGATGATCTGCGGGGTCTACGGGATGAACTTCGAGCACATGCCGGAGCTGCACTGGCGCTACGGCTACCCCATGGTGATGGCCGCGATCGCCGGATCCTGCTTCACCATCCACCGCGCGCTGCGCCGCCACGGCTGGCTCTAGCCGGCCGCCTCCGGCCCGCTCCGGTCGGCGCGGGGCCACCCCCTACTCTGTTGCGCATGACTCTCAGCACGCTCGACCTGGCCCTCGTCGAGGAGGCCACCAAGAAGTCCGGCCTCATCTGGGTCCGCGGCTCCGGGGCCGACCGGGCCCTGTGGCACGCCTGGGTGGACGGCGCGGCCCACGTGCTGGGCGACGGGCCCGGGGAGCAGCCGTTCCCGGGGCTCGCGGACGGCGCCACCGCCGAGGTCACCGTACGCAGCAAGGACAAGGGCGGCCGGCTGGTCGCCTGGACCGCGGCCGTACGGGAGCTCGCGCCCCGCGGTGAGGAGTGGCAGGCCGCGGTGGCCGAGCTGAAGGGCAAGCGGCTGAACGCGCCCGACGCGGAGGAGATGACCGAGCGGTGGGCGCGCGAGTGCCGGCTGCTGCGCCTGGAGCCGGTGGCGGCGAGCACCGACCTGCCCGGCGGATCGCTGGCCGCGACCCCGCTGGGCTCGCCGGCGGTGACCCGCCGGCCGATCCCGGCCGCCCTGCCGAAGCTGCTGCTCAAGCGGAAGAAGGCGGCCCGCTAGGCCCCCCCCCCCCCCCGCTACTTCGTCGGGTTCGAGCCCTGCCCCGATCCCTTGCTCGGGGCCGGTGACGGGCCCGGGCCGCCGCTCTGGTCCTTGGTCGTCGGCATCTGGGTGCCGTAGTCGACGGTCTGGTCCTGCGCGGGCGCCTCCAGCGGAAACGTCTTGCCCCACTCCGCGAGCACGACCTGCCCGGCCCCGCCGGCCCGCTCCAGGCGCAGCGGGTACGGGGTCCCCTCCAGGGAGACCGACAGCTTGCCGCCCTTGCCCTTGTCGGCCGTCACGAGCACCGCCCGGGTGTGGCCGACCTTGGTGTAGTCGTCCTCCTTGGCCAGCTTGCCGTCGAGTCCGAGCAGCCCGTCGAGCAGCACGTGCATGTCGGTGAAGCCGCGGAACTGCTTGTACGTGGGGTCGCTCTCGGGCACCTTCACGTACTTGTCGCCCAGCTTGCCCGCCGAGTCGGACTTCCCCCAGAAGGCGGCGCTGGCCTTGAGGTAGAGCTGCTCCCCCACGCGCAGCACCTGGAAGGTGTCCTCCTGAGACTTCACCTCGCCGGAGCCGCCGTCCTTGCCCAGCCGCATGTCGAGCGCGAAGGACTTGCCGCCGCTCACGAGCGTGCCGGACAGGTGCACCGAGGCGGCGGCGCCGGCCGCGGCCTTCGCCTTGTCCTCGATCTGGTCGGCGGAGAGCTTGCCGACCCCGTTGGTGCCCTCGTCCTGATCCGCGCCGCAGCCCGTACCGGTGACGGCGAGGCCGGCGAACAGGACGCCGGCGAAGGCCGCCCGGCGCAGCCGAGCGGCGGGGAGGTAGGCGGTCACGGGCAGGTGCCTCTCGTCGTGCGGTTGCGTGGTGCGTGTGCGAGCAGCAGGCAGCGTACCCGCCCGTAGCTCCGGTGCCGGGCGGGTGGTCGCCCGTACCCACGGGCGGACCGCCCCACCAGGACGCTCTCCCGCGGCACGGGCTAGCCTGAGGGGCGGCAGGACTGAGGATCGACGCTCTAGGAGGCGCTCGCATGGCTGGTGGCGCCCCGCGGATCTTCGTCTCGCATCTGTCGGGTGTGCCCGTCTTCGACCCCAACGGCGACCAGGTCGGCCGCGTCCGCGACCTCGTCGCGATGCTGCGCGTCGGCGGGCGCCCGCCGCGGCTGCTGGGCCTGGTCGTCGAGGTGGTCAGCCGGCGCCGGATCTTCCTTCCGATGACCCGGGTGACGGGCGTGGAGTCCGGACAGGTCATCACCACCGGTGTCGTCAACATGCGGCGCTTCGAGCAGCGGCCCACCGAACGCCTGGTCCTGGGCGAACTGCTGGACCGCCGGGTGACGCTTGCGGCCACCGGCGAGGAGGTCACCGTCCTCGACGTGGCCATCCAGCAGCTGCCGGCCCGCCGCGACTGGGAGATCGACCGGATCTTCGTGCGCAAGGGCAAGAGCGGCGCGCTGCGCCGCCGCGGGGAGACCCTGACCGTGGAGTGGTCGGGGGTGACCGGCTTCTCGCTGGAGGAGGAGGGCCAGGGCGCCGAGAACCTGGTGGCCACCTTCGAGCAGATGCGCCCGGCCGACGTGGCGAACGTACTGCACCACCTGACGCCGAAGCGGCGCGCCGAGGTGGCCAACGCCCTCGACGACGACCGGCTCGCGGACGTCATGGAGGAGCTGCCCGAGGACGAGCAGGTGGAGATCCTGGGCAAGCTGAAGGAGGAGCGCGCCGCCGACGTCCTGGAGGCGATGGACCCCGACGACGCGGCCGACCTGCTCTCGGAGCTCCCGGAGGACGACAAGGAGCGGCTGCTGACGCTGATGCAGCCGGACGACGCGGCCGACGTGCGCCGCCTCCTGTCGTACGAGGAGAACACCGCGGGCGGTCTGATGACGACGGAGCCGATCGTGCTGCGGCCCGACGCGACGGTGGCCGACGCGCTGGCCCGCGTACGGCAGGCGGACCTGTCGCCGGCGCTGGCGGCCCAGGTGTACGTGTGCCGGCCGCCGGACGAGACGCCCACGGGCAAGTACCTGGGGACGGTGCACTTCCAGCGGCTGCTGCGGGACCCCCCGTTCACGCTGGTGAGCTCGATCGTGGACACGGACCTGCCGCCGCTGCGCCCGGACGCCTCGCTGCCGCAGGTGACGACCCATCTCGCCGCGTACAACATGGTCGCGGTGCCGGTGGTCGACGAGAGCGGCTCGCTGCTGGGCGCGGTGACCGTGGACGACGTGCTGGACCACCTGCTGCCCGACGACTGGCGGGAGACGGACTTCCACGCCGAGGAGGTCTCCGATGTCCGGTGAGCGGCGGGGCGGCGGCGAGCCGGCGCGCGACCGGCGCCGCGAGCAGATCCGCGTGCGGCGGGAGCTGGCGCGCGAGCACGCCCGCGAGTTCGCGCGCGAGCAGGGGCTGACCGGCCGGGAGGAAGAGGCCGCCGAGCGGATGCGGTCCAAGGCGGCCTCCGCCTCGACCGGGTCGACCGCGCTGAGCCGCTCGCCGCGGGTGCGCCTGGACCAGCCCCGGTCGGACCGGCGGCGGGTGCTCCCGGTGTACGACCCGGAGGCGTTCGGGCGGCTGTCGGAGCGGGTGGCGCGCTTCCTCGGCACGGGCCGGTTCATCGTCTACATGACGCTGGTCATCATCGTCTGGGTGCTGTGGAACATCTTCGCGCCCACGCACCTGCGGTTCGACGAGTACCCGTTCATCTTCCTGACGCTGATGCTGTCGCTGCAGGCCTCGTACGCGGCCCCGCTGATCCTGCTCGCGCAGAACCGGCAGGACGACCGCGACCGGGTCAACCTGGAGCAGGACCGCAAGCAGAACGAGCGCTCCATCGCCGACACCGAGTACCTGACCCGGGAGATCGCGGCGCTGCGGATGGGCCTGGGCGAGGTCGCGACCCGCGACTGGATCAGGTCGGAGTTCCAGGACCTGATCAAGGAGATGGACGAGCGCCGGCTGTTCCCGGCGGAGAGTGACGAAGGCGACCGCTAGCGGCCTTTCCGGAGGCAGGCTACCGAGCCGTACCATCGGGGCATGGCTACCGACACAAGCTCCGCCGCCGTGCCTGAGCAGGACGCGATCCTCGACGCGCTGGCGACGGTGAACGACCCCGAGATCCACCGGCCGATCACCGAGCTCGGCATGGTCAAATCGGTGGAGATCGGCGAGGGCGGCGAGGTCGCGGTCACGGTCTACCTGACGGTGTCGGGCTGCCCCATGCGCGAGACGATCACCAAGAACGTCACCGAGGCCGTCGAGCGGGTCGCGGGCGTCACCTCGGTCGCGGTCACGCTGGACGTGATGAGCGACGAGCAGCGCAAGGACCTGGCGGCCACGCTGCGCGGCGGCACCGCCGAGCGCGAGGTCCCCTTCGCCAAGCCGGGCTCGCTGACCCGCGTCTACGCGGTGGCCTCCGGCAAGGGCGGCGTCGGCAAGTCGTCGGTGACGGTGAACCTGGCCGCGGCGATGGCCGCGGACGGACTGAAGGTCGGCGTCGTCGACGCGGACATCTACGGCCACAGCGTGCCGCGCATGCTGGGCGTGGAGGGCCGCCCGACCCAGGTCGAGAACATGATCATGCCGCCCTCGGCCAACGGCGTGAAGGTCATCTCCATCGGCATGTTCACCCCGGGCAACGCGCCGGTGGTGTGGCGCGGACCGATGCTCCACCGGGCGCTCCAGCAGTTCCTGGCGGACGTGTTCTGGGGCGACCTGGACGTCCTGCTGCTGGACCTGCCGCCGGGTACGGGCGACATCGCGATCTCGGTGGCCCAGCTGGTGCCGAACGCGGAGATCCTCGTCGTGACCACGCCCCAGCAGGCGGCGGCCGAGGTCGCGGAGCGGGCCGGCTCGATCGCGGTGCAGACGCACCAGAAGATCGTCGGCGTCGTCGAGAACATGTCCGGGCTGCCGTGCCCGCACTGCGACGAGATGGTGGACGTGTTCGGCTCGGGCGGCGGCCAGAAGGTCGCCGACGGCCTGACGAAGACGGTCGGCGCGACGGTGCCGGTGCTCGGCTCGATCCCGATCGACGTACGGCTGCGCGAGGGCGGCGACGAGGGCAAGCCGGTCGTCCTCTCGGACCCCGACTCCCCGGCCGGTGCGGCGCTGCGCGCCATCGCGGGCAAGCTGGGCGGCCGCGCGCGCGGCCTGGCCGGCATGTCGCTGGGCATCACCCCGCGCAACAAGTTCTGAGCGCCGCGAACGGCGCCGGGAACAAACGCCGGGAACGAGGAGGGCACCGCCGGCCGGCGGTGCCCTTTCCCGTATCCGGACTACGCGTACGCGGCCAGATCGGCGATCACCGAGAAGCCGAGCCCGTACGCGCTCATCCCGCGCCCGTACGCGCCCACGTGCACGCCGCCCTTCGTCGACCCCGCCAGGACCCAGCCGAACTCCGACTCGCGGTAGTGGAACGGCGTCGGCTCCCCGTCGACCGGGAGCGAGAGCGTCGACCAGTCCGGGCCCGCGAGGTCGTCTGCGAGTTCCCAGGCGGCCTCGGTCTGCTGGTCGAGCCAGTCGTCGCGCAGGGTGTGGTCCATCTGGCCCGGCCAGCTGTAGGCCAGCAGCCCCGAGCCGGCCAGCCAGGCCGCCGAGGAGACCGAGGTGGCCTCCAGGACGCCGGTGCCGTCGCTGCTGCGGCGCAGCGGGTTGCTCGCGACGGTGACGACCACCGCGAAGCGCTCCTTCTCGCCGGTGGCGAGCTCCCCGCGCGCGGAGGGCTCGTCGCCGTGGCCGGTGGAACCGTGCTCGACGGTGCCGTCGGCCCCGGTGCCCACCTGCATGAGCCAGCGCGGGCCGGTGTAGGCCCCGTCCAGCCCGTACCAGGGGAATTCGGCCCGCAGGTACGCCTCCACCGCCCGGCGGGCCGCCGGGACGGGCACGGCGCCCTCCTCGGGCTGCTGGGGCTCGGGCTGCGCGGGCGCCGCCTGCGGGGACGCGGCGGCGGTCTCGGCCGGCCCGGGTTGCGGCTGCGCGGCTGGTGCAGCTGGTGCGGCAGCGGGAGCGGGCGCCTCGGCGGGCTGTACCCCTACCCGGCTACTGCTCGTCGTCTCCATCGATGCGGCCTCTCGTTCCGTGGGGTCCGGAACGCGCCCACCCCCACGTGTCGTCGGGGGGACCCCCACCCTGGGGCGTCCTGGGTCCGGACTCATGGAGGATAGCCACCGGACCCCGAATCGCCCGGAAGGCTCGAAACGAGGGGTGTCTCAGGTGGCGTCGGCGTCGTACGGGGTGCGCTGCTCGGCGGCCGGGGCGGCGGCCTTCTTCAGCAGGTCCGGGCCGGTGGCCGGGGGCGCGGCGGAGGCGGCCGGGGCGGAGTCGCCCTCGCGGCTGTTCACGGCGTCGGTGACGTCGTTCAGCTCCTTGCGGAGATCGAAGGTGCTGCGGATCTCCTTCAGGTCCTCGTTCTCGCTCAGCTGCTTGCGCAGGAACGTCTTCGGATTCAGGTCCTCGAACTCGAAGTCCTTGAACTCGGGACCGAGTTCGGAGCGGATGTCCTGCTTCGCGCTGTCGGAGAACGCGCGGATCTTCCGGATGACCCCGGAGACGTCCTGGATCACCTTGGGCAGCTTGTCCGGACCGAAGATGAGGATGGCGAGCACCACGATGGTGACCAGCTCGAGTGCGCCTATGTCGTTGAACACCTTGCCGCTCCTCGGCTCTTTTCACTTCGGGCCACGACACACGGTACCCGGCCTTGTCGGCGGGCCCATACATCGGTGCGGCATCGGCCCGGGATTCTCCATCTGGTCATGATCCGTTCGCCGAACCGAGGACCAGGTCCAGGGTGCGCTCCCGGCCGTCGCGCAGGACGGTCAGGGCGAGGGGGTCTCCCGGGCGGTGGGCGCGGATCTTGATGACGAGCTCGTCGCCGCCGTGCACCCGCACGCCGTCCACCTTGGTGATCACGTCGCCGCCCTGGATCCCGGCCCGGGCACCGGGGCCGTCCGGGGTGACGGCGGGCTTGCCGCCCTCGCCCTTGGTCCCGACGCGGGCCCCGTCCCCGGTGTACTCCATGTCGAGGGTGACGCCGATGACGGGGTGGGTGGCCCGGCCGGTGCGGATCAGCTCCTCGGCGACGCGCTTGCCCTGGTTGACCGGGATGGCGAAGCCGAGCCCGATGCTGCCGCTCTGCTTGGCGCGTTCTGCGCCATCGCCGCTTGCGTCGGCTCCCCGGATGGCGCTGTTGATGCCGATCACGCGGGCCTTGGCGTCCAGGAGCGGGCCGCCGGAGTTCCCCGGGTTGATCGGGGCGTCGGTCTGGAGGGCGTCGACGTAGCTGATGTCGCTGCCGTCGCCCTTGTCCCCGCCGGCGGTGATGGGGCGGCCGGTGGCGCTGATGATGCCGGCGGTGACGGTGTTGGAGAGGTCGAAGGGCGCGCCGATGGCCACGACCGGGTCGCCGACCTTCACGTTCTCGGAGTTGCCGAGGGAGAGCGGCTGCAGGCCCCGTACGCCGTCGACCTTGACCACGGCCAGGTCGTAGCCGCTGTCGCGCCCGACCAGCTGGGCGGTGACGCTCTCGCCGGTGCTGAAGGTGACCGTTATGTCCTTGGCGTCGGAGACGACGTGGTTGTTGGTGAGGATGTGGCCCTGCCCGTCGAGGACGAACCCGGTTCCGGTACCACTGCCGGCGCTGCCGCGTACGTGGAGGGTGACGACGCCGGGCAGGGCGGTGGCGGCGATGCCGGCCACGCTCTCGGGGGCGCGGTTCTTGCTCTCGACGGCGGCCTGGGGGAGTTCGAGGCGCGTGCTGCTCCGGCGCTCCGCGAGCACGCCGAGCCACCCGCCGACGCCTCCCGCGAGCAGGGCGATGCCGAGCCCGAGGGCGAGGGCGTGCCGCACCCGTACGACGGGCCCGCCGCCGGCCGCTTTGCCCCGGTCCGCGACCTGGAGTGGCTGCTCGCCCCAGGGGTCGTACCGGGGCGCGGGTACGGCTTCGGCGGGCAGGGGCTCCGTATCGGCCGCCGGTACGGAGTCCGGCTGCGCGGGCCGCTCCGCCGCGGCGGAGCCCGCCTCCGCTTGGGGTGCGGCGGGGCGGCTCCACCACTTCGGGGCCGTGTCGGACTGCGGCTGGTCGGCCATGGGCGCGCTCCCTGGGGGTCCCCCGGCGGAGACAGGGGGAAGTACCTGTAGCACCGCCGGGCGGCGCATCTGCCGCAGATTCAACCAGGTCCCGCGCCGACCGGGGGCTCCGCCCCCGGTACCCGTCCTCAGCGGGTCAGCGAGACCGGGCGGGGCGAGATCGAGGGGTGGACCGGAGGGAGCGGAGCCGTGGGACGGGGCCCCGCCACGAAGCCGGGACCGGGAGCGCGCTCGCGGTCGCGGACCACCGCGTCCGTCACCGACACCGCCGGGCCGGGACGCGATGCCGGGGCCTCGCCCCGTACGGCCGGATCCAGCGAGTCGACCGGCAGCGAGCCGCCCAGCGCGATCGCGGCCAGCGAGACCGCCCCGGCCGCCACGAACGCGAAACGGCGCCGCGGCCGGCCCACCTCGTGGATGCGGAAGCCCTGCTGCGGCGCGGCCGGGGCCACGTACCCGAAGAGCTCCGCGCCCGGCGGAGCCGGCGGACGGGAGGACGGACCCGACGGCCCGTCGGGACCGCCGCCCGGCAGCCCCTGCAACCGGGCCAGCAGCCCGGCCGACAGCGGCGGCGGCGCGCTCTCGACGAAAAGGCTCTTCAGGCGGCGCTGCGCATCGGCCTCGGCCTTGCACTTGGCACACGTGGCCAGATGCGCCAGGACCCGCTCGCGCGCGTCATGGCTCAGTTCCCCGTCGACCAGTGCGGCCAGCCGGTCACCCAGGTGCTGTTCGGCAGGAGAGGGACTGACTCCGCTCACTCGGTTCCGCCCTCTCCCCCGGCGCCCGGAGCGCCCACCGCCGCTCCCGCCAGCGCCCGCTGCTCGGCCCGGGCCTCGGGGGACCGGTGCTTGAGCGCCTTGCGCAGGTGCGAGCGGCCCCGGTGGATACGGCTGCGCACGGTGCCGAGCTTCACGCCCAGCGTCGCGGCGATCTCCTCGTACGACAGGCCCTCGATGTCACACAGCACCACGGCGGCGCGGAACTCGGGCGCGAGGGTGTCCAGCGCCTGCTGCACGTCCGCGTCGAAGTGGGTGTCGTGCAGGACCTGCTGCGGGGACGGCTCGCGGCTCGGCAGCCGCTCGGCGGCGTCGTCGGCGAGCGCGTCGAAGCGGATCCGCTGCTTGCGGCGGACCATGTCGAGGAAGAGGTTGGTGGTGATCCGGTGCAGCCAGCCCTCGAACGTGCCCGGCGTGTAGGTGGACAGCGAACGGAAGACGCGGACGAAGACCTCCTGCGTGAGGTCCTCGGCGTCGTGCTGGTTGCCCGTCAGACGGTAGGCGAGGCGGTAGACCCGCGCACTGTGCGTGCTGACGATCTCCTCCCATGAAGGAGGGGTCCACGCCTGGGTGCCCGCATCGGCGGCAAAGGTCGCGGTGGTTGCGGTGGCAGCGGTGTGGAAGCGGTCAGCAATGTCGGTCACGGATTTCGGCTCACCAGCCGACCAGAAGAGGCGTCTGAACACCCCTCCACGATCCACAGGCGCAGCCGCACCTCCCCTATCGGCTCTGGTGGTGTCCAGTGGAGTCCCTACCATAGCCACCCCTCCCGTCAGCTCCGGATAAGCGTTTTTGCAGTAACTTTGCACGGGTCCGCGACGGGCCGGGCCGTCGATCTGCCCACTGCCGCCCCATCTATCCCGGCCGCGGCCCGCCCATACGCCCCTTTTCGCCGCGCTGGTTCAGTCCGCCGCCGTTTTCTCCAACGCCCGGTCCCATCTGCGGGTTCCCGACGTCAACGGATACAGTCACCGTTGCGCCAACTATGGGGACAGGAGAGGGTCATTACCGGCAACCGGCAGACGAGCTGGGCGTTCGCCGACGCGTTTGTCGCCGAGGACGACGCTCTGCGGTGGGCCCGCGACCGGGCCAGGGAAGCGGGCCTTCGGTCCGTCTCCCCGGGCACCGGGGCCGCGCTGCGCCTGCTCGCCGCCACCGCGGACGCCAAGGCGGTGGCCGAGATCGGCACCGGCACCGGCGTCTCCGGCATCCACCTCCTGCACGGCATGCGCCCCGACGGGGTGCTGACCACCGTGGACCCCGAGGCCGACCGGCAGGCCTTCGCCCGCCAGGCCTTCCGCGCCGCCGGCTTCGCGGGCAACCGCGCCCGCTTCATCCCCGGCCGCGCACTCGACGTACTCCCCCGGCTCGCCGACGGCGGGTACGACCTCGTCTTCTGCGACGGGGACCCCTCCGAGTCCCTCGACTACCTCGCCGAATCGTTGCGCCTGCTGCGCCCCGGCGGGCTGGTCTGCTTCGAAGGGGTCTTCTCCGACGGCCGCACCGTCGACGGGTCGGCCCAGCAGACCGAGGTGCTGCGCGTACGGGAGCTGCTGCGCAGCGTCCGCGAGAGCCCGGCCCTGGAGGCGGCCCTGCTCCCGGTGGGCGACGGCCTGCTGTGCGCGGTCCGGCGCTGAGCCGACGGGCCCCGGCGACCGACCCCGCTCAGCTCAGCAGCACGAAGGTGAGGGCGGAGGTACCGCCCAGCGCCGTGCCGGCGAGGAGCTGGGCCGGGGTGTGCGCCCGAAGGACCAGCCGGGACCAGGCGACGGCGGCGGCGATCAGGACCGCCGGAAGCACCCGCGGCCCGAAGACGAGCAGCAGGATCATCACGGCGCCCGCGGCCACCGCCATGTGGATCGATATCTGCCAGACGACCGTCACCAGCAGCGAGGACACGAGGCCGACGAGCATCGCGACGACGAGCGCGAACACCTCTGCCGGAGCGCCGAGGGCGCGCAGCAGAACGACCCCGGCGAGCACGCAGAGCAGGCTCAGGGCCATCGGGACGATCCGCTGCCCGCGCACCCGTATGTGCGGGTCGGTCAGCGACCCCCGCCGCACCCCGACGACGATGATCGCGATCGGGGCCGCGCCGCAGAACAGGGCGGCGAGCAGACCCCAGCCGAGACCCGTCCACGACGCACCGCTGTGCCCTCCGATGAGCAGCAGCAGGGCGACGACCATGTTCGCCGGGGCGAGCCCGTCGGATACGAGGCGGGCGGCCTTCTGGCGGGGGGTGCAGTCGGCGAAGGCCGGCGGCGCGGGCGGGGAGAAGGTCACGGCTGGGCTCCGCGGGGCGCAGGGGTACGGCCGGGGGACCAGGTCCGCCCCGGACATGACACAACGCCGCCCCGGCCGCTGGTGGGCGGCCGGGGCGGCGCAGAGAATACGGGTACTGCGGTGCTGCCGACGGAGTTAGCCGACGACCTTCTTCAGGGCGTCACCCAGGGCGTCCGCTTCGTCCGGAGTCAGCTCGACGACAAGCCGACCGCCGCCCTCGAGCGGTACGCGCATGACGATGCCCCGCCCCTCCTTGGTGACCTCGAGCGGGCCGTCGCCCGTCCGCGGCTTCATGGCCGCCATGCTCGTTCCCCTTCCTGAAACCAGCTCATCGTCAGCCGACGGCCCCATTCAGGCGCCTGGAACCCGGCATCGAACACATTGCTTCTTGGCCATTATCCCGCATGTCAGGACCCGATGACCAACAT